>NZ_JAPEPM010000003.1:0-613433 GCF_026340105.1 Streptomyces sp. NBC_01433 | reverse complement strand
GACACGACGCGCCGTCGCTACGCGACGGAACCCAGCCGCGCTCCGCGCGGCTGGGTGGTCAACCCGTTGACCGGCGGTCAACTCCGTTGACCGCCAGCTCGGATCGCTCCGCGATCCGAGCTGACGGAATCCGCTTCGCGGATTCCTCAACGCGGCTGCTGGGTGGGGTGGTTGGGCTGCTGTCGGGTTTTGTTTTTCGGGGTGCTTATGTCGTCCGGGTGAAGGGGCTGTCTCCGGCCGCTGGGAGTCCGGGGTTTCTGCCCTGGCGGCTTCGGGTTGAACTGTGCACTCTATGGAAGCAAAAAACTATGGGATCTCCGGGACTTGGCCGGGCTCCTCTGTGGAGGGTTCATGGTCTGCCGTGATCCAATCGTCCTTGAGGATCTCCCTCATCAACTGGCTCTTCTCCTCGGACAGTTGGTGGAGATTTCGCCTGGTGCGCACCTTGCAGAGCCATGGGCCGATCATGACGCGCTCACCGTCGGCTTCCATCCACTCCCGGGCACGGGGCGGGCGTCCCCGGCGCTCCACGAACAGACGCAGGAGCTCGGCGGTCTGGTGGAAGGAACGGCGGGTCCGGGCCCTGGGCGTGGCGCTCGCGCTCTGCGCGGGAAACGGGACTTGACCGGAGGAATGCGTACGTCGGCAAAGCGTCCTCTCCTGCTTGTCGCGGGACAGCAGCGACGGCTTCCTGCGCACCAAACTCGCAGAATATCCCGAACTTCCCGCGGTCCTACTGGACTTCGACGCACCGACCAAAGACGATCTTCGCCCACGGGTACTGGCCGCTTCCACCGTGCCGGCCTGCTCCCCGAAGAGATCCGGCAGAAGGCGATCCCGCGCATGAGGGACCTGGCCATCACGGCACCCGACGCCTCATGGATCGAGGACGGGTGATGCTCGCAGGGTGTTTGAGGGGCTTGCCTGATGCTGGTTCCTGGCGGTTGTTCAGGTGATGACGTCGGCGAGTCTGGTGACCTCGTCGAGGTCGTCCGTGGCGGGAACGAAGATGATCTCGTCTATACCGAGTTCGGTGTACTCCGTGCTGGACTGTTCGATCGTCTCCCGGGTGGTACGGAGCACCGCGTTGAGGGCGATGTCCTTGGGGGCCAGCCGGTAGAAGTCCTGGATGTTCGCCCGTCCAGCCTCGGTGTCGCCCAGTGCGGAGTAGGCGAGTACGACGAGTTTCGGAGCGCCCTGGCGGCCGGCCTCCTGCCAGGCCCGTCTTGCCGCCTCGAATCTGGGCGCTGTCATGTCCGGCGGCAGCGAGCCACCGATGTAGCCCTCGCCCCAGCGCACCATGTGGTCCAGTGCACGAGCGGAGTATCCGCCGAAGAGCATGGGGACTTGTCGGGTTCCCGGCGGCACAGCCGGGTTCGGTCCGTTGCCGACCGGCTCCCCGTTCCAGATCTTGCGGTACGTCTCCAGGTCGGATTCCAATCGCGCGCCACGGCCGTGCAGTTCGTGCCCGGGTACGGTGAACTCGTCCTCGCGCGACCCGACGCCGACACCGAGCGTGAGACGGCCGTCGGCGATTCCGTCGATGCCTGCGATTTCCTTGGCCAGCAGGGCGCCGGGCCTGGCTCTCCGCACCACCGAAGGCCTCGACCCGGAAAGGCTCGACCTCGCACGCGAGACCCTCAGCGAACTGCAGCGCCGCCTTGAATCCGAACTGCCCTGACCCACCGGATGGCGCGACAGCACCTGGCTGACGGCTGAGAGCATCAGCTTCTGACAACCTGCCCGGCTCATGCCCTCAGTCGCTCCAGCGGTCGTGGATCTCACCCAGCGTCGCGAACCACACGTCGTCGTGCTGCCGTATGTGGCGGATGAACCGCTCCAGCATCATGATCGCGTGCGCCCGCCCGCTCACGCTATGCGAGCCGGGGCGGTTCACAATATCTTTCGCTGCCTTACGACAGTGCTTGGAGATCATTCCCCACCTGGCCTCGCCGTGCCGCTCGTTGAGCCCGCACTCAAGCCAGACGGAATTCAAAGCCAGACCACATTCAATCACCGCACCGTCGACGAGAAGCCACGCACGATACGCAAACCCGCCCACCAGTCAGTCGGAATGACGTCCTCGAACACCACAACACCGCGGCGATCCACTTGCCCGGTTCAGCGAGAGCACTTGAAAATCACACCTATCCGCCTGAAGGACCGGGCCAGGGATTCCCGCTCCCCGGATGCGCACAGGTGATCCCTGACGATTCACTGCAGGGAGGGATATTCATCAGCGCTCGACAGGAAAAGAAGGTTGGGTGATGGGGATTTCGCCACTGACGCTCACCCTGTCCTGTCGGTAAGGTCACAGAGATCGGTCGCCTGGGGCAACAGGCTCGGCTTCGGCGTCGCGGCCGACGTCGACTTCGGCCGCGACGCCGAAACCCATTTGCCGGTCGGTCTCAGAGGGTCAACCTCTGCGACGACCGTGGTAGATGAGCCGGTGGGGAGATAGCTCGTCGCCATAGCCTCGATCAATCCGCACTAGGTCGAAACCGGCCCGTTCCAGTGCGCCTTCCAGATCAAGCACGTGATGATAAACCCACCGCTCGCTCACCTGGGTGAGGATCTCGCTTCCGGAACGGAAAACCTTCTCGATCACCACGTGATCGAACATCAGGCAGTTGCGCTCCCACTCCTCCACCCTCACATCTCCGGTCTCCGCGCACAGCTCCGCGACGCAGAGGTGCCAGTCGCGCTCCGCCCGTGTCTCGAAGTTCTGACTGACATCGATATAGACGTGCCCACCCGGAGCAAGAACGCGGGCGGTCTCCTCAAGGGCCCGTTGGCGGTCCTCGGCCGACAGCAGCAGCTGTAGCGTCGAGTAGGGCATGACGGCGGCGTCGTGATGCCCGCGCAGGGGCAGACGACGCATGTCCCCGCAGACCGGGAAGAGCCCCGATGACCGGGGCATGCGTGCCAGTCGTTCCTCACTCAGGTCCACCGCGGTCACTTGACGTCGGGACCGGTTGGCAAGGGGCCCGGCCACCCGGCCGGTACCGGCGCCGAGGACCAGAACCCGCTCGTTCGGGCTGATGAGGTCGAGCCAGTACGAGACATCACGCCTCTGACGGTTCAGCCGGTGATCGTTGTGCCAGTCGTACAGCAGGGCTTCCCACTCGCCCGGTTTCACCGTGCAACCTCCCAGGGCCGGCAGAACCGAAATCGCAGACGGACAACCGGATCACCGGCCGCCGACGTCGGTGCGAAAGTCAATCCCATGTATGCGAGCGGGTCAACAACGGCACCAAGTGCCCCGTTCTCAACCGGCCATTCACCGGGCACCCGTTTACCCGGATGAAACGAGCGGTCGCGGCACTGGCTGACCGGTCCGCCAAGTACCGGCGTGAGACGTCGTCCCGTCAGCGTCAGTGCGGGTCGGTTCTCAGGGATGGCGTAAAAGTGTGCCTTCCGATCGCTGCTTGGCCCTGGGGCTCCGCACAGGCAGAACCACACCATCGCCGTAGCCTTTCTTCCGACGGCACAGGAAGGAGATGGATTACCCGGGGCTTAACTCCCGCCAGTAGGACAACTTTAAAACTCTATCCGCATACGCGCAGGCCCGATCCGTCGTTCGCTCCGAAGCACGTGGTGCCATCCACGCCCGGCCGACGTGCGGTCCGTGTGCCGTGGTCTGAACTCAGCCGTACATCACGTCACCGCAATTTTGTTGATACTGCCCGCCCCTTGAAGACGTTCTCGCATGTCGTCGCAGTTCGTCGAGCCGAAAGCCACGGTGGAACACCCGTCAAACCACCGTCCCCTCCCGCCCTCCCTTTCAGCCAAAGCCACGCGGTGGAGCATCCGCGTGACGCGACTGGAGATATGAAAGGGAGGGTGGCATCGGGATAGGGCGACGGAGGTGATGAGCGAATGGTCGAGACGTCCACGGACGTGCGTACACGATCCGAGATCTGGAAGGACTTCGAACCGTCAGAACGACGCGAGGTCACCACGGTCGTCGTGTCGACCTTGCAGAGCCAGAGCACCTCGGCACTGCTGCTCCTTCTGCTCTCCCTGCTCGCGCTCGACGTCACCGGGTCCCCTGCGAGCGTTCCGCTGGTCGTCGCGGCCGGCGCCCTGCCGGCACTGCTCCTCGTCCGGTGGGTTCGCAGCGTCAACCGGCTGCTGGACCACCGGTGGGTCATGCTGCTCGCGGACGTCGGCGCGTTCACGGTCGCGCTGGTGCTGTATCTGCTGGTGCGCGGCGGCGGACTCCAGGCTTGGCACATCTATGTGGGCATGTTCCTGTTTTCCTCGTTCGGAGCCTTCTACCTGCCGGCCATGCGGGGCTGGGTCGCCGACCAGGCGGTCGGGCTGGAACAACTGACCTGGCTCAACGCGATGCTCGCCGTCTCCTCCCAGGCGTCGGTCGTGGTCGGGTGGGCCCTCGGGGGCGCCTTGGCCTCGACGGTCGGAATCGCCGTGTCCCTCGCGATCTGTGCTCTTTCGTACGCATTCGGTATCGGGTTGCAGTTCTTGGTGTTCGTTCTGGTCAACCGGGCCCCCGTCCGCAAGGTCGCGAAGCACGGAGAGCCTTCCGGCGAGGCTGCGGAGACCGGCATCCGGGCCACCGCATCGCCGCAGGCGGTTTCCGGTGCCTGGCGCAACGTGTTCTCGCCGCGCCTCCTGGGTCTGTTCACCGCCTCACTGCTCCTGATGGAACTGACCCACACACTGGCGTTCAGTATGTTCGTTCCCCTCCTGACCGAAGGGTCACCGGACCGATCGTGGATCGCGGGCACGGCGAACGCCTGTTTCGCCCTCACGGCGATGGTCAGTGGTGTGCTGGTCTCCGGAGGAGCGGTCGGACGGTGGGCGCGTCGACGGGCACCGCACATCGTGCTCATGGGCTTCTGCGTCCAGGCGCTGTTCGGGCTCAGCGCCGGCCACGCGGTACTGACCATCGGCCTGTACGCGATGGTCGGTCTGCTCAGCGGCGGTGACGCCGCTCTGCAGAGCGAGGTCCAGGATCGTTGGCGACCGGTCGGCTCCGCCCAGGCGTTCGCCTTGTTCGGCGCGGTGCAGGGACCGGCTCAGCTGATCGGTTCACTCGTCGTGGCGTTTCTCCTGCTGCACCTGCCCGTCACGGCTGTCTACGTCGGCACGATCCTGACGCTCGGCGTGGGCGCGGGACTGCTTCTGCTCCTGGCCAGGGCGCGGGCTGCGAGCCCCGCTCCGGAAAGCTGACAACCCCTCGGACGACTGTACGAAACCGATGAAAGGAACGTCCCGTGTCGGACATAGCCTTGTACGGCCTCGGAGAAATGGGCGCGGACATCGCGCGGTGCCTGGTGGGGCGCGAAGCGGTACTCCACGCCTACGACCCGGTCGCCGAAGTGGATCTGAAGGCGCCGAACTTCCACCGGCACACGACGGCCGAGAAGGCCGCCCGCGCGGCGTCCGCGCATCTCGTGGTCGTGAAGCGGCTCCAGGACGTGGAGGCGCTGCTCTTCGCCGACAGCGGACTGTGCGCGTCCGCTCCCCCGCGCTCCCTCGTGGTGCTGCACACCACGCTCATCCCCGACACCGTGCGGGAGTTGCGCGAGCGCGTGAGCGGAACGTACGGCCACACTCTGCTCGACGCCGCGCTCAGTCGCCGCGGTGGCCCGGTCCGCGAGGGATCGCTGTCCCTGTTCGTCGGTGGCGAGGAGGCCGAGGTCGCAGCTGCGCGGCCGACTCTGGAGCTGTACGCCGACAACGTCGTGCACACCGGGCCGACCGGTGCCGGGATGACCGTGAAGCTCTGCAACAACTGGCTGCTCTACAGCAACCGGCATGCCGCGCTCCAGGCGATCAGAACCGCGCGGCAACTGGGCGTGGATCACGACGTACTGCTGCGGGCGCTGACGTCGTCGACCGGATCGAGCTGGGCACTGAACCACTACTCCGAGCTCGACGAGGCGATCGTCACCGGGCAGGGCGCACCGCCGGTAATGCGCGAGCGGACCACGTCCGAACTCCGGATGGCCCGGGACATGGCGTCGACGACGGGCAAGGTACCCACGAGCCTTCAGGAGGCGTTCGCGATGCTGGACGCGATGTAGACGACGCCATCGTCTCGGAGCCCATTGCCGGCCGGTGCCAACGCGTCAGCCGGTCCGCCCCGGAAAGGTGAAGATGCACAGCGATATCGTCTCTCGAGAAGAGCTGGCCGAGATCGTACGAACGCTCCCCGTCCATGTGTGGAACTCGCCTTCGGCGGCGGAGGTCTACGGACGCACGCTCAACATCGTGTGCCGCACCCGCCGCGGCAGCACGGCAGGCGTGTGGGTCTGCCCGCTGGACGAGGACGACGGCGGCCCCGCCGCGCGCCGGGCATATCGACTCCTGCCGTACGCCTCGCCGTGGACCGACCCTGCCCTGCACCCCGTCGACCGGCATCGCACGGTCGTCTCGATGGCCGCGGCAGTCATGGAGCGGGTGTACTCGATCGACCTGCCGATGGACCCGCGGTTCAGCGAGGTTGCCGCACTGGCCGAGCTGGGCGCCGAGGTGAGGTGCCGGCACACGCGCCTGCTTGCCCTGGACCGGGCCAAGGAGCCTCGGCAGTCGTACGTGCCCACGGCACGCAATCACGTACGCGCGGCGGCGCGGCGGCACAGCGTCGCCGGAGTGCCCCCGGAGGACTTCGACTTCTCCCGGGCCGTCGTCGGACAGTCGGACGCGGCCGTCGCCGAGCGGCGGCGGGCAGGCTTGAGGATCAGCCGCGACCATCCTTGTCTCTGCCTTGCGGCTCTCGATCAGGACGGTGTCTGCCGGGGTCAGGTGTTCGTCCTGGAGTGCGACGGCGCGGCGGTGCTGATGCACTCCTGGTTCGACCGCGAGGGAGCCCGCGGCGTGCCCAGCCTACTGGTGGACGCGGCCGTCGAAGCTGCGGTCAGGGATCCGGGGATCAGCACGTTCGACTTCGAAGGAAGCGTGATCCCCAGCATCGACCACTTCATGACCGGCTTCGGAGCCCGGGCCTGCGCTTATCCGCACCTGCGGTGGCGTCGGGCGGGCGGACGGCCCGACGTTGCGGAGGAGTTCGGATGACGACCGTCGGCCCGCCCCCCGAGCCCTTCCCCCGCATCGGCTCCTCGCAGCACCGAACCGTTCACGCGCGATCGTACGGGGAGGGTGGGCCGGGCACCTGGATCGGTGGGTGGGAGGAGCTGACCGACAACCAGCAGCTGCGCTGGGAGGAGAGGTACGAGCAGTTCGGCACCCGTATCCAGCAGTCTCCCGCTTACGCGCGGGCGCTGGCCGCCTCCGGCCGGAGCGTGATCGTGGTCCTGACGGACGGCGCGGTCGCGGCTTTCACCCGCGACGGAGCCGCGTGCACCGCCGTCTGCGACGACCAGCCGCTGCTGGCGGACACGGTCCGCCTGGACCTACTGGCCGACCTGGTGTCGGACGTCCACCGTTTCACAGGTCTCGCGGTGTACCTCCCGTTGGTGGACGCTTCCTGTGCCGGTGTCCGGGGCTACGACGGGTTCGCCGTTTGGGAACGCCCGCCGAACTCCCTGGTCGACTGGTCCCTCGACGGCGAGGACCTGTGGCAGCGCGCCCTGAGCCGTGGCACGTCTCAACTGACTCGCAAACGCCGCCTGGTCGAGCGCGACGGGCTGACCCTGTGCTTCGGGCGGTGGGGGGCACGGGCGGCCGAGGACGTTCTGGAGGTGGACGACCGCTCGTGGAAGGCCGAGCGGGGGCAGAGCATGCGCATGCGAGCGGGCCAGGACGAGCTCTACCGCCGGCTCGTCGAGACCGGCACGGTGACGGTGTCCTTCCTGAAGGATCATGACCGGCCGGTCGCTTTCCGGATGGACGCACGGGTCAAGGATCGGGTGATGTGCCTGAAGTGGTCCTACGACGAGTCCTACCGGCGCTACTCGCCCGGCCTGTACCTGCTGACCGAGGGATTGCGGAGAGAGTGGGCCGACCGCGGCATTTGCACGGTGGACCTGCACGGCAGCCCGGACGCGCTCAAGGACCTGCTCCACAGCGACCGTCCCGCGCGAGTGGACCTCTGGTACGGCGACCCGCAACTGGGCGCTCGCCGGGCCGAGGAGCGCTTGGCCTTCGACGCGGGCGTGACCCGGACGCATGACCAGGGTAGGGGGCTGAGACATGCTTTCGGCTGACCATGCCGCCGGTGCGGCAGTCGCGGAGCTGCTGCGTCGGCTCGGGCAACCAGCGGCCGAGTTCACCGCCTCCGGTTCGGCGGCACTCGAAGTCGCCCTCGGCGTGCTGGGAGCGGGCCCCGGCGACGAGGTGGTGGTACCCGACGTCGGTTGCCACTCGATCGCCGCCGCGGTCGTGCGTGTGGGTGCGGTGCCGGTGTTCGTGGGGGTGGGAGAGGAACTGACCCTCAGCTCCGGCGACGTGGCCGCGGCCTGCACGGACCGTACCCGCGCCGTCGTCGCAGCGCACCAGTACGGGCTGCCGTGCGACGTGCGGGGCATCGCGGACGCGGTGCCGCCGGACGTCACGGTGATCGAGGACGTGGCACAAACCTGGGGCTCTTCCGTGCGGGGGGTTCCGGCCGGCGCCACCGGGGCGTTCGCGGTCATCTCGTTCGGTCCGTCCAAACCCGTCTCGCTGGGCGCGGGTGGTGCTCTCCTGGGCCCGGCCGAGAGGGTGGGAGGCACGGTCTCGCGCGGCAACAACACCGACCGCCACCTGCCGCGTCCTCCGTCACCGGCGCGGTTCCCGGCCCCTCTGTTCGACCTGCTGCCGCAGGCCCTGGACCGTGCCGATCTGTGGCTGGCGCAGCGCATGGAGGCCGTCGCGCGCTTCACGAGCAGCTCTCTGTCCGCGCACTTCCGCCTGCCACCCCTGCCGGCCCACTCCACTGCGGGCTGGACCCGGATGCCGCTCTACCCGCGCCCCTCGGCCACGGGCGCCCACGTCGAACTGATCAAGGCGGCCTTCGGCCCCGTACAGCCGATGCACGCGCTGCCGCCGTCCTCGCTGCCCATGTTCCGGACGAGTGGCAAGCGCGTCGTGCGCGGCGGCCACAGGTCCACGGAACCCCTCCTGGTGAAGATTGGATGAGCCCGCTATGACGACTATCAACCCCCACCAGTTCTTCGACCTGTCGCGCGAGGATCCCGACTCCCTCACGCACTTCCGTTCCGTACTGAACGACGGTCAGCTCTTCCGCTACGTCGAGGGGGACCGCGAGTCGGCGAACACGCTCATCGAGCGCCATCTCGCCGCCTACCTGCACCAGGAAGCGGCGGTGGCGGTGGCCAACGGCACCGTGGGACTACGGTTGGCGCTCCGCGCGATCGGAGTCGAGCCGGGTGACCGGGTGCTGGTCAGCGCGTACTCCTTCATCGCCTGTGCCATGGCCATTGCCGCGGTCGGCGCCGTGCCCGTACCACTGGACATGGACACGGCCCTCACCGTTGACACAGCGGCCCTGGAGTCACCCGGCGGGCCCGTCGCAGCTGTGATGATCGTCCATGTGCAGGGTCACGCGGTGCCCGTGGGGCGGATACGCGCGCTCTGTGACCAACTGGGCGTGCCGTTGATCGAGGACGCCTGCCAGGGGCTGGGCGCCCGGTCCTCGGACGGCCTGGCGGGACAGCTCGCCGACGTCGCGGTGACCAGCTTCCAGCAGTCCAAGCAGATCGCGTCCGGTGAGGGCGGCCTGGTGGCCGGCAGCGCCGAGGTGGTCGAACGTGTCTATCGCATGGCCGATCTCGGTGCAGTACGGCACGGAGGCGGGCTCCCCGACTGGGACGACGAGCGCGCGATCGTCGGCGACAACCTGCGCATGACCGAGATGCAGGCGGCCCTCGTCATGGACCAGGCGGATGCGTTGGAGGACACCCTGGCGCGTCAACGCCGCCACCGTGTTCACCTGCGGGAGGCCATCGGCAGCGACGTACCCGTCCTCGACAGTGACATGCCGGAGGGGGACGCCGGTTCGCACATCCTGTTCGAGGCGTTGAGCGAGTCCGACGCCAAGGACTTCTGCGCCGCGCTCGCCTCCCGCAACGTGCTCGCACGGACCGTCTGGAAGAAGACGTACCTTGATTACGGTCTCTTCCGGCGTAACGAACCGAGTGGACTGTTCTCCGACGCCCGGCCCAAGAAGGCCATCGCGCTGGCGCCCAGGATCCTCAGCGTTCCCACCTCGAAGTACCTGACGGACTCCGCCGTCGCAGCGATGGCAGAGGCCATCGTGTTAAACCGTCACCACCTGGCAAGTGAAAGGTAATACGGCCATGAACCGCATCGCGCTGCTGCTGCGCGGTCTGCCCAACTCGGGCAAGACAACCACAGCCGCACTCCTGCGCAACCAGCTCACCCCCGCCGTCCGGATCTCCAACGACTCGGTCCGTTACATGGCGCAGCCCAGGGACTTCAGCGCCTTCACCATCGAGGCGTCCGAACTCGGCTGCCTGGACCTGGCGATCTCCTATCTCGACAGCGGGTTCACACCGGTGATCGACGGTGTGTTCGAGGACACCGACTTCCTGGACGCCCAGCACCTGCGCTTTCGCAGGAAGGGACTGCGCCTGGTGACGGTCACTCTGATGGGTGGTCTCGACGACCTCATGGACCGCAACTCCTCCCGTGACCCGCTGGCCCGCATGGACGAGGACAGGATGCGCGAGCTGCACGCGCAGTTCCGCCCGGGTGGCCTGCTGCTGGACATCGACGGCAAGCAGCCCGAAGAGGTGGCGGACGACGTTCTGGACCTCCTTGAACTGACGTCCCAGGGCGAGGAGGAGGAGGCCGCCGCCGCGATTGATGCGGATGTGCTGTTCCTGCGCCACGGTGCCCCGGACTACCCGCAGGACGTGTATCCCGATCCGTACGGAATGGGGCTGTCCGAGCGCGGACGGGACGAGGCCAGGGCGGCACGGCACGCCGTCGAACGGTTCGTGCCGCACGTGGTGTACACCTCGGACTTCCTGCGCGCCGAGGAGACCGCCACGCTCGCGGCCGGCCCGCTTGGTCTCGACATCCGCCGCGACGCAGCGCTGCGCGAGCGCGTTTTCCACACGCTCGCCGGAACCGGACTCGCCGAGGTACGGACCCTGCTCGGCGAGGAGGCGGAGCGGGTCTTGAACGGCAACAGCGATCTCTGCGAGCACGGGGACGAGGAAACCTACGAGCAGGCCCGGGAGCGTGTGCTCACCTTCTTCGGGAAGCTGGCCGCGCTGCACGCTGGGCAGCGGGTGCTCGTGGTGGGCCACGGCGGGCCCCACGCGTGGCTGGTGGAGAAGGCACTCGGCGCCCAGATGCGGGGAATCCGCCGTATGCGATGGGACACGGGCCACTTCTCCCGCTTCCGCGTCGGACCGGACACGGTCTCGGTGGACTTCATCAACCGCTCCCCGGAGGACATCGCTCGCAGCCCACGCCCCGTCAAGGAGGAGCCGTGACGTCACCGATCCGCCGTCGGCCCCCTTGCATAGCCGTCGTGGCGACGCCCTTCGGCTTCGGGCCGGCGTCGAAGGCGTACAGCATCGGTCAGGTCCTGGCCCAGGATCACGGCATGGACGTCCGGTACTACGGAGCGGACTCCGCGCTGGACTTCTTCCGCGCCCAGCGCGGCCTGTGCTCCGAGCACCTCGACTCCCGAACGCTGCGCGAGAACTCGTCGGTGCTGGAGGCGGCCGACGCCGTGGTCAACGTTCTCGCCCCGGAGCTGATCGCGTCACCCGCGCTGGCCGCCTCGACGTACTACGTGGACAGCCTCGGCTTCATGTGGCAGCGGGCCGACATTCCCGAGGACAGCCCGCTGCAGCGGGTGCGGGCCTACTTCGCGCAGGACCTCTTCGGCAGCGCGGCCAACCTCGCCGGGCTGGGCCTGCCCGGGGTCACTCCGGTCTCCGGAATCGTGGCGCCGACGGCCCCACCACCGTCCGCCGGTGCCCGGCCGGCGGGTCGGATGCGGGCCCTGGTCCAGCTCGGAGGCCTCAGCAACCCGGCCGGGCACGATTCGGCCCACGTGTACCTGGCGCTGGCGGAGCGTCTGCTCGCTGCGGTGCGGGACGACTCGTACGACGTCAGCGTCGCCATGAACAGCGCGAACGGTGCGTTCTCGCTGACCGCGGCCGGGCCGGTGCGGCACTTGTCCAGGGACGGGTTCCGGGCCGCTCTGGGCGTTTGCGACGTCGTGCTCAGCTCACCGGGCATGACCACCCTGATCGAGGTGTCCCAGGCGAACCTGCCCTACGTGCCGCTACCCCCGCAGAACTGGAGCCAGGTCCTCATCTCCCGGCACATGGCAGCGCGATCTGGACATGCCCTCTGGCCGTTCCTCACCGGCCCCTACGAAACGATCGACGCGCGGGCGCGCGAGGAGGAGAAGGCCGCGGCGGTACGGGAGGTGAACCGCCGACTCGCCGCCGACAGCGGATACATCGCGCACTTCGCACGACTGGCGCGACGCGCGGTGCATGACCCCGAGACGCCCGACGTGGGCGCCCCTTTCAAAGGTGCCTGGGAGGTGGCCGCCGCTGTGGCGGCCGATCTGGACCACAGAAGCGACACCTACGAGCTTTCCAGGAAAGAGAGCGAACGATGACCGAACACACCCAGGGCGCACTTCTCACCACGTTGCAGTCGATCGCACGTGAGGTGGAAGGCGCACGCACATGGAGCGAGACCTCGCGTGCGCTGGCGAAGGAGACGCGCGTAGCCACCGTGTTCGGCTCGGCACGGGCCGCACGTGGCCGGCCCGGCTACGAAATGGCCCGTGAGTTAGGTGTGGCGCTCACAGACCGCGGCTGGACGACGGTGACAGGCGGTGGTCCGGGGATCATGCAGGCAGTGCGTGACGGCAGTGGCGAGACCTCCTCGCGCGCGGTCCGCGTCGAGATCGCGGGCGAGGAGCCGGAAACTGTGCTCGACCCCGACCGGTCCATCACCGTCGGCACCTTCGCCCTGCGCAAACTGCTGATGACTCACGACATCGACGCGCTGTTCGTCTTCCCCGGAGGGGTCGGCACCTTCGACGAACTCTACGAGGTGCTGGTTCACCACGACACCGACCGGCTCAGCCGCTTCCCGATCGTCCTTATGCAGCCCCGGGACGACCGGTTGTGGGACGCCTGGCTGAACTTCATGGAGGAGCACCTGGTAAGTAGCGGTCTGGTCAGCCCCTCCGTCATGAAGGGACTGGTCGTGGCGCAGTCGGTCGAACAAGCTCTGGCGGCCGTGGAGGAGGGCCCGCCACCGGCGTCGGGCGAGCACGGACACGGCACGACACGTGCCGGCGCGGAACGGCGCTCCGCATGAGGCCCCTCACCGAGGCGCCGCGGCCCGGAGCGGACGCCGGGCGATCCGCGCGGATCAGCGTCCTCATTCCCGCCTACAACGCGCGTACCACGCTGCGTGCCTGCCTGCTGTCGCTGACCCACCAGACACAGCGAACGCCGTACACGTACGAGGTGATCGTCGTCGACGACGGCTCCTCGGACGGCACGAAGGACATGGTCGCGGGTTTCCCCGGCCGCCTTGACCTGCACTACGCCTACGAGCCGAGGTCCCCGGCCTCCGGGCGGGCCCGGGCACGCAACATCGCGCTGGCCACGGCGACCGGCGACCTCGTCGTCACGCTCGACGCGGACCAGGTAGTGGCGCCGGACTTCCTGGACGCGCATGTCCGGGCCCACGCCGCAGGTCCCGCTCTGCTGGTCGTCGGCAGCAGGCTCCAGCTGGACGAGGGCGAGATCGACCAAGAGGCTCTGGCAGAGAGGTTCGACCTCTCGTCGCTGCCCGAGGTGGTGCGCGGCGACGAGCGCGACCGAGTCTTCCGGGCCCTCGGTTGTGGGCTGGCGGACATGGAAACCGCATGGCACTACCCGTGGACCTGCAACGTCTCCGTGCGGCGCGACCGTCTGATCGCCGTGGGCGGCTTCGACGAGTCGTTCACGGGATGGGGCCTGGAGGACGCCGAGTTGGGCTACCGACTCGTGAAGGACGGCGTCCGGATGCACTACACGACAGGAGCCGCCGTCTACCACGAACACCGGCTTCCGGTCACCGCCGACCAGTACCGTCAATGGCGGCGGAACCTGGAATATTTCATCCGTAAACACCCGGATCCGGTCGTGCGGCTCCAGGAGATGTTCGCACCCGCCATCGACCCGGACACGCTCACCGAAGAGGACTGGGTCGACACCGCCGTTCGGTTCGAACACGCGGCCCGCGCGCTCACCGGTCCTGACCGGCCGCTGCCCGTCCACTGAGCCTGCCGCGGTTGCCACCCGCGGTGCGGATCCGCGGACCGGTCCGCGGATCCGCACCGCCCCCTGGTTGCTCCCGGCCGACTCGCTCCGAGAGGTTGCGACACACCACCATGCACACGCCTGCGAAACAGCCCGGCAACGGGTTCCTCGACACATGCGCCCCGCGACTCGTCTACATGCCCACCAACCGGCCCTTCGAGGAAGCCTTCCGCTCCCTGGCGGCCGAGGTGATCTCCCTGCCGGGCTGCGCCCACGAGAACGTCACGCTGCTGGTCGTGGACGACTGTCCGCCAGCGGTGTCCCGTGTGAACCGGCAGGTGACCGACGAGGTCGCCCGCGCCTCCGGCCTCCGGGTACACGTGCTGGACGCGGACGGCTGGAGGCGTCTGGCCGACGACATCGTGGCGACGTCCGGCCTGTCACCGAACGACAGCGCCGCCGCCCGGACCGCTCTGCTCCAACCGACCGGGTCGTACGGAGCGGGCCCCAACAAAGCCGCGCTCGTGGCCGCTCTGGTCGGCGCGGAGTCCCTGCATCGGCGCGACAGCGACCAGATCACCCCGGTGGACCCCGCCACCGGCTCCTCGCCTCTGCGCGTCGAGGCGGAGCTGCTGGACCGGGCGCGAACCGGAGGCGATGTCGATGCCTACTGCGTCGGCTCCTCGCTGACCGGCCGCCCCACCCGCGACCGCCGGGACCTGGAGCAGCACTCCGCGGAGTTCGTGCGGCGTGTCGACGCTCTGAGCCAACTCCCACGCGACATCTCTCGGGCTCCTCGCGCACCCCGGCCCGGGGCCGCGCCGCCCGGGCGGATCACCGTACACAACTCCGTATCGGCGCAACGGGACCACACCGGAGCCGTGGAGATGGGCGTCGCCGCCTTGCGCACGGTGCACACGTGGATCCCCGAGATGCCGGCCGTCGGCATTCTCGGCAGTGACTACTTCCAGAAGGGCCTCCTCTACCAGTTGGATCTGCCCGTCTACCACCACGACTTGAAGGCCCACCACGTCTACGAGCCGTGGCGGGCGGGGCAGAGCCGACCGGACCATCTCGGCTGGTACGCCCGTGCCGAGATGCGCTACGCCGTGCTCCGCCGGCACTGGAACCTCTTCAACGAGTCCCTGGTGGCCCAGCGAGACCGTCTCTTCACGTCAGAGGGCGAGTTCGACTCGGCGGCCTACGGTGAGCTGTTCCTGGACGCCCGGGAGCGGAGCGAGGAAGGCGCGGCAGGCATTCCTCCCGCCTTCCTCACGGCCTACCGCGAAGCGGCGGCCCTCGCCTCGGGTGAGACCGCACGACGGCTCGGCATCCGCATCGCGGCACTGGAGGCCGAGTCCCTCTCCGTAGCGGCATACGTCTCCCAGGCCATTGACGAGTTCGCCCGTCTCACCCGTGCCTGGCCCGACCTCGTGGCAGCGGCCGACCGGCTGGGGCGGAGCACGGACCTGAGTTCCTACACCTCGGCCCAGGTACCGGTTGCGGATCCGACCGCTTGCTCCACGAACCGCCACGAACCGAGCTGAAGAGCAGCACAGACGAGGAAGAGGTCATCACCATGTGCGGTATCGGCGGAATCCTGTTGAAGCGGCGCACATCGGCAGACCGCGACGGCATGATGCGGAGGCTGGCGCCGTCGCTGGCACACCGTGGAAGAAGCGAGGAGGGCTCGTACACCGACGAACGGGTCGCCCTGCACTGCTCCCGGCACGCCGTCATCGCGGTCGACGAGGCACGACAACCGCTGGTCGACTCGCGGGGCGAGTTGGTGATGGTGGGCAACGGCGAAGTGCTCAACCACCGGCAGCTCGCCCCCCGTCTTCCCTCCGACCGGCTGAGTCGACTACGGCCGGGGGACCTCCAGGTCGCCCTCGAACTGTACGCGGACCGCGGCGCCGCGGCCTTCGAGGACCTGCGGGGGCCATTCGCGCTGGCGGTGTGGAACTCCAGCGGCGGTGAACTGACGCTGGTACGCGACCGGCTCGGCGAGCGCCCGCTCTACTACTACGATTCACCGAACCTCTTCGTCTTCGCCTCGGAGATCCGCTGCATCACCGCGGCCCTGGCAACGCACCGCCTGCACCTCGACGAATCGAGCCTCCTGACGTTCCTCGGCCTGGGGCGCATCACGGACGACCGTACGCCGTACCGGGAGATCCGAGCCGTGACGGCGGGGGCCGTACTGCGTATCGGTGACGGCGACCCGGGATCCCGCAGGATTGCCTCGCTGACCCCCGTCTCGCAGCTGCGGACCGCTCCGGCGGACGAAGCGGAGGTGGATCACCTGCTCGACCAGGCGCAGCGGCGTGCGCTGGTGGCGGACCGCCCGGTGGCGGTCGGCTTCTCGGGGGGCATCGACTCTTCCGCAGTGCTCAAGGCCGCACTGGACGCCTCGGGAGCCGCCGCCGCCATCACCGTGTACTCCGACCGTGGACCGGAGCCCGACGAGAACCTGCGCCGGGCCCGCATGCTGGCTCGTGTCCTCGGCGTGGAACTGCTTGAAGTGCCCTTCCGCATTCCCTCGCTCGACGACACGGTGCACCTCCTCAACAGCACCCTCGACGGACCCGCCGCCGAACCCCTCGTCCTGCACAACGACGCCCTGCACTCCGTCGCACGAGATCACTCCGCCGTGCTCCTGGGCGGCCACGGTGCTGACGAGGTTTTCGGTGGGTACGCCCGGTACACCGCACTCCGCTCCGCCGCAGAGGGAACCACCACCCAGGAGTGGATGACCGCGTCGCTGTGGGAACGATGGAATCGGGCAGTCAACTGGCAGAACTTCGTCAGCGAACACGCCGGCCCGGAGCTCGCCCCGCACGCCGAGATCCACGGAGCACCGCTGGAACGCCCCTTCGCCTACTCGGACTTCGAGGACAGCGATCCGGTCCTCTTCGGCCAAGCCCTCGACCTCTTCCGGCTCATGACCTATGACAACTTCCGCGCCACGGACGAGAACGGCATCGCCCGGGGGGTGGAGGTGAGGTCCCCCTTCTTCGACCTCGACCTCATCGCGGGTGTCTTCAGCCTCCCTGTGGACCGGCGCCTGAGGCCGGGTTCCCCGAAGCATCTCCTTCGGCGGGTGTTCCGGGGAACAGCCCTCAAGGGCGCCTTCACCGAACGCAAAGTCGGGTTCGACGACCACTTCTCCTACGCGGACTGGATGACGGACAACTGGCCGGCATTCTCCGGAGCCATCACCGACGGCCCCCTGCCAGGAACGGGCGTACTACGCAACAGCGTCTTCGACGACCTGGAGAAACTGGATTGGCGGCAGCTGTGGCGCCTGTTCAGCCTGTCGACCTGGCTGGACCGCGCGGCACTCTGAGATGGCGGCTGCCGTCCATCCGGCACCGGACGGCAGGACCACGACGACCGCGCGGCTCTCCCTCCGTATCCGGAGCTTGGGCTGGCCAACGGCCCGGGATACGGGCGGAGAGCCGGCCACGGTGGGCGAGGACACGGCCGACGTGGCGCACAGCAGTCGGTTCCGGTTCGCAGACGAACACCCGCCCCCACGGCCCTTCCGTTCTAGGGGGGTGTCTTCAGGAGTGTCTTCAAAGGGTCATATCCACATCAGGAGTGATGCGATGGTGATGGCTGCTTCGTAGGATTCGCGGGTTTGTCGTAGCGGGTGGCGATGGCCCGGTACTGCTTCAGTGCGTTGAAGCAGCGCTCGACCACGTTGCGTTGCTTGTACCGGGCCTTGTCGAATGTGGGTGGCCTGCCGCCGTTGCTGCCGCGCCGGCGTCGGTCGGCCTGCTGGTCCGCGCGCTCGGGGATCGTGTGCGGGATACCACGTTTTCGCAGGTAGTTGCGTATGTGCCGGGAGCTGTATCCCTTGTCGCCCAGCAGGTGATCGGGCCGGCTGCGCGGCCGACCCGGACCCGGGCGGCGGACCTTTATCTGCGCGAGGACCTGCTCGAGCTGGGTGCAGTCGTTGACATTGCCGCCCGTGACGACGAAACCGAGCGGTCGGCCCAGGCCGTCACAGGCGAGGTGGACCTTGGTGGTCAGTCCGCCACGGGATCGTCCGAGGGCGTGAGCGTGTGCCGATTCTGCCGGAGCTGCCCCTTTTTACGGCCCCCGCCGCATGCTGATGAGCGCGTGTGATCGTGGAGTCCACGGACACGAGCCAGTCGATGTCCCCGGCCCCATCCCTGCGGGCCCGAACCGTCTCCAGCATTCGCCTGAACGTCCCGTCCAGCGCCCACCTGCGAAAACGCGTGTACAACGTCCGCCAGGACCCGTACCTCTCCGGCACATCACGCCAGGCCGAACCGGTCCGCAACTTCCACACGATCCCGTTCAGCACCACCCGATCGTCCCGCCGGGGCCGCCCCGCCACCGTCCTCGGAAGCAGCCCCGACAGCACGTCCCACTCTTCGTCTGAGAGCTCATGCCGCCGCACCATGCCAACCATGACGCCCCATCAACTCCCTTTTGAAGACAGGCCCTAGCCGACGAGTTCCTTGGATGCGGCCCACAGCCGTGCTGCGTTCTCCCTGTCCTGGGCGTACGGCGCCACACCGGCGACAGCGCCGGCTCGCGCGGTGACCGGCTTGGCCTGCGCACAGTCCTCGAAGTAGCGGCCGGTGACGCCCTCCACCGTCGGCGAGGCGGCCAGCAGCACCGAGGTTGCGGCGCCCTGCTGCACGGTCTTGCCCGGCGGCAGTGCGAGTTCTCCCGAGGCGATGAAGACGGCCACCTGCTCCATGTCCACGTGCCGGCTCAGGTTTGTCTCGCCGACATTGCCCGGCATTACGGCGTTGACGGTGATGCCCTCGTCGGCCCAGCGTTCGGCGGCGCCGACGGCGAACAGGGCATTGGCGGTCTTGGACTGCCCGTAGGAGGTCCAGGGGTCGTAGGGGCGGAAGCGGTAGTCCAGGTCGTCGAACACGACCGGTGAGAAGAGGTGGCCGATGGAGCTCAGCGAGACGACGCGTGCGCCGTTCGCCGACGCGAGCGCCGGGTGCAGGCCGGTGGCAAGGGCGAAGTGGCCCAGATGGTTGACGGCGAACTGCATTTCCCGGCCGTCCGGCGTGCGGGTGAGGGTCGGTGTGGCCATGACCCCGGCATTGTTGACCAGGATGTCCAGCGGGCCCTGCCAGGCGGCCACGAATGCCACGACCGTCGACCGGTCGGCCAGGTCGAGATGCCCCACGGTCAACTTCCCGGATCCGGAAGGAAGTTCCTCCTCCAGGAGAGCGGCCACGCGGGCGCCCGCGTCGATGTTCCGTACGGCCAGGGTGACGTCGGAGCCCGCCGCGGCGAGCGCCCGGGCCGTCTCCACTCCGATTCCGGAACTGGCTCCGGTCACCACGGCCCGGCGGCCGTGCAGGTCGACGCCGTCGATGGCCTCGGCGGCGGTGGTGCTTGCCCCGAACGTACGGGGCGCCTGAGGTGCGGACATGAGATGAGGCTCCTGACGCGAGTGAGGTGAGCGGGAGGGAAGAGGTCAGCCCTGTGCGACCCGGGAGACGTGCTCCCAGTCGGCCCAGGTCTGAAGGCGCTGGGCGTATACGGGCTCGATGATCTCGATGGGTTCCGTACCGAACAGCACCCGCAGGGGAGGGTTCTCGGCATCGACGATCTGCAGCAGGGCGCTGGCCGCGTCGGCGGGGTCCGCGCGGCGGGCGTCGCCGAAGCGGGCCGCGATGGCCTCGCGGACCTGGTCGTACGCGGGGTTCGGCTCGGTCAGTGCGGCGGAGGAGCCGGCCCAGTCCGTACTGAAGCCGCCCGGTTCCACGACAGTGACCATGATCCCCTGGCCGGCGACTTCCTGGGCAAGGGACTCGCTGAAGCCCTCGAGCGCCCACTTGGACGCGTGGTACGCACTCAGTGACGGGAACGCGGTGATACCGCCGACGGACGAGACCTGCACGATGTGGCCGCTGCCCTGCGCGCGAAGGATCGGCAGCACGGCCTGGGTGACCCAGAACGCGCCGAAGAGGTTCGTCTCCATCTGATCGCGCAACTGCTGCTCGGTGATCTCCTCGACCATGCCGAACAGCCCGTAGCCGGCGTTGTTGACCACGACGTCGAGACGGCCGAACTTCTCGTGCGCGGCGCCCACCGCAGCGGTGACGGCGGCCTTGTCAGTGACGTCCAGCGCCAGCGGCAGCACCGCGCCGTCGCCGTACCTGGTGACCAGATCGTCCACGGCGGACACGTTTCTGGCGGTCGCGGCGACCTTGTCGCCGCGCTCCAGCGCGGCCTCGGCGAACGCGCGGCCCAGGCCGCGGGACGTACCGGTGATGAACCAGACCTTGCTCATGATTTCTCCTCTGAGGTCGACTCCACCGTAACCCAGAAAGTTAGACGCGTCTAAAAATGTACCCGTCCAGGAATCTAAACGTATGATGGATCCCGAGGGAGGAACGATGAAACTGCGGGAGCGCAAGAAGCTGGCGACCTGGCGCGCCATCCGGTCCGCCGCGCTGCGACTCTTCGACGAGGAGGGCTACGAGGTCACCACCGTCGAGCAGATAGCGGCCGCGGCCAACATCTCGCGCGCCACCTTCTTCAACTACTTCGCCAGCAAAGAGGCCGTCGTCTTCGACCAGGACCCCGAGGAGCGGCACAACTGGCAGGCTCTGATGAACGACCGTCCCGCAGACGAGTCGCTCTGGGACTCGCTGAGCGCGATCCTGACGGGATTCTGCGAGAGCCTGCGCGAGCGCCTGCCGGTGCAGCGCATCCTGAAGGCACAGTCACCCGCGCTCGCCCAGTCCGGCCAGAGCTTCGGCGAGCAGTTCTTCACCGACCTGCGGAACTGGGTGGCTGAACGTACCGCCGGGTCCGACGAGTTGACTGCGACCCTGCGGCTGAACCTCGCCGTGGCCGCCACCCTCACCGCGTATCAGACCTGGCTCACGGACGAGTCCTTCGACGGGTTCCTACGACGCCTCGAACGCTGCCTCCGCCAGGCGGGCCCCGGCGCATCCACCGACTGACCCGCTGCCCCGGGGACACGGAAAAGCCCCCTCGCTCCCTTGAGTTCTAGTGGTCGCAGGAGCGCCGCCAGGGACTCGAACCCCGGATCCGCTGATCAGGAGGCGGCCTGGATTGAGAACGTGTTCTGTCCATGGAGGCTAGGGACGGTGGCCGGTCCGGGAGCAGAGTCGGTTCGCTACGCACTGAGGATGTCGGCGAGTTGGGCCAGTTTCTGTGCGGATGGGCTGCCGGGATCGGCGTGGAGTACGACGAGGAGTTGGCCATCGGTACCGGCGAGCAGGAGTCGTTCGTAGCGCAGCTCCAGCCGCCCTACCTGCGGGTGGTCCAGCTGTGAGGCACCGGCGCCCCGCGGGCTGACGTCGTGGCGGGCCCACAGCCGGCGGAAGGTCTCGCTGCCTGCAGATTCGTTCACCAGTTCGATGATGTGTGGATCACTGCCATCCGAGCCGATGAGGGCGCGCAGGCTGGCGACGGCGCGGATGGCCATCTCGTCCCAGTTGCGGTAGAGCTGGCGCATGCGCGGGTCGAGAAATGCGGACCTTACGGTATCGGCGACCGCGTCATTGAGGAGTTGGCTCATGCCACTTCATCAGCTGCCCGCCGAGCGTGTGACACCGAGGGGATGATTGCCCCTGCTCGCTCGGCACGGGCCCGGCGCAGTCCGGCAACCTCGGTTGACGCGGCCTGCCGGGGTCGACAGGCCCCGCTCCGTCATCGCGCACTCGTCCAGGGCGAACCACTCGGTGGGGCGCGCGAAGGCCTCGGTGCCGATCCGGACCCGGCGTGCGGTGCCCTCGCTGTCGAGACGGATGCGGTGGACGTACCAGCGGCAAATCAGCGTGTCCTGGTCCACCGGCACCGATACCCCGAGCACCGGTTCGTGGCCCTCCGCGTCCCAGACCGGCGCCGCCGCCTGGTCCAGGTGTACACGCAGCCCGCCGTGCTGGAACCGGATATCGACCACCGAGCCGATCGACGCACCGTCCGGCCGGGCAAAGTCGGAGTCGGCCCGGTCATCGCGGGCATGGAGCCAGGCTGTGGCCGCGGACATCACAAACAAGTGGTCGGCACTGTTCACCTCCCGGGCACGGCTGCCGCACATCTGCGGCAGCCCGTCCGGCCCCGGGTAGTGCGCGAGGTGGCAGACACGATCGGTGTAGAGCTTCGCCGTCAGCCGGCCACCGCAGCCACCGAGGAGCGACCCGCACCAGAACGTGTCGTGCTCGTGCTGGCAGCGGAAGGCGTCCAGCTCGATCGTCTCCAGCGGCAGCATCAACGGCTCCTCCGAGTCGTCACCGCCCAGGACCGCCGTCTGAATCCGCCGCCTGTCACCCCCGCACGAACCCCCGCTTTTCGACCCAACTCATCCTGTCATTTAGGCTGCTGGCCCCGAAGGTCAATCACAGATTCGTATTGGGGTCAGGGGTTCTTGGCAGGCGGCTGCCGGGGGATGCCCCGAGGAAGGTCGGCGATCGACGCCGGAGAAGGCATCTGGCCGGTCCTGGGCCTGCCACTCACCGACTTTGTCGCCGGAGCCGTGGCGAGCTGCGCACCGTCGAGGAGGCGCGGCCTCGCTGTCTTACGCTTCGCCTCGTCCTTGGCCCGCTGTTCTTCCGTGTGGCCTTGACCTGCTGGGCGTACCCAACCAGGCACTCGTCACTACGGCCTGCGTGAAGTAGGTGCGGGCGAAGGTCTCGATGTCCTCCAGCGGGAGCCGGGAGAGGACCAAGTCCCGGATCACCTTGTCGAACCCGGAGAGGCCCCACAGTACGAATCCCATCATGGCGAGGATGGGCAGTTTCCGCACGGGCCAGATGTCCCGCGTGATCACGTGCAGCGTAAGGAACGCGGTGACGGGCATCGCGACGACCGCCAGCACAGCGAAGCGGACGAGGCTGGGCCAGCCGCCGAGGGCCGATAACCCCGTCCTCCCGGCAACAGTGCGCCGCGCGTGCGGAGCGGCGGTGAGCCCATACACGAACGCCATCAGACGGTTCATGCCGGCACCCCCCGGGTGGCGCCGCAGACCTCGTCCCCATCTGTCCCCCGCCTGGTCGCATCTGGCCACCGGCGAACCCACCGTGCCCGGACACGCTTCGACACCCTCCTCCCGGCCCGCCTGCTCCAAGGCGCCTGCTACATCCTGATCACCTACCTGTCCGGGATGCGCGACAGCGAAATCAAGCACCTGCGCCCGGGCAGCACCCATACTCTGCTCGACAGCTCCGGCCGCCCCTACCGCTGGACGATCACCAGCCTCGCATTCAAGGGCGAAAACGACCCCGCCAGCACCGTCGCCACCTGGATCATCGGCGCCCCGGCCGCCCTCGCCGTCGCCGTCCTCGAACGCCTCCAGCCGCCCGGCTCAAGCCCGGCGCGATGACACTGCGCTCCAGCAACGAGCTGATCAACCTCGTGATCACCTGGATCAACGCCTACTGCCACCACCACGGCCTCGCCAACGCGATCCCCGACGTCAACGGCAAACCCTGGAACCTGACCGCCCGCCAGTTCCGCCGGACCCTGGCCTGGTACATCGCCCGCCGCCCCGGCGACGTCATCGCCGGAGCCGTCCAGTACCGCCACCTCGGCATCCAGATGCTCGAGGGCTACGCCGGCACCAGTGACTCCGGCTTCCGCGCCGAAGTCCAAGCCGAACAGGCCATGCAGCGCGGCGAGCACCTCCTCGCCCCGACCACCGACCACCCGCACGACCTGCGCGGCCCGGGCGCCGCCGAGGCCAACGCCCGCCTCACCGACTTCCACCAGCGCACGCGGCTTCACCGGCTCCGTCGTCACTGACCCGGCCCGCCTTCGCCGCGTCTTGGCCCGCCACGACTCCGAGGTCTACCCAGGCACCTACGTCACCTGCGTCTTCAACCCGGACAAGGCACTGTGCCGACCCCGCCCCGCCCGCGGAGGCCGCACGGTTCCCGTCCCGCACGACTGCCAGCCGCTGGAGTGCCGCAACGTCGCGCTCACCGCCGCCAACACCACCGCACTTGCCGCCGAGGCCGACCGCCTCGACCTCCTACTCCGCGCCCGCCCCCCATCCCGCCCCTTCCGCAGGCCGACCTGGAGCGGCGACGCGACGCGATCCACGCGTCCCCCCACCGCCAATGGGACTGCCCACCGCCGCCCCATGCCGAGCCGCACCGACGTCCTCGCCGCCATCGACATCCTGACTGCCGAGACCGGTCGGCGCCCGAGCGTGCCGGCACTCGCCGCCCGACCCGACCTCGCCAACACCACCTTCCGCCGCAACTACCCGGGCATCTGTGCTGAGCTCTCCGCCATCCCCCGCGCACCAGGCGATATGACCGCAGCCGACGCCCACGCCAAGGTCAAGACCGACAACGCTCAACTGCGACGGGACAACCGCGACCTCGCCCACCAGCTCGACCTTGCCGTCGCCGCCATCCAACGCCTGAGCATCGACAACGACCTCCTGCAAGCCGCCCTTCACGATGCCCGCGCCGTCACCGCACTACCCCGCCACCGCTGACCCGCGGCAGGTGCACCCAGCGGATGCCGTCGGCGTCGATGCGGTCGACGAGCGCCCGGTATTGGCGCTGCCACGTCGGCTCCGCCGGCGGCCGCGGCCCTGGCCGCCGGCGAGTCACTTGCGGTCTCACCCGGTCAACGGCTCAGAAGCTCCACTCCGGCGCCACACAGGTTGGCGCTGCTCCGGTAGGTCTTGATGGTGGGGGTGGTCCACCCGCCGAAGGGGGTGAAGTCGGAGAAGTCCTCTTCGCCGTAGTTGCTGTACCAGAGGGGGTATTCGCTCCCACCGGTGTACTTACCGGCCGATGGCGTCCCAGTCGAGGGAAGTGGTGGTGATACCGAAGGGTACGTCCCTCTCTCGAATCGTCGAAATGTAGTCGGCGATGAAGGCGGTATTGGCGTCGACTGACGAGCCCCAGTAGGTTCCTGGTCCCTCAACCGCGAGCCAGAGGCGGCCGTATTTGACCCCGTTGCTCTCCGAGTGGTCGATGAGCGTCCTGGCCTGCCCGGCACCGTTGCCGCAGGAGTAGCAGGGAAAGGCGTAGACGTCGACTTCTTCCATTCCGGCGGCCGAGGCGTTGGCGACGCTGCCCGCCAGATTCGGGTCGACCCTTCCCACGCTCTGGTAACCGCGCATGACAGCGAAGTTGTAACCGTTGCTGCGCAGGCATCCGAACGAGGACGTGCTGACGAGAGCGGAGACTGACACGCCTCGGCGGGAGGGGGACGTAGTCATGCGGACTTCCTTGGTCTGTGAGAGGCAAGCCCTTCCCCGGGCCGCAGGCCGGGGGATTCCGTAGACGCCCGAGCATGGACCGGGAGGCGAATCATCGGGCGTTCGACGGCCTGCCGGGATACCTGCACAGTGCAACTCCCCTATTGTCCTATGTAGTTGCCCTAGGTGCCCGCCAGAGCCGAGGTGGTCTGCGCGTTAGATCCCGGCCTCGGTCAGCGGAACCGTGGCCGCCTGCCCCAGCACTCTCCGCACCGCCGCACCTGGGCGGGCCCTCAGCCCGTTCCAGCAGGCTTCCGCGATGCTCGGCGCCCCCGCCGCCGCCCCCGCCGCCGTCTGACCGACGGGCAGGCGTAACCGCCACCAAGCAACAGCGAGGGTCTTCAGCGCACAGCGGTTCGGTCAGTGATCTGGTGCCCGGGGTGCCTGCTGATCTTGTTCCTAACGACCTGTGGGAGCGGGTGGCTCCGCTGTTGCCACCCGCTCCCGAGCAGCGTCGCCGCAACCCCGGACGGCTGCGTGAACCGGAGAAGAGGACGGGCAAGGGCGGATCGGAGGAAAAGTGCACGCCCTTCCCGATCACCCGGGGCGGGAGTCCGGCAGCGGTCGAGGCCGAACAGGGATTCCACAGCGAGCCGCTGGAGTGACCGGTCACCGACAGCCGCCCAGTGCCTCTCGTGCCCCGTGCGACGGGGCGGCCGGATCAGCAGGCGGAGGCATCGGTCGGGGTCTGCAGGTCGTATCGGACGATGCCCGCGTTCTCCTTGAACGAGATTCCCACGTTCCCGAAAGCGCCGCTCCCCTCGTACTGCGACCAGCTGATGCTCTTGATGTCGCCGGGCCCCACCTTCTTGCCGAGCGACATGACCATCAGACGCCCGGTGCACGAGGAGGCAGAACTGCCGCCGCCAGAGGGCGGGTTCGCCTCGGCCAGCGCTGAGCCGTCGACGGTGTACTGCTGCCGGTCGACCGTCTTCACCGTGTAGCCCTGCTTCGGCTTCGCCCCGTCCATGACGGTGGTGAAGGAGACGTCGAAATAGCCGACGTGGACGGTCACGGGCGCACAGAGCTTCGACGGCCCACCGAACTCGATGGGCAGGTAACCGGTCACGCTGCGCCCACGCAGATTACTGTCCAGCCAGTCCTTGTCACCCCGGACACAGGAAGGCGTGGGGGACGGAGGCACCGCGGGAGTGGACACGGCGGAGGACGGAGGACTCCCCGACGTGGCCGAGGAAGCGCCCGGGGCGGCGGCGTCGCCGCTGTCACCACTGCCGCAGCCGCAGCCGCAGAGGCCGAGTGTTCCCGCCAGGACGGCGAACAGGGCGATGACCCGTAACGCTGATGGTCCTGCCTGGTCTGCCACCGAGCCATGCAGACCGAACGGCACAGGCCAGTCAACAGGGCCCACGCCCCCGCAAGACGCATTTGGGCGATCGCGCGAACGGTCGGGAACAGTGGCGGCTGACCAACCTACGAGGTTGGGCGTCGCGCGAGGCGCAGCATCCATTTCGCGGAGGCGCCCGCGCTGGTCAGCCATGCCTACCTGGAGGGCACGTACAGCGAGATCTACCCGGACGTCAGCCAGGACGAGGTCCGCTCCTGGCGGCCCCCTCCGCGATATCCGCTGCTTCACCACACGTATCACGGCCCTAGTTGAGGCTGTCCTCGCTGGCTTCGCCCTTGAGACAGCAGTCGCGCAGGATCGCGCCTCGATAGACGGGGATGGACGAAGTTCGAGGGGACCGCGGCGGCCTGTGCCGGGGCGGGTGGGGTTTCGGGTTGCTTGGTACGCCGAAGCCCGTCGTTGGCACCTCGATGGCTGCTTGATAAGCGGGCCTGCGGCGTTCAGGCACTCATTGTGGGCGGGCACGATGCAGAACTCACCGCTGTCCGTCCAGTGGCGGACATGATCGGTTCCGCTTGGCTGTTGGCACTCCAGTGACACTCGTACGAGGAGAACGGGAGTAGACCGGTGAGCGGGCGGCCGAACGGCTCGTCTGCAGCGAGGCCAGGGTGCTTGACCAGGTGTTTCAGCTCAGTCGGCTCTGTGGCTCCAGGGTGCCAGGAGGGGCGGGGTACGGCCGGTTGCCGAACGGACACCGGCGGCAGCAGGTGTTCCTCTTCGTGTGAGAGCCGTTTCGGTTCCTGCCTCGGTGGCTCCGGGGGACCGGTTAATTCCCTGCCGGATCCCAGTGGGCCCACCCTTCTCTCCCGACAGGGGTTTCCTCCATGAAGCTTCACCACATCGCTGCCGCCTCCCTCGCCGCCGCTGCCCTCGTGGCCGGTGGCGTGGCACAGGCTGACACCGGCACTCCCGTTACGGCTTCCGGACCGGCGGGTCGTGCCCTATCTGATCCCGTGGCCTGCGCGGCCTCCACCACCGCTGCCGCGGCGGCCGTAGCCAACGCGGCAGCTGCCGCCGACGTCGCCAAATCCGACGCGGCGACCGCAGCGGCGGCGGCCAAGGCGGTCGAGGAGTCCATCGCCGCCGGAGACCCTGCCGATGCCCTCGCGAAGGCTGCCGCCACCGCCACAGCCGCCACGGCAGCGGCGGTCACTTCCGCCGACGCGACCGTCGCGGCGACCACCACGGCAGCAGCAGCCACCGAAGCCGCCGTCACCGCATGCGCCGCATCCTGATATGCGACGCCGCACTGTTCCGGCCCTCGCTGTGGCCCTTGTACTCACCGGGGCCACAGCCGCGCTCGCACCCGCCACGGCCCAGGCAGCGGTCGCGTGCACGGAGACCGCGCTCGTCTCCGCGATCAACGCCGCCAACACCGCCGGCGGAGGCAACGTGGTCCTCGCGGCCAATTGCACCTACACCATCACCACGTCCCACAGCAGCGACAGCGACGGACCGAACGCCCTGCCGGTCATCACCACCGCCATCACCCTGACCGGCGACACCGACACCATCACCCGCTCAACGGCCCCCGGCACAGCGGCCTTCCGCATCGCCAAGGTCGCCGCCACAGGCAGCCTCACGCTCAAAGGCAACACCACCCTGAACAACGGCAACGCCGCCACGAACGGCGGCGGCATCCTCAACTACGGTGCCGTCACTCTCACCGCCAGCGCCCTGACCGGAAACAGCGCCCAAGGCAGAGGTGGTGCCCTCGCGAACGCGGACATCACGGCCCCTGCCACAGGCGCGTCGGCGACCTTCACTAACAGCACCGTTTCCGGCAACTCCGCCATGAACCAGGGCGGAGGCATCTACAACGGAACGCTCAGCTCGCTGACCACCACCAGCAGCGCCGTCAAGAACAACACCTCCACTGCCGCGGGCGGCGGCATCGCAGCCGTCAACTCCACGGCGACCACTCTGACCAGCACCCCGGTCTCCGCCAACCACGCCCAAACAGCCGGAGGCGTCTACCGCCAGAACGGCACCATCACTCTCACTACCTCCCCCATCAGTGGCAACACCCCCAACAACTGTGTGGGCAGCGTCCCTTCGGTACCGGGCTGCACCGCCTGAGCCCCGGCCAGGACTGGGAACTGCGTGCACCATCAGTCCTGGCTCAGCGTGAACGTACGCAAGATGGTCCGCCACAACTTCAGGGCCGAGGCCGGCGCCAACGGCTGGAGTGTCGCCGGGATCTCTGCGGGCGCCCACTGCGCAGCCCAGCTTGCCATCGAACACCCCGACCGCTACCACGCCAGGGTCGGGGTGAAGCGGTGCGGCGGACCGCATCCGCCCCGGGGCCGGAGCGTTGAGAGGGCGGACCTGTTGTCCCAGTCTCGACAATCAGGAGCCCCTATGACTTTCCGTCTCCGGCCTGCGACCGTGCTGTTCGGCGCGGCGGCCGCCATCCCCCCGAGCGCGGGTGCCGCCTCCGCTGCCGATGAAGATGATCCTGCGCGCGCTTCGATCGTCGAGGCGCAGCCCGATGAGGCGTTGTAGAAGGTGACCGAATATGCAGGCGTCTCCCCGGAGGAGTCCGCCAAGCTGCTTGCCCAGCCGCTACCGACCGGTGCGGACAAGGCCAGCCCTGGAGGGGAGATGCCCACGGGCAGCCTGGAAGACCTCATCAAGCAGCAGAACTTCTAGAACCTTCCCGCCGCCCTGACGGGGCGGCACACACGGGACGGCCCGTCAGGGCGCGGCGACCGGCCCGCATCATGCTATGCCCCCGCTGCCGCCCGGCCGCGTACGACCGTCCGGCGCTGTACGTCACCGTGTTGGCTACAGCGGCGACGGCCGTGCTGCCGGGACCTGTCCCGGCAGCACGGCCGGGTGGGGCGCCGCGGCCCGTCGGCTCACCCGTCGGGTGAGGTGGGCTATATGGCCTCAGGGGATCCTGATGCTGCCTCCGGCCTCTACGTCTCCCGAGCTGAACGCGTAGATGGTCGATCCGGAGCTCCGGGTGCACGACGCATCGAGGAAGACTTCCAGGTCTGCGGCAGTCTGGTTGTCGATCTCGGCGCCGGTCCTGCCGGGGGCGTAGCAGCCGGCGGCGGATTTTTCGTAGGCCACACCGTTGATGACCAACAGCCTTCCACGCTAGACGCTCAGCTGGGAACCCCAGCCGAGCGTCTCGTCAAGCTCCTGGCCACAGCCAGAACGCGGACTGGTGGGCTTCGGGATCTCCGTGTCCGTCCACCCTGACCACGATGTGACCGGCGGACGACACGACGTTCGCGCTCGCGGAACCGGCACCTGCCAGACTGGCGGCAACGGCCACCGACAGCCCCACGAGCACGCGACTAGAACGCATCGAACTCCTCAGATTTGGGTAAGTAGCCGTCCCGTCCAAGCCAGACTGATGATCGCTACACTGCACGGCACGCCAGACTCTGCTCCTCACCCTTCTGGTGTGCGAGGAAGTCCTCCAGCGGGTCTCGCCCCGGCGGGCGTAGCGGGCGTTCACGTCGCAGGGCGAGACGATGGCGACGGCCGAGGCGGCAGGCCGCCGTCTTCTGCTTCGCGCCACTTCGGGCGGTCCCGGGATCGGTGCAGTAGTTCTGCACGAAGATCTGAAGCAGACCTTGGACCTGCTCGCCGTCGCGGAGGGCAGGCAGGCAGGCAGCGGTGGACGTAGCGCAGCAGCACGTGGACGTCCTCGCCGGTCTCCTTGATCCGTGTCCTCGCCGAGTCGGGCGGCGCGGCCGTAGCGCTTGCCCCAGCCCTCGGTCAGCAGGCCGATCAACTGGTGCGACGCCCGGCGGGCAAGCTCTTCGAGGGCGGCGCACAGGGCCTCGGTGACCAGCTCCAGGCGGGTGAGGTCGCGGACCGCGGTGGGCGGTGTCGGCGCACTGCCGACCGCGTTCCCGGACCAGGCCGACAGCCCGGATCTTCTCCAGCGCGAGGTCGAGCAGCTTGTCGGCCCGGCCCTCCACGGCCAGACGCCCGCGGAAGTCGGTGCGAACGCCGTGGTGGAAGCCGGGGTACGCCAAGGCCCGCGCCGACGGCGACCGCACGGTGCGCACCAAGGCGTTCGACGCGATGGCGGCGAGGGAGTGGGAGCTCGCGCCCGTGGTGTGGCGGGAGACGGATCTGCTGCTGTGGAAGCCGTTTCGCCGGGATGCTCGGCCGGTCGCACCTGCGGGTAATCATCCGTGACGTTCTGTACTGCGCTCGGAGCCGGCTCTGGCCAGCGTTGTCGTGTATGGCGTGCACCGATGAACAGGGAGCTCGACGATGCCCTTACCACCGCGTTCGGCGAGAGGCGACACCGGCCGGCGCGTTGCAGCGCGTCGCTTGCAGCTCGGCCTGTACAGGCAGGAAGTGGCGCTGCGGTCTGGTGCCGCACCCGGCTACATCGAGTACGTGGAGGAGCAGTCGGCGACGCCTGGCATCGGGTTCCTGCTCCGGCTCGCCGAAGCGCTGGAGACAACGGTCCAGAAACTGGCCGGCGGGGCGGTGGATTTTCCGGCCGGGTTGGCCGGAGCGGCTCGGCAAGCCCGGATGGTGGAACTCGACATAGCAGAGTCCTGAGCACTACTGGGCGACCACGGTGTGGGGAGGGTGGCGCTGGCAAGCGGAGACGGGCCGGTCCTGCTCCCGCTGAACTATCAGGTACTGGACGGCGAGGTCATGTTCAGCACTGCGGAGCCCTCCCCGCTGGCCAGGGCCGCCGGAACGGAGATCGCGTTCGAGGCCGATCACATCGACGACGCCTTCAGCAGGGGCTGGAGCGTGATGGTCGTCGGACCCGTTCGTGCCGTGACAGACGCGGATGACGCCGGACGCCTCAGGGACGCGGCGTACTCCTCACCAATGGGCGGAGGAAGGGCGCCAGAACGTCATGGTGCTTACGCCCCACCGCATCTCCGGGCGCAGGATTTTCGTACCGGTGCCCCGAGTGACATCGGCTGAGTCTTCTCGGATGCCGCCGGGAGAGCGGTCGCCTGGGCGGTGCCCGCAGCCTTGACTGCGATCGGCCGTGCGAGTCCTTCGAGGATGCTCCGTGCGCCCTGGCAGTGCGTCGGCGACGGATGTCGCGGAGCGGACGGTTTCGGCGTTGATGCTCATCGTGTCCATCAGGTCACCCCGGTCTCTGGATCGTCGATGTCCGGTCCTGCCTGTCCGGGGCTTGTGCCCGGCCCGCGGCCCGTTAACCCGGTTTGCTCCCGCCTTCCATCTTCGTTCGAGGTCGATTGCCTTACCGCTGCACACACTGAAATCTATGGTGGCTGGAGTAGACATTGGGTGGTGTTGTGGTTATGGTTTCTCTCGTAGCCGAGATCGAGCAGGGCCCGGCAGAGATGAACTGCCGGGCAGCAGTACCCGTAGTGGCAGTGTGCAGGGCGGTGCGGTGGTGGAGTTCCGGAGCCAGGGTGGTTGCAGGACGGTGACGGGACTGACGGCCGGACCGGGTGGCCCGCAGTAGTCAGGGGCCGCCGTGAGCAGTACCGCAGTTCAGCAAGCGCATTACCCGCAAGTGCGGTTCGCGGTACCCAGCAGTGAAGCAAGTGAGGGGTTCCTCGGTGAAGGCGTCGGCTGCGGGCGTACGCACCGGGAGGTTCGGCAGTGGGGTTCCAAGCCGGAGAAGACGCATCACGGGCGACGGGGCTGGCTGCCGAAGAGTGGCGCTACCGCAGGCCACCGAGCAGTACGCAGGACAGCATCACCAGCAGTACGCAACAGAGCAGTACCAGCAGTAGGTAAGTGATTGGTCCCAGAGGGAAGAACGGAGGAGTTGACCGCCATCAGGATCGCCCGGGCGGACGTCTTGAGCCCGGGTACCGCAGGACATCGACAGTGAGGTGGTCTCCGGTCAAGCAACCGCGATCCCCGCACACGCTCTCATCCCCCGTGAGCCGGTGCGGAACAAGAAGGCCGGCGCGACTGCGGGGCCGGCAGATGGTGTAGCAGTTCCTTCGGGGCCCGGGTGCCACATGGCACCCGGGCCCCTCCAGCGTGTTCCATGAGAGGTGCAAGTGACAGCAGACGACTCGTTCGGCCGTCTCGACGACGACGACTACCCCGCCTACACCATGGGCCGGGCCGCCGAAATACTCGGCACCACCCAGGGCTTCCTCCGCGCCATCGGCGAAGCCCGCCTCATCACCCCACTCCGCTCCGCGGGCGGCCACCGCCGCTACTCCCGCTACCAGCTGCGCATCGCCGCCCGCGCCCGGGAACTCGTCGACCAGGGCACCCCGATCGAATCCGCCTGCCGCATCGTCATCCTCGAGGACCAGCTCGAAGAAGCCCAGCGGATCAACGCCGAATACCGCCGCGGTACCTCGAAGCCGTAGCCACCGGCAGCGGCCCGCCCGCAGCCCCCGCAGCCCCCGCAGCCCCGGCTCCACCGGCACACCCGGGCGTACCCCGGGCATTTCCGCCCGGGCGGCCTTTGCGGCGGGGCTGCGGGCAGATTTTCCCATCGCGCCCGGAGGCCCCGCCCGGCGGGCAGAGAACCGCGTCGTGCCGCATCGCGCGGGGCGGCCTGTTCGACGAACGGGTGCGGGTGCCGGGACCCCCCGGGGCGGGCGGCATGACGGCCTCGTCCCGGGAGCCTCCCGGGCCGACGCCAAACAGGGACTGAAACCCGGACGCAGCCCACCCCTCCTCCTGGCCCCCGGCGCGGGGTCGGGCAGTGACGCGCGGAGGGACGGAAAGGGCTTCAGATGAGGGGCCGTGGGTGCTGCCTCGGCCAAGCCGTCCGAGCGGATGGCGGCTGTACACCGGCACGACGAGGGCCCGGTGTACAGGGGTGGCGGTCGCATGCTGTTGCCCCGCCACCGTTGTGGACCCGTGAACGTGCAGACGCGCCCCAGATGCGATGGAATGGGATGGTTCGTGCAAAGCGGGGCGGCCACCGGCTCTCCCCCGTAGGAGTGGCAGCCGCTCCGTTCTCCTGGCGCTTCGTGGCCCCAGGGTCATGTCGCCCGGAGAGTGCCGCCTACCAGGAGACAGCCATGACCACGCAACGCACTCCCGTGGTGTTCATCCACGGCTTGTGGCTCCACTCGACGAGCTGGCAGGGGTGGGCGGACGCGTTCCGCGACGCCGGGTACGAGCCGATCATGCCCGAGTGGCCCGGCGTCCCGGCGACCGTCACCGAGGCCCGACTCCGCCCCGCGGACCAGGCCGGCGTCGGGCTCGCGGAGATCTCCGACGCACACGCCCAGATCATCCGGACCCTCGACACCCCGCCCGTGCTCGTCGGACACTCCGTCGGCGGCTTCATCGCCCAGCACCTGCTCGGCCAGGGCCTGGGCGCGGCAGCCGTCGCGATCTCCCCCGGCCAGATCAAGGGCGTCAAAGCCATCGGGCCGGCCCAAGCGAAATCGACCTTCGCATTCCTGCGCAACCCCGGCAACATCAAGCGCGCCGTCTCCCTGAACCAGGCACAGTTCCGGTACGCCTTCGCCAACGCCGTACCCGAGGAAGAGTCGAACGAACTGTTCGAACGGTGGACCATCCCCAGCCCCGCCCGCCCGCTGTTCCAGCTGGCACTCGGCAACTTCACCCCGAACTCCGCGGCGAAGGTCAACACCGGGAACGAGTCCCGGGGACCGCTGCTCCTCCTGTCCGGCAAGCTCGACCACACCGTCCCCGATGTGCTGACCCGCTCCACCTTCAAGCAGTACCGGCATTCCAGCGCCGTCACCGAGTACCAGTGTCTCGATGACCGGGGCCACTCCCTGACCGTCGACCACGGCTGGCCCGAACTTGCCCGCACATCCCTCACCTGGCTCCGCGAAGCGGCACCCACGGCTGCGGCAGGCTGACGCTTCGCATTCGCAGGGATGAGTAGTTCCGGGAGGCCGCGGCCCCCCACCGACCGCGCGCTTGGTGAGAGCGGTATCAGAAGTGTGCGGTTTCAAAGCCGGTCAACGACGTGGACACCTCTTCCCCACGGGGGGGAGGAGGTTGTTTCCTCCTCCTGGCGGGCGGGGCCGATGCGCGTGCGACCGTGTGCCGCATGGCCGAGCCGCTGTCACTTGCCGACCGTCTCCATGCCACGAGCGGGGAGCAGGCCCCGTGTGCGGACCGCTGTGGAGCGGGGTCGCGGCGGTAGTCGAGGGCCTGGGGGCTACGGAGCGGGGCCGGGCAGCCGTTCTGCTCGCGGCGCTGCTGGAGAGGCCGCCGGTGTCCCAGCTCAGCAGAAGGATCTTGCCGACCTCGATCGACGCTACCGCTCACAGGCACTCGCCAGGGCTGAGAGCGCGACAAAGGGCCTCCGAAGGAGCGGCAACATAGCGCGGGATCGCCGGTTGGCCAAACCGGCGATCCCGCGCATCATTGGTGTTCCACCACCACGACCTGACCGCACGCCGAAAGGCACCGTCCGGACGGCCACAGGCCAAACCCGAAACGTGCGTGGCCGCGGTCGGCGTTCACACTGCCGCGTAGCTCGCGCGGAACAACTCCTGGGCACGCTCCACGTCCCTCGGGGTACGAAGCTGCACCTCCAGGTCGCCCGTCCCGTGGTGTCTGAGCCCCGTCACGTCCAGGTGAACTCGGGGACGAGGTCGACACGAGCCGGGTTCACCTTCAGGTAGACGAGGACCTTGCTCCGCTGAGGCCTGCAGACGCAGGCGAAGTTCCGCAGACGCCGATAGGCCCATTAGTGCTTGCGCTGAACGCGGTTCACACCGTCCCCGAGCCCCAGCAACGCCTCGTCGACCGCGTGCGCCAGCTCGACCACCGACGCGCCCGGGTCGCCGATTGCCGGCCGCCCGGACAACTTCCGGCTCGCCCGCCGGACGGCCGATGTCCCGCCGCTGACAGACGCCACGGTCTCAAGGCCAAACAGTTCGTCGCCGAAGAACCGGTAGCGAAACAGGTCGATACTGTGCCGATGCTCACGCACCGCGTGCACGTCATAGCGTGTGAAGTCCTCGGCGATGCAGATCAGCCGCGGGCCGCTCCACAGCACTTCTGACGCAGCCGTTGCTCCGAGCCGGTCGCGGACCAGTTGCTCGCCCTCAGCCCGGTGGTCCATCAACCATGACAGGTAGTACAGCCCTGGTTGATCACACCGGCATCCGTGCCACGCTTGTACTCGACGACGACCGGCGACCCGTTCTCGTCGAGACCGAGCGAGTCGATCCGACCACCGTGGACCGGCCCGCTGCCATCCTCGCTCGCCAGGAAACGGACGCCCAGCAGCATCTCCATCCGCGCCTCGACGAGGCACTGCACATCTGCCTCGACATCGGCGGGACGCGGCGCAGCCTCAGTCACGCCGCCTTTCGCGTTGAACAGCTTCAAGCCCGACCCTCCTCGAGGCGGAACTTGCTCACCGGAACGGGGGCGAAGGGACAACGGGCACCTCGACAGCTTCGTCGGTCGGCGGAACTACCCGAGCATGCCCGTTGACCATGCTGTCGCACCGGGAATCTCCAAGATCCCCGACGGAGTCAAGCCAGGACTCGTCGGCCGCAACGAAGCGACCGTTCTCGTGGCGGCCATCAACGAGTGGCTGTGACCAGCACCTTCACCCACAGCCCCGGGAAGATCGTCAGCGGTGGCCCAGCACGTTGACCACCCGGCCGTTGGGGTCACGGACAAAGAACCGGCGTACTCCCCACTCCTCGTCCTGCAAGGGGTGCACGATCTCCGCACCGCTCTCCCGCATGACCGCATAGGCCGCGTCCACATCGTCCACCTCGACGCTCATGTCGGGTGTGACCGGAGCGGTCTTGTCGCTGGCCATGAAGCTGACCTGCGCCGCCGGACTCGACGAGGAAGCGAGCGTCATGATCCAGCCGTGATTCATGACCTCCTCGAAGCCGAGCAGACCGTAGAACTCCCGGCTCTCCTCCACAGTCTCCGACTGAACATTGGGTACGACACGACGGACAGCCATCGGCAACTCCAAGCGAGAGACGTGTCTTGCGGCTCTCCAGAACTACTACGCCACACCGGCCGCCGCACGCACTTCGGTATACGCCCTGGCCTCGATCTTTCGTGACGGCCCGTCGGTTTCCGGCGGGGCCGTTTCGGTGTCGTGGCTGGTTGCGGGTGCGGTGAGGGCCCGGCTGTCGCGTCGAGTAGGCGCTGGGTTCCACGATTCGCCCGGCGGGGTGATCAGGCTTGTTGGGGCGGGTAACGCTGCTGGTCAGCCGGGGTTCGGGAGAGCCGCGAGTCGCTGGACCGCGTTGGTGATCACGTTGGCCCAGGGCCATTGACGGCCGAACCTAAGGTGCCGGCGGCGGGCGGTGGTGACAACCTGGGCGGCAGCGGAGAGCAGTCGCAGCCGCAAGCGGCGGGGCTCCCGTGAGGCGGGGCTTGCCGGTCAGGCCGAGCATCGGAAGCCGGGCCGGCAGGTCGAGGGCGAGCTGGACGATCTCCAGCCAGATCTGGTTCCGCGCGGTGTCGGGCAGGGGCAGGTTCCGCAGACCGGTGGCCCGTGCGGCCCGGATGCGATCCTCGGCCCTCGCGCGCTGACGGTGCCGCAGCTCAAGGTCGGGTGATCCTCCCGTCTGCCGTGTTCGTGGCCATGAGTCCCGTGCTGGCGACGGGCGCGAACACCGCGATCCGTGACGCCGCCGAGCTGACGCGGACCCTGGCCGCGGCTGCGGCCTCCGCCATGCCGCTCGTGGACGGTGTACGCGCATACGAGCTCGGGATGCGTGAATACGCCCTGCCCTTCGTAGCCGCCTCCCGGCGAACCGGCCGACAGCGGGTCGGGCAGAAGTGGACGTTCAGGGGCAGATGGGGCATTGTGCCGGAGGGTAATCACTTCCGTACCAGTGACGGTGGCGGCAGGTCAGAAGCCGTAGTGATGCCAGGCCGGGTGACCACTCGCCCCCGTCAGGTCTTCCAGTGCTCTGGCGTATTCGGGAAGCTGGTGATCTCGCGAGAGGACCAACTGCGCGTCTGTGGGGGTGCCAGGTACCAGGCCGTATACGAGTGACGACGGAGCCCGCTCTGCTCACACCGTCCTCTTCACCGACGGAGGGGACGGTCTCGATGGCGCGATGGGGACGGTGGGCGGGGCAGGAGGAGCCGGATCTCCGCCAGGACGGTGTCGACAGCGCCGCGCCGGCGGACGATGGAGGCGGCTTGTTCAAGCACGGTGGCAACGGTCTCGCGGTATGCGGTGTTGAGCCGTTCCGGCTCCGTCCGGCCACACGGAGCCGGGCCGGAGAAACCTCGGGGTCGCACGACGCCAGGGCCTCGGAGGCTGAGCCGCCGATGGCTGATGGCGGATGCTTGTCGGTCGATGCGATGCGATGGGTCACCGAGACATTTCACCGTCGCTGTCGGGCTCTCCCACTCGGCCGTGTTCCTGACGGCGAAGCATGCCGGAGAGATGGAATCGTGGCTGGGAGTGCCGTTGGGGCGGCAACGGTGGTGGGACGGGGGCCAGGTGATGCTGGAGCCGGGTGTGGCGGAATTGGTAGAACGCTCCGTTTCGGCGCAGTACGCCACGTCGGTGGGCGTCCTCCAGGAAGGCGCTCACGGCCCATGGCAGTCGTCCGGTCAGCGGCAGCCAGCCACGCGCCAGGATTACCCAGCGGCCCCAGGCGGTCAGCGCGAGCGCGGCCACGAGCGCGCTCCCGAGCCCGGACAGAATCCCGGATCGCAGCCCCACGGCGGGGGTCCACACTACGGTGGTTCCCCACATGTGCCGGGGCAGCAGACCCGCCATGACCCAGCTCCCGAGCAGGATGAGAAGCCCGAACACCACTCCGAGTACCAGCGCCTGGCGGAGCACCGTCGCGCGGTTGGTGTTCAGCAGAGCGGTGGGACTGGTGGCCTCCTGCGTGTCGATGGGCTCCTCGAACCAGGCCGTGGAGCCGAGGACGAGCGCGGCCCCGACCCCGATTGGCAAACCCCAAAACCCCGCGTTCAGCACCCTTGCCAGCAGCCAGAACGGCTCCTGGTAGGCCGCCACGTTCACCACTCCGGCGAGCAGATTGCCGGTGACCTGGGCAATCGGCCCTACCGCGAGCCCTGCCATGAACCGGGGCAGGACCCTCGGGCGAGCCCGCCCGGTCTGCCGGCCGCGAAGGCTCAGCCGTACGCGTGACGGCTGGAAGGCCCCGTCGATGAACTTGGCCGCAATCCCGTGCGCGAGTCCGAAGGACAGCCCGGTCATGGACCCGTTGAGCAGCCCGCTCACCAAGATGTCCATGAGCCCGAACCCGCCCAGCCCGTGCACCAGGCAGGACAGGAGTCCGTACACCACTCCGGTGGCGATGCCGACCAGCACCATGCGCGCCGCCAGGGGCACGGTGGTGCCGAGCTGCCACCAGGCCAGATCGGGCGTACGGAACCTGCCGAGATGCCGGGCGAGGAAGCTCAGCCAGCGGTGGGCCTCCTCGCCGCTCCACCTCAGGGTGTCCTCCCCGGGAAGGTCTCGGGAGTACACGGCCGGGACGAGGCGTTCCACGAGGTGCTCCTCCACTGCCGCCCGGGTGGCGAACCGGCGGACCCCTTCCTTTTCGGCGAGCAGTTCCGCCGGCTCGGCCGGCGAGGTGTCCATGTAGGCGGTACGGGCAAGCCAGGCCATCAAGGGAGTGGACAGTGCCTGGGCCACCGGCCCGCCGGGGGCGCTTTCCACCTCGGCGAACAGGGGATCCCAGCAGCCGGTCCGGGCGGGGGCCGTGCTCACCCGCAGATAGGTCTGCAGGTCGGCCGGGGCCAACGGGCACAGCTCGACCACTGCGGCGGCGGTGAGCACCGAACTCTCCACCGTCAGCTCGTACTCCTCGGCCCGGCAGGTCAGCACCAGCGGTTCGCCCCGTCCCAGTTGCCGGCTCAGGGCCACCAGCGCTCCCGACCGCGCCTTCGGGGGCATCTCGTCCAGCCCGTCCAGCACCGGCAGCACCCGTCCGGAGGCAATCAGCTCCTGGCCGAGAGTTACTCCTGACCTAGACCTGGTGCGCAGCGCCGGGTCGTCCTCCGCAAGCCGACGGGCCATCCAGGAGCGCAGAGTCTCCTGGTCGGGATCCCAGGAGCCCATGGAGAGGAGAACGGGCACCCGCTCCCCCTCCTGGCGCCGGTCGAGCAGATGCAGCACCAGATTCAGGGCGAGGACCGTCTTGCCCGCGCCCGGCGCACCGAGGATCACGAGCCGCCGTGACGCCACCCGGTGGAACGCTCCGACGATGCCGTCGTCGTCCGCCCGGCCATCCCCGTCCAGCCGTCCGGACAGATCCACCGGTTCGCCCAGGTTCTGGGCGTCGTTGATCGCCTCCCAATGGTCTGCCACCGGCCGCGCAGTGTTCTTCCACCGCAGCGGTATCGGCCATGGCGCCTGCAACTGGAGGGCCGTCTCCTCCCTGCGCCACTGCTCGGCCACCGCGGTGGCCAGTGTCTCGGCGAGGTCGGCCACCGGCTGTGGCTCGTTCGGTGGTCTGGCCATGGAGCCCAGTACGGCGAGGGCTGTGGCTGCCATGAAGAGGACGACCGCGAAGGTGGTGTGCTGTTCCATCCAGGCGATGAAGGGCGGCGGGTTCTCCTTCATCCACTCACTGAGGGGGCCGAAGTAGATCGGCAGCCACATGCCCAGCACCGCCGCCGCCATGAGCAGTAACCGTCGGCGTCGCTCGGGGGGAGGGCCTGAGTGGTTCCTACGCACCCGTCCCTCCGACAGCCGCTCCGTCACTGGCCTGGCCGCCGCCCGGCTGCGGTAGTACGGCGGCCCGGGCCCGTGTCCCTGCCCGTGGTGTTCGTGCCACGGCCCGCGTTCTGGCAGGTGTCCCGGGCCGTGGCCGTCCCGGGTGTTGAGGATCCTTCCGCTCGCCGGAGCCGTCGGCGTCCCACACAGTCAACCGTGCCCCCATATTTCCGCCTCGGGCGGTGGCACCGGCCTGTCGGCTTCCCCACCGGACATCTTCATTCTGTCTGACCTCCGGTGCCGGAGGGACGGGAACGCCCGGTTCCCCCACCGGAGGCCGGACGGTGACGGCGGGGAAGAACCGGTTCCAGTCGACGACGACCAGGCGGTGGGGCTGCACCAGGCGCTTGAGAAGCACCTGTCGGGGCGTCGCCAAAAGAGTCGGCGGTGATCCGCATGTGCCTGGAGTCGGCGCTGCCGCTCATTGACTGCTGGGTCATCAGTGGCACGGGGCCATTTCGACAGCACGCAGGAGATCGTCAAGGAGGTGCAGTCGTCGGGGTGGCGCAGTCCGTACCGGGCCATCAAGGAGTACGCCACGGCGATGCTCACGACGAGCGTCAGGTCGAAGCTGATCCACGCGGGTGTGAATGCCCTCGCCGAACAGGGCCGCGACGATTGAGGAGGCTCCAGTACCAGCGCCGGCCTCATCCCGTCGGCCTGCCAACTCAGCTACATAGGTGTTGACTTCGGCCTCCAGCGCGGCGGCCGGCATGCACCGTGCACCTCCACGGAAGATCTCGTAAATCAAGGAACCTCTTCAGGGTGATGCCATCGGCGTTGACTACGCTGCGCACAGGCGCGCCTTCTCGACCGACGTTCGCAACGTCGGCCCACTCGGTGACCTTCAATCGATCACTCGGGAAGGTACGCCCTTTGCGTGCCACCCCGAGGTCAATCCACAGGTCTTGAGCATTGCTCGGGGGCCTACTCATGGAACTCATGGAACACAATTTTGAGCGGGAGAGATCGCGCCGCTGGAGCCGAACTCGGTGTTGCTCCACGCGGCCCGGTCGGCGTACTCCTGGTCGCCGCCCACGGCAGGCCGTCGATGAGGTCGTCGTGCTTCTTGCCGACGAACTCCCCCATCCTGACCCTGATGAACGCCTTGCCCTAGCCGGTGGAGCCACGGACGTCGACCTGCAGCACCGCGCCGCCGCGGTTGGCAAGGATCTGCGCGGCCGTTTTGTCGCCCCAGCTGCCCCAGGTCCAGGGACCGCCGTGGACGAACAGCACCAGCGGGAGCCCGGACGGCTCGATGCTGACCGGCAGCGTCAGGTGCGAGGCCCCGGCGCCGTCCGGCGCGGGCAGTGGAGAGGGACAGCGACGCGGCGGCAACTCTTCGCATGCCGCGTCGCCGCCCCTCGCGTCAGTTCCGGCCCGGGTTCCCGCGGACCTCTGCGAGCAGTTCGTCCACATCCGCGAAGTTCAGTGGCACGATCGGCAGCTTGGCGAGCTGGCTGAGCCTCATGTTCGCGATCATCCGGTAACGGTGGCTGCCCTCCTTCGGGTACGCGTCGCGCATGGTTTCCCGTACGCGCTCAAGGAGACGATCGACGGCGGGGCCGCCGACCGGGTGCGCGCGCCACTCGCCGATAGTCGAGTCGGCGTCCAGGAGGGCGGCGTACGGGTCTCCCTCGACCGTGACCGTCGTGGTCAGGCGGATGTCGCGGCTGGAGGCACCTACGTCGACGCGGTATTCGAGCCCTTCGACGAGCCAGGCGTCGACGCCGATGTCGAAGTACGCGAGGTCCGTGCGGGCTATGCGAAGGGTGACGTCGCGGGTGTCCCCCGGGGCGAGGAGCACCGCAGCGAAAGCCTTCAACTCCCGTACTGGGCGGCGTACTTGCGAGCCCAGTGCACCCACGTACACCTGCACCACCTCGTGCCCGGCGCGCGGACCGGTGTTCGTGACCGTCACGGTGACGTCGAGCCCGGTGGCGTCCTGGGCCACCCGTAGATCGGTCTGCTCGAAGGTCGTGTACGACAGGCCGTGCCCGAAGGGATACGAGACCTCCATCTCGCGGGCGTCGTAGTGACGGTATCCGACGAACAGCCCCTCGCTGTACCGCGCGTGGCTCCGTTCTCCCGGCCAGTCGAGGTGGGCAGGGGTATCGGCGAGGCGCAGCGGGACGGTTTCGGTGAGGCGGCCGGACGGGTTGGCGCGGCCGAAGAGCAGGTCCGCCGTGGCGAGGCCACCGGCCTGGCCGGCCAGCCAGCCCTCCAGGACGGCCGGTACGTCGTCGATCCAGCCGGAGAGGCGGACGACGCTGCCGTTGGCGAGGACCACGACCGTGTTCGGATTAGCCGCCGTCACTGCGGCGAGCAACTCTGTCTGCTCGGAAGGGAGTTCGATGTGGTCGCGGTCGTACCCCTCGGACTCGAAGCTCGGCGGGAGACCGAGGAAGAGGATGGCCACGTCGGCTTCGCGGGCAGCGCGTACGGCCTCCTCGCGCAGACCGGCCACGTCGCCGTCCGGGTTGTCGACGGGGAAGCCGGGCGCGAAGTCGATACGCGCGTCCGGCGCGGCGGTGGTGAGCGCGCTGAGCGCATCGTCCAGCCGGGTCGGGGTGACGCGCGAGCTGCCCGCACCCTGGTAGCGGGGCGTACGGGCGAACTCGCCGAGCACCGCGATGCGTGCGCCGGTGGCCGGGTCGAGAGGGAGCAGCCCGCCCTCGTTCTTCAGGAGTACGGCACCGCGGACGGCGGCCTCGCGGGCGAGGGCGTGGTGGGCGTCCTGGTCGTAGGAGGCGTCCGGGTCGGCATGCAGGACCGCCCTGCGGGCGAGTGCGACGACGCGTGCGGCGCTGACGTCGAGGGCCTTCTCGTCGATTTCGCCGGAGGTCACCGCGGCGACCAGCCGGGCGGGACCGAATCCCGAGGACGAGGGCATTTCGAGGTCGAGTCCGGCGGCGAGGGAACGGGCCCGGTCGACGACGGCGCCCCAGTCCGAGACGACGACGCCTTCGTAGCCCCATTCGTCGCGCAGCAGCTCGGTGAGGAGCCAGTGGTTCTCCGAGGAGTGCACGCCGTTGAGGCGGTTGTAGGCGCACATGACGGTCCACGGTTTCGCCTCGGTGACCACGCGGCGGAAGGCGGGGAGGTAGATCTCGCGCAGGGTGCGGGCGTCGATGTCGGAGCTGACCGTCATGCGGTCGTTCTCCTGGTTGTTGGCGGCGAAGTGCTTGAGGGAGGTGCCGACGCCCTGCGACTGGACGCCGTTCACCCAGGCGGTACCGAGGGCGCCGCTGAGCAGCGGGTCCTCGGAGAAGTACTCGAAGTTGCGCCCGCACAGGGGGCTGCGCTTGATGTTGACGCCGGGGCCGAGGAGTACGTGCACGCCGTGGGAGAGCGACTCGCGGCCCAGCGCCCGGCCGACGCGTTCGGCGAGAGCGGTGTCCCAACTGCTCGCGAGGGTGACGGCGGGCGGGAAGCAGGTGGCCGGGGCGCTGTCGATGATGCCGAGTTGGTCGACCCGGTCGTCTTTCTGCCGGCGCAGTCCGTGCGGTCCGTCGGCGAGGCGGAACTCCGGGACCTCCGCGTGCGGGAAACTCTCGGTGATCCACCAGCTCGCCCCGGTCGTCAGGGTGGCCTTCTCTTCGAGGCTCAGCCGGGCCACCGCTTCTTCGGGGGTGGTGGCTGCCGTGGGGTCGGTCACTGTGTGCTCCTTGCCTGTTCTGATTGCGTGTTCTGATTGCGTGTTCTGAAGGGAAGTCGGGAGTTCTCAAGGAAAGTCGGGGGCTGTCAGCGCACGCTGCGGACCCGCAGGACGGCGATCGCGCCGAGTACCCCGAAGATCGCCGCTGCGGGGAACAGGGCCTCGTAGCCGAGCCCGAGGACGACGGCCGCGGCAACGGCCGGTGCGAGCGCCTGTGGCAGGGCGGCGGCGATGTTGATGAGGCCGAGGTCGCCGGCGAACGACTTGTGGGAAGGCAGAACTTGGGAGATGAGGGCCGTGTCCACGCCCTGGAAGCAGCCGAAGCCGACGCCCACCAGGAACGCCATCACGAGCATCCCGGTCATGGTGGGCGCGGCCAGCGGAACGAGCATGGCGCAGCCGATGAGGGCGGCCGAGGTGACGACGAAGGGTTTGCGTCTGCCGAGCCGGTCCGAGAGCGGGCCGCAGATCAGCGTGGCCGGGAGTATTCCGGCGACTCCGGCGACGGCGAGGGCGGGCACCTTGCCGATGGCCCCGTCCCCGAGGCCGATGTAGTCCTGGAGGATGTAGAGCTTGTATCCGATGACCAGGAAGTACGACTGGAAGGTGCAGAGCCGGCCGATGAAGACCCAGAAGAAGTCGGGGTGCTGACGCGGATTGGGCAGCAGGCCCCGCAGGAACTCGGACGCACGGAACGGCTCTTGCGGCAAGTCCCGGCTCGACCGGTCCGGGTTGAGGGTGACGAACACGGTCACCGCGACGACCGAGAAGGCTGCCAGCAGTACGTACGCCAGGGTGATGCAGGCCTCCAGTACGGAACCCAGGATCTGCCCGAACAGTGATCCGCACATCGAACTGAGCCCGAGCACCGCCGAGTACTGGCCACGTCTGGCGACCGGCACCCGGTCGGGCATCGCGGCGGACAGCGGGGCCATCGCGAAGTTGTAGCCGAGTTGCACGAAGCACCAGGCGGCCTGGATCCCAGGCACGGAGCTCATGAACGCCATGGCGACCAGCGCTGTGCCGCCGGTCAGTGCACCGGCCACGATCCAGGGTGTGCGCCGGCCGAACCGCGTTCGGGTCCGGTCGGAGACCGCACCGGCGATGGGCTGCGCCGCCATGGCGACGATCGCACCGACAGTGGTGACCAGCGCCAGGGAACCGACCTTGTCCTCCGCGCCGACGGTGCGCTGGATCTGGAGGGCCAGCAGGATGCCGGGCACGGCGCCCCAAACGAGGGCGATGCCCAGGGTGGCGGGCCCCGCACAGGCCATCATGCGCCGCAGCGGCCGTCCGCTCACGGTCGGGCCGGTGCCCGGAGCGTCGGGCGGGGCTGCGGATCTCTCAACGGGTCCTTGCACGGGCGGACCTTCTCTCGTCCGGACACAACGGTGTGCACCGGCTGCGGATTGTGCGGGATCATGCGGATGCTGCGAAACAGTACGGCGTACTGTTTTTGAGGACAAGGGTCGACCGGCCTCGAATTCGCTGCGGCACATAGGCTGACCTCGTGAAAGCCAAGAGCTCGTACGCCAAGGGCGTCGCCAAGAGGGAGGAGATCCTCCAGGTCACCCTGAAGATCTTCGGCCGGGTGGGCGAGCGGAACACGACGCTGCGTGCGGTCGCCACGGACAGCGGCATCAGCCTCACCGGCCTGATGCACTACTTCGACTCCAAGGACCATCTCCTCACCGAGGTCCTGCGGGCGAGTGACCGCGCTGCCGAGAGCCGGTACCGGGCCCCGCACGCGGTCCGTGACCCCGGTGAATTCCTGGCCCTGGCGCTGACGGCGAACACCACCGATACCGCCCGCGCTCGGCTGTACATCACCCTGGTGGCCGCCTCGACGGACCCCGCCCACCCGGCGCACGCCTATTTCCGGGAACGGTTCACCCTGCTGCGCGCCACTATCGCCGAGCACCTCGCGGCCGAGGAGGCCGCGGGCCGGATCGCCCCCGGGCTCGACCCGGACTTCACGGCCTCGGCGATCGTCGCCGCGTCCGACGGCATCATGGTCCAGTGGCTGAGTGATCCCACGATCGACATGGCCGAGCACGTGCGCCGGGTGTGGCGCGCGCTCACCGCTCCCCAGGATGTCGGCTGACCGTCCGGAACCCGCAGTTCCCGCTGCTGGAGCCGGGGATATTGCCCGAACGTGCCGCCACCCGGTAGCGGTGACAGTAGGAGCGGTGGCACAGGTACGAGCCGCCGCGCATCACCCGCCGGTCCCCGCTCTCCGGACCCCGGGGGTCCGCGGCGGGCGAGTGCGCGTAGTAGTCCGGCGCGAACCGGTCCGAGCACCACTCCCACACATTCCCGGCCACCTCGTACAGGCCGAAGCCGTTGGGCGGGTAGCTGCGGACGGGCGCGGTCGCGAGGTGGCCGTCGCCGCCCGTGTTCTCGTACGGGAAGCGGCCCTGCCAGATGTTGCACGGCCACCGGCCGCCGGGGAGCAGTTCGTCACCCCAGGCGAAGCGCCGACCTTCAAGGCCGCCCCGGGCCGCGTACTCCCACTCGGCCTCGGTCGGCAGCCGACGCTCCGCCCACGCACAATAGGCGACGGCGTCGTCCCAGGCCACGTGCACGACGGGGTGGTCGGGCTCGGCGGTGGAGAGCGGACCGTGCGGGTGCCGCCAGTCCGCGCCCCGCACCTCCAGCCACCACGGGACAGCCGGGTCGGACCGTACGACGTCGGCCCGACCGGCGGCGACCGCGAGGTGGAACACGGCCGAACTCCCCTCCCGCTCGGCCACGGTGACGTACCCGCTCTCCTCGGCGAAGGCACGGAACATCGCCACGGTGACGGTGGTGACGTCGATGCCGAACGGCGCGACACGCACCGTGTGCACAGGACGTTCACCGTCCCCCGTATACCCCTCATCGAAAGCGTCACCCATCAAGAACTTCCCTCCCTTCAGGGCTACTTGGTCGTGCACGGGAGGCTCTGCAGCCGGCGCGGGGAGCGGTCCGGGGGCGCCGGGCCGGGGAACGGATGCGCAGCATTCCATTGACGTCTCCATGGCCCGAGTATATGAATACGCACATAGGTGAGAACGCACATAGGGAGTCGCCGCGGTGAAATTCGAGTACGTGCTGCTGGGCCTGCTGGCCCGCCGCCCCTACAGCGGCTACGACCTGCGCAAGTGGCTGGAGACCGAGGGTCAGTTCGTGTGGGCGAAGGCGCATCACAGTCAGATCTACCGAAAACTCGCCCAACTGGAGGCCGCGGGCTGGGTTCGGCACGAGATCGACGCACGCGAAGGACGCCCGGACGCGAAGATCTACCGGCTGACCGAGAGCGGGCACGATGCGCTGATGGACTGGGTGCGCACGCCGTACGAGCCCTCGACCCGCCTCCAGGACATCGACTTCACCGCCCGCTTCAGTGTGTCCGCCCCCCTGGACAGGGACACCGCGATCGGCCTGCTCCGCACTGAACTCGACTACCGCCGCGCGCAGATCGCCAAGAACCGCCACCGGGACCGCACCCTGCACTACGAGGACCCCCTGCCGGGCCTCGACCAGGGCCTCGACCGGGAGGTCCAGGAGTCGCTGCACCTGTTGGGCGCGAGGGCGATGGACACCTGGGTCGACTGGCTGGAGCAGACCCTGCGCCGGCTGACCGCGAACCGCACCGATGACCGCTCGACCGGCGAGGAGTCCGCCCGATGAAGGCCATCATGGTCATGTTCGACAGCCTCAACCGCCGCATGCTGCCCCCGTACGGCGGCGACTGGACGCACGCCCCGAACTTCGCCCGGCTCGCCGAACGCGCCGTCACCTTCGACAACGCGTACGCGGGCTCGATGCCCTGCATGCCGGCCCGGCGGGAGATCCACACCGGGCGGCACAACTTCCTGCACCGCAGCTGGGGCCCGCTGGAGCCGTTCGACGACTCCATGCCGGAACTGCTCAAGCGGAACGGCGTCTACACCCACCTCGTCAGCGACCACCCGCACTACTGGGAAGACGGCGGCGCGACCTACCACGGCCGCTACCACACATGGGAGTTCTTCCGCGGACAGGAGGGCGACCCGTGGAAGGGACAGGTGGCGGACCCGCCGATGCCCGAGGATCTCAAGCGGATGCGATTCGGCCCCGGCTACCGGCAGGACTGGATCAACCGGCAGCACACAGCCACCGAGGACCGGCACCCGCAGACCCGCACCTTCGACGCGGGCCTCGAATTCATCGCGGCGAACAAGGACGAGGACCGGTGGTTCGTCCAGATCGAGACCTTCGACCCGCACGAACCCTTCTTCAGCCCGCAACGCTACAAGGACCTCTACCCGCACGACTACGACGGCCCGCACTTCGACTGGCCCGACTACAAGCGCGTGGTGGAGACCGACGAACAGGTCCACCACGGGCGGATGGAGTACGGGGCTCTGCTGTCCATGTGCGACCACTCGTTGGGGCGGGTCCTGGACACCATGGACGAACTGGAGCTGTGGGACGACACCCTGCTGATCGTCAACACCGACCACGGACTGCTGCTCGGCGAGAAGGGCTGGTGGGGCAAGAGCGTTCAGCCCTGGTTCAACGAACTGGTCCACCTCCCCCTGTTCGCCTGGGACCCCCGCACGGCCGCCGCGGGCGCGCGGCGGGAGGCACTCGTGCAGACCGTCGACCTCGCCCCGACCTTCCTCGAATTCTTCGGCGTCGAGCGCCCCCGCGACATGCAGGGCGCACCGCTGCCGATGGCCGCCGACACGCCCGTGCGGGAGGCCGGTCTTTTCGGCATCCACGGCGGACACGTCAACGTCACGGACGGGCGACACGTGTACATGCGCGCGCCCGTCTCACCTGACAACTCCCCTTTGTACGAGCACACGTTGATGCCGACGCACATGCGGGGGCGGTTCTCGCCCGCCGAACTCGTCGGCCTGGAACTGGCCGAACCGTTCGGCTTCACGAAGAACGTCCGCACGGTGCGCGTGCCGGGCCGCACCCTGTTCAACCCATACCACCACGGCACCCTCCTCTTCGACCTGGAGACCGACCCCGAACAGAGCACCCCGCTCGTCGACGACACGGTCGAGCTGCGCATGGCGACCCTGATGATCGAGCTGATGCGAGCCAACGACGCACCGCCCAGCCAGTACGCACGTCTGGGTCTGCCCGAACACGGCCCGGTCACGGACGATCATCTGCTGATACGGACGCAGCGCACGCAGGCCGAACGTGCGACGCAGCCGCTGCCCCGCACGGCGGACTACCCGCAGGGCCGGCTCTCGCTGCGCACCCCGTTCCAGGCGCTCATCGCCGACCCGTTCGCCGTCGAGGTGCTGCGCACCCACCTGCCGGGCGTGGTGGACTCCGAACTGATCCAGATGGTCGGATCGACGCCGCTGATCGATCTCGCGGCGACAGCGGGAGCACTGTTCCCGTCCGGCGCGCTGCACCGCGTCGCCGAGGAGCTCGCCAAACTCTGAACCCGCGGGGGCGCCGTCCCGCGCATCTCTCCCACAGCCCCTCTCTCCGGCCCACTGCCCGCTGCCTCGCCGCACAGAATCGAGAAGGCACCATGACCGAGCTCAGCAGGGACGCTGCGCCCCCCGGCCCGGCTACCAGCTCAACTCCCGTACAGGTCACGGGCCGCAATCGGCAGCTCGCCCTGCTCGGCGGCACCATGCTGGTCGACAACACCGAGGCCAGCCTGGTCAGCAGCCTGTTCCCACTCATCAAGCAGTCCCTCGGCGTCTCACTCGGCGCCCTGGGCATCCTCACCGCGGCCAGCAAGCTCGTAGGCGTGTTCGCCGGCCCGTTCTGGGTGTGGGCGGCACAGCGCTCTTCGCGCAAGAGCGTGCTCGTCGTGGCCACCGGCCTGTGGGGCATCTGGGGCGTGGCCGCCGGCTTCTCCCAGAACTTCACCCAACTCCTCATCCTCTACACGATATTGGCGGCGGGCTACGCCGCCGCCGGCCCGATCATCACCGAGGTCATCGGCGACCTCTTCGGTGGCTCGTCCCGTGGCCGCGCCGTCGGCATCGTGTACGGGACGGTATCGCTGGTCAGCGCGGTGATCGGGCCGATCAAGGGACAGCTCGCGGGTGTGGACGAGGGCTGGCGCTGGGGTCTGTGGGGCATCGGCGCGTTCAACGTCCTGCTCGGTTTCGCCCTGCTGATCTGGTTCCGCGACCCGGGCCGGGGCGCCGCCGAGGAGCAGCTCGCCGACCTCGACCAGGCCACCCGTGAAGCCCATTCAAAGCTCACCTGGGCCAAGGCGTTCTCGCTCCTCAAGATCCGCAGCCTGGTGATCCTGATCGTCTCGCGCCTTTTGTCCGGGCACCTGCTGGTGGTCACATTCGGCGTGGTCTTCCTGGTGGACGTGCACGGTTTCAGCACCCAGAAGGCCACGCTCGTCACCCTGCCCTTCGGTGTCGGCTACTTCCTCGGAACCCTCCTGGGCGGGGCCGCCACCGACTGGGCTTCCCGGCGCAGTCCGCGTTTCGGACCGGTCGCGGTCCTCCAGGCGGCACAGTTCGCCTTCGCCGTCTTCGCCTTCTTCGGCAGCCAGTTCCACTACGACAGCATCCTCGTGTATGGCGTCTTCTTCGCGCTGCTCGGCGCGTCACAGGGCATCAACCCGAGCGTCAACCGGCCGATGGTCATGGCTATTACCCCGCCCGAACTCCGGGGAGCCGCCTTCGCGTTGTACGTGTCCATCGCCGAGGCGATCGCCTGGGCGGGCTACAGCCTGGGCGCGGGATTCCTCGCCGACGCCGTCGGGCTCCGCGTCGTCTTCCTGTGGGTCCTGGTCGTCCTGATGCTGGTGAACGGCCTCTTCCTCACACTGCTCTACCGCCCATACGCCGCTGACACGGCCCGCGTACAACGGGAACTGGACGCCCGGCGCAGGGCCGCCCTGACCGAACTCCGCTAACCGCGAACGACACCCGGAATCGAGAACAGCTCATGACACCCGCACGACGACTTCCCGACGGTTTCCTCTGGGGCGCCTCCACCTCCGCGCACCAGATCGAGGGCAATAACACCAACAGTGACTGGTGGCTCTTCGAGCACATGGAGAACCCCTACATCAAGGAGCCCAGCGGCGACGCCTGCGACAGCTACCACCGCTGGCCCGAAGACATGGACCTGCTGGCCGGACTGGGCTTCACCGACTACCGGTTCAGCATCGAGTGGGCGCGCATCGAGCCCGCTCCGGGCGAGTTCTCCCAGGCTGCGATCGCCCACTACCGGCGCATGGTCGAAGGTGCGCACGAACGCGGCCTGCGCCCCCTGGTGACGCTGCACCACTTCACCACTCCCCGGTGGTTCGCAGAGCGCGGCAGCTGGGCCACCGCCGGTTCGGACGAACTGTTCGCCCGGTTCCTTGCGGCAGCTGCCCCCATTTACGCCACCGGCGTCACACACGTGTGCACCATCAACGAGCCCAACATGCTCGCCTCGATGGCCACCCTCTACAAGGCCCATCTCGCCGGAAGCCAACTGCCCACGTTCGGGCCGACAACGCCGGACGGTGCCACCGCCGAGGCCCTCGTACGTGTCCACGGCCTGGCCGTCGAAACAATCAAGTCCCTTGCTCCACAAGTACTTTGCGGATGGTCCGTCGCAAACCAGGTGTACCAGCCGCTGCCGGGGGCGGAGGACGTCGCGGCGGCCGTCCGGCACCCGCGCGAGGACGTCTTCCTCGAAGCGGCCCGCGGCGACGACTGGCTCGGCGTGCAGTCGTACACCCGCACCCGCGTCGGGTCCGACGGCCCCCTGCCCGCACCGGCGGAGGCCGAACGCACTCTCATGGGATGGGAGTTCTACCCCCGGGCCCTGGGAGAGGCACTGCGACACAGTGCCGCCGTCGCCCCCGGCGTCCCACTGATCGTCACCGAGAACGGCATCGCCACCGCCGAAGACACCCGCCGCATCCACTACACCGCCGGCGCCCTCGACTCCCTCGCCCACGCCATGGACGACGGCATCGACGTCCGCGGCTACTTCCACTGGAGCGCGCTGGACAACTACGAATGGGGCCGCTACACACCCACCTTCGGGCTGATCGCCGTCGACCGCGAGACCTTCGTCCGCACCCCCAAGCCCTCCGCCGCATGGCTCGGCGCCACCGGACGTACCCGCACCCTGCCCCTGGCCCCCCTGTCGGAATAGACGAACTGGAACTTCTGGAGCCAGTGGATCAAGGCCGGTTCAGCCCCACTGCTGCAGTTGCCCCGTCAGCATGGGTAGGTCGTCGGAGCCGATTCAGATGTTCCTGTGGCCTCAGCTTCGCCCGCTCGCTACAGTCCGGACAGCCTCGACACGAGTCGCCGGCGCCATCCAGGTCCGCAAGAACGGCAACCATCCCTTCGGTGCCCTGCTGACCGACGCGGAAGGCCGCGTGCTCCACGAAGCGGAGAACACGGTCGTGACCGACTCCGACGTGACCGCACACGGCGAAACCAACCTGGCCCCCGATACATCACGCGCCCTTACGCCGCAAGAAATATGCCGGCCCCGACGCTGCAAGCCAGCACGGAACCCTGCGCGATGTGCGCGGGAGCCATCTCCTGGAGCGCTGCCCGTGCGGGGATCAGGCGGGCTGGAGGGGGTCGAGGCGGGTGGCGCACCGTCTGCTCATCCAGTCGGCGCCCCGGGGTGCAGGCGTTGGCGCGCGGATAGGCCACGGTCTGTGGACTGCTGTGGTCCCACAACGGCGGCTTCGCCGTGGTACCGGATCGTTCGTGCCCTCGCACCCGGTGCGAGCCGTCTGCTCGGCCGATTGGAGGGAACGGAATGCCCGCTTGGGCCCCGAACATCCCCATGCGCATGCCACGCGCAACGTGATCACCGGATCATTGTTGGCGGATGGCGTGATCGGCAATCGGCGGTGGCAGCCAGCTCGCGCACAATCGTGACTCGGTGATCTCGATGTCTTGGCTGTGAGCGGGCGGTGGACCTGTCCGATGCCGCTGTGAGCATCTGCCTTCCGGAAGGCAGAGCCTTCAAAGATGAGGCTTGGTCTGCCGCGTGGGTGCTGCTGCTCAGCGCCTCGTCTCGTACCTGGTCAGGACCACACCGCCGGGAAACGTCCGCGTCTCCACCAGGTTCAGGTTCACCCAGCTGTCCAGCGCGGTGAAGAACGGCGTGCCGCTGCCCACCAGGACCGGATGGGCGGCGATCAAATACTCGTCGATCAGCCCGGCACGCATGGCCGCCCCGGCGAGCGTTGCGCCGCCGATGTCCATTGGGCCGCCGTCCTCGGCCTTGAGCCGGGTGATCTCTGCGATCGCGTCGCCGGTGACCAGACGGGTGTTCCAGTCGACCTTGTCGATCGTCGAGGAGAACACCACCTTCGGCGTATCCCGCCAGTTCCGCGCGAACTCGATCTCCGCCGGGGTGGCGTTGGGCTGCTGGTCGCCGGTCGGCCAGTAGGAGCTCATCGTCTCCCACAGCTTGCGCCCATACAGCGACAGGCCACTCGCCTGCTCGTGGTCGAGCCACCACTGGAACAGCTCGTCGCTCGGCGGCCCGCTCCAGCCGATGTCGTCGCCGGCCGCGGCGATGTAGCCGTCCAGGGTCAGGTTCATGCCGTAGATCAGTTTCCGCATGGTCCAGCCTTCCGTCCATGAGTGTCCGGCGTATGGACCAGCGTGCTCGGTGCGCGATCTGGGCTCGCCGGTAGCCCTCGTGCTCGGGGCTCAGCGTGGTGTACTCGGCCGACTCGGACAAGCCGTCTGATCTCGACCTCGCCCTCGCGAGGAAATGCCGCGGATTTGAGACTGATCATGGGTGCCAAAGCCGTAAGACAGCCAAGAACCTCCAATTCACGCAAGATCGACATGTCACGAGCGGCGAGATCCAACACAGGGAAGCGGGCCGGAAACACCGGAAGGGAGAACCGGCCCAGAGAAGGCCTGCCGCCCGGCGCGGTCGGGCCGCTGCTCGTACTCCGATCCTCTCGCCGCAACCAGTCCACCGCATCCGGACCTTCCAGGCGCATCGCCTCGGACGGTCTGGAACGCGGGACGTGTCGCAATCCGATACCCCACACTCCGAGCCGCTGACGGGTGGCTGTACTCACCACTACCCGTCACCGCGGTCATCCTCCTCAGCCACGGCACCCGCGCACCGTGCTGGCCATCGCGTACGCGGTGAGGACCGGGGCGGCGGTGGGTGCGCGCTGCCGCTGCCCGGCATGGCCGTCCGGCTCGGCGTGGCCTGGCGCGGAGAGAGTTGGGGTGGACGAATCAGGCCGCTGGAGCGGGCCGGTCGTCCACCCCCAGGAGTCCGCGCTGGTCAGCCTTCGGACAGCCCTGGACGAGAAGGACTGTGTCAGACGCGGAGGCGATAGGGGGCTTGCCCCTCGACCCCTTCATTCACTGTGTCCGCAGGGCAGCCGGGGGCTTGGTTGTGCGGGTGCTGCTGGAGGAGTGCGGGGTTTCTCAGGGTGCGGAGGGTCAGGTAGCGCAGGGTCAGGTAGCGCAGTCGGCGGGCGGGCACGTCAGCTCTCCTCAGGTGTGTCGGACAGCTCCAGGGTGACGGGGCCGTGTTGGTCTTGGCTGCGCTGACGCGGGTGGTGTGCCGGGTGGGGCGCAGGCCCATGTCGGTGAGGTCGTCGAGGTCGTGGAGCGCGCACAGGAGCGCGGCCGCGGCCGTGAGTGGCGGGGGGGGCTGTGGCCGAGCAGGGCGGCGGTGTCGGGCTGGGTGCGGGCTGAGCGGCGGGCGTGGGCGAGGACCTGGCTGTGGTCGGTGACGGTGAGGTCGCCGACCTGGATGTGGTGGACGTGGACGCGCAGGTCGAGGGGGCGGGCCGGTGCCGGCCTCGGGGCGGCGATGGCGGGCAGCAGGCTCGGGTGGGTCAGGTACGGGTGCGTCATGAGGTGGGCTCCAGGGAACGGGGGCCGGGACGACGGTGAGCGGTCCGGCGGGGGTGGGGGTGGCGGGGGCGAGGACGGCCCAGGCGCGTGAGCGGTAGGGGTGGCCCGCGCATCGTCCCGTTTCCCCGCCCCGCTCTGCGCCCCTCCCCCGCTTCCCTCCTTCTTTCCCGGCTCCGGCTCCGGCTCCGGCTCCGGGAGGCCCAACGCCTTCCGGAGCCGGAGCCGTTCCCGTGCGCGGACTTCTCGAAGCTGACCTGCGGGGACGCGTCGTCCAGCGCGTGGGTTCTGTCACGGCTGTTGACAAAGCGGTGACCTGATAGAAACCTGACACCTCGACGACGCAAAAGATGAACTAAAAAGCTCAAGATGTCGGTAGGACGTCGTCATTCATTTGTCAGAGTCCTGCTGGTTTCCTGGCGAGAGCCGCTGTTGTTGTCCCCACCTGCAACCGGACGCCGTGCCCGTCGTCATCCTGTTGCGATACGGGCCGGCAACAGAACGCCGAGCCGTGGCCCAGCGCTTGGAGAGGCCCATATGAGAGGCAAAATCCTGAGCCTGCGGCTGACGGTCGGCATGCTGATGGCCGGACTGATCGCCGTCGGACTCCTTCCCGTCCACGCGTACGCGGCAGCCGCACCGCCACCGAACATCGCTCTCGGTAGAGCCGTGACAGCAGGCGGCGCCCATGGGGCGTACGTCGCCGGCAACGTCACCGACGGAAGCCAGCAGTCCTACTGGGAGGGCCCGGCCGGGGCGTTACCGCAGTGGGTGCAGTTCGACCTCGGTGCAGGAACCCGGGTCGACCGCGTCGTCCTGAAGCTCCCCACCACCTGGGAGGCGCGTTCCCAGACCGTCGGGGTGCTCGGCAGCGGCGACGGCAGCGACTTCACCACGCTCGCCGGGTCCCGGTCCCGCGCGTTCGACCCGTCCGAGGCGAACACCGTCAGCATCGACCTCGCCTCCGTGACAACCCGGTACCTCCGGATCCGGGTGACGGCGAACACCGGCTGGAACGCGGCCCAGCTCTCCGAGGTCGAGGTCTACGGCGAGAACGGTGCCGGACCGGTCGACCCGCCGCCCGCCGGTACCAACCTGGCGCGCAACAAGCCCATCGAGGCGACCTCGACGACGCAGAACTACGTCGCGGCCAACGCCAACGACGACAGCACCGCCACCTATTGGGAGTCCGCCGGATTCCCGTCCGGCCTGACGGTGAAGCTCGGCGCCAACGCCGACGTCACGGCCGTCGTCGTCAAGCTCAACCCCGACCAGGTGTGGGGCGCGAGGACGCAGGCGATCGAGGTACTCGGACGCGAGCAGGCCGCTTCCGGCTTCACCTCGCTCAAGGCACGGGCCGACTACGCGTTCAGCCCAGCCACCGGGCAGAACACCGTCACCATCCCGGTGACCGGACGCTTCGCCGACCTGCGGCTGACCTTCTCCTCCAACACCGGCGCCCCCGGTGCCCAGGTCGCCGAGTTCCAGGTCGTGGGCACGGCGGCCCCCGGCCCCGACCTCACCGTCACCGATCTGACCTGGGAGCCGTCCGCCCCCTCGGAGACGGACCGTGTGACCGTCAATGCCACGGTGCGCAACACTGGCACCGCCGCTGCCGCCGCCACCACGGTCGAGGTCAGCGTCGAGGGCGCCGTGGCCGGCTCCGGCCCGGTCGCCGCGCTCGCCGCCGGTGCCTCGGCGACCGTCCCGGTCCAGGTCGGCAAGCGGCCCATGGGCGAGTACACCGTGTCGGCGGTTGTCGACCCGACCGACACCGTCCCCGAGCTGGACAACGGCAACAACAGCCGTACGGCCTCCGCGAAACTGGTCGTCGGTCAGAGTCCCGGCCCCGACCTCCGGGTCACGGGCATCACCACCAACCCGGCGAGCCCCGCCGCCGGGTCCGCGGTCACCTTCACCGTCGCGGTCCACAACCGGGGGACCACCGGCGCCCCGGCCGGTACGGTCACCCGGCTGACCGCCGGAAGCAGCACCCTCAACGGCACCACGGGCACCGTCGCCGCGGGCCAGACGGTCAACGTGCCGATCTCCGGCAGCTGGACGGCCACCACCGGTGGGGCGACACTCACCGCGACCGCCGACGCCACCGGCACGCTCACCGAGACCGATGAGAGCAACAACGTCTTCGCCCGCTCCCTCGTCGTGGGCCGGGGCGCGGCCGTGCCGTACACCGAGTACGAGGCGGAGGACGCCCGCTACCAGGGCACCCTTCTCACCGCCGACCAGAAGCGGACCTTCGGCCACACCAACTTCGCCACCGAGTCCTCGGGCCGCAAGTCGGTCCGCCTCAACTCCACCGGGGAGTACGTGGAGTTCACCTCCACCAACCCGTCCAACTCCGTCGTCGTGCGCAACTCCGTCCCCGATGCCCCCGCCGGCGGGGGCGCCGAGGCCACCATCAGCCTCTACGCGAACGACGTCTTTGTCCGGAAGCTGGCTCTGTCGTCCAAACACAGCTGGCTGTACGGCAGCACCGACGACCCCGAAGGACTTACCAACCGGCCCGGCGGTGACGCCCGGCGCCTGTTCGACGAGTCCCACGCACTCCTCGCCCAGTCGTACCCGGCCGGCACGAGGTTCCGGCTCCAGCGCGATGCCGACGACCGGGCCTCCTTCTACATCGTCGACCTGATCGACCTGGAGCAGGTGGCGCCCCCGGCCACCAAGCCCGCGAACTGCGTCTCCATCACCGAGTACGGTGCCGTCCCCAACGACGGCATCGACGACACCGACGCGCTCCAGCGCGCGGTGACCGCCGACCAGAACGGGCAGATCCCCTGTGTGTGGATTCCCGCCGGTCAGTGGCGCCAGGAGCAGAAGATCCTCACCGATGACCCGCTCGACCGGGGCCAGTTCAATCAGGTGGGTATCCGGGACGTCACCATCCGCGGCGCGGGCATGTGGCACTCCCAGCTGTACACCCTCACCCCGCCGCAGGAAGCCGGCGGGATCAACCACCCGCACGAGGGGAACTTCGGCTTCGACATCGACGACAACACACAGATCTCCGACCTCGCCATCTTCGGTTCGGGCACGATCCGCGGCGGCGACGGCAACGCCGAGGGCGGCGTCGGCCTCAACGGGCGCTTCGGCGAGGACACCAAGATCAGCAACGTGTGGATCGAGCATGCCAACGTCGGCGTCTGGGCCGGCCGCGACTACTCCAACATCCCCGACCTGTGGGGACCCGGAAACGGCCTCGAATTCAACGGCATGCGGATCCGCAACACCTACGCCGACGGCATCAACTTCGCCAACGGCACCCGTAACTCGACCGTCTTCAACTCGTCCTTCCGCAACACCGGGGACGACGCCCTGGCCGTCTGGGCCAGCAAGTACGTCAAGGACACCTCGGTCGACGTCGGTCACGACAACCACTTCCGCAACAACACGATCCAACTGCCGTGGCGCGCCAACGGCATCGCGGTCTACGGCGGATACGGCAATACCATCGAGAACAACATCATCTCCGACACCATGAACTACCCCGGCATCATGCTGGCGACCGACCATGACCCGCTTCCCTTCTCCGGGCAGACCCTGATCGCCAACAACGCCCTGCACCGCACCGGGGGCGCGTTCTGGAACGAGGACCAGGAGTTCGGGGCCATCACACTCTTCGCCCAGGGCCAGGGCATCCCGGGCGTCACCATCCGGGACACCGAGATCCTCGACTCGACGTACGACGGAATCCAGTTCAAGACGGGTGGCGGCGAGATGCCGGACGTGAAGATCACCGACGTCCGCATCGACAAGTCGGTCAACGGCTCCGGAATCCTCGCGATGAGCGGCGCCCGCGGCAGCGCGACACTGGCCGGCGTGACCATCACCGGCTCGGCCGATGGCGACGTCCGTATCGAGCCCGGTTCGCAGTTCGTCGTCAACAGAACCGGCTGACGCCTGCCCCCTCCCCATCCCGGCACGGCGGCCCGCCCCTGCGGGCCGCCGTTGCCAGGAGGTGCCGTCCGACCCGTTGTCCCCTCCCGGCGCCCGCTCCGACCGCAGAACCACCCGCCTGACGGCGCCCGGACCCCGGGGGACAGCGGCACCCGGCCGTGCTGAACACCCTCGAAGACCGCGACCCTGCCCCCCGGCGAACAGCCGCGGCAGGGAGGCCATTGACCGGCAGCACCACGTAGCCGGCGGCGGCCGGGACGGACAATGGGCGGGCGGCGGGGCGGGCCGGGCATCGTCAACTCCGTTACACGCAACTGGCAACGCTCTTGGGCTGCGGTGGGCCGGGGCCGGCCGTCAGATGTGCGCGTACCTCCCCCAGCAGGCGCATTGCTCCGGCCGGTCAGGACTGCGTAGCAAGGCCGCGTCCGCACGTTCCGCGCAGGCACCGGCTGCCCTCAAAGGCCACACGTCCAGGATCAACTTCCGCATTTCCCGCAGCGCGTGGGACACCCACGGCCGCGACCTCAGCGAAGACGACCGCGCTTTGGTATCCGCACCACGGCGAGCACCGCCCCAGCCCGGGCGTCCTGGCCTGTGCTCGGGCTGTCCCTCCACGGCGGCAGGACTGCCGGCGGGGGGCGTGGCAGGTGCCGGGGGCCGGCACCTGAGGATCGCAACGACGCACGCGTGCCGTCGCACCTACCTGTCTCCGGGCGGTACGACAGCGGTCCGCCCACGCCAGGCATCAGGAGCACCCATGGCCTTCCTCGCCCTCGTCCTCGACACCCACGACTACGACGATCTGTCCGGCCTCCTGCGGGAGGCGGTGATCCGCCGACGGCGGGAGGACCCTCGGGTCGTGGAACCTGGACCTGCTCGCCCAGGAACACAAAGTGCCTGTCTCCGAAGTCCGTTCTGAAGATTCGTTTCACGACCTCGATCAACATCTCGGCCGGCTCGAAGTCATCGGCGGTGCGGTACCGGCCAAAGTGAAGTGCTCATCCTCGACGCCGAAGGTTGGTAGTTTCCTTCAGCATGAAGCGACCGTGGTGGCGCAGGCCGATCATCCTGCTGGTGTGCGTCGGTGCCATGGTCGCTGCCGGCCTCGGCGGCTGGACCCTATGGACCGACTGGCAGGACGAGCGGGTCGTCGACGAGGCGTGCGCCAGCCTCGTCCCCCCGGAGAAGCTGGGTGAACTCCCCTTGTCCGGCGGGCGGATCAGCAGCAATGGTGAATCCATCAATGTGGACAAGATCAGTGGTACCTGCATGCTGGCCAGCACTGAGGCCGGTGAGGTGCGCGGCCAGAGCCACCGTGCGTTTTTCTCCGCCGGGGTGAGCACTGCCTCACGAAGCGCACAGGCCGACGTCGACGATAGCCTCGATACTCTGATCGACGATCAGCGGCGCTACAACTACCCCGACAGCCCGGTGGGCGGGGGCATCGCGGGCCTGATCAGTGACAGCGGTGTCCAGGTCCGGCTCTCCTGCCCTGACGTCAGGGCCGGGAACGGCGAGCCGGTGGGCACCCTGGTGGCGTCCGCCGTTCAGTACGTCGACGGCTACGTTCCGTTGTTCAGCGGCCGTCAGATGGATCAGCGCACCCGCGACAACCTCGCCTCCATCGCTGTGGACGTCGCCAACGCCCTCGCCGCCAAGCTGGGCTGCGCCGAGCGTCTGCCCGACCCGCCTGGTCGACTGCCGGGAACCAACGGCAAGCTGAAGGAGGCGGCTGCGGCTCGGGGCAGTTGCTCCTGGTACGGCCGGGCCTATCGAGAGGACGCGGCCTGGCTGCCCGACGAGGTGCTGGAGACCCGTGCCGACCCACTGGCGTGGCAGGAGAAGTGCGGGTTGGCCGTCAGATCCGAGAAGGCCCTGGAACTGTACCGATCCCTTGACAAGAAGCCGGATCACCGCGCGGCGCTCCGCGAAAACTATCCGGACAAACGTGCCGAGTGGTGGGCCTCCACCCAGTCCTTCTTCGGCGAATTTCCGGATGGTGTCGGCCTGCCGATCGGTGGCGGCGACAGCACCCGGGCCGCGCCGGGCACCGCCGGCCGCGTGGAAGAGGGCACCGCCTGGTGGGCCACTTCGGTCTGCGACGGCAAGCCCGCCGTGCACACCCTCACCTTGGGATACGGCTATGGCAAGGTCGCGGCCCACCTTATGGAGCCGGTCTTCCGCGCCTATGTGAAGGACGTCGCCGAGCGCCGTGGGTGTATGAAACTGAAGTTCCCTCGGTCCGCAGACTTCACCGCCCGCTAGAAGACTCATGAAGATCTTGGGTTCTGGCCCTGCCGCGCGAGCAGCAGGGCCAGAACCGTCGTGTGGCAATGGGCGAGTAAATCGGCGAGAGCGTCGGGCCGGACGTGTGGGAGACGTGTCGGGATCTGAATCCGGCTGGGAGTGTGTTCGCGTTCTTGGCCAAGCATCGGGGTCGGCTGTTTCCGGCTGAGATGTTCGCGGACATGAATCCGTCGGCGAACGGGCGGCCCAGCATCCCGCCGCAGATCCTGGCAGCCGTAATCACGCTGCAGGCCCGGCACGGGCTGTCGGACTTCGAGACGGTCCAGGAACTGCGGTGCGACCTGCGGCGGAAGCCCGCGCGGACTGGGCCTGCACGACATGGCGTTCGATCCGTCGCTGCTGGCCTACTTCCGCCGCCGACTGGCCCGTTCGGCTCGGCTGGGACGGTAAACAGAACCTCCTCCTCCTGTGGCGGAGAAGGTGTCGGCGCCGGTCCGCCACTGACCACGGCACCTGACCAGTGCGGACACCCGCACCGTGGATCGGGGGCAAGCAACCTGATGCGCAACTGGACAAGCAACCTGATCAGTAACTTATTGGGCGACTGGATAAGCAACCCATACGCAACCCCGGTGCCCGGCTCCGCGCGATCTCGCGGTACGGGCCGGAGGCGAAGGCCACCACGGTGAATTTGGCCCGGCGGACGGCCGGCGCCGGTACGGCCCACCGCGCCCGAGGCGGACCTTCAACAGGGTGGCCATGAAGCCCCGGCCCTGCGGGAGACCGCCTGATCCCAGGATACCGAGCCGCGCCGACCACTGACCCGACCGGCACGACGCTGACCCGAATCCTGAGCCCGCACGATGGTGGAGTCGACCGAGATGTCCCAGTCGATCTGACCCGCCGTGTTGGCCTCGGCCTGAACCTGCTGGAGCAGACGTTCCCAGGTGCCGTCCGCCGACCACAACCGGTGCCGTTCATAGACCGTTTTCCACCGCCGAACCGTTCAGGCAGGTTCCGCCAGTGCACGCCGGTCCGCACCCGGCGCAGAATCCCGTACCGCACCAACTGATCGGCCATGCCACCCCTTTTTCTTCTGGTTCAGTGGTGGGGCGCCAGCCCCCCTCCTGTCAGTGCCCGGGGAGTGGCGGCGGGTCGAAGTGGTCGTCCACGCCGGTGCAGTGGCCCAGGGGCCCTTAACGGAGTGGTCAAGGCCATGCCAGTCGGCGCGTGATCCGTCCCCACAGGCAACTCAGCTGGTTCGCGCGTCATGCGGGTGTGCGGGCAGGAACCGGGGCAGGAAGGTGAATTCGTTGGAGCGGTGCCGGAGCGGGTCTTGGGTGAACTCGTCGGTGAAGGTCTCGGATATCTGCTGTGGGGTCAGCTTGCCGACGATGTCCAAGTCGAAGTAGAAGTTGCCGCGCAGCGCCGTGCCCCAGGGGTGTCGCGCCAGAGGTGGATGAGTCGGTTGCCGAGGATCTTGCCTTCCTCGTCGCGTTAGGGTTTGCGGAAGGGGCCTACACGGCCGCAGTCCGCGGCGGTGGCCCGGCCTTCACCGCGTGCCTGCCGACAGGCGGTGGGGGTGAAGAATTCCTCCGGGTCGCGGAACTGGATGGCGAGCGGCTGAGCGGGCAGGTCCCGTTCGCCGCCGAGTGCGAAGGCTGGGCAGGCCGCCCGGACACGTACAAGGACTTCAACGCGCTACTGCATGAATGGGGCAACGTGACCACAGAGGCCGCCCGCCACGGCTTGGGGCTGGTGGGCCTGCCCTAGCTCCGATGGTCAGGCCGTGGGATCCAAGCCTGGAGGCGTGGCTGTCCCACCATTAGGTGCGCGGGTAGAGCATGGGCCAGCCGTCCTCATACATCTCGACACGGACCACGACCGCGTCCCCGCCGCCGTAGTGCACGGTCCAAGTCGCCTCGGCGCGATGCCACCGGCCGCCGACCCGGATGTGCAACCGCGCCCTCCGCCCCGGTGCGCCGGGTCAGCGTGGGCAGCTGCTCCGGGTCCTTCCCGGGCGGCTGTGCCTACAGGGGTACGGCGTCGCCGGCAGCGGCCGGGCCTCGTCCGGGTGGGAACCCGGCGCGGTGAAGAGCATCGCCTCGGTGTCACCCCCAGAACCACGCGGTGCCAGCCGGAATCCTGGAGATGAAGCCCGTGGCTGCCCTCGATGACCGGCTTAGGGAGCACCGCGCGCCAGAACCGGGCCTGCGCTTCCGGATCACGGCACAAGAGGTGAACCGCCTCAGCTGTATTGCCATACGCCCGACGGTAGTTCCTGGACCGAGCGGCCAGGCACGTTACGCAGAAGGCTCGCCGCAGGCCGGGTCGGGCCGCCCTGGCACCCTCACCGTCGCCCGGACTCGTGGACGAGCACCGTGGTGAGCGCGTGGTGAGTTCTTGGGGGTCACTCACCACACGGTGCTGCGCAGGGGTCTACGGTGCGACTTCGTACTTCACGATTGTGTCTGCGCAGTCGGCGGCCGGGGCGTTGAGGGGCGGTGCGTTCCTTGTCGTCGGCGGTGATTGCCCAGCGGAGCTCGGTGGCGGTCCAGTCGGCGCCGTAGGTGCACTGCGCGGAGGCTGCCGGCGGGAGCCACTGGGCGACGGGTTCGGATCGTGCGAGCGTGCCCTGCTGACATCGCTCGGGCGCGCCGTCGACAGACGAGGGAGCCGGATGTGGCGTCCATGCCGTGTCGCCGTGCGATTCGGCCGTTGCCTGCGGCGGTCTACGGCCCCTTCGGGCGGTCCGGTTCCTGATTAACTTGCAAAACCGACTCGATGGTATTTATTATCTGTGCATGGGTAGGCCAGTGGATCAACTGACACCGAAGGGCGCGGCGACGCGCCGGGACATTCTGCGCGCCGCCGCCCGGGTCTTCGATGCCAAGGGGTACTCGCTGGCCCGGATGGACGATGTGGTGCTGGAGACCGGCCTTACCAAGGGGGCCGTGTACTTTCACTTCAAGAGCAAGGCCGACCTGGCCCGTGCGGTTGTCGACGATCAGAAGCAGGGGATGCTTGCGCATGTGCGCACGCAGCTCAAGGGGCTTGGAGGGCCGGCCGCACAGATGCGCGGACTCATCCCCGTCCTCGTGGACCTCGTCATCGCCGAACCTGCGGGCTGGTCCGTCGTACGGCTCGACCGTGAGCTCAGCACCGAGTCGCCGCAGGACCCCGCCCGGGCGTCCGTTCTCGCGGAGTGGGTCGGCATGGTCGAAGACCTCCTCCTCGCCGGTGCCCGCACGGGCGACCTGCATCTCTCGGCCGACGCCCACGCACTGGCGACCGTGTTCGTGGGCGCGTTCGACGGGCTGAAGGGCGTGCTTGAGGCCACGGGGCGCGCCGATCCGGAAGAGCTTCGCCGTGCGGCGGGCGTTCTCGCCGAAGTCGTCGAGTCCGCCATCAGGGCGCACTGAGCGCGAGGCAGGCCCGATTCAACGAACGTCGATCATCGCGGCCTTTTCATCGCCAAGAAAAAAACCTTCGAGTCGGTATGGAGACAGAAATGAACTATTCGGACACTCTCACTTCCCAGCTTGCCGTCGTCACCGGCGCTTCGTCGGGGATCGGCGCCGAGTTCGCCCGGCAGCTGGCCGCACGCGGTGTGGACCTGGTCCTCGTCGCCCGCTCGACAGAGAAGCTGGAGGATCTCGCCTCGACCCTGCGGTCCAGGCACGGCGTGACCGTCACATCCCTCACCCTCGACCTCGCCCGGCCCGACGCCTCCGAGACCCTCGCGCGCACACTCGACGAGCGGGGCGCCGTCGTGGACATCCTCATCAACAACGCCGGCTTCGCATCACACGGCGACCTCGCCGAGGCCGACCCCGGCCACATGGCGTCCCAGGTGCAGCTCAACGTCGGCACGCTCGTAGGCAACACCACCCGTCTCCTGCCCGGCATGGTCGAACGCGGACGCGGCACCGTCATCAACGTCGCCAGCACGGCCGGATTCCAGGCAGTGCCGCACATGGCCGTGTACTCCGCGACGAAGGCATTCGTCCTGTCCTTCACGCGTTCCCTCTGGGGCGAGACCCGCGGCACCGGCGTGACCGTCCTCGGAATCTGCCCGGGCGCCACCGACACCCCGTTCTTCGACGTGGCCGGCGACAACGCGTCCGTCGGCTCCCGGCGCACACCGCAACAGGTCGTCAACACAGCACTCGGCGCGCTCGGCGGCCGCAAGGCAACCGTCGTCGACGGCACCGGCAACGCCCTGGTGTCCCGCGTCATCAGCCGCCTGGCACCGGAACGCCCCCTGATCCGCACAGCCGAACGGAGCGTACGCCCGAGCGCGTGAACCTCGAAGAGCCCACGGACAAGCCGGTGTTGCATGCGGTTACCGTGGTCGCTCTTCACAGGGTGGGTGGCGACCGCCGGTAGCGGCAGCGAGATTCCGGTCGGAGCGTGCCCGTCACACAGCCGGGCACGCGAAGGCCAAGGGGTCTGAGGCGACACAACCGTTGACGTTGTAGTCCAGTACCAGGCGAACTTGGTAGCGATACCGCTGTCTCTTCGGGATCGACATCATCAACCGGATCTTGATCCGATCTGCGTCGCCCGGTGGAACCACGTGTGAAATGTCCTTCCCGATGCGGGGAGCCGTGGAAGGCTCCTCACGGGCGGGGCAGCGCCTCGGCTCCGGAAGCATGATGGCGTAAGTCCCGCTTGCCTCAAGCGCGGATTCAAGCCTCAGCCTCGGACCACTCCCTGAAGCATGCGCCTGTTCAACAACTACGTGAAACCGCTTGAGCACTACAACTCGGCCCCCGTTGTTACGCACTTTCACGTCCAGCACGACGGCGTAGATGTGTTCTTCGCAGTCCCCATCACGCCAGTCTGCGTACCTCGAACCGGTTCGTTGGTTGGAGACGATGGATACGTCCACCAGCTCCAGCCGTGCCTCGGGCGGGTGGCGTGCTCGCAGTGCGGCCCAGGAACCGATCACCGCCGCGAGGACGCCGCCAACCACTCCGACGATTGCTACAAGCATGCCGTGGCACCGCACTCGTGCCTGGCTGCCGCCAGTGTCCAGCTCGCCAACAGTTCTTCCGGCGACCACTCCTGTCGCACACCCGCCCCTTGTCGTCGGTCTCCCAGACATTCACCCGGACGGTCCAACGAGACATCCCACCACCGGGAAACGGGCCCAGAGCCTACGGGCGGGTTACCTGTTCCCAAGCGTCCGAAGAGCACAGGAACAACGCGACGCCCTCACCGAGCTCGGAATCGAAGGCATAGGGCGCTGGAACAGAACCGCTCGTTGAACCAGCCGGACACGTCACAGTGCACCACGAGGCCCCGGACGTAGCGCCCGGGGCCTCGTACTGCGTGGACGCCATCCCGCCTGGCTACGAACTCACGGACCTGAGACAGCATCATCTGTCACGCGATAAACCTCCAGGACAACGATCCCCACCCCAATCCCTCACGGCCAAGACAGTGGGTCCGCACCAAGAGACTTCCGCTGACCAGCGGCAACACACCACCATCAACTGTCTCTCACCACCACTGTCCCAAAACCGAGAGATCGCATTCACGGCTTCAGCTTGTCGGCCTCCCGGACTTCGTGGAGGTGGATGAGGACGTCGAAGGACTTGGCGATCGCTATATCGCGCGGTTCTGAGGGGAACTGGGTGCCGAGGTTGAGCGTGGGCCGGGCAATGTTCAGCCAGGCACGCGCGCGGGCCGGGGCATGGCGGACGTCGAGGTAGAAGTCCCGGTGGCGGACCTGGTCGAGGGTGTGCTCGTTCCTGCCGGGGCCGGCGGCCCCCACGGTGAACTTCTTCCAGTCGCCGCCGAGGGCGGTGTCCTTCGACAAGAAGGAGCCCTGGTTGAAGGTGAAGCCGATGGGGAGGTAGTTCTTGCCCATTGTGTCGCGCAGGAATGAGCCCTGTGTCTTGGGATACATCGTGGGGTCGCCGGCGTTGTAGCCGACATGGTCATTGTGTGCCGACAGGAGCACCTTGCCGCCGGTTTGCCGCTGCCACCAGGTGACGTTCTGGGCCATCACCTCGTCGCGGAAGCGCTGCGAGGCAGCCACCGAGTCCGGGTCACTGACGTCCATCGTGAGGAATTTGGCGGTCTGTGCGATAGACCGGGCGTTCTGCTCAGCCCACACGAACGCCTCCTCGCCGGAGCTCCTTTGGCTGCTGACCAGTTCCAGGGCCTGCTGTGCCTTGGCGGCGAGCCGCTGTCGTTCCGCGAGCGGCTTGCCCAGGTAGGCGAAGACGTCGTCGATCGGGCGCAGGCCGGTGTAGAGCTCGTTGAGCCGTGGCAGCGCCGCCGGGTGGTTGCGCTGCACGTAACCGGTCACCCGGCCGAAGAACTCGTCGCTCAGTGTGGGAGCGCCGAGGTCGTTGCCCATGAAATGGACGGTGCGGCCGGGGTGACTGCGGTTGTGATCTCGCATCCACTCAAGGAGGCTCACGAACTCCTCTCGTTCCCAAGGGGAGTTGCCCAGCGTCTCCTTGGCTATCTTGCGGGCATCGCCCTTGCCGGTCTGGAGATAGTCGTCGATCTGGAGCCCGGCGGACCAGCTCATCTCCAGGGAGAAAGTGGTGAAACCCTTCTTCTCCACGAGGTGGCGGAAGACCCGCTCCTTCATGGTGAAGAACTCATGGGAGCCGTGAGTGGCCTCGCCGAGGCCGACCACTTTGGCGTCGCCGATCATCGTGGCCAGGGCTCGCAGGTCGGCCGTATCTCCCCCGGGCTCCGTCGAGCGCAGCGGATGGGCCGCCCGCTCCAGCGCGCGGACCGCGTTCTGCTTCTCCTCAGCCATGTCGGCCGGTGCTGCTTGGACCGCCACAGGAACGAGGGCCGCTCCCATGGCCACCATCGCGGTGGCCAGCAGTCCCCGTCGGCTGATGCACTTCCGGCGCCCATCCATGTTGTATTGCCCCTCAACTTGTGCTCTGCAACTTGAGAGAATCGTCGCCTCCATTCCATGGCCACGAAAGGGAGCCTGCTTCCGAAACGTTACGGGGGTTAGCCCCCTCTCGGAGGTGCAGCGGACAGCGTGGACGGACGCCGTCGCCTGGACTGGCCGTCGCCACGACCGGCCCGAACTGTCGAATGGATGAGCGCGAATGAAGTGCTCAGCCATGCAGGACCGATACGTCCTGCAGCTTCGTACCGCTCCCCCGTCCTCGGGCTGCCGATGGACCTCCGCCTCCTTTCTGGTCGTCGGCTGACGACGCGCCTTCCCTGCCGGCCCACTTGGCGGAAGGGCTGGAAACTCGCCGCGCCGCTGGCCGTGATCGATGAAGACTGGGAGTGTTCGTGGCTCGGCGTCCTCTTCTGGGGCGATGAGCTGAGAAAGTGGCTCGCGAAGCAGCGGAAGCCTCACGCCTGGGCGCAGCTGAGCGACGTACAGCAGGAACGGCTCGGCGGGCTCGGTGTGACACCCGCCGAGCCGGCACCGTTCCGGCGAGGGGTTGCGGCGCTCGCCCGCTACCCACGCGAGCGCACGCTCGCGATGCCGAGGATGCGGTGGGGCGGGCGGCTGAACAGGATGCGGCAGAACGGAGCCGGGGTCGTCATCACGGAAAGCACGGTGACGACGCGGAGGCGGCCTCCGCGGCTTTCAGTCGATGAGACCGGATCAGCGACGAACGAAATCCGCACACCTGAGTGTTGCTGAGAGACTGTCCCGGACATGGACCTGCGGGCCATGGGACGCCAGGGGTCACCCTCACGCCGGTGACCGCGCCGCCGCCCGTGGCGATCGTGTGTCGGCGGCGATCGCCGAGGAAAGAGAAGGTGGACGAATGGTCCGGAAGAACATGCTGCGCGTCGCGGTGGTCGGCTCGGGCGTACTGGGAGCGGCGGTGGCGGACGAGCTCGTGCGCCGCGGCCTGTCCGTCGTGGTCTGCACGGCGGAAAAGTCACTGCCGCCGGTGACGGATGTGGCGTTCGGCTGGCTCAACTCGCACGGGTCGGCGGCGGAGCCGCCGTCGGGCGCGCGCGACCGGGACGAGTTCGCCCGGTCGCTCGGCGTGCTGCGCAGCGTCACGGCGACGCCACCGTTGCGCGGCATCATCACCTGGAACGGCGCCGTGAGCTGGGCATCGACCGCAACCGCGACGGCTCGGTTCGCCGAGCAGTCGGGTCCCGACGTCGCGACCGTCGAGGCGGGGGCTCTGCGGCAGATCCTTCCCGGCCTGCGGGTGCCGCCGCCGGTCGTCGCGCACGCGAGCGACGAGGGCATGGTCGAGCCGGACGACCTGCGCCGCGCGTTCCTCGCCCGCGCGCGGGCCGGCGGGGCCACCGTCGTCGCCGCTCGGGTGGATCGCATCCGTGCACGGCGGGCAGGCGGCTACGAGCTGCAGGGCACCGGAGTGGCACTCACCGTCGATCGGATCGTCCTCGCCTGCGGGACGGGCCTGCCCGCCCTCGCGGAGCAGCTCGGCGAACACATCGAAGTGCCCGGTGTCCCGGCCGCGCGCTTCACCTTCTCCGCGCCGGAGCTTCGCCTGGACCGCGTGGTGTCCACGCCGGCTTTCGAGATCCGGCCGTCGGCCCGGCACGGCTTCGTCGGAGCCGAGGACGTCGTCCCGGGCGAGACGGAGACGGCTACGCGGGCGCGGGTGCATGAGTCGCTGAGTGCCGTGAGGGAGGCGTTCGGACTGCCGCAGGAACCGTCCCTGAGGGACGTGACCGTAGGGGTCCGCCCGATACCGGCCGGCAACGGCATGCTCTGCGCACCGCTGGCGAGTGCTCCGGGAGTCGTCGCACTGGCCGCGCACCCCGGGGTGACGCTCGCGGCCTCGTTGGCGCTGCGGGCGGCGGAACAACTCGAAAATCCCGATCCTCGATGAAAATGGCTCGCGCAGCAGCGGAAGCCGCATACCTGGGCGCAGCTGAGCGACGTACAGCAGGAACGGCTCGGCGGACTGGGAGTGACACCCGAGGAGCCGTTCCCGAAGAAGCATGAAGAGCCGGCCGCCGTGGACGGCCAGGAGCATGTGGTGAAGCTCGGCGTGTTCATCAGTAACACCGAAAGCCGACGCGAACAGTCGCTGAATCGACGGAACGGCACCGCGCAGAGAGACCCCGGGCACCCTCGCCCGGGGTCTCGTGCTGTCGGCGTGGTGGGCCGATCGGTGACATGACGCGTAGTCAGAAGTACTCACGTCCACCCTCGTGGAGGTGCCCGGGCACAGGTGGACGGTCGAGGACGCCTTCCCACCAGGTCGGACGCTGTACGTTCCGGCACCGCTGGGTCACCCTCGCGATGCCCGCCACGCCTCCCTCTCCGCGACCACCGCTGACGAACGCGCTCAGCAGCAGGCCCCGGACGGCCTGATCCCGCTGACCTGCGACGAAATCCAGCACCTGTTCACCACACTCGTCACTCGGACCGCCCACACAGTCATGCACAGACTCCGCTGGTCCACGTGGCGACGACGTCAGCAATCCCGGTCCCGGGCTTGCCACTGCCACCGCCGGGCCTGTCACCGGCCGGTCGGCCGCCTCGCGCGCCCCCCTCGGCGAAGCGCGAGGTCGGACCTCCGCCCGGTGGCTCCTCAGGGCCGTCGTGCCCGGCGGAAGGCGGTCAGCGCGTAGCAGGCGAGCAGGACGACGGTGAAGGCGAGGCCGATGCCCGCCGCCTGCCGCATGTCCGGGACCTCGACGGCGGTGGCGGCGACGGCCAGCACCCCGAGCCCGGCCACGAACGCGAGCTTGCTGCCTCCCGGGATGCTGAAGCCCGTGAATTCCGCAGGGTGCGCGTCGCGGTGGCGGCGGAAGGCGACGTACGAGGCGAGGATCAGCAGCCAGACGAGCAACACCGCGAAGAGGGCGATCGACATCAGGATGCTGAAGATGCCGCCGACATCGTAGAAGGCGAGCAGCGCTGCGGCCGCGATACCGAGAGTGGAGGCGGCCAGGGCGGTGGCCGGGACGCCGCGGGAGGTGAGGCGGGCCAGCGGGGCCGGGGCCAGGCCGTCGTCGCCGAGGGAGTGCAGGAGGCGGGAGGCGCCGTACAGGTGGGCATTGGCGGCGGAGACGGCCGCGATGAGCACGACGAGGTTGGTGAGGGTTGCCGCGGCGGGCACGCCGACGTCGGAGAAGACCCGCACGAACGGGCTCTCCTCGACGCTGCCGTCACCTGCGGCCAGCCGCCGCCACGGGATCAGCGCCACGACCAGGGTGATCGCCAGGACGTAGAAGAGGCTGAGCCGCCAGGCGAGCTGCCGCATCGCGGTGCGGATGCTGCGCTGCGGGTCGGTGGCCTCGGCCGAAGCGATGGCGACGACCTCGAATCCGGCGTACGCGAACATCACGACGGACATGGCGATCCAGACGGACTTCGCACCGTGCGGCACGAATCCGCCGTCGTCACTGAGATGCGCGAAGCCGGTGGCCTCGGTGTCCGGGAGGCCGAAGAAGACGAGGAGCGCCGCGCACAGGATGAACGCGCACAGCGCGGTCACCTTGATCGTGGAGAGCCAGAACTCCGTGGTGCCGAAGGACTTCACGTTGATGATGTTCACCGCGAGCACCACCACCGCGATCGCGAGGATGGCCGCCGACATCGGCACGCCGGGCCACCACCAGCGGATGTAGAGGGCGGAGGCGACGACCTCCGTACCGATGACCACGACGGCGCTGAACCAGTACATCCAGCGGGTGACGAAACCGGCCCACGGGCCGAGGTACTTGTGCGCGATGGCGCCGAACGAGCCCTGCACCGGATGCGCGGCGGACATCTCGCCGAGCAGGACGGCGATGATCGCGACCAGTACGGCTCCGATCGCGTACGAGATGATCACTGCGGGGCCCGCAGCGGATATCGCCGACCCGGAGCCGAGGAACAGGCCGGTGCCGAGCGCGGAGCCCAGACCGATCATGGTGGTCTGACGGTGGGTGAGTGAGCGGACGAGACCTGGGCCCTTCGCCGGTTCACCGGTCGTGGCGGGAGGGGAGACGGGAGCCTGGGCGGGTCTTTCCGGAGCGGCCATGGCAGGTGTCCTTCTTGTACGTGTGGGTGTGGGAGTGGCGGAGGAGGGGGCGACGGAGGGGCGGCGGCTCGTTCCGCCGCCCCCCTGGGCCGGCTCGGAGCTCTCGGCTCGGAAGTCTCCGGCTCGGAAGTCTCCGGCTCGGAGGTCTCGGGCTCAGAGGTCTCCGGCTCAGAACTCGCTGTTGCGGAAGGGCTTTTCGGGCCGGTTGAGGTCGGGCCTGCCCAGTACCTTCGGTGAGGACAGCGCGTAGATGCCGTGGTTGGTCAGCACCCAGGCGATGTTGCGGTCCCACTCCACGTACACGCCGTGGGTCTGGTTGCCGTACGCGTAGTCGGGGGTCTCGGTGCCGTACGCCTTCGGGACGAAGTAGGCGTCGATCTTCGGCACGGCGGGGTCGGAGACGTCGAAGAACTGCACACCCGCGTTGTAGAAGCCGTAGCCGAGCACGCCCGGGGTGTGCCGGCCCGGGTTGGTGTAGGAGCCGGTGCGCTTGGGGCCGAAGCTGCCGCGGCGCTGGCAGAAGTCCGTGATTCCGGCGGACGGAGGCGGGGTGGGGCGGGGCAGGGCGCCGACGACGCGGGGGTTCTTCGGGTCCTTGGCGTCGATCTGGTAGACGTCCTTGTACGGCTCGTAACAGTCCTCGGTGAGCGGGTAGCCGGAGTAGTAGATGATCCCTGTCCGCTCGTACTGCGAGACGTCGATGTTGTCGCCTTCGGTGCCCGAGACGGACGGCGGCAGGTCCAGGTGGCTGACCGTCCTCAGGTCGGCCGGGTTCGAGATGTCGAGGACCGTCAGGCCGTAGCCGCCCATGGCGGCGAAGGCGTAACGCCCGCCCTTCTCCACGGGCTTGGGGATGAACAGCGGCATGCGCGCGCCCATCCAGCTGGTGCGGTTGCCGCAGCGCGGGTTCTTGCTGTACGCCGCGTCCTCACCGGTGCGCTGGCCCGGCAGGTGCCAGGTGTCGAGGAGTTTCGGGTGGGCCGGGTCGGCCATGTCCCACGACTGGTAGCCGGCCGAGTGGAGGTTGGTGGGGTACTCGGTGCGGGAGTAGGTGTCGTCGGGCGCCGTCGCGATGAACATGTACCGTTCGCCGGTCCAGTACGGCGTGTCGAGGGAACCGGAGCCCTGCTGCGCCGTGTTCGGGTCGCTCTTGAGGCGGTCCTTCTGGGTGGCGTCGGTGGAGACGGTCGAAAGGAGCTTCCAGTCCCTCTTGCGGGGGCCGTCCAGGCGGAAGACCTTGAAGCCCTTGAGCCCGGGCTTCTCGCGCAGCTTCCTGACCCCCTCCGGGTTGCTGTACTTGTCGTTCGCCGGGTCATCGGTGAGCTCCGAGATCTGCCGCTTGTCCTCGAAGCTCTGGACCATGACGTACGCGTCGAGCTTCTTGTTCCACTGGATGGTGGAGGCACCCCAGTAGTCGTTGGCCGCCCAGGTGCCGTTGGCCTTCCTCTCGTCGCCGTCCACGTCCTGGCGGCTCATCCTCTCGACGACCTTCACCTTCTTCACGTCGGTGATGTCGTAGACGCGGCCCTCGGAGCGGTCGTACTGGAACATGTAGCGGCGAGGGCCGAAGTCGACGATGTTCTGCCAGGTGTGGAAGGGGTCGGGAGTGAAGTCCGCTCCCCCGTACGCGGCTTCGACCTTCATGTTCTTGATGTACGAGCGGGTGTCGTACTCCTTGTTGCGGCCCGGGAAGGAGTGCTCGTGCTCCTCGTCGACCGGCGTGAGCGCGGGGTGGCGGAACGTGCCGTCCAGCTGCATGCCGTACGCGCCGGGGTCGGCCGGTCCGGGGCGACGGTCGGCGCAGACCTCGGGGATGTCCGGGTCGGTGGCGGCGGTGGCGGTGGCGCCGGAGCTGCCCGGCACGAGGAGGGTCGCGGCGGTGGCGGCGGCGACTGCCGTGGCCAGGCCCGCTCTTGTGCGGAGGGATCGCATGGAAGTCCTAGGGGTCTCGGCGGAGAGAGTGGACGTGCGAAGGGGTCCGGTCCGGCCCGGGAGTCTTTCCGGAGCACCGGTCCGGGAGTGGTGCGGGGCCGGCCCGCGGGCCGGGCGCGGGGGTGGTGCGGTACCGGTCCGCCGGGAGACGGACCGGTACGGTCCCGGGCGCGCGGAGGTCGGGCGGATGCCGTGACCTCGGGGATCGCGCGAGCCGGGCGTTCGCGCGACCGGTCAGGTGACCGTCGGGCGCTGCTGGTAGGCGGTGGCCCGGTGGGCGCCCGTGGACGTGATGTCCCGCAACTCCCGCACGGCGTGCAGCACGTCCGCGTACGTGAGGTACAGGGCGTTGAAGCCGAAGCGCAGCAGGTCCGGGGCGCGCATGTCGCCGATGACGCCACGTGCGGTGAGCGCGGCGACCAGCGGGTACGCCTCCGGGTGGCGCAGCGCGACCTGGCTGCCGCGGCGCGCGGCCTCGCGCGGGGTGGCCATGGTGAAGCCCAGACCGTCGAGGAGGGAGTCGGCGCACTCCTGGAAGAAGCCCGTCAGTGCGAGGCTCTTGGCCCGTACGGACTCCATGTCCACACCGTCGTACGCCGTCAGCGCGGCTTCCAGGGCGACCAGCGAGAGGAGGGGCGGAGTACCGACGCGGGCCCGGGTGATGCCCGGGGCGGGAGCGTACGTACCGGACATGGCGAACGGCTCCGCGTGCCCGTGCCAGCCGGTCACGGGGTGGTCGAAGCCCTGCTGGTGGCGGCGCGCGACGTAGGCGAACGCCGGGGCACCCGGACCGCCCGAGAGGTACTTGTAGCCGCAGCCGACGGCGAAGTCGGCCTTGATGGCGTCGAGCCCGATGGGCATCGCGCCTGCGGCGTGGCACAGGTCCCAGTGCGTCAGGGCCCCCGCGGTGTGCGCGGCGGCGGTGAGCGCGGCCGTGTCGTACAGCTCGCCGGTGCGGTAGTCCACCGGGGCGTAGGCGGCGACCGCGACGTCCGCCCCTTCGGCGGCCAGCACAGCGGCGGCGTCGCGCGCTGGCACCCTGCGGACCTCCAGGCCCAGCAGTCGTCCCACCGAGTCGGCGATGTACTGGTCGGTGGGGAAGTGGTCGGGGTCGGTCAGCAGCAGTCGGCGGCCGGGGCGCAGCCGGGCGGCGGCGAGCAGCGTGTTGAACAGCTGGACGCTGGTGGAGTCGCCTGCCACCACTTGGCCCGGCGCCGCGCCGATCAGGCGGCCGATGGCGTCGCCCGTCCGTATCGGCGCCTCCCACCAGCCGTTGTTGTTCCAGGAGCGGATCAGGTCGGTGCCCCACTGGCGGTGCACCGCGTCCTCGACCGCCGGGGGAACGGCCGCGGGAAGGGCGCCGAGGGAGTTGCCGTCGAGATAGACGACCCCCTCGGGGAGGAGGAAGCGGTCCCGGACGTGCGCGAGCGGGTCGGCGGCGTCCAGCGCGGCGGCGCGGTCGATGAGCGTTGCGGTCAGCTTCTCGGTCGTCGATTCGGTCAGCACGAGGTCACTCCGTCGTTGCGTGTGGGGCGGTGGGCAGGGAATCGGCGGACGCGGAGGCCGCCGGCACGGGGGCGTCGCCACCGCGGTCGTTCACGAGGTCGAGCGCGATGTCCGCGAGCAGGTCCTCCTGTCCGCCGACGAGTCGCCGCCGCCCCGCCTCGACCAGCAGGTCCCGCGTGTCCAGACCGTGGCGCAGGGCGGTGGCCTCCGCGTGCCGCAGGAAGCTGGAGTACACCCCGGCGTAGCCCAGGGTCAGCGTCTCCCGGTCCACCCGGACGGGCCGGTCCTGCGTGGGCCGTACGAGCTCCTCCGCCGCGTCCATCAGCGGGAACAGCGCGCAGCCGTGCTCCCAGCCCATCAGGTCGAACACCGCCACCGTCGGCTCCAGCGGCGCGTTGCCCGCTCCGGCGCCCTGGCCCGCGAGCGAGGCGTCCACGCGGTAGGCGCCCGCCTCCACCGCAGTGACGCTGTTGGCCACGCCCAGGCCGAGGTTGTGGTGGGCGTGGATGCCGATCTCGGTGGCGGGGTCGAGGACGTCGCGGTAGGCGCGGACCCGCTCCCGTACGCCGTCCATGGTCAGCCGGCCACCGGAGTCCGTGACGTAGACGCAGTGCGCGCCGTACGACTCCATGAGTCGGGCCTGGGCGGCCAGTTCGGCGGGCGGGGCCATGTGGGACATCATGAGGAAGCCCGCCACGTCCATCCCCAGTTCCCGGGCCAGGCCGATGTGCTGGGCGGCGATGTCCGCCTCCGTGCAGTGGGTGGCGACGCGCACGGACGTGACACCGAGCGCGTGCGCACGGCGCAGGTCCTGCGCCGTGCCGACCCCGGGCAGCAGCAGGGTGGTCAGCCTGGCCCTGTCGAGGACCTCGGCCGCCGCCTCCAGCCACTCCCAGTCGGTGAACGCGCCGGGGCCGTAGGTCACGGAGGAGCCGGAGAGGCCGTCGCCGTGGGCGACCTCGACGGCGTCGACGCCCGCGGCATCGAGGGCGGCGGCGATGGCCCGCACCTGGTCGAGGGTGTAGCGGTGGGAGACGGCGTGCATGCCGTCGCGAAGGGTGACGTCCTGGACGTAGACCGAGGTCATCGGGCCGGACTCCGTTCGGCCAGGCGCTCGGCGGTGCGCAGCGCGGCGGAGGTCATGATGTCGAGGTTTCCGGCGTAGGCCGGGAGGTAGTGGGCGGCGCCCTCCACCTCCAGATACACGGAGACGAGCAGTCGGCCGCCCCCGGCGAGCCGCGTCAGCGGGTCGTCGTCGGCCAGCAAGCGGAACTGCGGTTCCTGCTTGAGTCGGTAGCCGGGCACGTATGCGGCGACGGACTCGGCCATCGCGCGCACGGAGTCGGCCACCCGTTGCGTGTCGCAGTCGTCGACGACGCAGTGCACGGTGTCGCGCATCAGCAGCGCCGGCTCCGCCGGGTTGAGGACGATGATCGCCTTGCCCCGGGCGGCGCCGCCCACCCGCTCAAGGGCGCGGGCGGTGGTGTCGGTGAACTCGTCGATGTTCGCCCGGGTGCCCGGGCCCGCGGACCGCGAGGCGATCGAGGCGACGATCTCCGCGTAGTGCACCGGTGCCACCGCCGAGACGGCGGCGACGATCGGGACGGTGGCCTGGCCGCCGCAGGTGACCATGTTGAGGTTCGGGGCGTCGAGGTGCTCGTCGAGGTTGACGGGAGGGACGACGTAGGGGCCGATGGCCGCCGGGGTCAGGTCGATGATCCGCTTGCCGTACGGCGCGAGCGCGGCAGCGTTGCGGTGGTGGGCGCTCGCGGAGGTGGCGTCGAAGACGATGCCGATGTCGTCGAAGTCGTCGAGGGCGAGCAGCCCCGCCACTCCCTCCGCGCTGGTCCGCACCCCGAGCCGACGGGCCCGTGCGAGCCCCTCGGACTCCGGGTCGATGCCGATCATCGCGGCGGCGGTGACGTTCCCGGAACCGCGGACGATCTTGATGAGGAGATCGGTGCCGATGTTGCCCGATCCGATCACGGCTGCCCTCATCGGACGGCCTCCTTCAGCAGCGGGGTCAGACCGAAGAACCGGACGGCGTTGCCGCCGAGGACGGCCTCTCGTTCCTCCGGGGTGAGGGCGCTCTCCCGTACCAGCCTGCCGATGTCCTCCTCGCCGAGCGGGAAGGGATGGTCGGAGCCGAGCAGCACCCGTTCCGCGCCCATCACGTCCACCAGCAGGCGCAGCGCACCGGGGTCGAAGACCGCGGAGTCGACCGAGAAGCGGTCGGTGTAGTGCGAGGGCGGGTGCGGGGTGTCGGCGCGGACGAGGTCGCGGCGGTGCCAGGCGTTGTCGGCCCGGCCCAGGAGGTAGGGGAAGCTGCCGCCGCCGTGGGCGAACATCAGCCGCAGTGATGCCGGCAGGCGTTCGAAGGCGCCGGAGAGGATCAGCGACAGGATGGTCAGGTGGGTCTCGGCGGCCATGCCCGCCAGCCAGGCCAGCATGTACCGGGAGAAGCGGGGGCCCGCCGGCAGGTCCCAGGGGTGGACCAGGACGGCGGCGTTCTGCTCGGCGCAGTGCGTGAGGAACTCCAGGAGTGCCCCGTGGTCCAGGTCGCGGTCGCCGAGGTGGTTGCCGATGTGAACGCCGTGGAATCCCTGGCGCATCGCCTCGCTGAGCGTGGCGCAGGCCGCCTCGGTGTCCTGCAACGGCACCTGGCACAGCGGGGCCAGTCGGTGAGGGGCGTACGAGCCGTATTCGAGGAGGCGGGAGTTGACCGTACGGCACCAGTCGGCGGCGCGCCCGGACTCCAGGCCGTAGCCGAAGAGCAGCGGTGTGCTGGACAGCACCTGGATGTCCACGCCGAGCCGGTCCAGGTCGGCGACGCGCTCCGCGGGGTCCCACAGGGTGCGGCGCACCGGCCGGTACTCGGCGGCGCCGGCCATCATCATCCCGGCGTCCGGGCCGTCGGTGGTCCGCAGCCAGGGGCCGTCGTCGGAGCCGGTGAGCCGCCGGGACTCGGCGCGGCCGATCTCGGGGAAGACGTGCGCGTGGATGTCGACGACGGTCATGCGCCGTCCGCCTCGTCGCGGCGGGTGCGCGGACGCAGTTCCTGCGGCCAGTCCTTGCCCGGGTGCACCGTCCCGCAGTTCCCGCAGGTACGGGCGGCCTCGTCGCCGTAGAACGCGGCGAACACCGGTGGCAGGTCGTCGACGATCGAGCTGAGCTGTACCTCGCTGCGGTGGACCAGGTGATGGCAGCGCGTGCAGTACCACTCGAAGGCGTCCCGCTGTCCCTGCGGCCGGGCGAACTCGACGACCAGGCCGACGCTGTCCTTCTCCGGTCGCTGAGGAGAGTGCCGTACGTGCGGCGGGAGGAGGAAGACGTCGCCCTCGCGGATGTGGATGTCGCGCGGCGGCCGTCCCTCCTCGTCCATGACTCGCAGCACCATGTCGCCCTTGAGCTGGTAGAAGAACTCCTCGATCGGGTCGTCGTGGAAGTCGGTGCGGCGGTTGGGGCCGCCCACGATCGTCACCATCAGATCGGCGTCCTGCCAGATCTGGACGTTGCCGACCGGCGGCTTGAGCAGATGGCGGTGTTCCTCGATCCAGGCCTGGAGGTTGAACGGCTGCATGGTCATCGGCGCGGTTCCTTGTTCGGGGGGATGTGGGCGACGGCGCTGATCTCGATCAGCAGATGCGGGTGGGGAAGCTGGTGGACGGCGACGGTGGTGCGGGCCGGTCCGCTCTCGTCGAAGTACTCGGCGTAGACCTCGTTGTAGCCGCCGAAGTCGTTCATGCTCACCAGGTACGTGGTCACGGAGACCAGGTCGTCCAGGCCCCCGCCGACGGCGGCCAGCAACTGCCCGACGGTGTCGAGCACGGCACGGGTCTGGGCACGGATGTCGAGGTCCGTCACCCCCATCGCGTCGGCGCTCGCGCCGACGAAGGTGCCGTCGGGACGACGCGAGCTCGTACCGGACACGAAGACCAGGTCGCCCGCGCGCCGGAGATGGGGGAAACGGCCGCGGGGCGGGGCGGCTCCGGGCACGATCACGCCTCGTCCTCCGTGGTGAACCGGACGGTGCCGAGGCCCGCGACGGTGGCCCGTACGTGTGTCCCGGGCGGCAGCGGTACGGCGGCCGTCGCCGCGCCGGCGAGGATGACCGTGCCGGGTTCCAGTGAACCTGCGAGCCGGGCCGCGGCGGCGAGGGCGCGCACCGGGTGTCCGAGGATCGCCGCGGTGGAGCCTGTCTCGGCCAAACACCCGTCGAGCTCCAGGAGGACGCCGAGGTTGCCGAGGTCGCCCGGGGCGTGCCACGGGCCGACGGCGTAGCCCGCCGCGGACGTGTTGTCGGCGATCACCTCGGGCAGGGAGAACCGGAAGCCGTCGTAGCGGGAGTCGATGACCTCCAGCGCCGGGGCGACGGCCGCGACCGCCGCCATGGGGTCGGTGCCGGGGCGCAGCGTGGCGCCGAGGAGGAAGGCCACCTCGGGCTCCACCCGGGGGTGGATCAGCCCGGAGACGTCCAGACGTCCCCCGTCGGCGATCTCCATCCGGTCCGTCAGTCGGCCGTGGATCAGGTCGGCCACACCCATCTGCCGCATCTTGGCCAGGCTCGTGAAGCCCAGCTTGAAGCCGGTGAGCCTCTCACCGCGGGCCAGTCGCCGCCCGACCAGGGCCTCCTGGACGGCGTACGCCTCCTCGGTGTCCTTCAGGCCGCTCCCGCCGCCCGGCAGCGGACGGCGGTCCCGTGCCGCGGTGTCCAAGGTCTCGGCCAGTGCCGTGACGTTCATCGGGTGCTCCCCTCCTGTGCGGTGCGCCCGAAGGCGGCACGTACCGAACCGAGTCCGTCGATGCGCGCTTCGAGCACGTCACCGGGCTCGACGGTCGTCATGGGACCCAGCGCGCCGGTCAGCACGGTGTCCCCGGCCCGCAGTGGGCGGCCGAGCCGCACGAGCGTGTCCGCCAGCCAGACGGCGGCGTGCAGCGGATTGCCCAGACAGGCCGCGCCCGCGCCGGTGGAGACGGGCTCACCGCGGCGCTCCAGCACCATGCCGGCGGTCCGCAGGTCGAGTTCCCGCAGCGGTACGGGGCGGGTGCCCAGGACGTACGCGCCGCTGGAGGCGTTGTCGGCGATGGTGTCGACGGCCGAGATGTCCCAGTCGCGGATCCGGCTGCCCACCACCTCGATGGCGGGCAGCGCGAACGCGGTCGCCCGGATCACATCGGCCACGGTGTGCCGCTCGTGGATGAGGTCCTGTTCCAGGACCAGGGCGACCTCGGCCTCGGCCCGCGGCTGGAGCACCGTTCCCCAGGGGATCTCGGCACCGTCCGGCACCGCGGTGTCGTCCATCAGCGGACCGAAGTCCGGTGTGTCGACGCCGAGCTGGGCCTGCACCGCCACCGAGGTCAGACCGATCTTCCAGCCGGCGACGCGGCGCCCCTCGGCGAGGCGGCGGTCGCTGAGGACGGCCTGGACGGCGTAGGCGGCCGTGAGGTCCCCGTCGGGGAGGAGGTCGCGGACGGGGGCGCACGGGACACCTGTCCGGCGCGCCGTGTCGAGTCGTTCGGCGGCCCTCGCCACCGCTTCGTCCACCGCGGTCACAGCTTCACGCACACATTCATCGGCTCGGAGAAGAAGTCGAGGGAGTGGTCGCCGCCCTCGCGGCCTATCCCGGATGCCTTCGCCCCTCCGAAGGGAGTACGGAGGTCGCGCAGGTTCCAGGTGTTGACCCAGGCGATCCCTACGTCGAGGGCGGGAGCGACGCGGTGCGCCCGGCTCACGTCACCCGTCCACACCGTCGCGGCCAGCCCGTACGGACCGGTGTTGGCGAGCGCCAGCGCCTCCTCCTCGGTGTCGAACGGCGCCAGATGAACGACGGGCCCGAAGATCTCCTCCCGTACCGCCGGATGGTCTTCCGGCAGCCCCGCCAGCACGGTCGGCTCCACCCAGAAGCCGCCGTCCCGGTCGTCGGAGAAGCACGGCACCCCGCCGCCCGCGAGCACGTCGCCGTCGGCCGCCGCCTTGCCGAGGTACCCCAGCACCTTGTCGCGGTGTGCCTCAGAGATCATCGGGCCGTACCCGCTCAGCGCCCGCGCACCGTTGGCCAGAGCCTCGGCGAACGCGTCGAAGACCGGCCGCTCCACGTACACCCGCTCGGTGCACAGGCACACCTGCCCGCTGTGGGTGAAGGACGAGCGGAGGGTGCCCGCCACGGCCTCCTCCAGATCCGCGTCGGCGAAGACGAGACCGGCGTTCTTGCCGCCCAGCTCGAACGAGACGGGGGCCAGGCGCGCCGCGGCGGCCCGCATGATCGTCACGCCGGTGCGCGATTCCCCGGTGAAGGCGATCGCGTCCACCCCCGGGTGCTCGGTGAGCCACTGCCCGGCGGCGTCCGCACCGTGGCCGTGGACGAGGTTGAAGACTCCCGCCGGTACGTCCGCCTCGGCCATCACCTCCGCGAGCAGACAGGCCGTGCCCGGAGTGAGCTCGGAGGGCTTGGCGACCACCGTGTTGCCCGTGGCGAGGGCGGGGGCGACCTTCCAGGTGAGCAGGAGCAGCGGCAGGTTCCACGGCGAGATCACCGCGACCACGCCGAGCGGCTTGTGCACCGTGTAGTTCAGCGCGCCACGGCCGTCCGGGGTGGCCGTGTGCCAGGACCGCTCGCCGCGCCCGGCCAAGAGGTCGGCGTACGAGCGGAAGTTGGCGATCGCGCGTGGGATGTCGACCGTCGAGGCGAGCTCGCGGGGCTTTCCGGTGTCGGCGCACTCGGCGGCGACGAACTCCTCGAAGCGCCGCTCGATGCCGTCGGCGATCCGGTGCAGCATCCGCGCACGGTCCGCCGGGCTCCAGGAGGCCCACGGCCCGCGCAGGGCCGCCCGCGCCGCGTCCACCGCGCGGTCGACCAACTCCCGCGAGGCGGAGGGCGCTTCGCCGACGGTGTGCCCGCGGGCCGGATCGATGAGCGGGAACGGGACGCCCGACGCGTCGAACCCGCCCCCTACGTAATGCCGCACAGGTGAGCGCACCTTGCAGACCTCCGTTGCCAGGCCGGGGATTCGGATCTGGACCCGGCGTGTGCGGGTAGCATGCGCCCACCGAGCTATGCCGAACAAATGCCAAAAGGCGTGATCCTCATACCGAATCGGGTATGTCGAAGTTCGGCCCGCCACCCCGCTCCCGGAAGGAGCCCCGGCGATGGACCTCCTGGACGGCCGGCTGAAGTTCCGGCACCTGACGCTGCTTGTCGCGATCGTCGACCACGGCAGCGTGGTGCGGGCCGCCGAGACCCTGCACCTCACCCAGCCCGCCGCGACCCGGAGCCTCCGCGAGCTGGAGGGCATCGCCGATCTGCCGCTCTTCGTCCGGGAGCCCCGCGGCATGCGGGCGACGCTCTACGGGGAAGCACTGACGGAGCACGCCCGTGCCGTGCTCGCCGAGATGCGGAGGGCGGAGGAACGCCTCACCGGGCTGCGGCAGGGCCGGGAGGGCACGGTGACCGTGGGCGCGCTCCTCGCCGGGACCAACGTGCTGCTTCCCCGGGCGGTCGCCCAGCTCAAGCGGGAACGGCCCGGCCTCACGGTCGTCGTACGGGAAGGGACCCCGGACGTCCTCCATCCCGCGCTGCTGTCGGGCGAACTGGACGTCGTCGTCGGCCGGGTGGGACCGGCGCCCAAGGAGGGGGACGGACTGCGCCAGACGAGGCTGTACCGGGAACGCATCCGTCTCGCCGTCCGCGCCGGCCACCCCCTGCTGGAGACCGCCGACGCCACGCTCACGGACACCCTCGGCTTCCCGTGGATCCTCCCGGTCGAACAGACCGCCCTGCGCCAGGAGCTCGGCGCCCTCTTCGTGGACCGGGGCCTCCCGCTGCCCTCGGACCGGGTCGAGTGCACGTCGTTCCTCACCATGCGGGCGCTGCTCGTGCAGACGGACATGGTGGCGCTGCTGCCCGAGCTGGTCCTGCGCGCCGACGAGCACCTCGCCGCCCTGCCGGTCGAACTGCCCTCGGTGGGCCGCACGGTGGGCACCACCGAGGCGGCCCACCGCACGCGCACCCCCGCTCTGCAGGCGCTGCTGCACCACCTGGACCACGAGGCGGCCCTCCTGCGCGAGACGCTCCACGGGCCACCGGCGAAGGGCTGAGGGGTGTCCCGCGACGCACGGGAGCACGGCCGGGGCGCGGTCGCCGTGGCCCGGCCGTCGCGAGGGGCCTCTCTCAGTCGGCGGCGGAGTCCGGATCGTCGAGTTCGTGCAGCCCCGCCGGGTCCTCGTCGGTCAGTACCTCTCCGGCCGCGGTGACGAAGCGCTGTGCGTGGCCCCGGTGGACGCACAGGAGTTGGTCGTGGGTGCCGGCCGGGTCCCGGTGCACGGCCAGCGCCGTACCGTACTTGCTGCTGTGCCCCGGCATCTCGGTGTCCGTGCTCCATCCGGCGCCGTCGAAGGCGGACCACCACAGCTGCTGGCGCGCGGGGTCGCGGTGGACGCACATCAGCTTGCCGTCGAAGACTCCGAGGCCGATGTTGCTCCGAGTGCGGTGCCCCGGCAGCGCGCCCTCGGAGGTCCAGCCGGTGCCGCGCAGCCGGCTCCAGTGGATGGCCCCGTCCTTGGGGTTGCCGTGCAGCAGGTGGAGGGCGCCGTCGTACACGGCGAGCGCCGGGGACCTCGTGGTGGCGCAGCCGGGGACGGGTTCGGGGGCGGTCCAGCCGCGGCCGTCCCGGCTGGTGGTGACCATGATTCGCTGGGCGGCGTCGGCGTAGGCGAGGTGGAGGGCGTCGCGGAAGACGGCCAGCGCCGGGCCGTAGACGCTCTCGGCGTGCGGGACCGGTCGGTCCGGAGTCCAGGTACCGCTGTCGTAGGAGGTCAGCGCGATACCCCAGTCGCCCGAGCCACCGCGGTGCGCGCAGTACAGCCGGTCCCGGAACACGGCCAGGGCCGGGCTGCCCAGGGTGTGGTGGGCGGGAAACGGCTGGTCCTCGGACCAGCTGCCGTCCGCGCGGTGCGCGGTCCACCACAGGTCGGGGTTGTCGCCCCGGCCCTGGTAGACGCAATACAGGTCATCGCCGAATACGGTCAGGGCAGGGGTTTCGGAGGCGTAGTGGGCCGTGAACTGCGCGTCGGTTCCCCAGCCCGTGCCCGGCTCGAACACGCTGAACCACAGGCCGGTCTCGCGCGGCGGCGCCTCAAGGGTCATGGGGGCGAGGAGGGTGGGCGCGGACCACGGCGAAAGCAGCTCGCACCCGGCGCCCCGGGCGGCCGACCGGATCGGTCCGGCGCGGCCCGTCAGCGCCGCGCCGACGGCTCCGGCGATATCTGCGGGCAGGGACCCGGCGAGCACCTCCGACACCAGGTCGCGGAAGCCGTCGACGGGCCCGGTGCTGTCGAGGTCCGCGAGGCGGTCGGCGGCCCGTTGGTCGAGGCGGAGGGCGAAGCCCCACTCCAGCAGGCGGACGGAGACGGCCGTCCCCGCCGCGGCGAGCTCCTTGGCCGCCCCTTCCGCGCGCTCCACGGCCTTGACCGAGGGGGCGTCCGCGCCGAATTCCGTTGCTGTGCCGCTTTTCCGCCCGGGGGCGGCGCCTTCGATCGCCATGCTGTCTTCCTGTCTGCAGGGCCACGGCCGGGCGGTTCGCCCCGCGCGCGGTGCGCGGGCGAATCGTCCGGATCCACGGGCATGGGTGCTTACGGTCTGTTCCTGGCCAGATGTGGGCCCGTTTGCGGGCTTCCCCACGATTCACCGGGCGTCCCGGTGCGGACGAATCGGGCGGTGTCCGGGCAGGTTCGGGCGGCCATCCGCGCGGCGCGGCTCAGGGAAGGGGGGCGGGAACGTTCGGCAGCGGCCGCGCGTCGTGCGGCAGCGGGAGGATCAGGTCGCCCACCCGGATCGTCCCGCCGCGGATCACCTCGGCCCGCAGCCCGCCGCGGTGCAGCAGGCCGCGGATCAGGCCGGGGCGCACCAGTTGCTCAAGGCGGGCGCAGGGTTCGCTGAGTTTGAGACCGCGCAGGATCACCGCGCCGATCCGGAACTCATGGTCCACCAGCGGGTTGAGCCGGATGTCGCGGCAGACGAGGTTGCGGCGGCATTCGGCGGGGGTGAGCGTGATGCCGTGTTCGCGGGCCAGGGCGTCGAGGGCCTCGGCCTCGATGAGGGTGACGTCGCAGACCCCGGACGCCCGGCCAGCTCCCCGGCGCCGGGGCCGGAGGCCCTCGCCCGCCCAGTAGTTGCGGTCCCCTGCCAGCCCGTGGCCCGTCACCGCGCGGGCGTGTGCGACTCGGAAGGTGGGCTCGCCTGTGCGTGCGGCAAGGTGCAGGGAGGTGACACGGCCGGGTCCGGGCGGCGGGTCCTGTGCCATGGGCGGTTCACCCTTCCAGGAAGTGGTCCCTGAGGGAACCAAGAGTGCGGAACTGGTCCACGTCGATCTGGTCGAGCTGCAGTTCCCGCCCGATCAGGTCCTCCAGCAGCAGGATGAACTCCATGAAGCCGAGCGAGTCGATCAGCCGGTTCTCGATCAGGTCGAGGTCCTCCGGGATCTCTTCGACGGTGGGGTTGCGTTCGCGCAGCCAGTCCACGACCGGCTTGATCACGTCGTCCATCGTTACCTCTCGGGGATCCGGTTCGGCTTGTGGGAACCGCTCGTGAGCGCGGTGGTGGCGTTCGCGGGGCCGGGGGAAGCGGCGTGGGGCCGACGGACGCTCTCGTACTCCCGGCCGAGCCGGGCGACGGTGACGGCGGCCGGGTGCCGGGCGGTGACGTGGGAGCAGGACCGGCCGCAGTACATGGCCATCTCCTCGACGCGGCCGGTGGTGCCGTCACCCGGAGCCGCCGCGCTGTAGCGCGGTACCGGGAGCTCCCGCCCGTCCACCCGAGTCGTGGCTATGAAGGTGGCCGGGGCGCGTCTCCCGGTGGCGGTGAGGGAATTGCGCAGGACGCGATGCGGGCGGTGCGGCCAGCCGATGTCGAACAGGGAGGTGATGAGGGTGTCGTCGGCCACGGCCTCGACCACCCGCCGTTTGAACTCCGGGTGCGCGGTGGATTCCATGGCCGGGACGAACAGGGTTCCGGCCATGGCCCCGTCCGCGCCTCGGGCCACGGCGTCCGCGAGGTCCCGTCCGGTGGCGATCCCGCCCGCGACGGCCAGTACCGCGTGCGGGTAGCGGGCACGGACTGCGGCCAGCAGGAGGTCCACGGGCGACGAGCCGAGCAGGTGGCCGCCGGCTTCGGTGCCCTGGAGGACCAGGACGGCAGCACCCTGTCCGAGGGCGGTGCCGGCGTCCGCGAGGGTGCCGACCTGGACCACCAGCGGGTGCCCGGCGGCCTGGACGGCCTGGGCCGCGTCGGCGTCGGGCAGCCCGAAGGAGGTGACGAAGGCGCCCGGAGGCAGTTCGGGCAGGACGGCCCGGAGCTGGTCCAGGCAGGCGGCCGGTCCGGTGACCTCGGGGACCACGTTCACCCCGAACGGGCGGCCGGTGGCAGCCGCCACCTCACGGACCAGCCGGGCGGCCCGCGCGGGTGGTTCCTTGTACAGCGCGAGGGTGCCGCCCGCTCCGGCCCGGGACACCGCGGCGCACAGCGCGGGCCCGGCGACGGCGCCCATCCCGGCTTGCAGCAGCGGCAGTCCGAGTCCGAGCCGGGCGGCCAGCCGGGTCACGAACGCTCCCCCGTCCGCCGTACCGCGCGGTGCGCGGCGGCCAGGTCCCCTTCGAAAAGGTCACCCAGGGCGTGCACCCACCGCTCCAGGCCGAAGGCGACGCAGCCGGTGAAGGCCGGACGGCCCGCATGGCGGATGGCACGGCGCTCGCCGAAGAAGTTGCGGTGGTTGTTGGTGGAGGCCACGGCGGTGCCGTCGGTGTGCAGATACTCGTCCTTGACCGGGGCGAGCATCTGCATGACGGTGCGGGAGCCGTCCTTCTCGAAGAACGGGTCGGTGGCGGGCTGCCGGTCCAGGGTGAGGCCGAGGGCCGTGCCGAAGGCGGCGATCCGCTCCTGGTGCCGGTCGAGGTGGGCCCGTACGGCTTCGGCGGAGCCGACGCACACGATCTCCCGCATGGTGAACCCCCAGAGCCGGCGCAGCCCGTCGTGGTGGTCCTCGTTGCGGAAGCACTGCGCGACGGTGGTGATCAGGACGGGGGTGTCGGCGCTGGTGCCGGAGAGGTGCAGGAAGCAGCCGTAGCAGGCCGCGGAGGGCAGCAGGTGGGTGGCTTCGGCGAGGTCGGCCGCGGGCAGCGCGGTGGCTCCGGGCGGGGCCGCGGCGCGGGCGGCCAGCCGGTCGCGGCGGATGCGGGTGACCGGGTTGCCCAGGTGCGGGAAGTTACGGAAGTAGTCGAGGGACCGCAGCTCTTCGGCCCGTAGCAGCGGTGGGTAGCTCTGCTGCCGGGCTCCGGCCTCGGTGCCCCAGCGGGTGAACACCGCGTCGAGTGCGTCCTTCAGCAGGACGGCGGGTTCGTCGAGGGTGGCCAGTCCGTCCCGGACCGACCAGGTGGTCGCGGTCTCCCCCGTGGCCGCGGGGTCAGTGACGGGCATCGAACACCCCGATCCGGTTGAGGAAGCCGGTCGTCTTGTGCAGGACCTTGGCATGGGCGGCCTGCCGGGCGGGGTGGGCGAGCAGCCGCCGGCGCAGCGCGAAGCCGTCCGGGAGTCCCGCGTCGCGGTAGACGGCCGGGTTGTAGAAGGACTCGATGCTGGTGGTGAGGTAACGGCCGAGATAGCCGCGCAGTTCGTGCCGGGCCGCCTCGTCCAGGCCGCGGTCGAGGAGCCGCTCCCACAGCAGGTGCACCAGGCGGCGGCCGAAGGCTATGTGGCGGGATTCGTCCTGGTGGTGCAGCCGGTTGATGTGCCGGACGGTCGGGTGCAGGCGGCGGTCGGCGGCCAGCTGAACGTTGTAGTGGTCCACGATCTGCTCGAAGACCAGGATCCGGGCGAAGACCAGGAAGTTCTCGATGTCCGGGTCGCGTGGGGTCTCGGGCAGCTTGACCGACTTGTCGGGGTAGATCTTGCCGGCGTACTTGAGGCAGAAGGTGGCGAAGAACCACATGTGGTCGTTCTCCTCACCGATGAAGTGGTGGAAGAACTCCGAGGGAAGCTCGAAGCCGGGCGTGTGGACGCGCCGGGTGACCTCGATGAGCAGTTCGCGGATGCCGTGCACATTGAGGCTGTAGAAGTTGACGCTCTCCCACCGGCTCAGGGCCTGGAGCTGGGCGTGGCTCAGTTCGTCCATGAGCTCGGTGCCGTGGGCGGAGAGCAGTTCGGGGGACATCCAGAGTTCGTCGGTGGGGATCGCGGTCGGCCATTCGAAGGTGGTGAAGGGGTTGTAGTAGTCCGCGGTGGCCTTGTCGGAGAGCCGGTCGAGCAGGGTCCGGAACTCGGTGTCGTCCGCTGTCGTGGTGCTGACCGCTGGGGCGGGCGGGGTGTTCGGGGGGCGCATGGGCGTCACTCCTTCCATCGGATGGCCGACAGCAGAGCCCGGTGGAGTTCGGGGGTGGACGCGGCCACGCAGGACCGCTGGTTGGTGATGCTCAGGTCGGTCAGGTCGGTGTCGCCGAGCGGTTGTCCGTAGCCGTCCGTGATGACCGCCCCGGCCCGCTCGGCGAGGAAGACGGCCGCCGCGATGTCGTACGGGAACAGGTGCAGGACCCGGCCGTTGCCGACGCGTTCGAACTCGGGCAGCAGCGCCGGATCGTCGCGCAGCAGCCGGTTGCCGATGTCCACGTAGGCGTCGAGCTGGCCTGTGAGCAGCCGGGAGATGGACCAGGTTGCGCTGTTGAAGACGAAGACCCCGCCGGTGTTGGCCGAGAGGTCGATGAGGTGGCCGTACGCCTCGGTCATCAGCTGGGCCGGGTGGCCGTTGAACTCCAGCGACCAGAACATCCGCGCGGGGTCGGTGGTGCGGGTCAGCGCCGGGACGGGATGGTCGTAGCCGTGCGCGGTGATGCCGGGTGTCGCCCGGTCCCCGTAGAGGTAGGCGCCCGTGCTCAGTTCCATCAGCATCGCGTGCTCGACATCGGCGATGCGCGGGCGCTGCGACATGCGGGCGACGGCGACCGAGACGGTGGCCGACTCCAGGCGGGCGACGGCGGGCCGGGTGCCGTCGATGGGGTCGACGACCAGCAGGTGGGCCGGGTCCGTGCCGTGGTACTGCAGGCCGCGGTCCTCGGAGTAGACGGCGACGGGCAGGTCGTGGCCGGCGACGTACTTCCAGGTGGCCGCCTCCGCGACCTCGTCGAGTCCGAACTGGGCGTCCCCGCCCGGCGAGTGGCCCCGGACCAGGCGGCTGCCCGCCTGGTGCTGGGCGGCCAGCACCGCGTCACGGACGGCTCCGGCGAGGCCGGTCACATACTGCCGCATGGCCGCGGGCCCATGGGGACCGTCGTACTCGGGGCCGGTCATGCGGCGGCCTCGGCGGCGAAGAGGGCTTCGATCCGGTCGCAGAGCAGATCGGCCTCGGTACGGGTGAGGATCAGCGGCGGGCGGATTTTGATCACGTTGCCCCGGCCGTAGCGGGAGGTACGCAGGATGAGGCCGTGGTCCATGCCGCGCCGGGCCAGGGTCTGGGCCCGTTCGCTGTGCGGGCGTCCCCGGTCATCGCCGATCTCGATCCCGATCATCAGGCCGAGGCCGCGTACGTCCACGACGGCGGGGTGGCGGGCGGCCAGCGCGCGCAGCCGTTCCATGACGTGGGCGCCGACCTCCCGGACGTTCTCCAGAAAGCCGGGGCGGCCGATCACGTCGAGGGTGGTGGACGCGGCGGCGGCGGCGAGGACGTTGCCGCCGTAGGTGAAGGAGTGGTGGTCGCTGCTGAGCCCGGACATCCGCTCGTCGGCGACGATGGCCGCGATCTGGGCGCCGGAGCCGCCGAGGCCCTTGGCGGTGGTCAGGATGTCGGGCTGGACCCCGTAATGCTCGGCGGCGAACATCCGGCCGACCCGGCCTATGCCGGTCTGGATCTCGTCGAAGACGAGGACGATGCCCCGTTCGTCGCACAGGGCACGCAGTGCGGGCAGGTAGCCGTCGGGGGGCACGATGTTGCCGCCGCTGCCGGAAACCGGTTCGACGACCACGCAGGCGACGCTGCCGGAACTGGCGTGGTCGAGGAAGTCGTTGATGCGCTCGACACAGAGCATGCCGCAGCTGTCGGGGCCCGCCTGGCGGTAGAAGCAGCGCAGGCAGTAGGGGTCGGGGACCTGGAGCACGCCGGGCATCAGGTGCGGGAAAGGGGCCTTGCGGAAGGACTCGCCCGACATGGTGGTCGTCATCATGGTCTGGCCGTGGTGGCTGCGGAACAGAGTGATGACGTCGCGGCGGCCGGTGGCGAGCTGTGCCATCTTGACCGCGCCCTCGTTGGCGGTGGAGCCGCCCGACACCTTGAGGTGCACCTTGGTCAGGTTCGGCGGGGTGACCTCGACCAACCGCCGGACGAGCTCGTTGACGGGGGCGGTCTGGAAGGTCGAGGTGGTGTGCACCAGCCGCTCGGCCTGGTCACGCATGGCCTTGACCACCTCGGGGTGCCCGTAGCCGAGGCTCAGGTTGAAGGTGCCGGAAGCGCAGTCGAGGTACTCGTTGCCGTCGGTGTCATACAGATGGACGCCCTCACCGTGGTCCATCTCGTACGCGCTGACCGGGTAGTACAGGTGGTTCTGCGCGTAGTTCAGGGCATCGCCGCGGACGTCGTTCCGGGCACCGCTCTGCGCGCGCATGAAGTCGGCCATGTGACTCCTGTCGGCTTCCGTCCGTGGACACGAAGGACGGCGAATATCGATATCTCCGGGCAGTGGAATAAAAGATTCCCGTCAGTATGGCGGGGGCGGGATCTTATACGTTCAGGACAAAGGTGAAAGCGGCGTTCCAGCCCTCGGGTGTCTCCCGCACGTCCATCAGACATTCTGGCCGGAAATACTTGTCGAGGTGGTTTCGGCGTTCGCCGGGGAAATACAGCATCGTGGTCAGTACGGCTCCGCCGGGCGGCTGCACCTTCACGTGCACGTGCCGCGTTCGCCCCGGGTACATGGCGGGCAGCACCGTCTCCAGCCGCCACAGCCCCTCGGCGTCCGCGAACTGGTGGCCGCGCAGCCGGAAACCGTTGCCGTCGTAGACTCCGGCCTCCCCGACCTGCCAGAAGTCGAGCAGGGTGCCGCCGATCGGTTCCCCGTCGGGAGTGCGCACGGCACCATGCAGCAGCATCGGGGCTCCCCCGTCCACATCGCCGCGGAAGCTGCTCCTGAGGGGGGTGTCGGGCTTGTAGTACGGCCCTTCGCGCAGGGCGGGCGTGGGCGGCGTGCCGTTGCAGCGAACGGTCGGCGTGAGCGTCTTCAGGACATCTTCCGGGCTTCCGTTCTCCATGGCGGAATTCTCCCTCGGTCAAAGATCTTTCGCTTCGGGCCCAGGCAGAGTAACCGGAATTCTCGATGCTGAGAAGAAGGCCATGTGTCGCCTCTCAGCCATTCCTTGACGTTTATTGCCAGGACTTCCGTGATCCGCACGGACAGCATTTGCCTCCCGGGAATGGAGCGGACGTACGGGCCGGATGGAAACGGGACATCTGGTGATCCCTGCGGTCGGTACCGGTCGTTACGTGTCGGCGGCGGACCGGCGTAGTACGGTGCGCGCGCGGGCGAAGTAGGCCGGGTCGGGCGGAGCTGTGAGGATGTCCGCGAGCGCGAAGAGGTCCAGCGTCCGGCTGAGCCGCCGCCAGTCCGCGGGCAGGCGGCCGTTCCCGCCCCGGAAGCCGTCGACGAAGCCCGTGGTGAAGGCAGGCGGGTACTCGTGGGCGAAGCGCAGCATGTTCCCGACGTCGAAGAGCGGGGAGCCGCTGAAGGAGAGCTCCCAGTCGAGCACGGCGGCCACCGCCCACTGCCCGGCGCGCCGTTGAACCAGGACGTTCTTCGGGTTGAAGTCGCCGTGCACCAGGCTCCGTTCACCGGCCAGGGCGGCAAGTGCCGGTGGCCCATGGCGGGCCAGGGCGCGCAGTACGGCCGAGTCCGTCCCGCTCAGCGGCCCGTCCGGGGCCGTTGTGACCAGACAGTGGTCGACAAAACCGGGCAGGTCGCCCAGCGGGGCTGCGCCGTCCGGGGCCGGTACCAGCGAAGAGTCGCCGAAGACGCCCGGGCGGGGCAGCCTGACCCGGCCGATCCGTGCCAGCACCGCGCCGACGGCCCGGCCCAGGTCCCGCGCTTCGCCGCTCGCCGGGCCGTCCGCGAGCACCTGGCTGAGCGGGGTCCCGTCCACGAACCGGTAGAGCAGGGTGGGACGGCCGGTGGCGTGGCCCTGCGGATCGGCCGCGACCACCGCGGTCACCGGTACGGCACGGGCCGCCGCCCGGCCGAGGACGGCGATCTCCACCGCACAGGTGTTGCGCGGGACCCGGCTGCCGTTGGGCCGGTAACGGCGCAGCACGTAGCGCTCGGCGCCCGCCGAGTCGGGGTGCTGGGCGGTGAGCAGGGCCATGTCGTTGGTGAATCCGCCGGGCAGCGGGTCCACCTCGTGCAGCAGGGCCCCGGGCAGTGCGTGCCGGGTCAGCCAGGCGTGTGTGGCCGGGTGCAGGAGACCCGCCGGATGGGGGCGCGTCACACCGGCCGGCCTGCCCGGCCCGGGGCCGCCCTCGTGCGCCCGTTCCCCTCCCACGGCCCAGCGCCGGGCGACGGCCGTGCGGCGGCGGCCGCCCCGGCCGCCAGGACCAGTCCGCCCGCCGGTCCGGCGAGCCGGCCGAGCCGTGCCGGGACCACGAAGTCCTCGGCCGCATGCTCGGGCAGCCCCGGGTATCCGGCCAGGGCCACGGTCAGTTCGGCACGGAGCAGCGGGAAGAGCCCCGGGAACTCCGCCACGCCGCCGCCGATCACGATCCGCTGGGGTGCGGTCGTGTAGACGATGTTGCGCAGCCCCGCGGCCAGGTAGGCCGCTTCCAGCCGCAGCGCCTCACCCAGTGCGTCCCCGGTCAGTTCTTCGGCCGGGGTCCCCCAGCGGGCGCCCATCGCCTCGCCGCCCGCCAGCCCCTCCCAGCAGTCGCCGTGGAAGGGACAGGAGCCGGGGAAGGTGTCGCCCGCGATCCGGGGCACCGTGAGGTGGCCCATCTCGGTGTGGACCAGGCCACGGACCACCTTGCCGCCGATCACCGCGCCGCCGCCAATCCCGGTGCCGACGGTGAGGTAGACGTAGGTGTCCAAACCCCGCGCAGCGCCCCAGCGGCCCTCGCCGAGGGCCGCGCCGTTGACGTCGGTGTCGATGCCCACCGGCACTCCGAGCGCGGCGGCGAACGGACCGGCGACGTCCACCCCGGACCAGCCGGGTTTGGGGGTGGCGGCGAGGTGGCCGAATTTGGCATGTCCCGGGCGAAGTTCGAGGGGCCCGAAGGACGCGATGCCGATCGCGTCCAGCGGTCCGGTCTCGGCGGCCGTCTCCCGGAAGAAGGCGATGGCCCGGGTCAGCGTGGAGCCCGGTTGGCCGGTCGGGAACCGGGTCTCGGCCTCGATCCGGTCGGGGGCCGAGCCGACCAGACAGACGAACTTGGACCCGCCGGACTCGATCGAGCCGAACCGCGGCGCGCTCACGCGTCCACCGGCCAGCCGTCGGCGCCGACCGGGCCGGAGTGCGAGCGGATGACGACCTTGAGCGCGTCGTAGCGCGGTGGCCGTTCGGTGCCGCCGTCCCCGTCGCCCCCGGCGAGGCCGCCGAGTGCGGTGAATGCCTCTGAGTACCGCTCAAGCGGGAACTCGTGCGTCACCAGCCGCTCCAGGACCGGTCCGCTGCCGGATCGCTGCGGGTCGCTGAGTTCGGCGGCCAGGTCGACGGCGACCGGGAAGACGTCGGCCCGGTAGTCCCCGGCGCCGATCAGCTGGATGCCCCGGTTGGTGAGCTGGAGCGGGCGCAGCGGCACGGTGTAGGTGTCGTCGAAGCCCATCACCACCACCCGGCCGCCGTCGTCGATCAACCGTAACGCCGCGTCGAGGCCGGTGCCCGTCGTGTCGAAGACAACGGAGGGACGCTCGCCGCCCGATGCCTTCACCACGGCTTCGGCCGGGTCCGTTCCGGCCACGTCCACCACGTGCGCGAACTGTTCGCCGGCCCGCTCCAGCCGGTAGCCGTCCGGTTCGGCGACGGTGACCCGGCGCGCGTGGCGGGCGGCGATCAGTGCGGTCAGCGTCCCGATCGGGCCCGCGCCGAGCACCACCACGGTGTCGTCGAAGGTGACGGACGCGGCACGGACGTTGCTCAGGACGCAGGCGAGCGGCTCGATCAGGACCGCGCCGCGGAAGGACAGCCCGGCGGGAACCCGTTCGACGAAACGTTCCGGCAGGGTCACGGTCTCCGCGTACGTGCCGTCCCGGTCGACGCCGACCTCGGTCCCGGCCTTGTGTCGGCAGAAGTTGGTCGCTCCCCGGCGGCACGGGACGCACCAGCCGCAGAACAGCGTCGGGTTGACCACCACCCGGTCCCCCACCCCGACCGAACGCACCTGGGCTCCGGTCTCCCGCACCACACCCACCGCCTCGTGTCCGAGCACGACTCCCGGCCGGGCCGGGAACCGCCCGAGCAGAATCTTGCGGTCCGTCCCGCAGACTCCCGTGCCAACGATCTCCACCACGACGTCATCGCCGTTCACGAGCTGTGCGTCGGGCCGGTCCTGAAGTTCGGCGGAGCCTGGACCCAGATAGACGAGAGCGCGCACGAGACCTCCCCATCGGTGTTGGAAGGCGACGCTAGCGCAGCCGAACGCGGCCGGACACGACGCCTCTGAGCCATTTCGCGGCTGCTGCGGCGGTCCGTCCCCGCCCCGGTCGCCGCCGGGGGCGGGGGCGAAGGCCGGGGCAAGGGCCGGTGACTCTGGTCATCGGCCCTTGCCCCGCCGGGTATGCGTGGCCGCTACGATCGCGGGCCCGCCCGCCCGCGTGACGTACGCGGGTGAGTGGCCGACCCGACAGCGCCAGGCACTCAGGCACTCAGGCACTCAGGTGCCGGACATCAACTCTCTCCTGGTAACCCGCGGGTCCGTATCCAGTACGAGCGGGCTGCGGCGGTCAGCGCGAGCCCGTAGCCGGCGAATGCGGCCATGCCGATCCAGGCGACCAGGAGTGCGTCGCCCGAGGAGTGGAAGTCGCCCTGGCGCATGGTGACCACGCCCGCCGTGGCCAGGGCCGAGTAGCCGATCCCGAACACGCCGTACGGAGCGAGGGTAGCGGCGCCGAGCAGGGCCGGGGCCAGCGGAAGCCAGCGCGGGACACGGCGACCGCGCAGGGGCAACGTCCAGCGGGGGAAGACCTGCCCCCAGGGACGGACCAGCCCCCAGAGCAGGAAGACGCCGAGCGCGGCCAGCAGCATGGTGGCGTCCAGCCCCCAGGAATCCAGGGTGAGCCAGATGCCCGAGGCTCCGTTGCGCCGGGACACCGCCCGCATCTCCGCGCCGGATATCCCGGCGAAAGTCCCCCCGGATGCCCAGATCAGTTTCATCCCGGCGTAGGGCAGGAAGGCCGCCGTCCCGGCCCAGGCCGCGAGCTGAACCGGCCCGGACGCGGCCGATGGTTCCTGCACGCGGGCGCCATCGGCCGGACGGTGCTCGGGCCGGGCGGCAGCCGCGAGCAACAGCACTCCCATCGCGGCCAGTGCGTGGTTCGCCGCCGCTGCCCAACTGTCCACCCCCTGGCCGAACATCAACGTGATCACGTCCATCAACAGGCTGAAGGCAAAGATCCCGGCCAGCGCGCTGAGCAGCCGGAGCAGCCGGAGCAGCCCGCGGAGTACCGGCAGCGGCCCGTACCGCAGGATCGCCCCGCAGGACAGCGCCGCTGAAACTCCCACCGTCACGGCTGCCCATCCCAGCGAGGGCGGTCCCGGGTCACCACCGTGGTGGAACAGCGGGATCCCGCTCAGCACACAGGTCAGGCCGAAGCCGGAGTAAACCACCCCCCACAACACTGCCAACCAGCGTGCCCAGCGCGGCTGCCACCGCGGTCGCATGAGCCATGACGTCCTCGATCCCCGTACAGCAACGGTCATGGTCCGAAGATCACATCCACGACGTCAGCCCGGCGTCGGTCCCATGAACTATCCACCTCCCTCTGCGTGATGAGTTCCTCTCAGTCTCAGGTATGGATCACGGCGAGTGACGTCCCGGTCGGCCGCCGATGAGCGAAGTGGCTCGACCGCCGTCCAGCTCCGGCCCCCGGCTTCGGAGTTCGTGTGGCGGACCCGGCACAGGGCGTACCGCAGGCTGCCCGACAGGTCCGGAGCGGCGGGTCGGCACACGGCGACGGGAGGGCCCGGGGCGGCTCATGTGGGGACCGCCCGGAATCGGCCGATGTTGGCCCTGCCCGGCGCCGGGTGCAGCGGGTGCTCCGATCGGCCCGGCCCGGTACGTCGTAGGGGTGGTGCGAGGGCGGACCCGCGGTGGCGTCCGAGCCTGTGAACGGTGGTGCTCGTATGCGGATGTTCCTTCCCTGCCGTGGGGGTGCGGGGACCGGCCGGTCCGGGAGGGCTTCCCCGTGCCCGGCCCCGCATCCCGCGCATGGGAGTCGGGCGGATGGCGGCCGGATCGCGACGATCGTCCTTGCGGGCATTTCGGGCCTGTGTGAGCATGCGGCTGCGTAAATATGATCTTGCAACCGGCCGCGGAGTCACTGTCCGGCCCGCGCCGATCTGTCGACGAGAGGTACGGAAGTGAATCCGTCTGCCGACTCCGACCACCAGCCGCCGCCTAACCCGCCCGTTCGGGGCGATCGCAACGCCGTCGATCCCGTCGTCGAGCGTTTCCACTTCCTGGTGAACGCGCCGGCGCTCTTCAACGCCGTCGTCACCGCCCTCGAATGGGACCTCTTCGGGATGCTCGCCAAACACCCCGGAGCGTCCTTCGAGGAGCTGCGCCGGGCCACCGGTGTGCCCGCCCACTCGCTGCGCGTCCTGCTGCACGCCGTGTGCACCACCGGCCTGCTGGAGCGGCAGGCGGACGGCGCCTACCACAACGCCCCGGCCGCCGATGAGCTCCTGGTCCCCGACGGGCCCGACAGCTGGCGCCACATCCTCACCGGCTGGAAGGAGATCTACTACCCGGCCTTCACGCGGATGAGCGAGGCCCTCGCCGCCGGTACCAACACGGCGCTGGCGGCACACCCCGGCGACGAGCCGACCCTCTACCGCAGGCTTTCGCACAATCCGGAACTGGAGACGGTCTTCCACCGCAGCATGAGCGCCTTCACGCTCAAGAGCCTCGACTCGCTGGTGGAGTGCGAGGAGTTCGCCACCGTGCGTCACCTCCTCGACGTGGGCGGCGGCGACGGCACGACCAGTGAGCAGCTCATCGCCCGTCACCCCGGGCTGCGTTCGACCATCTTCGACATCCCGTCGGTGTCGCAGCTCGCGGCGGAGCACAACACGGCCGGCGAGGCCGACCGCGAGCGCATCGCGCTGCACCCCGGCGATCTGTTCGCCGACCCCTTCCCCGCCGGCGCGGACGCGGTGCTCTTCAGCCATGTGCTGGAGATCTTCTCCGGGGAGCAGATCACGGAGCTGCTGACGAAGGCGTACTCCGCCCTGCCGTCCGGCGGACGGGTGTTCGTCTACGGCTACAACGTCTCCGACGACGAGACGCGGGGCTGGTACTCCGCCCGGCTCTCCCTCTATCTGAACGTGCTCGCCAGCGGGCAGGGAATGGCATACCCCGCCCGCGACTACGAGGAATGGGCGCGCCGGGCCGGTTTCACCGGCGTACGGACCCTCACCGACCACCCCTACGAGCACGGCCTGACCATCGGAACCAAAGCGTGAGGAAAGCATGAGGAAAGCCCTCGGCGGCCACGGCCACTTCCCCGTCCCCGATCCGGGTGACCCGGTCACCACCTCCCCCGTCCGCTTCCTGGTGTGGCTCGCGACCCGGCACCGGGGCAGTCTCGCCCTGGCCACCGTGTTCGGTGTGCTGTGCACCCTCGCGCAGGCGCTGGTGCCGGTGGCCATCGGCTTCGGCATCGACCGGGGGCTGCTCCCCCGCGACCGGGGTGCACTGCTGGTGTGGGGCGGGGTGGTGCTGCTGCTCGGCGTCTTCCAGGCCGTCGTCGGGACGCTGCGCGACCGGGCGTCGACCACGAACCGGTTCGGGGCGGCCTACCGTGCCACCCAGTTGGTCGTCCGGCAGGCCACCGAGCTCGGCGCGGAGCTGCCCCGGCGGGCCTCCACCGGCTCGGTGGTCGGCGTCAGCGCCATGGACGTCGGCTACCTGGGCACCGCCGTCGAGGGCACCGCACGGGGCAGCGGGGCCATCGCCTCGATCCTCTTCGCGTCCGTGTTCATGCTGGTCACGTCATGGCAGCTGGGGCTCGTCGTCCTCGTCGGCGTACCGCTGATCGCGGCCGCCGTCGCCCGCCTGATGCGGCTGTTGCACGGCCGGCAGGAACGGATGCGTGACCGGCAGGGCGCACTCACCGACCTGTCGGTCGACATCATCGACGGACTGCGCGTGCTGCGGGGCATCGGCGGCGAGGACGTCTACGGGCGCCGCTACCGTGATGCCTCCCAGGGCGTGCGTGCCGAGGGCGTACGGGTCGCGGTGACCGTGGCCGACATCGCCTTCCTGCGTGTCCTCCTGCCGGGCGCGCTGCTGGTCGCCATCGTCTGGCTGGGCGCGTACCAGGTGAGCACCGACCGTCTCGAACCGGGGCTGCTCGTCGCCTTCTACGGGTACGCCGTCTTCCTCACCCAGCAGTTGGGGCAGATCACCACGATGCTGGACCAGCTGACCCGCGCGACGGTGGCGGCGAGCCGCATCCTGGGCTTCCTCGCCCTGAAGCCCGAACTGCCCTCGGGCACCCGGCCGCTGCCTGACGAGAGCCTGAGGCTGCACGACCCGGAATCGGACCTGACCGTGCCGCCCGGCCGGCTGCTCGGCGTGGTCTGCGCCACGGACGGGGACGCGCGGGCCCTGGCGGACCGCATCGGCCGGTACGTCGACCCGGCGGCCCGGAACGGCAAGACGCCGCTGTCGGCCTACCGCACCGAGGACGTGCGCGGCCGGGTCCTGGTGTCCGACAACGGGGCCACCCTGTTCTCGGGGCGGCTGGGCACCGAACTCGACATCCGTGACGCCCGCGACACGAGCCGCGGGAACGACGTCGGTGACAGCCGCGACGGCGGTGACACCGGATTCGACCGGGCCGCCGTGCTGAGCGCCCTGGAGGCGGCCTCCGCGGGGGACGTGACCGATGCCCTGCCCGACGGCCCGGCTCAGGAGATCAGCGGAGGCCGCGAGTTCTCCGGCGGCCAGCAGCAGCGGCTCCGCCTGGCCCGCGCCCTGCTCGCCGATCCGGAGGTACTGGTCCTGATCGATCCGACGAACGCCCTCGACGCCCACACGGAGGGCCGGGTCGCCGGGCGTCTGGGACCGTACCGGGAGGGCCGGACCACCGTGGTGTTCACCACCAGCCCCATCCTGCTCGCCCACGCCGAGCGCGTCGTGTTCGTCCAGCACGGCAAGGCGGTGGCCGAGGGCGATCACCTGAGCCTGCTCGCGGACCCCGCCTACCGCGGCGTCGTCACCCGGGAGGTCACGGCATGACCGCCGCGGTCCCGCCCGTCGACCGGCTGCCGGTCGCCTCGCAGCGGGAGGTACGTGCCTACGCCCGGCGCACGATGCTGCGCCACCGGGGGCCGCTGGCCCGCTCGCTCCTGCTCCACGGGCTGGCCTGTGTCGCCGCTCTGGTGGCCCCCCAACTCCTGGGGCGGATCGTACAGAACGCCGCGAACGGATCCGTCGCCGTCACCCCGGTGGCACTCACGATCTGCGCGGCGGTGGTCCTCCAGGCGGTCCTGACCCGCTTCGCGCGCCTGGCCTCGCTGCGGCTCGGCGAGAGCGTACTGGCCGACCTGCGCGAGGAGTTCATGGACCGCGTGCTGGCCCTGCCGACCCACACGGTCGAGCGGGCAGGGACCGGCGAACTGGTCACGCGGACCACCCGGGACATCGACGTACTGGCCTTCACCGTGCAACGGGCCGTCCCCGACTCCCTCGTGGCGGGCACCACCATCGTGCTGACCATCGGGGCCGTCTGCCTGACCGATCCGCTGCTGGTGCTGCCCTGCCTGATCGCCGTGCCGGTGCTGTGGCTGTCGACGCGCTGGTACCTGCGGCGGGCCCGCGCCGGATACCTGCGCGCGAACGCCTCGTACGCGCACCTCACCGACCACCTCGCCGAGACCGTCACGGGCGCCCGTACGGTGGAGGCGCTGGGGTTGCGCCGACGGCGCCGTGCGCGCACCGACGGGGACATCGCGGCGTCCTACGCGGCCGAGCTCCGCACCCTGAACCTGCGCAGCGTCTACCTGCCGATCGCCGACACCGGCTACATCCTCCCCGTGGCCGCGACCCTGTTCATCGGCGGGCTGATGTACGTCGACGGGCTGGTCGGCCTGGCCGCCGCCACCACCGCCACCCTGTACGTCCAGCAGATCATCGCCCCCGTGGACACCCTGCTCTTCTGGATGGACGAACTCCAGGTGGGCGGCGCCTCCCTGGCCCGCGTCCTCGGCGTGCGCGACGCGGCCGAGCCTGCGCGGGCCCCGTCGACGGCCTCCGGGGCGGAACCGGCCCCTGAGGGTGGCGTCGAGCTGAAGGGGGTCCGCTTCTCCTACCGGGACGGCCGCGAGAGCCTGCGCGGCATCGACCTACGGGTGTCCCCCGGGGAACGGCTGGCGATCGTGGGCCCGTCCGGGGCGGGCAAGTCCACTCTCGGCCGGCTCCTCGCCGGGATCGACACACCCGGCGGGGGCAGCGTGACTCTGGGCGGGATCTCCCTTGCCGAGCTGTCGTCGGCCGAGATGCGCCGCGATGTCGTCCTGGTCACGCAGGAGTATCACGTGTTCCGGGGCAGTCTGGCGGACAACCTGCTCATCGCCCGTCCCGACGCGGGCCCCGCGGAGCTGGAGCGCGCACTGCGGGCCGTCGCGGCCTGGGAATGGGCCTCCGCCCTGGGTCTGGACCACGAGGTGGGCTCCGGCGCGGGCCAACTGACCCCGGCCCGGGCCCAGCAACTGGCGCTGGCACGGCTGGTGCTGCGTGACCCGCCGGTGGTGGTCCTCGACGAGGCGACCGCCCTGCTCGACCCGCATACGGCCCGCGCCCTGGAGCGGTCCCTGGCCGGGCTGCTGAACGGCACCGTCGTCTCGATCGCGCACCGCCTGCACACGGCGCACGACGCCGACCGGGTGGTGGTCATGGAGGACGGCCTGATCGTCGAGAGCGGGACCCATGACGAGCTGGTGGGTCACGGCGGAGCGTACGCGGAGCTGTGGAAGTCCTGGCACGGCTGACGGCACCCGGCACCGGGGCGGGCCGGGCACAGCTGAGGACACCCGGGACCGGGCGGGTCGGCCCGCCCGGTGCCGGGCGGCAGCGGTCGACGCGACCGGTGCCGCCCGCTCACCAGGCGACCGGCAGCGCGTGCACCCCGTAGAAGCCCATGTCCTCGCCCCGTGGCACCTGCGACGGCGGCACGGCGAGTCTCAGCCCGGGGAAGCGGGCGAAGAGCGCGGGGAAGGCGATCCGCATCTCGGTGCGGGCCAGGTGCTGGCCGATGCACTGGTGCGCTCCGTGGCCGAAGGCCAGGTGCCCGGAGGCGGGGCGGGTGATGTCGAGACGATCGGGGTCCTCGAAGCGGGCCGGGTCACGGTTCGCGGCGGACAGCGAAACGGTCACGGACTCCCCCGCGCGCAGGCGGTGGCCGCCGAGCTCGATGTCCTCCAACGGGGAGCGAGGCACACCGAAGTGGAAGATGGTCAGGTAGCGCAGCAGTTCCTCGACGGCGCCGGCGGCCAGGGACGGGTCGGACGTCAGGCGGGCGAGCTGGTCGGGGTGGGACAACAGCGCGAACACGCCCAGTCCGAGGGAGCCCGCCGTCGTCTCGTGGCCCGCCGACAGCAGCAGGGCGCCCACACCGGCGATCTCAGCCGTCGACAGCTCGCCCTCCTGGGCCAGTTCGCTCAGCAGGTCGTCGCCGGGGCTGCGGCGTCGGTGTCCGGCCAGTTCCGTGAGGAAGGCGTCCAGCTCTTCCATCGCGGTGGAGGCCTGCTCGGCCGTGGCGTCGAGCTCGAAGAGGATGGCGCTGTTGCGCTGGAAGTCGGCGCGTTCGGCGTAGGGGACGCCCAGCAGTTCGCAGATCACCAGTGAGGGGACGGGCAACGCGAACTGCTCGACCAGGTCGGCCTGCCCGCCGAGGGCGGCCATCGCGTCCAGCCGCTCCTCCACGATGCTCTCGACGCGGGGCGTCAGCGCGCGGGTGCGCCGGGCCGTGAACCAGCCCATCAGGCGTCGGCGCAGCCGGGTGTGGTGCGGCGCGTCCATGTCGACCAGCCAGCCCGGCAGGGCGGGACTGCCGTAGAAGGGGTCGGTCCCGGGTCGGGCCACCGGCACCCGTTTCAGTTCCGAGCGGGCGCTGAAGCGGGGGTCGGCGAGGACCCGGCGGGCCAGTTCGTGGCCCGTGACCAGCCAGCCGACGTGCCCGTCGGGGTAGCGCAGGCGGGTGAGGGGCCCCTGCTCGCGCACGGCCATGAGTTCGGGGGGCGGATCGAAGGGACGGCGGCGGTCGCGGGCCGTCGGGTGAGTGGGCAAGTCGCCGCGCCCCGGGCCGACGTGGGTCACGGGGCAGCCCTGCCTCTCGGATCCGCTCCGCGCCGCGGGGCGGATCCGCGCCTCGGGGCTGCTGCGAGCCGGGGGCATGTCCTGTTCCGGACGGCCGGTCGATGGCACGGGAAAGCTCCGTTCGTTCATCGCCGGACTCCCTCGACGGCCGCGGTGTCGGTTCCCGGTCGGCACTGTGTCCCTGCCCCTGCCCGTGCCCGTGCCCGGAGGAAGGCCACGAGCCGGCGCACGCCTTCGTCGATCCGGTCCGGGTCCAGGTAGCTGCACGACAACCGCAGGCTGTGGGTGCCCCCGCCGCCCGGGTGGAAGGGGGCCATCGGTGTCCACAGCACCCCGTGCTCGGCCGCGGCCACCTCCAGCAACGCCTCGTCCGCCGGGACGGGCAGTCGCATGAGGACGAAGAAGCCGCCGCTGGGACGGTTCCACCGCACCCCCTCCGGCAGGCCGTCGGCGCTCTCGCGCTCCAGGGCCCGCAACAGGTGGGTGAGGTTGCGTCGGTAGAGCGCGGACCGCGTCCGGATCGGCTCGGCGAGCGAGCCGCCGTGCTCCAGCAGCATGCCCGCGATCAGTGCCTGGCAGATCGGGGAGGTGTTGACGGTGACGGCGGTCTTCAGGCGCGCCAGTTCGGCGGCGAGCGGTACGACGCCGGCCTCGGTGCGCACGCTCTGGTCGGCGATGACGTAGCCGACGCGGGCCCCGGGGAAGCACACCTTGGCGAAGGTGCCGATGTGGATCACCCGCCGGGTGGTGTCCAGTGCCTTCAGAGCGGGCAGTTCGGTGCCGGGTGCGGCCGTGAAGCCGTACGCGTTGTCCTCCAGGACCAGGAAGTCCTCCTGCTCGGCGAGGGCAAGCAGCCGCAGGCGCCGGCCGTGTTCCATACGTGAGCCGCTGGGGTTGGCGTAGTCCGGCGCGACGTAGCAGGCACGGATGCGACGGCCCGTGCGGCGGGCCGCCCGGCATGCCTCGGCCAGGGCGTCGATGTCGAGGCCGTCGTGGTCCTCGGGGACGGGGACGGTCCCGGCGCCGAGGAGGGCGGCGGCGCTGGTGATGCCCACGAAGCAGGGGTCCGCGACGGCCAGGAGGTCCTGCGGAGTGGCGATGAGGGCCCGCAGCGTCAGGAGCATCGCCTCCTGGGCGCCGACGGTGATCACCAGGCTGTCCGGATCGGCGTCGATGCCCTGGTCGCGGCGCAGCGCCTCGGCCACGACGGCGTTGACGATGCCCCGCGCGGGCCCGTACTCGTAGAGCAGCCGGGTCGCCGACTCGCGGGTGCGGCCGGGTGCGGCGGCCGCGTGGGAGACGAAGCGGTCCAGGTAGCGGGTGGTGTCCAGGTCGGCGTACGGGTCGGGGTGGGGAGCGCCCGGGGCGAAGGAGACGGCGTCCGGGTAGCGGCTCATGATCTCGTTGAGGAAGCCGATCGACTCCAGCACCGGGTCCCGGAGCGAGGCGTGCAGGGCTTCCCGGTCGAGAACGGCCGTACGGGGGCTCGTGTCGGGGCTTGTGTCGGGGCTCGTACGGGCGGTCGTGTCGAGGCTTATGTCGGGGCTCGTACGGGCGGTGTCGCTCATCCGGGTGCCTCCTCGCCCGCGGTGGGCCCGGCGGCGCTTCGCGAACGGGCCCAGTGGCGTTCGGCCTTGGCCAGCACGTCGGGACTGTGGATGCGGTGGGCCTGGACGACGGCGAACTCCGCCAGGTAGCCGCGCAGGAGTTCCAGGGGTTCCTCGGCGAGGGTCAGCATGGCGCGGTTGGCGGCCACGGCCGGGCCCGCCAGTTCGCGTACGGCACGCTCCGCGGCCTCGTCCAGGCCCTCCGTCGGCACGACCTCGTCGATCAGCAGGGCCGCGGCGGGCTCGTCGGTGTGGATCCGGCGGCCGGAGAGGATGATCTGGCGGGCCGTGCGGGCCCCGGTCAGCCGGGTGAGCCGCAGGTTGCCCAGGCCGGGGATGATGCCCTCGTCGGCGGCGGGCAGGCTGAGGAAGGCCCCCTCCTCGGCGATGACACGGTCGAGGACGAGGAGCAGTTGCATCCCGCCGCCGATGGCGAACGCGTCGACGACACCCACCCAGGGTTTGGTCACCGCGCCGAACGGGTCGTCGTCGAGCAGACCGCGGGCCATCTTGTTGATGTAGCCGAGCTCGCGGCCGAGCAGAAAGTCGACGAAGGAGATCGCGCCGGCACGCAGCTCCTTGAGGTTGATGCCGGCGCTGAAGATCCGTTTTCCGGCGTGGCGCGGATGGTTCACCGGGCCGCCGCGCAGGACCCCGACGCGTATCCGGTCATCCAGGAGGACGACATCGACGGCGGTCTCAAGATCGGCGATGAGCCGGTTGTCCTCGGCGTTGAGGCAGTGCGCGTTGCGGAAGGTCACGTGGGCCGCCTCGCCGCGGCGCTCCAGGAGCACGGCGTCCAGCTCCAGCCGGTCCGCGCTGCGGAATTCGGCCAGGCGGGCGGCCGATCCGGGAGCGGGGCGCAGCATCGACTCGATGAGGTGGGTACCGGCGGTCGGGGACCGCAGGAGGGCTCCGAAGAAGATGCCCTGATCGATCTCGCGGCCTTCTTTGTGTGCCTGGACGCGTGTGCGTTCCTCGGCCATCCGGAACGCGTCCGGTACCAGGCCCGGAAAACGTACGGCTGCCTCGGCGGCCAGTTCGGCCAGCCGGGGCCGCCGCGTGCGGCCGGCGGTCAGGGTGTCGTAGACCGCGTCGGCGTGCCGGGCGAGGAAGGCGTGCCGGGCGGCCCGGCAGTCTTCGTGGAGGGCGCCCGCGCGGCGGGCTTCGGCGTCCGTGCGCTCGGGGCCGGAGGGCAGGTGCGCGAGGAGTCGTTCGCCCTCGGCCGTGTGTCGGGCGAGGGCCTCGGCGTCGATGGTCAGGTCGCCCACCGGGACAGGGGCGACGGGCAGCGGACCGTCGGCCGCCGCTTCCTCGGGTGGGCCGCCGACGGGGGCACGCGGAGGGCCGCTCGTCAGTCGGCTCGTGTTCTCATTCACGCGCCGCCTCCCGGTGCCGGGTCGGCCTGGAGTGCGGTCAGGCGGCGCAGTTCCCTGTCGCAGGCCGCCAGGTGCGCGCCGAGCGCGTCGTCGAACTCCAGGGTCTGCGCCTCCAGCAACAGCTGTCGCCTGACCGCGAGTTCGCGGTCGGAGATGCGGCCCATCAGCACGCTCGCCGTGTGGACGGCCTCGTCGGTGTCCGCCGACACCTGGTCGATCAGGCCCAGTTCGTGGGCGCGGGATGCGTCGATGTCGTCGCCCCACAACACGATCTGCCGGGCGCGGGCGGCGCCGAGTTGCTGGGAGAGCCGGTACACGGCCATGCCGGGCCAGAAGTGTCCTTCGTTCACGGGGGCGAGGAGCCTCAGGTCCGGGGCACCGATCCGGTAGTCGCTGACCAGCAGCAGGTCGAGGGCGGGGCCTCCGCAGGCCCCGCCGGCCACGGCGATGCTCATCGCGGGCAGGCGTTCCAGCCTCCGTACGGCACGCTCCCAGCGGTTGATCTGCTGGATGTCCACCGGGCCCGGCCAGGACCGCGCCGCGGCGGCCGCCCGCGGGAGGCGGACGATCACGACCGTGCGCTCGGACCGTTCCTCGGCCCGGTCGCAGACCTCGGTGACGGCGGCGGTCAGCCGGGGCAACGGCAGACCCATGTCCAGCCGCAGGGTGATGTCGAGCCCGTCGGGTATGCCGTCCGGCCCGATCCCCGATCCGGCCTTTTCCGCTCCACCGTGCTTGGCCTGCCCGCCCTCCGCGGGGGGCGGCGGCTTGTCGTGCGTTCGCATCGCAGTTCCCTTCGTCGTCTCGTCGTCTCGTCGTCTCGTCGTCTCGTCGTCACGTCCGCACGTCGTCACGTCCGCACGTCGCCGCGTGGTCACATCCCCGTACCATCGGGCCGTCGTGTCATCGGGCCGTCGTGCCGTCCGGCCGTCGTTTCGTCGGGCCGTCGTCCTGCGCGGGGGTCACCACCGCGCCAGTGCCATTTCGATCGTCGATCCCGGTCCCATCGTCATCAGGACCCCCACGTCCCCCGGCCGGACGGTGCCTTCGGCCGCGAGCCGCTGATAGGAGAAGAGAAAGGATCCGCTCGACAGGTTGCCGTGATCGCGCAGCACTCCCGTGGTGTGCCGTACATCGTGCCGGGTCAGCCCCAGGTTGATCCGGACGGAGTCCACGACCTTCTTGCCCCCGGAGTGCACCACCCAGTGGGTGATGTCCGACGGGAGCAGTCCGGTGCCGCGCAGCAGCCGCTCCAGCGCGCCGGGCGCATGCGCGCCGACGACGTACGGGATCTGCGGGTCGAGCCAGAAGCTGAACTTGCCGTGCCCGTCGTCCCAGTCGTACCGCATGGCGTCGACAGCCTCCGGGATGATGCGGCTGGAGAAGCCCAGCAGGGCCGGTGCGGGTGCGCTCCCCTCCCCCGCGTCGGCGGTGGTGACGGCGAGTGCCGCCGCCCCGTCGCCGAAGAGGCTGTTCACGACCGAGGAGCGCATCGTCGCGTCGAAGACGTACGCCGCCGAGCACACCTCCACGCACACCAGCAGGGCCAGTTCGCCGGGGTGGGCGCGGGCCCAGCCGTCGACCGCGTTCAGCGCGTTCAGGCCGGCGTTGCACCCCATGCCGACGACGTCGAGCCGCGAGCACGACACCTCGATGCCGAGCTCCTTGATGAGGAGGGCCGAGAAACCGGGCGTCAGGAAGCCCGTGGAGGTGACGCAGCACAGGTAGCGGACGTCGGAGAGCCGGGCGCCCGCGTCCCCCAGGCAGTTCTCGATGGCCCTGCGGCCCATTTCCAAGCCCTGTCGGGTGTGTTTGCGGAGCAGTTCGCCCTGGGACTCCACGGTCTGGGAGCCGTCCGGTCGGGGGGCGGGGAGAGTCAGGCCGCGCCGCTCGATCGCGCTGTTGAGGAAGACCGAGCGGATGCGGGGGTCCGTGACGTCCAGCCGGTCGAGCAGTTCGCGCTGGGTGTACGTGGTGTCGGGGACGGCGGTGCCGACCCCTGCGAACCGGGATCCGACGCCGGGACGGGTCATCCGAGGTAGTCCTCCGGGCCGCCTTCGCGCACGGTGTCGAGCGTGAAGCAGTGGAAGCCTCCTCCGAACAGCCGCCGGTGGCGGTGCCGCACGGGTACGACCGTGAACCGTTGCTTCTCCAGGGTGCGTATCAGCTCGGGGCAGGCTTCGTTGACGAGCACGGTGTCCGGGCCCGCGGAGAACACGTTGAGGTCGATGAACGGGCTGGTCAGGACCAGGTCCTTGTCCTCGTAGCGGGGGAAGTTGTCGCTCTCGGGTGTGGGTGCGACGATCCGGTCCCAGCCGCGCAGCACCTCCGGCAGCTTGTCGGCGACGGCCTCCGAGCGCACCAGCAGGGTGCCGGGACGCAGAGCGAGGACCATGCTGTCGATGTGGCTGTCGCTGAGCCGGTGGACCCGGTGGATTCGGAACCGGTCCCCCAAATGGCGCTCCAGCCAGTCGCAGGCCAGCGCGTGGTTCGCGGTGGAGACGTTGACCACCAGGTCACGGCCGAGTCGCAGGACCTGGGCCCCGTCGAACATCATCTCGATGCCCACGTCGTAAGGGGAGGGGGTCGGCTCTCCGATGGGTTCGGTGGGACCACCGACCGTGCTCTCACGGGCGTAGGTGAGGTCGAAGGACGCATCGGTCATCAGGGGCCGGGGCATCACCGTCCAGCGGGCGCCCTGTTCGAAGTACCGCTGGAAGACCGGGGTGAGGAGCTGCGTCTCGAAGTAGCGGGAGCGGATCATGGGCGGGGTCTCGATGATCTCGTCGCCCAGGATCAGGGTGTTGTCACGGATGTTCAGCGGCGGGACGACGGAGGCGGACCAGGCCGGGGTGCGCACCTCGCTGGTGCCCGCGTCGAGGTCCATCGGGCGGTGCACCGTGACCGAGAGGTCGGTCAGTGCCGCGGCTATACCCTCCAGGTCCTCGACCAACTCGTCCACGTAGCGCTGCTTGATGGGTACGCGACCTCGTCGCCCGCTTTCGCCGGCCGGTGCGCCACCGACGGTGAGCCGGGGGTAGTACCACTCGGACCGGCTCGCGTTGTCGCCGGCGATGTTGTCGTGGAAGAAGAGATCGAAGGACAACTCACGTTCGTGCGAGGTGTAGTTGGCCGCCGATCCGACGATCACCTCTTTGAGCGTGGACCATTCGTCGAAGCTGTTCAGCATCATCGCGTGCTCCATGGATCGCCTGGGGCGTGCCACCGCCCCGCTCGGCTCCGACCGGCCCCCGGGACGGGGCTGTCGCGTTCTCCACCCTCGACTCCCGGGCGATCAAGGGCAAGGGGCCATCATGACGGTGACCGCTTTTCGGTCTTCCGCCGCGCCAGGTGTCCGCCTAGTGGCACACACAGACCGCATTCCGGGCGTGTCGGGGGAATATGCCTGGTCAGCAACGCTGCCGGGGCAGACCCGCACAGGCAGCCGAAAAGCTTCACGAGGGCAATGATTCACGTGTCGGATGTGTCCGGATCCGCGCACTCGACATTCATACCAACGTGACGTGGGCCACAACGAAGGTCGAGGCCGTGCCAGATGTGCTTCCATCGAAACCGGCGCGGCCCCTGGCACGCAGGACAGACCGAAGCGGTCCGGCCGACGCGGTTCCGACGGAATCAAATGCGCGGTTTCAGAACGGATTTCCCCGACCTCCACCCGGTTCTTCCGACTCCACACCGGCAAGAACTCCCACCGCCCAGCAGTCCCGCACCCAAGCGCCGCAAGGCGTCCCACACCGGACGCCGCGAGTCCCACGGACCGCTCACGGCGACACGACGGCCACCGAACCCGGATCCGAATTCCGTGTGCACATGCAAATCATCCGTCACCACCGCACACGTTTCCCTTCCCTCCTTCCCATTCCCGCACGCGGACGACAGAGGTGGACAACAGACATGCCCCGGCTCCTGATCGGCAACGGACCGAGTGAAGACCTGGTGGGGACGTGGAACAAGCCCCTCATGGGATGGTGGGCCCAACGCCTGTTCTGGTTCATCCGCGACGGCGACGTCCTGGTACTGCCCGAAGCCCCGGACGCGGGGTTCCTGGCGTACGTCACCGAGCTGGTCGGTACGGACCCGGAAAGCATCACGCTCATCGTCCCGCCGACCGGGAACCGGCCCGGCAATTGGCTGCTCGATCCGGAGCTGGCGGACCGGACACGGCAGGCACTGGCCGGACGCCCGCCGGCCGAGGTGTTCGCGCTCTGCCCCAACGAGGCGGTGGTCGAACTCGCCAGGACCCTCGGAGCGAAGTCGGCGGTGCCCGGCCACGCCTTCCTCGACCAGGGCGGTGACCGCCTCGCCGACAGCAAGGCGGTCTTCCGCATGCTCGCGGCCGGCGCCGGCGTGCCCCTGCCCGAGGGCGGCGTCAGCGCCAATCCGGAAAGCGCGTACCGCCTGATCACACGGCTCCTCGACGTGGGCCGGCCGGTCATCCTGAAGAAGGAGTTCGCCCAGGCCGGCAGCGGCAACGAGGTACTGACGCGCACGGAAGACATCAAGGTCAACGGTGCGGCCCGTACGGTGGTCCTCCCCGATGCCCGCGACGCCGTCCGCATCTACCTCAACGAACGCTGGGAGTGGCTCACCGAAGGCGGGCTCCATCAGGTCGTCGTCGAGGAGTACCACCCGGGCAGCCGGGCCGTGTTCGCCGAGTTCTGGATCGGGGACGAGGGGATCGAACTCGGCGGCCAGGGCGAGTTGGTGGCCGAACCGGTCGCCGACCACTCCTTCCTTCCGGCCCCCGACCTGACGCCCGAGGAGGAGCAGGCCCTGATGGCGGGTGGCCGCCGACTGAGCGAGGTCCTCCGGGAGATGGGCTACCGGGGCGTCCTGAGCGCCGACGCCATCGTGGTCGGCGGCGCCGACGGCGCCCCCGAGGTCCTGTTCACGGAGTACAACGGCGTGGTGACGGGGTCGACCCACGTCTACCACCTCGGCAAGCGCCTGGCCGGAGCGGACTACGCCCACGACCGCCTGCTGGCCGAGTACGTCTCCTGGCCGATGCCCTCCTTCGCGGAAGCCCGCAAGTACGTGGAGAGCGAGGGCCTCGCGTACGACCGGGAGACCCGCACCGGCGTCGTCCTGCTGAACTCCTGGCGGGACAAGAACGGCGGCACCGTCCCCTTCTGCCTGATCGCGGAGGACATCGAAGCGGTGGAGCGCTTGAAGGAGCGGCTCATGCCGCAGACCCCGAAGCGCTGAGCCACGGCCCCTGACCGGTTCCGACCTGTCCCCGTGACGTGTTCCCCGGGGCGCGCACCCGTGCCGGGCCGGTCAGGACACGCTCCACTCCGCCGGGCTGGGGTTTCAGGTGAGGTGTGTGCCGGATTCGTCCAGTCGCTTCTGGAGGTGGGCGGGGTCGATCACGGTTTCGGGGAAGTGGAGTCCGGTCGTCGGGGCCGGGGTGCCGGTCAGGCCGAGCAGGTGCTCGATGGCGACGGCGGCGCCGAGTGCTGTCAGTGATGACTGCCCGGCGGGGTGACTGAGGTCGAAGCGGCGGGTGGCGGCGACGCCGTTGTGGAGGGTGCCGGTGATCTCGATGACGATCTCGTGGCTGGGGCCCCGGCCCGCGCGGGTTCCCGCGGATTCGGTGACCAGCAGGTCGGCGCGGGCGGACGCGGCGCCGGTCGCCTCGGCGAGGCTGAGGACGTCCAGGCTTCCGTAGCCGTCGGCCTGATGCCGGGCCGTGTCGGCCGTGGTGATGGTGCGCACCCGGTCGGCTTCCTCCTGTGCCCAGACCCAGGAGCCGTTCTTGCGGATCAGGGGCAGGGGGTTGGCGGCCTGGACGGCTTCCTGCGACTCGAAACCGGCGGCGGGCCCCATCTCCTCCTGCGGATCGAACACGAACGCGAGGGAGACCTCATTCACCGCGGTGAACTCCCCGGCGTGGTGGGCGGCCAGTATCACGGGGACGCCTGCCATCCAGTGGCTGGCCAGCACCACCGGGGACGCCTGGGGGCCGTGGACGTAGGCGGTGAGGTCCTGGGCCGTCTCGACCAGGCTGCCGGTGACCGCGTGGAAGGGGATGCGGCGGTCCTGGGCGAACCGCTGGGCGTTGAACCCCGCATCACGCGGGAACAGTGCCACGGCCCCGAACCGCTGCTCCGGGTCCAGTCCCAGGTCCGGGCGGGCGAGGTCGATGCGTGCGGCGGTGGCCGTGCCGAGCTTGTCGGCGGTGGCCTGCGCCCGGTCCTGGTCGCGGCCGCCGATGACGAGGGGCAGGTCCGGGTGGAAGCGGCGGAGGTGGGCCGCGGCACGGGAGCCGACGCAGCCGGAGCCGCCGATCAGCAGGACGGGGAGAGTCATGAGGGATTCCTTTGCGCAGGTGGGATGACGTAGGGAGGACAATCCAGCGAAACGGAGGGGCCTCCGTTACTTTCGACGGTACACTAACCGAAGGGACCTCCGTTTATGTGAGGTGCCGGAACCGACACAGCGATCACCACCCGGGGAACGAGATGGCCGACACAGACGAGACCCCGCCCGCCCGGCCGCTGCGCGCGGACGCCCGCCGCAACCGCGACCGACTGCTCACCGTCGCCACCGAACTGCTGGCGGACTCGCACGGGCAGCTGTCCCTGGAAGCCGTCGCCCGCCGGGCCGACGTGGGCATCGCCACCCTCTACCGCCACTTCCCCACCCGCGAAGCCCTGGTCCTGGCCGTGTACCACCACGAGATGGAACAGCTGGGACGCAGGGCCGGCGAACTCCTGGCAGCCCACGGCCCCGACGAAGCACTGGCCCGGTGGCTGGGAGAACTGAGCCTCTACGGGACGACCCGCCCCGGCGTCGCAGACGCCTTCCGCGCCGCCGCAGCCTCCCGGGACGAACTCGTCCACCGCACCTACACCCACATCACCACCGCCCTCACCCACCTCCTGCGCGCCGCCGCACAGACCGGATCCACACGGACCGACATCGGAGCCGACGACCTGCTACCGGCCGTCTGCGGCGCATGGGAACTCCCCGACACCCCCACCGCGCGACAGCAGGCCGGCCGCCTGGTCGGCCTGCTCATCGACGGCCTCCACGTCACCCCCCAGCCACCGCAGGCCGAGCTGCCATAGACGTATGACGCTGGAACACCGGCCGAGTCGCCGCGGCTGCGCTTCTCCGCCCCGGCCGATCCGGCGACGATCGCCGCGCTCCGACCAGGCATTGCGGCGCCGGCGCGAGGAACACGAAATCACCGGGCTCTACGCGATTCCATACGAGACGCGGACCGAGGTCGGCGGCACCCGGTTCCCGCTCGGCCGGTGGCTCCGCCAACCGCGACGCGCGCACCGGGCCCACAGGCACCTCGCATCCCGGCAGGACGCAGTGTGGGCGAGGCCGACGACGGCATGATCGCGCTCGGACAGCTCGTGGCCAACCTGCGGCGCAAGGACGGATTGGGCAAAGCCACCGAACGGGTCCCAGGCCGACGCGAAGGGCGGGATCACGTGGGACCTGAGCGTCGACCCACAGCGTGTCGGACCCATCAGCATGCGGCAGGGGCCAGGAAGCGGTGGGGACCTGCAGAAGGAACCACCGGGCGGAGTGCTGGACGAGCCCTGTGATCACGGGCCGGGGCGTTCACGCGGTTCACCGCCAAGCTGCACATGGTTGTCGAGCAAGGCCAAAAGCCTATGTCGATCGTGGTGACGGCCGTGCAGCGCGGCGACTCGCCGCAATTCGAGCCCGTGCTGGAGAATGTCCGCGTACCTCGCATCGGACCGGACCGGCCACGCGTCCGCCGATCGAGTACGCGCCGATCGGGCGTACTCTTCCCGCAAGAACCGCGCTTACCTGCGCCGCCGTGGAATCCGCTGCACCATCCCGTACGAGGCTGACCAGGCCCGCAACCGCAGGAAGCTCGGCTCCCGTGGCGGCCGCCCGCCACGTTTCGATGCGGTGGATTACCGCGAGCGCCATACGGTCGAGTGCGGCATCAACCGACTCAACAGGCACAGGACAGTGGCCGCAAGGTACGACAAGTTCTCCGTCCGTTGCGAGCCGACGGTGCTGGTCGCAGCCGTGAACGAGTGGCTGTGACCAGCACCGTCGCAACGACCCTCAGACGACGTCGAATTCGTTGCCCTCGGGGTCCTGCATGGCGGCGGCGTAGAGCCCCATGTCCGGCTCGTCCTTGATCCGCAGCACGGTGGCACCAGCTTTGACCAGCCGTTCCGCCGTAGCCCTGACCCGCTGTGTGCGGACGTCCAGTGGGACGTCACGGCCCCCACCGACCTTCAGGTCGAAGTGCCACCGGTTCTTGGCGACCTTCGGCTCCGGAACCTGTTGGAACCACACCCTCGGTCCACGTCCCGCGGGATCGATGATCGACTCCGGAATGTCTCCCGCACCGGCCGGCAACTCTGCCTCGGGCACCCCCATCGCCGCCCAGTGAGCACGCCATGTGGCGTGCCCGCCCGGCGGAGGCTCAGGCACGTAGTCCAGGGCCTCGGCCCAGAAAGTCACCATTCTCTGCGGATCGGAGCAGTCGATCGTCAGCTGCACTGTCATCTCCATGCTCGGAGCATCCCAGGCAGGTCTGACAGACGATCCACTTGCGCAACAGGCCCTGGCTGAGCAACACGACGGCCACACTGGCCTCCAAAGGACCCGCAGGGGGCACGCGTCACTGGGGGACGGTGAGCAGAACGCGGCCACGGCTTGCCGTGTCGACTCGGTCGTGGGCCTTGGCGATGTCTTCCAGCGGGTAGCGGTCGCCGACATCGATGGTGAGGGCTCCGACGGCCGCCGCAGCGGTCAGGTCGCGGACGGCCTGCCGTACGGCCTGGGCCGGGAAATCGTCGCTGCCGAGCAGCCGCAGGGTGACGTTGTTGAACAGCATTGGCCAAAAGGGGAGTTGTGGACGGCCGCTGCGGGTGGCGTAGGCGGCGATGACGGCGTTGTTGGCGGCGACGGTGTTGTCGAGGTCGGCATTGTCGGACAGGGCCACCTCGATGATCCGATCGACGCCCTGGGGGACATACGCCCGGATCGCCGCTGCCGGGTCCTCCTGCTCCAGGGCGACGGCATGGGAGACGACGGCGCGGTCGACATGGTCGAGGTCCGCGTTGTGCCGGACGGTGGCGAGCACGGTCGCACCGGCCCAGCGGGCGAGCCGGGCGGCAAGGGAACCGACGCCGCCGAGGACTCCGTGGACGAGCACGAACTTCCCGTCGACCGGGCCGTCGGCGAATACAGCGCGGTGGGCGGTGATGCCGGGGATGCCGAGGCTCGCGCCGAGATCATCGCTGAGGTGGTCCGGCAGGGGTACGGCCTGCCGGTCGGACACGACGGTGTACTGGGCCGCGGTGCCAAAAGGCCGGTAGGACTGGGCACCGTACACCCACACTCGCTCCCCGGCCCGGCGTTTGTCGACGCCTTCGCCCACGGCGTCGACGACTCCGGCCGCGTCGCTGTGCGGGATCACCCGCGGGTACAGCATGGACGAGCCGAGCCGGCCGAGCCGCTTCTTCGTATCTCCGGGGTTGACGCCGGAGGCGGTGACGCGGACGCGGACCTCGCCGGGGCCGGGCCGGGGATCGGGCAGTTCGCCCACGTGCAGGACATCGGCGGCGGAGCCCTGTTCGTCGTACCAGGACGCAAGCATGGCGGGTACCTCCGTGGCGGCCGGCCGTAGGCGGCTTCGTGTGCGGGCGCGCGGGCGCGAGTGGGCGGTCGTGAGGACCCCGGTCCCGGCCCTCGTACGAACCTGCCGGGAGCGAGCAGTCACTCCGGGGCAGACCGCCGCCATAATCGTCTCCCGGCTGTTTCCCAGGGGCTCCCTACGGCTTGGCGAGGGTGCGGACGGCCTCGTCGATGAGGTCGGTGACCGGGCCCGGCTGGGAGGCCAGGGAGGCGTGGCCGGTGTTGAGTTCGATGGTCTTGCGGGGGTTCATCCGCTGGGCCATCTTCCGTTCGTTGTCGGGGTGGATCATGCGGTCGTCGGCCGAGATCTGGTACCAGACGGGCTTGTTGCGCCAGGCGGGTACGGTGATGCTGTCGCCGAAGGTGGAGGCGAGCGGCGCTTTCTGCGTGACGGCCATGACGCGGGATTCGTCGGCGTCGAGGTCCTGGCAGAAGCTCCACCGGAACTTGTCCTGCTTGATCCACAGGTAGCCGTCGGAGTCCGGGGCGAGGTTCTCGAACGCGGCCGGTGCCAGTTCCTGACTGATCTGCCCGGGGCTCTCCCCCGCGTCGGGAGCGAACGCGGCGATGTAGACCAGGCCCAGGACGTTGGGGAGGTCTCCCATCTCGGTGATGACCGCGCCGCCGTAGGAGTGCCCGACCAGCAGCACCGGCCCGTCGACCTGGCGGACCATCTTGCGGGTCCGTTCGGCGTCGTCGGCCAGCGATGTGAGCGGCATCTCCACCGCGTGCAGCGAGTCGTAGCCGCGGCCGTGAAGGTTGGTGATGGCCTTTCCCCAGTGGGCGGCACCGCCCCAGAAGCCGTGAACCAGAACGATCGTGGGCTTGTCCGTCATGTTTCCGCACCTATCCGTTGGGGGCTGCACGTCGTCCACTCTCCTGCTGTGAGCGCGACGTAAATCAATTGATCACCATGTGCCCCGACGCAGCGCTTCTGCGGCACTGTGCGCCCTGGCCTCCCGGTGCCACGTCTCGCCGGCCCGGAGGGCGTACCCGGATCCGCCCTGCGGGTCAGGACGAACGCGGCGACGGCCTGGGACCCGCGGGGAGGGTGTGGCGTTACTTCGCGTCGCCCGCGGTGGCGTGGGCGGCGGCGCGGATCTGGTCCGTGACGAGGTCGGGGTGAGAGATCATCGCAACGTGCGACGAGTCGACCTCGATGGTGTGCGACTTGGCGCGCCTGGCCTCGAAGCGCTCCAGGTTCGGGGCGATGGCCTTGTCGTTCCTGGCGACGATGAACCAGGACGGGATCGTCTTCCACGCGGCGGCGGTCGCGCTCTGCGCGAAACCGGCCTGGGCTACGGGGCGCTGCTCGACCGCCATCAGTCTCGTCTGTGCCTCAGGCAGGTCGGCGGCGAACACGGCGTGGAACTTGTCGTCCTGGATGTAGAGGTCCGTGCCGCTGGTCGTGCCGTCTGTGTAGGGGACCGGCCTGAGGGCGGGCGCGAGGTCGCTGCCCGCGAACTTCGCCGACAGCGCGGCGGGGTTCTCGCCCACGTCCGGCATGAACGCCGACACGTACACCAGCGCCTTGACGTTCTTGTTCCCGGCCGCCGCCTGGCTGATGACCGCACCGCCGTACGAATGGCCCGCGAGCACGATCGGGCCCTTGACCGACTTCAGGACCGACGCGATGTAGGCCGAGTCGCTGAGCACTCCGCGCAGCGGGTTGGGCGGTGCGACGACCTTGTACCCCCGGTGCTGGAGCCGCTCGGCCACTCCGTTCCAGCCGGACGCGTCCGCGAACGCGCCGTGGACCAGCACCACCGTCGGCTTCACACCCCGACCGGTGGGCTCTGGATTCCCGGCGCCGGACGGGTCACCGCCGGCGATCGCGGGCCCGGTCGCCAGCACCGCCGCAGTCAGGGCCAGGGAGAGGGCGGTCACGCGCACTATGCGGCGCCGGACACGGGAGGGGGGACGGGACACAGCCATGAGTGATCTCTCTTACGCTCGGAGGAGGGGCTTTCGCCTCAGCGTTCGCCCGCCCGGCGCCGTGCGCCCTCCCACCGGAGCGGGAGAGTGAAAACCCCCGCCGCCCGGGTGACAACCGCATGCCGGTGCCGGTGCCCTGACCTCCGCCGTTTCGCCGTAGCTCTTGCAGGAGCGGCGGCGTCCCGCCGCCACATGCCCTTCCCGCGTCCCCAGGAGTACTGATAAGCGGGTGCCCCTACCGTCCGGCTCCGGCCATCGTGCACCGGGGCCTCCATCAGTAGCGCCTCATCGTGCTCGTAGACCGACCGCACCGCGATTTACGCGTTCGACGGGAACAGCGGTTCCTTCGGCCGGGGCGCCATCTCCTCCACGGACCCGAACGCTCAGCCCATCCGACGGCTTCCACCGCGTGATCTACTGTCCCGCCGGGAAGGGATCGTGAGCGGCTCGGTGGCGTTGTTGAAGCGGACCTGGGTGGACTGGGTTGTCTTCGTCTGGACGGTCGTCACCGCGGCCAGGTGCGAGAGCCCATTCCTGGTCGTCATCTTCACGGTCGTCGCGCTGGTTGCGGCGGTCGTCGGTATCCGTAAGACCTGGCGACTCATACGCGGGGCGGGCTTGGTACCGCCTGTAAGGCCAGTACGCGTGGTCGTGGTCCGGTGGCCCCGCTTCGTCGGCGTACGACTCCGCTTGGTCGTAGCGGGCCACCGCGGTACGCGGAGAAACAGGCGCGTTCGATGCGTACGTGGGCGCGATGGTGGTGGGAGCGGCCGCTGTGCCCGCCAACATCGTGGCGATCCGCTTGGTCCTGGTCACTGAGCCCTCCTGGCGATCAGAGACGCGCCCCCGCAGAGTGATGCCGGGTCAGCAATCGGGTGCGGCAGGCCGGTTCGGCCGGACGGTGCGTGTAGCGTGCGCGGACGGATGGCCGTGGCGGACGGAGGATGCGATGGACCGGTCGAAGGACGAGCGGCTGGGACGCCGCCAACTGCTCACCCGGGCCGGTACGGTGGCGGTCGGCGGTGCGGTCGGCGGCCTGACCGGCACGGCCGCCGAGGCGGCGACCGGCGGGGGCTCGGGCCCGGCGGGTGGTGACGGCGGGCCGGAGGCGACGCCGTTCGGACCGGTCTCGGTCCGCCCCGATGACTCCCGTTACGACAGCCTGCTGCGCGGCGACAACTTCCGCTTCGTCGGCCGGCCGGAGGAGATCCGCGTGGTCGGCTCCACCGAGCAGGTGGTACAGGCCGTCGCCGACGCCGTCCGCTCCGGGCGGCGGATCGCAGTGCGCAGCGGGGGCCACTGTTTCGAGAACTTCACCGCCGATCCCGCGGTGCGGCTCCTGTTGGACCTCTCCCCCATGGACGCCGTCGGCTTCGACCCCGTGATGGGCGCCTTCGCCGTACAACCGGGAGCGACTCTCGGGCAGGTGTACCGGACCCTGTTCAAGGGCTGGGGCGTGACGATCCCGGCCGGCGGCTGCCCCGAGGTCGGCGCCGGCGGGCACCTGGCCGGCGGCGGGTACGGGCCGCTCTCGCGCCGCTACGGTTCGGTGGTGGACTATCTCCACGCCGTCGAGGTGGTGGTCGTCGACCAGGACGGCGACGCCCGCGCGGTGGTTGCCACCCGCGACCCGGACGATCCGAACCACGACCTGTGGTGGGCCCATACCGGCGGCGGTGGCGGCAACTTCGGCGTCGTCACCCGCTACTGGCTTCGCTCCCACGACTCTGGTGCCACGGGCACCGGCACCCGCCCCCACGGTGACCCTGCGAAGCTGCTGCCACCCGCGCCGCGCGGGCTGCTGGAGTGTCTGGTCATCTGGGCCTGGGACGAGAAAATGAACGAACAGGCGTTCACCGCCCTGCTGCGCAACTTCGGAACCTGGCACGAGCACAACAGCGCACCCGGCTCACCCGCGACGAGCCTTTACGCGGTCCTGCTCACGGGGCACCGCAGTTCCGGCAGCTTCCAGCTGGTCGCGCAGATCGATGCCGGCCTCCCGGACGCCGACGCCCTGCTCACCGGCTTCGTCTCCGCTGTGACCACCGGCGCGGGCGCCACCGAACTCGTCAACCTCCGGCGCATCATGCCCTGGCTGCACGCCATGACCTGGCCGGGCACCGGCGAAGCCGGCAACGTGATCACCCGCCGCTACAAGGACAAAGCCGGCTACCTGCGGCGCCGTCTCACCGACACCCAACTCTCCGCCGTCTACCGCCACCTGACGAACAGCGCGGGCAGCACGGACAGTGGCATGCTCACCGTCGGCTACGGCGGCCAGGTGAACACCGTACCCCCGCACGCCACCGCCGTCGCACAGCGCGACTCGGTCATGAAGGCCGTCTACTACACCGTCTGGGCCGACGAGTCCGACGACGCGGCCAACCTGGCCTGGATCCGCGACTTCTACCGCGACGTGTACCGCGACACCGGGGGCGTCCCGGTCCCCGGCGAGGTCAGCGACGGGTCCTACATCAACTACCCCGACGTCGACCTCACCGACCCCGAGTGGAACACCTCCGGCGCCCCCTGGCACACCCTGTACTACAAGGACAACTACCCTCGCCTTCAACGGGTCAAAGCCCGCTGGGACCCGTGCGACGTCTTCCGGCACGCCCTCGCGATCGAACCGCCGCCCACCTGATCAGAGCTGCCCCTGCGGGCGATCGCAATCCGCCTTCCCCGTCAGCCGGCGCACGCTCTGTCAGGCCGACGTACAGGACCGGCCCGAGCGCTGAGGATCGCGCCGGCCCCCTGGACCGGCGGACTGGTACGGGCTGGCGCCATCAGGGTGGCGGGCGGCGACGTTCACCCGAGAACTGCGGCTCCAGCACGGAATCACGCCACCTCGGCGCCTATATCGACCGTGCTCTCGACGATGTGTACGCCTACGCGTCGGCCCCGGCCAATCTGCCTGCGTGGGCACATGGGTTGGGAGGATCCATCGAGAAGATCGAAGATCAATGGGTCGCGGAGCTCTCCCCCATGGGACGGGTCACGGTCACCTTCGCGCCGCGCAATGAGCTGGGTCTGCTCGACCATGACGTCACGCTGCCTTCCGGGGAGACCGTCCACAACCCGTTCCGAGTGATCGTCAGCGGCACGGGAAGCGAGGTGGTGGTCGCCCTCCGCCGACAGGCGGAGATGCGCGACGCCGAATTCGAGCGTGACGCCGGCATGGTCACTGCCGACCTGGCCCGGATCAAGGAGCTGATGGAGTCCGCCTGAGAGGAGACGCTCTGTGGCCAAGGCAGTCTGATCACCCTGCGGACGCTCGATTTCCGAGATCCCCGACAGCTTCAGGTGCTCACCGGCCAGGTCATCTGCCGAGAATCGACCTCAGCACGGCCACGTACTCGGGGCCGGTGTTGAGCGGTGGGTATGCGGGCGGATCGGCCCGACCGGTGAGGGCGTCCAGTGGCCGCACCACGACGCCGTAGTCGGGCCGGTGCTTGTACTGGATCGACTTCCTGTCGCGGCGCACCCTGCGGACCCGGTGCGGGGCTGCCCGGTGCAGTCCGTTCGACCATCGCTGCACGTAGTCGCCGAGGAAGAGGAACAGCGTGCCGGGAACGGTGGGAACTTCCAGCCACTTTCCGTCGGAGTCACGGACCTCCAGGCCCGGTTCGTCCTGGTCCAGGATGGTCAGCGAGGACAGGTCGATGTGCGGCGACATCGCGTAGCCGACAGTGGAGTCCGCGTCGGAGGGGTGGCTCGCGCCGTAGTGGTTGAGGCCCAGCCGGTGCAGCGGACTGCCCAGGGCCGCGGTGAACGAGTCCTCCTCCAGCCCCAGAGCCAGGGCGCAGGCGGCAAGAATACCGTCACCCAGGTGAGTCAAGTGATGGAAGAGTTCCAGGGACTTCGGGAAATGTGCGTGATAGAAGTCCACCGACGCTGGCATGGGCAGCTCGTGAGTGGTGTTGCCGATCCGGTACTGCTCGCATGACTCAGTTCCGCCGTGGGTGCGGCTTCGCTCCCTGCCGAGCCCGCGGTACCCCAGAAACTGGGACTGCTCGGTGGCGTCGTACTGACTCTTCTCCGTCAGGGACAGTTGGTAGAACTGCCGCATTTCCATGTAGACGGCCTTGATCAAGTCGGCGGGGATGCCGTGGTTGTGAATGAAGAAGAACCCCTCGCGCCCGCGGTCGCCACCGATATCGGCAGCGACCGCAGCCCGGTCCGTCGACGTCCAGTCGGCCGCATGACCCGGCAGCCGTATGTGGGGTATCACCCGTGTCCTCCTGTGCCGTCGCCGATCGGTCTGTGCCGAGCCGGCTCCCGACTGTCCGAGGACCGCGAGGCACGTCCGGAACCAGTGGCCCGGACCGCCGTGCCATCTTGGAAGCACTGCGGAATCCGCACAACCCCGCAGGATCGACTTCTGGTCAGCTCGTGACGACCCGAGCGATCCAGAAACCCGCCTTCACCACACCTGGGGACGCTGCTGGAGAACCCGAGGACGTGCCGTCCGCCGTGGTCGAATACGTCGGACGCTGTAGGACTTGGCCGCCGCGTTGATCCCGCTGCGCCAGGTATGGATCACGGTGTGCTCCGCAGTCGCCGGTCACGGTGGTCCGGTGCGGATCGATGTGGCCCAGCCATGAGTCTTGATCGTCGGCCAGTGGTTGCTTCGGGGGAGGAGAGAGGAACCGGCAGGTGAAGGTGAGGCCGGCGTCGTCTCCGTCGCCGTTGACGTGGTGGTCCCAGGCATCGGGGGGGTTCTGCTGAACATGGTCGCCAGGGGCGTATCGGCTCCAGGTTCCGCCTGCTTCGGTGACCAGCCGTGTGGCTGTCTTGTCGTAGTAACCGAGCGCCTTCGCGATGACGGGGGCCGGGGCTTGGAGGACAAGCCGGCGAATCTCCTTGGCGACCCGCGTCGGAGGGGACGGGCGGAGTCCGCGTGTCGGGAGCCGGGTTCTCTCGTTGGTTCGGGAGTGCGGCCCGGGTTCGTCCGGCCGCGCTTGGTCCGAGCAGCCACCGGGACGCGGTCCCGGATGAAGGAGAATCGCGATGGGTGCGGAGATGCGCGGTACGGGCGGCGGTGGCGGACGTGTGGGGGCGCGGGCCGCGGTGCTGGGTGCGGTGGCCGGGGTGGCATTGGTTCCGGCGGGTGCCGCCCACGCGAGCGTCATCGGGATCGGGAACGCGGTGTTCGGCAACACCTGCGTCAGCCAGGGCGGTGCACAGGCGGCGGGCACCACGGTGGCCGGGAGCGGGTTGGGCAGCGGCAACCAGGCCGGCTTGCCGTTGAGTCTGCCGCGCAACCATTGCGGCAACAGCGGCATCGTCTGCACAGCCCTGTTCGGCTCCAGCGTGTGAACCGGCCGGGCCTCCCCCACTTCGTCCGCGCCCGGCGGGCTCTTGGAGGGTGACAATCCGGGAAAGTGGCCTGCACAGAAGCGGAAGCCGCACGCCCTTGCCCCAGCTGAACGCCGGGCGGCAGAAACAGCTCGGCGGGTGGGCGCGGCACCGCCGAGCCCGCACCGCCCCGGTGAAGGCACACGCGGCGAAGGGGGCGGGTGTGGCTCGTACGCCTGCCTGTGGCCATCCGCCACGTACTCCCAGCGGTCGAAAGCCGCCGCGCGCGACCCGGTGAATGCCCTGCGGCGGACCCACAGGCTCCGAACGACGCCAACGACCACAAGGGCTTGCCCTCCGAGGACAGGCACAGCTCCTGTGGGAGTACGGCCGCCATCCCGGTGTCGTGTCCGTCATGGAGATCAGCGCACACAGCGAGAACCTGCGAGCCGGAACCGACGGCGAGACGCTGTCGATTCCGGCGGCAGACCCTTCACACCCCGAACTCAGGCATAGGTGTAGAAGGGGGTGTGGTCCAGCATGCTCTGTGGGGTCGTGTCGGTCCAGGGAGGCATGGTCTCGTTCAGATCGATCACGTCGGGGGTCCCTCCGGCGGGGAGGTACTCAGCGCTGCTCGGGTGGAGCGTGTGCCAGTCGGCCCAGAGCTTGTCGACGAACGAGTGGTGCAGCCAGAACACGGGATCATTGGGGGAAACGCTCGTCTCCATCTGACCCCAGATCCAGGTGTGCACCCGGTTGTGCATGCTCATATAACCCGCCGAGCCTTCGAGCGTGGAGCGGAAGCCGGACGAGCCGTCACGCCAGGGCGCGGAGTCGTAGGTGGGAATGGCGAGGGCGGCGTCGACCTCGGCCCGGGTCGGGAGAGTGGGGACGCGGTAGGCGAGATTGCGGGCGAGGAACGGGCGGGTGTCGACCTGGACGGTGATGGGCCACTTGCCGGCGGAGTACGCGAAGGGGCCGTCCATCACCTGGTCGTCCAGGGCTCGTCCGGTGCCGCCGAGGAAGTCCGGCGCCCAGATCGATGAGCCGACGGTGTTGTCGGCGGTCCAGTCCCAGTAGGGGATCGATACCGACGCATCGACCTTCTGGAGTTCGTTCTCGAAGTCGATGAGGAACTTGCGGTGCCAGGGCAGGAACGACGGGCCGAAGTGACCCACGTATATCCCGGTGTTCATGTCCAGCGCGAAGCGGAGACGGTGGGCGGCGACGAACTCGTCGTACACGCCTTTGCGCTTGACCTCCAGTACAGCGTCGACAAATGCCTTCTTCTCGGCGTCTGTGAGGTTCGCCTGGTTCTTGCGTACGGTCATGGCAGCTGCTCCTGGCTCAGGCTGTGGGGTCGAAGGGAACGACGGAGGCGCCCTTGAGTGAGGTGACCGCGGTGCGAGCGGCTTCGTGCGGGCTGGCGAATCTCTCGTAGTGGTTGATCGCGCTGCTCCAGCCGCTCTTTCCGTGCTGCATCACATGGAGTTCGCGGCCGTCGACCAGGACGCGGTAGCCGGTGCCGTGTCCGGCGTGGGCATGAGCCTCGGTGGGCCGGCCCTGGATGCGGCGGCCCTGGAATACCTCGTCGAAGGACGCGGGTCCTGCGGTGCCGCCGGGTGCGGCCGCCTTACCGTTGCCCTTGGCCGGCGCGGTGTCCGCGGACGCGGTGGCCACGCCGACGAGCGCTATGCCCGCGGCTGCGCCGGTGACGGCCCCGAGGGCCTGACGGCGGGTGAGTCTGGACATAATAAATACCCCCATGAGCATGAATGAGGCGGCCCCCAGGCTGTTTGGGGCCGCCGCGACCATGACTACAGGGGAGTGACGGTTCACAGAAGCAGGGAAATTTTGGTTGGCTGTCATATGGACATGTCTTCGCAGGTCATGCGGGTGCCGCCACCCTCGATTCCACTCCGTGCCGACGCTCCACGGATCACAAAGTGAAGATTCCGCTGCGAATGAGCCCTGCGCGTGAAGATCCTTCGGGGCTCATCCGGTGGCCCGCGTCAGGACCATGATCTGAGCATGGCCTGAAATCGGGTCACCCTTTTGACTGTTGCACCCTATTCGCCGGGATCGGGGGCCTGTCCCGGTTGCAGCCCGGGAGTTCCGCTTCCCCTCGCTCATCCCGAACCCGCCGAGCCGGGATCACGCCCTGCGGCCGTACGCCCCCACAGCCGGGCCGGTCGTCACCGAACTCGGGCGAATTCGGCCTCCCTGGGGACGCGCTCTTGTCCAGTGAGCGGCCAGGCCCGCTAAATGGGTGGATCGCACGCACTCCGCGGTGTGATCCGGACGGGGAGTTCGCGTGCATACGCCGAACGAAGGAGCCGGTATGGACCGCACCGTGGAGGATCCGCGGGACTACAGGTTCGACCTTCCCGAGGACCTTCTCGTCCAGGAGCCCCCGGAGGCACTCGGGGGTGAACGCTCCGATGCGCGCCTGGCCGTGCTGGGCCGTCACACCGGGCAGGTGGAACACCGGCGGTTCGGTGAGATCGTCGAGTACCTGGGTGCCGACGATGTGTTGGTGCTGAACAATGCGCGGGTCGTGCCGACGTTCCTCGACGGTGAGCACGAGCACGGCCGCACGGTCGTGGTGAGCGTGCACTCGCCCCGCGACGACGGAACGTGGCACTGCCACATCGCGCCGGCCGCCGCCTGCCGGCCCGGGGCCCGCTTCCGGATCGGGCCCCACCACGAGGTGACATGCAGTCTGATCGCCGAGACAGTTCCGGGCCTGTGGCACATCGCCCTCGACCCCTCGGACCCCGACACCTTGTACCGGCTCGCAGAACCGGCCTACTCCCGCTACTTGAAACAGCCCCCGGCCGACCCGGAGTCCTTCCAGAATGTCTACGCCTCCCGGCCCGGCGCCGTCGGATTCCCGGCAGCAGGGCGTCACTTCACCCCCGTCCTCCTGGACCGCCTGCGCTCGCGGGGAACCGCGGTCGCGGAAGTCACCCTGTTCCTTGCCACCCGCACCCACTACGACGTCCGCCACCGCTTCCGCGACTTGATCGACGCGGGTGGCACCGGCGACCTCGAAGCCGAGAACGAATTCGACGTGTCACCGGCGACCGACACCTTCGACTTCCCGCCTCCCGAACGCTTCGAGATCACCACCCAGGCCGCCGACACCATCAACGAACGGCGCGCCCGCGGCGGCCGGATCATCGTCTGCGGAACCTCCGTGATGCGCACCCTGGAAACCGCAGCCGACCCGGACGGTCGCCTCCCCGCCACCACCGGCTTCACCCGGCTGCGCATCACCCCGGGCCATCGCTTCCGGGCCTGTGACGCCTTCATGACCAACTTTCACGACCCGTGCACCTCCGAGTTGGTGCTCACGGCCGCCTTCACGGGCCGCGAGCACCTCATGAACGCCTACCGCCACGAGGTAATCCCGCGGCGGTACCGCTTCAACTACTACGGAGACTCCATGCTCATCATCTGACCGTTCTCAGCCGGGCAGGGGCCGCTCCCCCTTGGGCTGTCGGTGGTGGACGGGATGACGCCGACCTGGCGCCCAACGGCTCACGCCCAGCCCGGGACGACGAACAGTCCCCAGGTCACGACGGGTACCACCACGGCCATGGCGAGGCCCCACACCATGAGACCGCGAAAGACCGTGTCCCGGCGTTCCTCGGGCGAGTTGGCGACCACCAGGGCCCCGCTGGTCGAGAACGGCGAGGAGTCCACCACCGACGCCGAGATCGCCAGCGCGACGATCAGCCCGACCGTGCCGACCTGACCGCCCAGCAGGAAAGGGACCGACAGCGGAATCAGCGCGCCCAGGATGCCCGTCGTGGAGGCGAAGGCGGAGACGACCGCCCCGATCAGACAGATCAGCAGGGCTCCCAGCAGCGGCGTTCGGACCGAGGCCACGCCCTCGCCCAGGTAGCTGATGGTGCCGATCCGCTCCATCAGGCTGACGAACGTGACGATGCCGCAGACGAGCAGGACCGTCGACCACGCGCATTCGTCCACCGCCCCCTTTGCCGACTCCGGTGAGACGAGGGAGAGGACGACCGTCACGGAGAGGGCCATCAGCCCGACATTGAGGTCGAAGAAGAGGGATCCGCCGACCAGGCTGAGCAGACCGAGGAGGGTGAGCGCACGGGCGCGGTCCAGGGTCAGGGGTGGTTCCTCGACGGATTCGTCGGCGACCGCGACGGCCAGGCCGCCGCCGCTCGTCGGCGCCACCGCCGCCGAGGACGTGGGGAACCCGGAGGGCGCGGCCCCCGTCCGGCCGCCGCCTCCGACGACCCCGAGGCCCTCGACGCCCGTGCTGTCAGGGTCACGCGGTTTCGCCGACGCCGTCCCCGGGCCGGCCACCGTCTCCCGCCGTCCCAGCAGCGCTCGCCCGCCGAACAGGAAGAACACGAAGAGGCTGAGGACGACGTTGAAGAGGAAGGAGCAGAGGAACAACAGCGCGGGATTTCCCGGCAGGTTGTTCCGTGATATCACTCCGTTGGTGATGCTGCCGAACACGCTGATGGGTGAGAAGCCTCCCGCGCTGGCGCCGTTGATGATGAGCAGGCCCATCAGAAGTGGATTGATCCGGTAGCGCTTCGCGAATCCCAGGCCGATCGGAGCGACGAGCGCGACGGCCGCCGGGACCACCGCGCCGACAGCTGTCAGCACGGCGGTGACCAGGAACATGATCCATGGGATGAGTGCGATTCGGCCGCGCACCACTCTCATGGACCCGTGGACGAGCCAGTTCACCGTGCCATTGTTCTTCGCGATCGCGAAGAGAAAGGTCACGCCGACCAGCACCACGAAAAGATCCCCGGGGAAGCCCGCGAAGATATCGTCCGCGGATTCATGCACGAACGCGGTTCCCACCACAAACGTGACCACGATGGCCAGCGCACCCATATGTACGGAGAATACGGTGGCGACCGTGAATATCAGTACGAGACCGATGATGGAGATGACGTGATCTGACACGAGTCTTCCTCGCCTTCAGTACGGCTCCAATTTTTCCACTATGCGGAAGATTATTTCCGCAGTCGGAAGTATGGGAGCGGCGTCAGAAGGCGTCAAGAGTTCCCGCCCGACGGATCGCCACCTCCCGCCGGGGCGCGCCCGCCGCCCAGTGCGGAGCCGACCGCCGCCGCGGCCTCCCGCACCAAGAGGCCGTAGGCGGAACGGTCTTCACTGGTCATGCGGCTTGTCGGCACGTTGACGCTGATGCTCGCGACCGGCTGTCCGGAGCTCCCGATCACGGCCGCCGCGACCGCCGAGACATCCGTACGCCATTCGCCGCCGTTCGTCGCGTATCCGCGCTCCCGGATCTCGGCCAACTCGGCGAGCAGCCGCTGAGGCTCGGTGATCGTGGTGGGCGTGAAGTCGGACAGCCCTTCGGTGAGTTGCCGGTCGATGACCTCCGCAGAGCTCACCGCCAGCACGGCCTTTCCGTTGGCTGAGGCGTGCAGCGGCAGAATCTGCCCCAGCGGGAGAATGATGCGCACCGGCTGGACCGTCTCCAGCCGCTCGATGAGCACGACCTTGCCCCCCTCGGGCACCGCCAGGTGGACCGTCTCGTCGGTCCGGCGGCGCAGCTCCTCCATCACCGGCACGGCGACATCGCGCAGGCCCAGTTCGCCGGAGGCGTGCCGACCGACGTGCAGCGCCTTGGTGGTGACCACCCATCGGGTGGAGGTGCCGCCGGCGGGGCGGATCCAGCCCGCGGCGTGCAGGGTGACCAGCGCGCGCTGAACGGAACTCTTCGGGAGTTCCATGGCCCGCGCCAGGTCCGCAACCCCGACCGGCTGACGCGCGGCCACCTCCTCCAGTGCCCTGAGCGCGTTGAGGACGCTCTGCATCCATTGACTCCTTCCCTGACCGAACCCTATGCTCCGCCGTGCCACCATACGATACGTCGTGCCGCAATGCGGCACAACCCTTGAGGGGAGCCGCTCACATGACCTCCCGTACCGGCCGCCACTTTCTCCAGATCCCGGGCCCGACGAACGTCCCCGACCGGGTGCTCCGCGCCATGTCGGCACCCACGATCGATCACCGCGGACCCGAGTTCGCGGCCCTGACCCTGTCTCTGCTCGATGCGATCAAGCCGGTGTTCGGCACCGCGGGCCCGGTGGTCATCTATCCCGCCTCCGGGACCGGGGCCTGGGAAGCCGCACTGGTCAATACCTTGAGTCCGGGCGACCGGGTGCTCTGCTTCGAGACCGGCCACTTCGCCACGCTGTGGCAGGACATGGCGCTGAGCCTCGGCCTGGAAGTGGACCTCGTCCGCGGGGACTGGCGCCACGGCGCGGACCCGGAGACGGTGGCCGAACGGCTGGCGGCGGACCGCACGCACACGATCAAGGCCGTCTGTGTCGTCCACAACGAGACCTCGACCGGCGTGACCAGCCGTATCTCCGAGATCCGGCAGGCCATCGACGCCTCGGGCCACCCGGCGCTGCTGCTCGTCGACACCATCTCCTCGCTCGGCTCGATCGACTACCGCCATGACGAATGGGGCGTCGACGTCACGGTCGCGGGATCACAGAAGGGGCTCATGCTGCCCCCCGGGCTCAGCTTCAACGCCGTCAGTGGCAAGGCGCTCGCCGCCTCGCGCACCGCCCGGCTGGCCAAGTCCTTCTGGGACTGGCACCCGGTCATCGAGGCCAACCGCCGCGGCTACTTCCCGTACACCCCGGCGACCAACCTCCTCTACGCCCTGGAGGAGGCCCTTCGCATGCTCGCCGACGAGGGACTGGACGCGGTCTTCGCCCGGCATGCCCGGCACGCCGCGGCGACCCGCGCCGCGGTGCGCGGGTGGGGACTTGAAGTGCTCTGTGCCGACGAGCGCGAGCACTCGGGGTCACTGACCGCGGTGCTGCTGCCCTCCGGCCAGGACGCCGACAAGGTGCGCGAGATCATCCTCGACCGGTTCGACATGTCCCTCGGTGCGGGCCTCGGCAAACTCAGCGGCAGGGTCTTCCGGATCGGGCACCTGGGCCACTTCAACGACCTCACCCTGGCCGGGACGCTCGCCGGGGTGCAGATGGGCCTCGAACTCGCCGGCGTACCCATCGGTCCGCGCGGCCTGGGAGACGCCCTCGACGTGCTGCGCAACCGCTGACCGTTCGACCTTTGGAGCGAGAGAACATGACCACGATCAGCTCGGACGCCTCCGCGATCGGCGTCGGCGGCGCTGCGGCAAAGGACCTGGCACACCGGCTCCGGCGGGAGCTCGACGGTGATGTGGGGTTCGACGACTACACCCGGCATCTGTTCTCGCGGGACGCGAGCATGTACACGATCACCCCGATGGGTGTCGTCTTCCCTCGTCACACCGACGACGTACAGGCGGCGGTGGCGGCGGCCGGGGAGTACGGCATACCGCTGGTGCCGCGCGGGGCCGGGACCAGTCTGGCCGGACAGACCGTGGGACCGGGGCTCGTCCTGGACCTGTCGCGGTACATGAACCGCATCCTGGAGATCGACGACGGCCGCCGCACGGCCCTCGTCCAGACCGGGGTCGTGCAGGACCAACTGAACAGAGCCGCAGGGCCGCTGGGGCTGATGTTCGGTCCTGACACCTCCACGAGCAACCGGGCCACCGTCGGAGGGATGATCGGCAACAATTCGGCGGGCAGCGGCTCACTGCGCTACGGCATGACCATCGACCATGTGCGGGAGCTGGATGTCGTACTCTCCGACGCGAGCCGGGCACTGCTGGCACCGGTCGACGAGGCGGAGCGGGCGCGCCGGGCAGCACAGCCCACTCTGGAGGGAAGCCTCTACCAACGGCTGCCGCAGATCGTCGAGGCCAACTCCGGCGCCATCGCGGAGGGTTTCCCGAAGTTCTGGCGCCGGGCGTGCGGCTACCGCCTGGACCGGATGGCACGTCCGGGCGCGCCTTTCGACCTGGCCAAGTTCGTCGTGGGCTCGGAGGGCACGCTCCTCATCGCCACCGAGGCGCTGGTCGATCTCGTACCCAAGCCGCGCCACACCGTGATCGCCGTCGGTCACTTCACCAGCACGGCCGCGGCGATCGAGGCCACCGAGGACGCCCTGGCCTGCGACCCGGCCGCGGTGGAGCTGATGGACCGTACGATCCTGGACCTGTCCCGGCAGAAGATCGAGTACGCCTCGCTCGGCAGCATCCTCGAAGGCGACCCCGACGCACTGCTGTTCGTCAGCTTCACCGGGAACGACCAACGGGAACTGCTCGCCGGCCTGGACCGGCTCACCGCGCTCTGGGCGCGGCACGGACACGGCTATCACACCCTCCAGGCCGTCACCCCGGCCCAGCAGTCCGCCCTGCTGAAGGTCCGCAAGTCCAGCCTCGGTCTGCTGATGGCGGCGGGCGAGGGCACCCGCCGACCGCAGGCCTTCGTGGAGGACACGGCCGTCGATCCGGTCCATCTCCCGCAGTACACCAAGCGTTTCAAGGAGGTGCTCGACCGGCACGGGCTGACCGCCGGCTTCTACGGCCACTGCTCGGTCGGCTGTCTGCACATCCGGCCGTTCGTGGATCTGACCGACCCGGGGCAGGTCGCCACCATGCGCGCGGTAGCGGTGGAGATCAAGGACCTGGTCACGGAGTACGGCGGTGTCAACTCCAGCGAGCACGGCGACGGTCTGGCCAGGAGCGAGTTCAACCGGGAGATCTTCGGCGAGCGGCTGTACGAGGCGATGCGCCAGGTCAAGCAGGTCTTCGATCCGGACAACCTGATGAACCCCGGCAAGATCGTGGACGCGCCCTCGATGACGGACAACCTCCGCGACCGGGCGCTGCCCCCCGCGGAGCCACTGCGCACCCGTCTCTCCTTCGAGGTGGTGGGCGGCATGAGGGGCGCCGCCGACCGGTGCATGAACATCGGGCTGTGCCGCAAGAGCGGTACGGGTGCCATGTGCCCCTCGTACATGGCCACCCGCAATGAGGAGGACTCCACCCGAGGCCGGGCCAACGCCCTGGTCAAGGCACTCTCCGAACCCGATCCCGCGAAGGCGCTCGGCGACGAGCGGCTGCACGAGATCCTTGATCTGTGCCTCATGTGCAAGGCGTGCAAGAGCGAGTGCCCGCTCGGTGTCGACATGGCCACGCTCAAGGCCGAGTCGCTGTCGCACCATCACGATCTGCACGGGGTACCGGTGCGGTCGCGGATCTTCGGCTCGATCCGGCTGCTGAACCGGCTTGGTTCCGTGGCGGCTCCGCTGTCGAATCTGCCGGGGCGGCTTCGCCCGCTGCGTGTGCTGCTCGACCGGTGGCTGGGCATTTCGTCCGAGCGCCCGCTGCCGGTGTTCGTACGGCGCAATCTGGTGCGCTGGTTCCGCAAGCACGCGCGCGGCGCCGCGAGCCGTCCGGCGGTCACGCAGGGAACGCTCACGTTCCTCGCCGACTCCTTCACCACCTTCACCGAGCCGGACATCGGCCGTTCCGCGATCGAGCTGCTGGAGCTGGCGGGCTGGCAGGTCCGGTTGGAGAGCCGGGGCTGCTGCGGCCGGTCCAGTCTGTCCAAGGGGCTGGTGGACGACGCCAAGGACAAGGCGTTCGCGCTCGCCCATCTGCTGACCGAGACGACGGAGCCCGGCTCACCGATCGTGGGCTGCGAGCCGTCCTGTCTGATGACGCTGCGCGACGAGCACAAGGCGCTGCTGCCGAACGACTCCGCCGTCAAGGACATCTCGGGGCGGGTGCGCCAGGTGGAGGAGCTGCTGGTCGAGGCGGTCGACGACGGCCGGCTGCGGCTGCGCGAGGACTCCTGGCTCGCCGGACGCAGGCTGCTCTACCACGGGCACTGCCACCAGAAGGCGGAGGTCGGCACCGCCGCGACCATGGGTCTCCTCAACCGTATCCCCGGGGTGCGGGTGTCCGAACTGGACGCCGGATGCTGCGGGATGGCGGGGTCCTTCGGCTTCGAGTCCGAACACTACGAGGTGTCCATGACCGTCGGTCAGGACCGGCTCTTCCCCGCCGTCCGGGCGGAGCCGCCGGAGACCGTGGTGGTGGCGACCGGGGTCTCCTGCCGCCAGCAGATCTTCCACGGCACGAGCCGCGACGCCTGGCATCCCGTACAACTGCTGCGTGAGGCGGTGGAACTCCCCGGATCGGCCTCCGGGAACTGATCCCGTACATGAGCGGGTTGACCGGCGCCGCGTGGATGTAACGCGGAAATCGCCGTGTGCGGCCTGCTCGTCGGCGAAAGCGGTGGTCAGCCGGGTCGGCGTCGTCCCAGACAGGGCGGCGCCTTCTCCATGCCGCCGAGGACCCGATCCGCGTCGGCGCGAACGCCACGGGGTCGGCCGTGAGCCCTCCTGCCGCTCACCCTCTTGCGTCACTCCTCATCCCACTCCATCGAACGTTGGCGCTCTCGCGAAAAGCGGAGCCACGAGTTCTGTGTGCGTGCACTCACTGCCGCTCCACCTGCTGGCGGCGTGCCGCCTCACAACCAGCCCCGGCGGGCCGCGATCACTCCGGCCTGGAAGCGGTTGGCGGCGCCGAGGAGGTCGTGCAGCCGGCTGATGCGGCGGCGCATGGTGCGGACGGACCAGCCGAGCTGGCGGGCTATCGCCTCGTCCTTGAGACCGCTGACCAGGAGGGTGAGGACGAGGCGGTCCTCCTCGCCGAGGGGGTCCTCGGCGGGGGCGTTGAGAGGCAGTGCCCGCTCCCAGCACATTTCCCAGTAGTCGGTGAGCGCATCGAGCAGAGTGGAAGGGCGGATCACCGCGGCGCGGACACCCTTGAGGTCTAGCGAGAGCGGCATCAGGGCGAGCTTGCGGTCGGCGATGGCGAGTTTGATGCCCAGGCCGGGCAGGACGCGGGCCTGTTCGCCGTGCCGGACCAGCTCACGGATGTCGTCGAGGACGCCCGGCCATTCCAAGGCTTCGGGAGCGTAGACCGCGCGGTACCGTACGCCGCGGCCGAGCGCCGTCGCCTCCACAGGGTTGGAGGTGGTCAGGGCGTACGGGGGCCGGTCCAGGGTCATCACGTCCTCGTGGGCCTCCTGCTGAAGGCGGACGAACCAGCGGCCGAGCGCCTCGCTGCCGGTGGTGATCTCCACCTCGTCCTCATACGTCGCGCCGGTGCGCGTGGCGGCGAACAGCCGGGACAGCTCGTCGGCCGCCGAGCGGACCCGCTCCAGCTCATTGCTTCTGGCCCGCACCAGCGCCTCGACAGCGGCGCCCGGCTCGATCGCGGCGTAGCGGCGGCGGGAACCGGAGAGCCGGCCGACCAGCCCGTGGTCACGGAGCCGGTCCAGTGCCCTGGCGACGCGCTCGGCCGAACAGTGGAGATCAGCGGTGAGTTCGGCGGGTGCCGCCGTCCGCCGGGTCAGGACGGCGCGGTAGACGCTCTCGTCGAACGGATCGATGCCTGCCGCCGTGAGTTGCGGTGTTTCGGGAGTCATATACGGATGGTGGCCCACTTGTGCCAGCGGCAGCAATGGGCCACGAAGATCAGTTGTGCGGCAAGTGTCCTCACCACTAAGACCTTTAGGCATGGCAATGAAGTCACGAAGATCGCGTCATACCGCCCTCGCCGCCGTTGTTCTCGCCGGTACGCTGGCGGCGATACCGGGTGCCGCCGACGCGTCCGCGCCCGACCCGTCGCAACGAGTGCTGGTGGAACTCGCCGGGGAGCCCGCGGTCACCGCCGCACCCGGTGGATCGCTGCTGTCCGCCGAGGCCGCCCGCGGCGTCGGTGCCGCCCGCCGCGCGCTCGACGCGCGGCAGGAGACGTTCCTCGGCTCGGTGAAGAGCGCCGGGCTGCACGCTTCGGCTGCACGCAGACTGGGTCTGCTCGTCAATGCCGTGGCAATGACGGTGCCCGCCTCCGAGGTCGGGCGGCTGTCGTCGCTGCCGGGCGTCACCGCCGTCCGCCCCGACACCCGGGTGCTGACGAAGACGGACGTGAGCGTGCCGCTGATCGGCGCACCCGGCGTCTGGCAGCGCAAGGACCCCGCCGGAAGGGGTGTCACCGGCAAGGGAACCACCGTCGCGGTCCTGGACAGCGGCGTGGACTACAGCCACCCCGACCTGGGCGGCGGACTCGGCAAGGGGCACAAGGTCGTCGGCGGGCACGACTTCGTCAACGGCGACGAGGACCCGATGGACGACAACGGCCACGGCACCCATGTCGCCGGCATCATCGCGGGCAAGGCGGCCGAGAAGGGCGGCGTCACCGGCGTGGCGCCCGGCGCGAACCTGCTGGCCTACAAGGTGATGGACGCCGACGGCTCCGGCTACACATCGGACATCATCGCGGGAATCGAGGCTGCCTCCGATCCGGCCAACCCGCACCGCGCCGATGTCATCAACCTGAGCCTCGGCGGCCCCGGCGACGGCACCGACCCGCTGGGCCGCGCCGCGACCGCGGCCGTACAGGCCGGTGTGGTCGTGGTGGCCGCGGCCGGCAACGACGGTCCGGGCGCGGGTACGGTCAGCAGTCCGGGAACGGCCGACGGTGTGGTCTCGGTCGGCGCGTCGACGAGCAATCTGCGCCTGCCCAGCGCCTATCTGGCCGGCAGCAAGCCCGAGTTGATCCAGAGTTACCGCGGCATCCTGTCGGCGAATCCGCCGGAGCGCCCCGTCACGGCGCCGCTCGTCGATGTCGGCGCGGGCACCGCCGAGGACTGGAAGCGGGCCGGCGACGTACGCGGAAAGATCGTACGGGCCCAGATGCTCGTCGCCGCCAGCTCCCAGTACCTGACGGGGAGCGACGTGGAGTGGGCGCAGGAGGCGGAGAAGCGCGGCGCGATCGCCGTACTGGCCGGCCTGCCCTCCAACGACGGCCCGGTGTTCGTCGCCGGAGCGGCGGGAGAGGTCCGGCCGCCGGAGGTGAAGCCTGAGCCGGGAGTGGCCCAGGTGCCGTCCTCGTCCGCGCGGATCGACGCCTCCGGCGACTCGCTGCGCATGGACCGCCTGGTGGTCATGGGCATCGACTCGACCCAGTACACGGAGTTGAGCACCCGGCTCGCCGCCGGGAAGGTGTCGGTGACGCTGCGCGGCACCGACACCACCGACCAGATCGCCTCGTTCTCCTCACGCGGCCCCACACCGGCCTTCGGCCTGAAGCCCGATCTGGTCGCGCCGGGCGTGGAGATCCGCTCCACCATTCCCAAGGCGCTGTACGGGCCCGGCCAGTACCGCATGTCGGGTACGTCGATGGCCGCCCCGCACGTCGCCGGCGCCGCGGCACTGCTGCGCCAGCTGCATCCGGACCGGGCCCCCGCCGAGATCAAAGCCGCGCTGATCGGCACCGCCGAGCCGCTGCGCGGCAGCGGGCCCACGACGCAGGGCTCGGGCCGGCTCGATGTGGCCGCGGCCGCCTCGGCCACGGTCAGCGCCTCACCGGCGTCGGTGTCGTTCGGGCTCGCCGATCTGTCCCGGCGTCACGTCGGCGGCATCGCGAAGGTGACACTGCGGAACTCGGGCAAGCGCCCGGTCGCGACCTCGCTGCGGACCGACGGTCCGGCCACGGTCTCGCCGAAGCGGGTCACCGTACCGGCCGGGAGGACCGTGACCGTCACGGTCTCGCTGCGCGTCACCCGGCCGGTTGCCGACACCGAGATCAGCGGCCGCCTCACGGCGACTCCCGACCGGGGCCCGACGATCGAGGTGCCCTACCTGCTCGCCGTCCGGTATCTGGCCGTCCAGGCCGCACCCGACCCGAGCGACGGTCACTCGACCGTGCACATCGCCCCGCCGACCCGGCTGGCCGCACCGCCGGTCGTCACCATCACCCCGCCGCGCGGCAAGGCCGTGAAGGTCACCTCCACCCTCGATCCCGCCAACGGCTACTACCGGGCCGAGGTGACCGGCAGCGCGGCCGGCGCCTACCGGGTCTCGGTACGCGGCACCGCCGGCACCGGACAGCGCCTCACCGGCTCCAGCGCCTTCGAAGTCACCCCGGCCGACAGCCGCAGGAACCGCTGGGAGCCGGTCGGTCCCAACAGCGAGGCCGGTCACGTCGCCCTCTCGCCGAGCCGGCCGAAGCAGGCCGTCCTCACCCAGTACCAGAAGGCAGCTCCCTGGCTGACCACCGACAACGGCGCCTCCTGGCGCCAGTTGGGACGGCTGCCTGTCGCGGACGGCACGGGGCCGCTCGTGGTGGACGCGAAGAATCCCGACCGCTGGTGGTACGTCGTGAACAGCGTTCGCGACGGCAGCCGCCGGGGCGCCATCCTGCGCACCGATGACAACGGGCGGACCTGGCGCACGCTCGACGTCCCGGACACGCGCATCAAGGCGCTCGCCGCCGACGAACGGACCCGCACCCTGGTCGCGGTCGCCTCGGACGCCCTGCTGGTCAGCACGGACGCGGGCAACCGCTGGACGACGTATCCGACCGGTGTCACCGGCGCCATCACCTCGGCCGCCGTCACCGGCGACACCCTTTACATGACGACGAATCACGGTGTCTGGGCCCGCTCGGGCATCGGCTCGGGCAACCCCGGCGAGGCGCGGCCGCTCTTCGACGCGGCCGACGGAACCGTCGGCGGGCTGGCCGCCGACTCCTCGGTCGTGGCGGTGTATGTCCCGGGCCGGGGAGTTGTCGGTTCCCGTGACAGCGGGAAGACCTGGACCACCCTGCTGTCCATGACGGAAGGCGGCCTCCACCTGACCATCTCGGGTGACGACCTGTACCTGAGCACGTTGACCGGCAAGGGCCGTCTCAGCCGCGACCACGGGCGGACATGGACCGAGGTCGCCGCACCGTCCCGGGCGGCGGTGCCGATGGACTACGACCGCTGGGCCGACGGTTCCGTCACCGTCTCCAGCGAGCAGGACGGTCTCTACCGGGGTGCCGCGAACGGCACCGGATACCGACGCATCGGCGTCCAGGGACTGACCGTCAACGATCTCGCTGTCAGTGACGGCCATCTGCTCGCCGCCACCGAGAGCGCGGTCTACCGCACCGCACTTCCCGTCGCGAGCCCGGAGTGGGGCCGGTCGGGCGGCGAGGGCAGTCGGGGCGTCGGCGTCCCGCAGCTCGCGGTGTCGGCCAAGGATCCGAAGGTGGTCTGGAAGGTCCGGCGCACCGGGTTCGGCGCGTTCGTCGTCGAGCGCAGCGGCGACGGCGGTTCCACCTGGGAGGAGAGGGGCAGTTCGGCGGAGGTGCCGACCGCGCTCCTGGTCCACCCCGCCGACCCGAACCGGATCATGGTCAGCTTCCAAAGCCTTCTGGGCCGTGGGCTGTTCGCCACCAGCGACGGCGGCGCGACGTGGAAGAACCTCTACCACGAGCGCTCCTTCGACACCATCGCGGGTGACCCCGCGAACCCGCTGCGCCTGTGGCTCGGCAATACCGCCGGTCTCTACCGGTCCGACGACGGCGGGGTCACGGTCACCAAGGTCGCCGACGGCCCGGTGACCGCGATCGACCTCGACGGACGGCGTCTCGTCATCGGCGGCGAGAGAGTCCGTGTCAGCTCCGACGGCGGCCGGACCTTCCGCACCGCGGACACCGGCGCTCTCGCGATCCATGTCTCCGATCTGCTCCGGGTCAAGGGCACGTTCTACGCGGCCACCACCAGCTCCAGGGCCAGCGGCCTCCCGCAGGGCGGCCGCGGCGTCCTGCGCAGCACCGACGACGGTCGGAGCTGGCACAACATCTCCACCGGCCTGCAGAACACCGATACCACCAAACTGGCCGCGAGCCCCGACGGCCGCACACTCTACGTCGGCACCGTCGACGGCGGCGTGCACCGTCTCAACCTGCGCCGCTGATCACTGTGGACGGGCGCCCGGACGGTTCCTCCGTCCGGGCGCCCGTTCACGCGTTGACGTGCCCGAGGAAGTCGCCTGGCAGGAAGCGGCCGACCAGCGGTCCGGTCCCGGCGAACACCACCACCGCGACACCCAGGACACCGAAGGAGCGCGAGTGGGGACCCGGCATGGAGGGATACGGCCATGAGCGAGTGGCCGCTCACTGAATGCGGGCAGGGGCGGCCGAATGGAACAACTGGTCGACTACCATCACGTAGACGGTCTACGGAACTGTAGACGATCAGGAGATGAGGGGACCGCGATGGCGGAGGGTGCTGCCGAGCGCAGAGGGGCCGGGGAGCTGGAGGCGAGCGTGCTCGCGGCGCTGTGGGCGGCGGACGGCCCCCGGACCGCCGGACAGGTACAGCGCGGTCTGACGGTGGAGCTGGCCCGGACGACGGTGACGACGATCCTGTCCCGGCTCTTTCAGAAGGGGACGGTCGGCCGGGAACGCTCCGGTCGCGGATTCGCGTACTTCCCCGTCCAGGACGCCCACGGCCTGACCGCCCGGCGCATGCACCACGAGCTCGACAAGGACGACGACCGCCGGACCGTGCTGGCCCGGTTCGTCTCCGACCTGGGACCCGAGGACGAGCGCATACTGCGCGATCTCCTGGAGGACGGTGGCGTGCGGTGATCGCCGCGCCGCTCATGCCGCCGCTGATTCCGTTCGCGGCGCCGGTGCTCGTACGGTAGGCCGCTCCCCGCCTACGACCCGCGGCCGCGCTGTGGGCGCTCACCACGACAGCGTACGTACTGGCGGCCGGCCGGCGGCACTCGGCGACGCTCCTCGCCGGCACGCTCGCCGTGTCCGCCCTGGCCCGCCCTCGGCCACCTGATCCGCCCCTGTACGTGGCACCGGTCACGATCGCCTATCCGGTGACCGCGCTCGCGGTCGGCGCGCTGTCCGCCTGCACGTTCGCCGTGACCCGGTCGGCGCTGCGTCAGCTCCGCCCGTACCGCGCCGCGCACGCGCGGCTGCGGAACGCGTCCTCGGCGGGACACCTCGGCGCCCTGGACCGCCCCGAAGCCGACGCCAACGCCAACGCCCTCCCCGGGAACCCGGGCCACAGAAGCCGCAGGCGGCCCCGTACCTCAGCGCGTAAGAGCCCTGCTCCAGCTGGCGGCCACCCGTCACGGGCCGGCCCTCGCGGCGGCTTGCCTGCTGCTCGCCTGCTCGGCCACGACCGGCGCGGGAGCCGCCGCCGGGCTCGTGAGCCTGCATCACCACGTGGAGATCGCCCAGGGCGAAGCGCAGAGCGACTGACCGGACGTCAGCCACAGGGACTTGCCCCACCGTGGCCGGTGTCGGGGGCACCCGACGCGGCAGCTGCCAGCCTGTTCGCACCTCGCTCCGGCGGCAGCGCACCTCGCCACGGCCCGTGACAGCTTGTCCGCCATCGCCCCGGGCCGTCGCCGGACGGGTTGTCCTCCGTCCGGAAACCCCTCCGGGACCGCACAGCTGCACTTGAGGCCCATCCGGGCCAACTGCCCCGAAACCAAAGCACTCACCAGGCACGTCCGCCTTCACGACCATGCTCACCGAGCGCCGGAGCGAGGGTCTGCCGAACTGAAGGGCAGGTCCACCCGTTCACCGCGCCGACGGAGCGCGTCTCCGCGCACCGCGCCCTCTAGGGTCGCCGACATGGGACGCGTTCGACCGAGTCCGGAGCCGGGTGCGGATCGCAGCGAGTGGCCACGGCGTTCGTATGCGTTCGCGGTCTGGTATCTGCGTGTCGTCGCCTTCCTCAACTTCCTCAGCGCCGTGTGGGTCTCCTTCGGAAACGACATCCGGCGGCACAGTGGCGGCGAGTACTTCACGCCCTATCTGCTGACCGCCGGGTTCTCCTCGGGTGCTCTGTCCCTGTTTCTGGCGATCACCATGCGGCGGCGTAAGCGCGCGGCCTGGTTGCTCAATCTCGCCGTGTCCGGGCTGACGCTGGTGCTGACCGCACTCGCCCTGGGGTTGCCGGTGTACCGGCAGCACGCCCAGAACTGGGTCGCGGTCGTCCTGACCGGGCTCTTCGTCGTCGCCCTGCTCGCCGGACGGCGCGAGTTCCACGCGAAGGGCGATCGTGCCAATCCGAAACTGGCGGTCGCGGTAGGTGTGGGCGGGCTGGCCGTGGGCTCCCTGCTCGCCGCCACGATGGTCTCCGTGAGCAACACCGACCCGGACCCCAGACGCTCCGCCTTCCCGGAACGCTGGCACTACGGCGTGCTCCGCATGTTCTCGCTTACCTACGACGATGCCCACTTCGAGGGGATCGTCACCCCCGGCTGGGCCAATGTGCTCATCAACCTGATGAGCACGGCACTGATCCTGCTGGTCCTGTACGCGGCTTTCAGGTCCCGTCGCGCCGTCGACCCGCTGACCGAGGAGGACGAGCGAAACATGCGTGCACTGCTCGAACGTCACGGCGACCGGGACTCGCTCGGCTACTTCGCCCTGCGCCGCGACAAAAGCGTCATCTGGTCGCCTTCGGGCAAATCAGCCGTCACCTACCGAGTGGTCAGCGGGGTCTCGCTCGCTTCCGGCGATCCGATCGGCGACCCGGAGGCTTGGCCGGGAGCGATCGACCGCTGGCTGGCCCAGGCCCGCGCACACGGCTGGACACCTTCCGTGATCGGGGCGAGTGAGGAGGGTGGCATCGTCTACGCCCGCCACGGCCTCAACGCCCTGGAATTGGGCGACGAGGCAATCGTCGACACGGGTGAGTTCACTCTTGAGGGCCGAGCCATACGGAGTGTCCGCCAGGCGCACCACCGTGTCGAACGCGCCGGGTACACCGTTCGCCTCAGCCGTCACGAGGACCTGCCGCCGGACGAGATGGCGCAGATGACCGAACTGGCCGACGACTGGCGCGACGGGGCGACGGAACGCGGCTTCTCCATGGCGCTGGGCCGTCTCGGCGACCCGCAGGACGGGCGCTGCGTGATGCTTGTCTGCCGTGATGCCGACGGACAGCCGCGTGCCCTGCTGAACTTCGTTCCATGGGGTGGCGACGGGCTCTCCCTGGACCTGATGCGGCGTGACCGGAACTCGGACAACGGACTGTTCGAGTTCATGGTGCTGGAGTTGATCCGGCGCGCGGGCGACCTCGGCATCACCCAGGTCTCGCTGAACTTCGCGATGTTCCGCGCGGTCTTCGAACGCGGCTCCCGGATCGGCGCGGGTCCGGTGCTGCGGCTGTGGCGCTCGCTGCTGACCTTCTTCTCCCGTTGGTGGCAGATCGAGTCGCTCTACCGCGCCAACGCCAAGTACCGGCCCATCTGGGAGCCCCGCTTCCTGCTGTACGCCCAGAGCACCGACCTGCTGCGGATCGGTATCGCCAGCGCCCGCGCCGAGGGGTTCCTGGAAGCCCCCGGACTGCCGAAGTGGCTGCATCGCGGGCACCTGGAGTCCCGCCGTTGAACGGTGGCATTGCCGACCTGCCATTGGTGGGGCTTCGCCCGGCTGTTCAACCGACCCCCGGGAAGGTCTCCAGCGGCGGGCGGTCGCGGTATTCGTGGCGGCGCTGACTGGAGCCCCGGCCCTGAGGCGGATTCACGAGGCGGCGGCAGGGTGTACGAGACGGCCATGAGCCGCCTTGGGCCGCCTTGGGCCGCCGCCGTAGCGGCGGTTTCCGCAAGTACCGGCAGGGCGGTGGGCCGGGCGGGTGGGCCGGGTGGTGTCCGGGCCCTCAGCCGCCCCAGCGCCAGTAGAGTTCGGGCCGGGGCTGCGTGCCGCAGTCGGAGAGCCTCAGTTCGGGGCTCTGCCGGTCGCGGCTGTCCGAGCGGGCGGGGAGTTCGCGGTCGTCCTGGTACAGGCAGCGACCACCACTTGCGGAGATCCGCCAGGCAGTACGTTTCCAGGTGGTGCTCTTCCACGGCTCACGGTTCCACTTCTGGCTCCGGCGACCGTGCTCGCACGGCTCCAGCCCGACAGCCGACGCGTACGCGGTCAGACAGGAGTCGCGGTCGAGCCGGGGCCTGATCGTGCTGTCGTGCCCCACGTCCCATTTCTGCGCGGCGGATCCGTCACAGCCGAGGATGCCGACCGTACCGGCGTTCGCCGGCCCTGTGGCCGCGTGGAGGCACTGTGCCGGATCCCTTCCGGTGAAGAGCGTGGTCCGTCCGATGTCTCCGAGGATCTCCCCTGCGCGCGGAGCCCGGTGAATCTGCTGGTACTGCCGGTGGATCCACAGACTCCAGTCCTTCTGGAGAGGGCCCGCGAAGGCAGTGACGTTTGCGCATGTCCCGGTGGCCCGGCACTTCCGGTGGGCGAGATACCAACGCGCTACATCGTCCTTCTCGGCCGACGCTCCGGGGCTGAGATTCTCCTTGAGCGGAGACATGGTGTAGCCGAGGTAGGACGACACGGGAACGCCGAGCGCGTAGCCCACCCTTCGGAAATACCGGGCGCCGATGCCGTGGTCACTGTGATCGACACCGCCGCCGAGCCCGAAGGCGAACGACGCGTTGTCGTGGTCCATCGTCAGGATGCGTGTTGCCCGGCTCAGCCGGACCAGTGCGGACACCACTTGGAGCAGCCGGTCCTCCGTGTAGCTCTTGGTGTTCTGAAACGGCTCGATGCTCTTCCTCCGCCCGTCGAACAGCCTGAGGAGACTGTCCGGCTCCTGGCCCTGCGGGAGACCGTCGTGGAGGTCCACGAAGGTCAGCCGTACATTAGCGTCCCGGGCATCGTCCGCGAGCCGGTAGGACCTCGTGCGGACGCCGTCCGCCGACACATCCGCCCGTTCCCATCGGTTGGCGGCCTCCGCCATATGCGCATAGGCCGCCCGGACCCCGTACTCCCTGCGGTCCACGTACTCCAGCGCCTTGAGGCGGTTCTTCATGCCTGCGTCACCTGCGGTCAGGTAGACCGTGTCGACCGGGCATCCGGCGCGGATGGTCCGCCTGATCTCCGGATTCAGGAAGAACAGGTCGTCATCGGGGTGCGCGACGCCCACCAGAGTGCCACGGCACGGCTGGGGGTCTTTCGACTGGGCGGCCTGCCGGGACGGGACAGCCGTGGTGCCCGGACCGGAAACCGAACCGGGCACGGGCGAACAGGCGAGCCCCATCAGGGCACACACGGCCATCGCGGCTGCGGTCATCGCCACGCGGGAGGAACAGCCCGCACGGTGCCTTCTCCAGTTCACCGAGGCATCCTTCTGTCGCCGACGATCCCCTGATGAAGGATCTTCCGGCGGACAGGGCAGGATCAACCGACACACCGACGAGCGGCTAGGGAACCTGCCCGCCTCCGCGCTCCGGCCGGTGGCCGCTGCGGGCGTGCGCCAGTACGGCCGACTCCGGGGACTGCGGGCTGGGGCATGGCCCCCGCGGAGCCGCCCTCGGCCCGCCGCGGTGAAGGCAGGCGGGGCGGGTGGTCCCTTCTCCGAACCGGCCTCTGCGGATCACGGGCTCGTACGATGCCGCGCAGTCGTACTGCTGGGCGAGGTTGTCGACGGCCTCCAGCGCAAACGTGCGGGAGGCCGCGGCGAGGACCGCTTCGTCCCAGTCCTCCGCCGCGACGACCCCGGGTGCGACCTTCAGGTGGCCCGACCAGGCAGGGGCCTCGACCACGAGAGCGTGGCCAAGCCGGTGCAGGTGCCGGTCTCCCCTTGGGGCTGGTCGTACGCAAGGACCGGCTCCGCCGAAACGGCGGGGCACGCGCGGCAGGGCGTCAGTCCTTGTCGTCGCGCTTGAGCGACTCCACCGCACCTTCGACACGGTTGCCCAGGTCATCGGCCTTCTTCTTGGCGTCGGCCTTGACCTGGTCCGTCTTGCCCTCGGTCTCCTTGCTCTTGTCACCGGTCGCTTTGCCGGTCACTTCCTTCGCCTTGCCCTTGAGCTTGTCCAACGCGTTCTCGTTCTTGTCGACCACGATCACTCCCGCTACACGAAGAGAATCAGGAATACCTCTGCACACCACCGTAGAACGGGACCACGCGCCGCGCCTGGGAGAGCGGGACCGGGCCGGGAACCGCTGCCCCCACCCACGATCAACGGAGGCGACCGGGCGGCCGAGGACCTTCCGGCGTCCGTAACAGGGGCTCAGTCCGCCTTGCACACCTTGGGGGCCGTCTTTTTCATACCGAGCAGCCGGAAGTGGTTCTGGCCGAGTGCGATACCACGAAATGCTTCGTCTCCGAGGGACTGATTGCTGCGACTGGTGGCCTCAAGCTCCTCTTCGTACACCGCGTAGTTCTTGTTCAAGGACGCCACGAAGTCGGTTCCCGGGATGGCTCTGTCGGGGTATCGGTCGAGGAATGCGGCGTACTTCTGCCGTCCTCCGGGCCTGCTGAAGTACTGGTCCTCCAGCACCCGCCAGCCGATGTCCAAGGTGAGCCGGGGGTATGCGTCCAGAAGCCTTTCCATGATCCCGATGTGCTGGTCGGGATCCATTGTGGAGAGCTCCTTCGACAGGCCCATGTGCGCCCAGACGATCTTGTTCTGGGGATAGTGACGGAGTGTCTCCTCCATCAGCTGAAGGTACTTCGTGTGCTGCGCATCGCTGCCGAGATCCGCGTGAATGGCGATCGGCATCCCACGGTCCCGCAGCACCTTCATGAAGGGCGCCCAGTTCCTGATGTTCTCACTCGTCGCCGGCCTGTGCTGATGGGAAAACAGTGCCTGCTTGACAAGGTTGACCTCCCCTGCCCACCGGAACACCCCCGGGAACTCCCGGTCGAGGAGAGAAATTCCACTCGGAATGGTTTCGGGCGATTCAGGTCCATGAACGTCATGGAGGGCGTCAATTCAGGAGTGAGAGGCTTCGCTCCCACGTAGGTGGCCGCGTTGGCGAAGTCGTTCTTCATGCTCGGCGTGACAGGAGCGCCAGGGCAGTCCACGCAGTACGTGCATCCCGAGTCCGCGGGCAGGATCTGGCCGATGCCGTACATACTCGCGTAACGGACACCGCTCTTGTCCAGGTAGCCGTTGAGTTCCTCGAACGGAATCTCCGCACCGCCGAACGGGCGCGTGTGGAGATGACTGTCGACGACCGAGGTGTACGGCTCCCGCGCCCTGTCGAAACAGTCCCGCAGCGCTGAACCGGCCCCCGTCGGCGACGCGCCGATGGCAGCCGCGACCAGAACAGCACCGAGGACAGTAATTCAGCTGCGAATGCGAAATCTACGGTTGATGGTCATCCCTGCCAGAGTTGTCGGGTTGATGGGAGGATTGTCGTGACGTGACGCTGCTGCCCCGTATCAGGCAGGACGGCCACGCGGCAGAGAACACACGGATAGACGAACCCGGCCCGACATCGCACCCGGAGTCCACTTGGTCGGCTCCCGGAGCCGTACGCGGCCGCCGAGGCCGGGGGTGGTGAGTGACGCTCACCGACGCCGTGACGCGTGCACGGTGAGCAGCCGCACAAGCCGGTGAGTGTGTGGCGAGCAGCTCACAGGCACCGCTCTCCCAGGCCGCGGGGGCTTCAGAGGGCCTGCCGCCAGCGGCGGGCGTCACAGAACGGCGCTACGGGTACGCCGTGGCCGGACGTCTCCGAGCCTCGAACAGCCCAGGCTTCGCAGGGAGGTTGAGGCCGGTTGCCGGGTTCTTCGAGCGGCCCCGGCCGGGCGGACAGACGAACCGGCCGCCCGGGTCAGTACGCGGTGACTTGCCTTATGCGGGCTTGTGCGGCAGACAGGTCACCCCGATGCCGGTATCCGGGGAGACAGTGACGCCGAGCAGGCCGAGAAGACCGGCAACCGCGGGGTCGTCGGAGTTTTTCAGGGACTTGCAGTCCTGGTTCGCCGGCTTCTCCTTCGTAGCGGGTGCACAGTCAACAGCCACCACACCGTTGAGGTCCGGGCCTGAGCAGTGCAGTTCCACCCCGGGCTCGGCCGCGGAGGCCGAAAAAGCACCATGGGACAGCACGAAGGCCGTCGCGACAACGGCGGGCGCCACGAATCGGCGGGAATTCTTGATCATGCCGACTTCAACGAGGATCGCCCGTCCCGGACACGGAACCGCGCAGCGCGTGGGCGGGACAGCGGCCACGACAAGCCGTCGAACCAGCAGGACACGAGAACACGAAACCGTCGGCAGACAACGGTCACACAGCCCTGACGCAACAGGGACCCCGCCTCTCGTGAAGCTCCACTTCATAGTCAACATCAGAAGTCAACACGACTGGCCCACCAAGAGAGACCGCGCCCCGTTCTCGCCGAGCTCCCGGGTGGACGGACGTGACACCCGGCGCGCGACCGAACGCTGAACGGCCTTATACGGAGGAGCAGTTCGGGATCTCTGGCCCGCCCTCGTCTCACGGCTGACAACGGCCGCGCAAGCCGCTGCTCGCATTTCACTCGATCGTGTACGTGATCCGTGCTCTGGAGCACTCCGCCAGCGTCTTCCGCCAATGATCAGCGAGCGCCCGGCGCCATGCAGGGGCGTACACCGTGTTCCTGGTATGCCCGGCCGCACGTACTGTCCGAACAAGAGAATCGACTCATTGTGCATTTAACTCCGCACGAGCAGGAGCGCTTGCTGATCCATGTGGCGGCCGACGTGGCGCGCAGGCGCCGCGAGAGCGGGCTGCTCCTCAACTATCCGGAAGTCATGGCCCTGTTGACCGTGTACGTCTTTGAGCAGGCGCGGGCCGGCAAGACGGTCAGCGACATCATGGACTCGGGCCGGCAGCTGTTCAGCCGTGATGAGGTGATGGACGGCGTCCCGGAGATGATCAAGAACGTGCAGGTGGAGGCCACGTTCCCGGACGGCACCAAGCTGGTCACCATCCACGACCCCTTCCCGGAGGCCGCGGAGGAGCCCGAGGTCTACCCGGGCAGGGTCGAACACCCCCAGCCGCCGCGGGAGCCGGGCTGCCCGGTCGATTGCGCCGGCAACGGCAAAGACTCGTCGTCGTGCTGTGACAAGTGCCAGGACACGGCGTCCTGGCACGAGGCGATCACGTTCAACGCAGACCTCCAGGAAGAGGCCGTCGAGCTGCCGGACGGTAGCGAGATCAGTGGCGGCAGGACAAGGATCAAGGTGCGGAACATGTCCGACCGCCCCATCCAGGTCGGTTCCCACTATCACTTCCCCGACGTCAACCCGGGACTGAAGGTCCTCAAGGTCGAAGTGCCTGCCGGTCCGGAGCTGAAGCCGCCACAGGAGCTCAAGGACTGCGGGGCTGCGCGGATGCGTCGGCTCAACATCGCCGCGGGCACGTCCGTGCGCTTCGAGCCGGGCGACGTGTGCTGTGTCGAACTGGTGGAGATCCAGGGAGATCGACAGGTCGAGGGACTGCGCGGGGTGACGCACCGATGAGTGACAACTCAAGCACCACGTCGAGCGGCGGGTCGGCGAACGTGCGGGAGGACTCGACGCCGGGCAACATACTGAAGCGGGCCGATTACACCGCTCTGTACGGGCCCACCACCAAGGACCGCGTCCGCTTGGCCGACACCGCTCTGACGATCGAGATCGAGGCCGACTGGAGCGGCGGTCCGCAGCACAGCGGCAACGAGATGATCTTCGGCGGCGGAAAGGTCATCCGTGAGTCGATGGGCATGTCGCACATCGCCAGGGACAAAGACCCTGAGGGCCGTAAGCCCGTGGACACGGTCATCACGGGTGCGCTGATCCTCGACTGGTGGGGGGTGGTGAAGGCCGACGTCGGCATCCGCGACGGCAGGATCGCCGCGATCGGCAAGGCGTACAACCCCGGGACGATGGACCCGATCCTCGAATTCGAGATGCCGAACCGTCGTGCCCCGGACAGTCACGAGGGGCAGGGGCAGGGAGCGGTCCAGGACCGGGGGCTGCCGGAACCGACGAACTTCGTAGTGGGCCCGAGTACCGAGGTCATTTCCGGCAATGGGCGGATCCTCACCGCGGGGGGCGTGGACACCCACGTCCATTTCATCTGTCCGGAGCAGATCCACGAGGCTCTTGCCTCGGGCGTGACCACGCTCATCGGGGGCGGCACCGGTCCCGCCGAGGGCAGCACGGCCACCACTGTGACCCCGGGTGCGTGGCACATCACCCGGGCTTTCGAAAGCCTGGACGAGTACCCGGTCAACATCGGCCTGCTGGGCAAGGGCAGCACGGTGAACGAGGATGCTCTCCTGGAACAGGTGGACGCCGGTGTCATCGGGTTGAAGGTCCACGAGGACTGGGGCGCTTCTCCCGCGGTGATCGACACGGCACTGAACGTGTGTGAGGCCCGCGGGGTGCAGTTGGCCCTGCACGCCGACTCGCTGAACGAATCCGGATTCCTGGAAAGCACCCGAAGCGCTTTCTCGAAGGACGGGAAGAAGCGCTCGGTTCACATCTTTCATGTCGAGGGCGCCGGCGGTGGCCACGCACCGGACATGATCGAGCTGGTCAAGGAGGACAACGTCCTGCCCGCTTCGACCAACCCGACCCGCCCCTTCACGGTGAACACCGTGAAGGAGCACATCGACATGATGGTGGTGTGTCACCACCTCAACCCGGATATTCCGGCGGACATGGCCTTCGCCGACTCCCGCATCCGGCCGTCCACCATGGCCGCGGAGGACCTTCTCCACGACATGGGCGCCATCTCGATGATGTCCTCCGATGCCCAGGCGATGGGACGCATCGGCGAGATGATCATGCGCACCTGGCAGACCGCGCATGTCATGAAGTGCCGCTACGGCCCTCTGCCGGAGGACCTTGAGCGCGCGAAGGTCCGCCCGATCGCCGACGACACGGACCACTCGTACAACACGGACCGGCTGGTCCCGAACGACAACTACCGGGCGCGCCGCTACGTTGCCAAGTACACGATCAACCCGGCGATCACGCACGGCGTCGACGGGTATGTCGGTTCCGTGGAGATCGGCAAGATCGCCGACCTGGTGCTGTGGGAGCCGAAGTTCTTCGGCGTCAAGATGCACATGGTCCTCAAGGGCGGGCAGCTCGCGTACGCGCAGGTGGGCGACGCCAACGCCTCGATCACGACGCCGCAGCCCTTCCTGCCCCGGGAGGTCTGGGGGGCCACCGGCCGTGCCACCCGAAGCAACTCGGTCAACTTCGTGGCCGACAAGGAAGTAGCCGACCGTCTCAACAACGGCGGAGGCTCGGCCACCGACGGGTCCTATCCGACGGGCCTCGGCCTCGACAAGAAATTCGTGGAGATCACCAACACCCGAGGCGTCACCAAGGCCGACATGAAGCTGAACGACACGGTGCCGGAGAGCCTTGAGGTCGACCACAACAGCTTCGAGGTCACCATCGGCGGTGCGACCACGGGGGACGCCCGCACGGAACTCAACGGAGCGACCGTGCCACGCGCCTACGTCAGTGAAGTACCCATGGCACAGCGGTACTTCCTCTTCTGACCGGGCCGTACCCTGCCCTGCCGAACGCCGTCACCGCCGCTGCGGCCCGGGCGGGTACCCCGCCCGGGTCACAGCCCACACCATCCGACCCTGCGAAAGGCAGCCGCTCGCCATGAGCCGAGCCGCACTGCTCCTGCTGGCCGACGGCCGCTTCCCCGCCGGCGGGTACGCCCACTCCGGCGGCGTCGAATCCGCGATCGCCCACACTGCCGTACACGACATCGACAGCCTCGAAGCCTTCTGTCGCGGGCGCCTGCACACCACCGGTCTGACCACAGCGGGCCTCGCCGCCGCGGCCGCCGCCGGATGCGACCCGCTGGGGCTGGACGACGCCGCCGACGCGCGCACCCCCGTCCCCGCGCTGCGGGCCGTTGCCCGCAGGCTCGGGCGGCAGATGATGCGCGCGGCGCGCGCCACCTTCCCGTCCGCTGAACTCGACCGCCTGGCCGCCGAGTTCCCCCAGGGCACCCACCAATGCGTCGTCCAGGGCCTCGCCGCCCGGTCCGCCGGGCTCACCCCGGTGGAGACCGCTCTTGCCACGGCGTACGAGAGCGTCGGCGGCCCGGCCACCGCTGCGGTGCGCCTGCTCAGCCTCAACCCACTCGACGCGTCGCGGCTGCTGGTGCACCTCAGTGCGGAGATCGACACCGTCGCCGCTGCCGCCGCCGACGCGGGGGGCCGGGCGGCGGCCGAGGGCCTTGACGCCCTGCCGTCGGCGTCCGCCCCACTGCTGGACATCACCGCGGAGCAGCACGCCGCCTGGACCGTGCGGCTCTTCGCCTCCTGACCCATCTATCCCCCGCTGGAGTTTCCATGCACCTCGATCACCCCGTGACCGTGCCCCACCACCACACCTACAGTGCCGAGCCGCTGCGCGCGGACGGCAGCCCCCGCGCCTTCCGCGTCGGCCTGGGCGGTCCCGTCGGCTCCGGTAAGACCGCCAGTGTCGCCGCGCTCTGCCGCGCCCTGCGCGACAAGCTCTCCCTCGCCGTCGTCACCAATGACATCTACACCCGCGAGGACGCCGAGTTCCTCCTGCGCGAGGCCGTACTTCCGCCGGAACGGATCACCGCCGTAGAGACCGGAGCCTGCCCGCACACCGCGATCCGGGACGACATCTCCGCCAACCTGGAGGCAGTCGAGCACTTCGACGAGAGTCTGCACCCCCTCGACCTCGTGCTCGTCGAGTCCGGCGGCGACAACCTCACCGCCACCTTTTCCAAGGGCCTCGTCGACGTGCAGATCTTCATCATCGACGTCTCCAGCGGTGACGACATCCCCCGCAAGGGAGGCCCCGGCATCACCAACGCCGACCTCCTCGTCGTCAACAAGACCGACCTCGCCCCGTACGTCGGCGCCGACCTCGCCGCCATGGCCGCCGACGCCAAACGGCAACGCGGCGACCTTCCCGTCATCTTCACCAGCCTCACCTCCGACAACGGCATCCGCGAGATCGCCGACTGGGTCACCGGCCACCTCGCCCGGTGGCGTACGGAGGCAGCAGCGTGAGCACCCCTGTCCGACTCGCCACCCGCGGGGATTCGCCCGGACCCGCCACCCCCGTGTCCGGCATCGGCGAACCCTCCGGACACCCGGACGGCGTGCGTGCCACCGCCCGGATCCGCGCGACGTACAACGGACGTGTCACCACGCTCCCGCAACTTCGCAGCGACGGCCCGTTCCATCTTCGACGTATGCGCGCCGGCGGCAGGGGCGCGACGGTGGGAATCATCGGTGCGATGAGCGCCCCGCTCGGCGGCGACCGGCTCGCCATCGACATCACCGCCGAAGACCGGGCCGAACTGGAAGTCACCACGGCCGCCGCCACGCTCGCGCTGCGCGGCCCCACCAGCGCCCCGGCCACCTACGACATACGACTGACCGCCGGGGAGCACGCCCGCCTGCGTTGGCTGCCACAGCCGTTGATCAGCGCCGCCGGCAGCAACCTGCGTCAGACCTGCACCGTGAACCTCGCCGCCACCTCACGACTGCTGCTGCGGGAGGAACAACTCCTGGGCAGGGCCGACGAGAAGCCGGGCCACCTCGTCAGCCGCATCCGGGTCCACCACGCGGGCCGCCCGCTGCTCGACCAGTGCACCGCCTACGGGGACCCGGAGCCCGGATGGGACAGTCCCGCGGTCCTGAGCGGACACCGCGCGGTCGGCCAACTTCTTCTGGTGGATCCAGCGCTGGACGTCAGCCGTGGCCCTGTCCTGCTCGGCGACGGGACCAAGGACGGGGCTGCCGTCCTCGCACCGCTGGCCGGCGGCCCGGCACTCCTCGCCACCGCCGTCGCGCCGAACTCCTCGGCTCTGCGGGAGCTGCTCGACGAAGCGCTCGGACACGCCCTCGGAAAGTAGGGCGGAGGCCACGCCACCCGTCGGAGAGCGCGGACCACACCGCCGGTCGGCCCGAGGGGCCCGGTACCACCGGGGCGCCCTGATTCACCACCACACCCCCACGGGCCTTCGCCCTGGTCCTATGCCTTCGTGCCCGAGCACAGGACCAGAGCGAAGGCCGCTCCCACCTCCGCCGAACGCGAAATGCCGATCACGTTCGGGTCGCGTCGACGGGCGGAGCCGACATCGGGTCTGTCGGATCAACGGGCGTACCCGCCGGGTCGATTCAGGTCGGCACGACGAGGAACTCTGGTCCGTAGGTCTGCGTGCCGTCGCTGTCCGGCAGCGGCATCTGCATGAGTGAACGCGCGGGGGAAGCGAGCTGGTACATCGTGCCGACCGACGCACCCAGCTCGGAGGCGGACCCTGTCTCCCACGCCTTGTCGAGGTGTCCGAGCATGGCGGTGTAGGTCTGGTTGAACGTCGTGAGCAGTGCGGCCACGTCCGGAGTGGGGTCCGGCCATGAGGCGGCCGTGAGCCGGCCCATCGGATACGCATCGGGGAACGCGACGGGGTCGCCGTCGAACTTCCAGTCGGTGCCCGTCCACCGCAGCTTATGACCGTGGTAGAGCTCGCCGAAGCGGTAGTAGTGGGCCGGGGCGTCCCCGCCGCTCGGTGAATCCGCTGTGCCTTCCCCCTGTTCCTTGATCAGGGCGATGCTCTCCTCGATGACGCCGAGGTCGGCCATCGGCACGAGCTTGTTCGCCGCACCGACGTTGCTGGTCAACTGCCTGGCGGGATCGATGGTCGGATTGACGTCCTTGAAGGCGTCCAGGAGAGCGTCGTAGAACGCTCCGATCGTCGGCACACCCTCGCTGGTGAAAGCCAGGGGGTGTTCCGGCATCTCGATCTCCATGAACACCTCCTTCACGTAGTTCTTGGTGAGGCCGGACAGGTACACGCTCAGCTGGGGCCTCACCCCGCCCGGGAGTTCACCGGGATAGGAGATATTCGTCGCGGCCTCGACGATGCGCGGCGTACCGCCGATCGCGGTGAGCATGTTGGAGACCAGACCCATGTGGAACATCTCGTCGACCGCGATATGGGAAATGAGCCGAGCGGCGTCGGACGACGATGACTTGACCGACCAGTAGCCGCACAAGTAGGGCGGGAGCGTCGACAGTTCCAGTGCGACGGCCGCCTGCAGGCCATCCTTGAGCCACTGCAGGTCCCGTTCCGAAGTGTGGGTTGTCATGAGCCGGACGATCTCGGACGTTCCGGTGACTGCGCTGGTCATATGAGGTTCCCTGCGTTGCCTTGTCGGGCCGGTCCTGCCGTAGCGACATCGGCCACGGGAGCAAGCCGCTCCGGTGGCGACAATGGCGCACGGGCACGGGCAGGCCGGCCGGGTCCGCACCAATCAACCGGAATGAGTGAACACCGAGTCCGGCAACGTCGACGGGATGATCTTTGTTCTCTACGATGCACCAGGCGAGGCAGGAGGTCTTCCAGTGCTGACGTACGACAACGCCCGCCGACGCCACAGCGCCCTCGGCCACCTCTCGCCCGTCGAGTTCGAACAACAACACCAGAGCGAACGTGGACTCACACGCGCAGCTTGAAACCTGCCGTGTCCACATCGCGGGAGTCACCTCAGGTGAAGGGCCGCGCCTTCCGCGCGACCGACGTACTCAGTGCGTGTCTCCACGCCCCAGCGCGGGTTGATCAGCTCTGATGAGTGGCAACCGAACCGAGGTGACTCCAACCGATGAGTTCTCGTGGAGCGGTCGGTCCCCACTGGGCCGGGGTGGCAGGCGCCTCGGGGCTGAGGAAGGGCAGTGCACTGTGAAGTTGGTTCTGCAGGAGTTCCTGTCGCTGGACGGGGTGGCGCAGGGTCCCGGGTCCCCGGAGGAGGACACCAGCGACGGGTTCACCCGGGGTGGCTGGCTGGTTCCGCACCTCGATGACGCGTTCATGCGGATCGTCACGGGTTGGATCGGCGACGTGGACGCGTTCCTGTTCGGGCGCCGTACCTATGACAACTTCGCGCGTGACTGGCCAAAGATGAACAACCCGGACGACCCGATCGCCGCGAGGCTCAACGGCTTGCCGAAGTACGTGGCCTCACGAAGCCTGACCGAGGCCGACTGGGAGCCGACCACGATCCTCTCCGGGGACGTGGCGGCCCGGGTCGCGGAGTTGAAACAGCAGCCCGGAGGGGAACTGCAGATCCATGGCAGTGCCTGCCTCGCTGCGTCGCTGCTGGCCGACGGTCTGATCGATGAGGTGCGTCTGATGGTCGCGCCAGTGGTTGTGGGCAGCGGCCGGCGGCTGTTCCCTGACAACGGCGTTCAGGCCGGGCTGCGTCTGCTGAGCAGCGAGACGACCCCGAGCGGAGTGGTGGCCCAGGTGTACGAGTCGACCGGACTGCCTCAGTACGGCTCCTACGAGGCCGACGCACGCTCCTGAGAGGGCTGCGGGCCCGGCGCCGGGCGTACGGGGTGCGTAGCGGGGAGATGACAGCCGCTCGCACCACCCCAGGACCGCGTCGAGGCGACGCCGAACTCACCACCGACAAAACTCCAGCAACTCGCCGGCCCCGGACCGGAGTGGGGTGACGGGTGAGGCCCGGCGCGGCATTTCCAGCAGCCCAGAAAACGGAACATATCTGACGTTTCGTGATCTGATGGCCGGTGAGCTGCTCCGGCTGACATTGGGCGGGACCGGGCCCAGCCCTCATATCGTGCCGGACTGCCGCCGATCCTCGGCACCCGCCCCCAGGCCATCAGGAGACTCCGTCGTGAACAGGCAACGCGTCACCACACTGCTGGGCGTCAACGCCCTCATCGCCACCGCCCTCCTCACCTTCGGCACCGACGCCGCGGCCACCGTGCGCGTTGCCGGCACCGCGGGCGTCGTTACGTACCCGGTCGACGTCCCCGGCACGGACGGCGGGACCAGTGACGGCACCGGTCGACGCACCGTGGGTACCGCAGGTTCCGCAGGCGTCGCGGGAGGTGCGGGCACCCTGGTGCACCCGAGCGGTTTCTCCGGCACGAGCGGCGGGAACGGCGGGAACGGGACCCTCGGGGATGCCGGTGGCGCCGGAGGCGTCGGCGGGGCGGGCGGCGCCGGGTTCGGCAGTGGCCCCGGCGGTGCTGCCGGCCTCGGAGGACACGGCGGCAATGGCTCCGGCACCGGCATCGGCGGTGCCGGAGGCGCGGGAGGCGCAGGCGGAGCCGGAGGCGCGACCGGAAACGGCGCCGCCGGAGCGAACGGCGGAAACGGCGGCGACGGAGGAACAGGCGGACCCGGCGGGGCCGGCGGAGGAGGGGGCGCCCGCGGCGATGCCTCCCACACCAGCGGCAACGGCGGAAGCGGCGGTAACGGCGGTGCGGGCTCCCAAGGGGCCGGCGGGGTCGGGGGCGTGGGCGGTGCCGGCGGGGCAGGCGCCCCGGGCGGCGCCGGAGGCCGCGGTGGGGCCGGCTGCTTCGGCCTCAACCCCGGCAGCCCCGGAGCCCCCGGCTCGGCAACCGGCACCGGTGGCGCCGGCGGCGCAGGTGGCTCTGCCTGCTGACCATCACCAAACACGCCGGCCGCTACCAGGCAACGTTCAGCTTCGCCCTGACCCTGGTTGAAGTGGCCATCGCCCAGGCGGCTGCGGCCGGCAATCATGCGTCTGAACGGGGCAGCCGTGGCTGGGTTCCCGGTGTCCACCGGGGCCAGACACATGGTGGACGCCGTTCCCCCAAGTCGTCAGCGAATCCGGCCAGTCGGTGTCTCTCTCATGAGACATAGGGATCGTCGAGGACGAAATCCATGCCGACTTGAGACGCCACAACCATGTCGTTCGGCAGGGCACTTCACGTGTCGTGCCGATCGGTAGTACGCCCACGCCAAGAAAACTCGGTGGCGTTCCGCGGCAGAGACACTGCCGCGGAACGCCACCGAGGTAGGGAATGACGTCAGACGCCGCGCTGGACCGGACCGATGAGGGTGCCGGTGGCCACGGTGAACCCGCCCTCCGCGAAAGAGGTACCGGGGATCTGCCCGCCCGGAGCCTGGAGCGTGAATGACGCCTCGTCCGCAGGGGTAACGCGACCGGTGTTCGGAACCTGGATGTCGAAGTGGACCGGGTGACCCGGGCCGAAGGTCACCGCGGTCTCCTGGCTGCCGTAGCGGCCGGCAGTGACCCCGCTGTCCGAGCCGTGGTCCGAGAACCGCACGTCCGTGGGCGAACCGGCCAGCTCGCACGGCTCGTACCCGCGCGGTGCGGTCAGGGTGACCCGGTAGTGACGGTGCCCCGCGCTGCTGGGCGCATCGGTGATCTTCGCGGTGTGGTTGGCCGGACGGCAGGCGGATGGGGCAACGCTCCTGCCCGTCGCCGACGAAGCCTGTGCTACTCCCCCAGCAGCAGCGCCCGCCAGCACAGTGGCAGCGAGGGTGACGGCAATCTTCCGGTTGGTACGCATCATGAACACTCCTTGCCTTGCTCAATGGCCCTTCGGGTATTCACCGTCAGAACCATGGTCAGCACGATTCCTGCCCGCCCTCCCTCACTGAGAATGTCTCAGGACGGCCACAGCTGAGTCACCAGTACGTGGGCGTCGATACGGGTGAGTTCGATCTGCCTGCGCGCACAGGGCGGCCGAACCATCGAATGAGCCGGGCGAGTGGTCTTGACGAGGGCTCTGTACGCGGGCGGGTGGAAGCGGGCAGAGACATTGGGCCCCCAACACGCTCACCCCTGGAGCCCCTGATGAAGCGCACTGCCACGGCGGCCACCTGTGCCGCCACAGTCCTGCTCACCGCCGTCCTGACCGGCTGCTCCACCAGCACCGGCGACTCCGCCGAGGAGGGCCACGGCCCCGCCGTCTCCAGTGCCTCCCCCACGAAGGTCGAGCAGGCCACCGTCGCCACGAAGTCCGCGGGCAAGCTCGGCACCATCCTCGTCGACGAAAAGGGCCGCACCCTCTACCTCTTTCTCGCCGACAAGGAGAAGAACAAGTCGACCTGCACCGGCGACTGTGCGAAAGCCTGGCCACCGCTGCTCAGCAAGGGCGCCGCCAAGGTCGGCAAGGGCGTGGACAAGAAGCTGCTCGACATCGCCAAACGCTCCGGCGGCGCCGAACAGGTCACGTACAACGGCCACCCCCTCTACTACTACGCCGGTGACTCCAAGCCCGGCCAGACCAACGGCCAGGGCCTCGACCAGTTCGGCGCCGAGTGGTACGTCCTGAACGCCAAAGGCAAGCAGGTCGGGAGCTGAGCCGGGAAAGCGGCGCGGGCGCGCAGCGCGGCGAAGACGGCGGCAGCAGCCGGGCGACCCGCGCCGTGCTCGCCGTCCTGGTGCCCATCGCGGTCGGCATCGGGATCTACGTCTTCGGCACGCAGCACACCCCGGACTACACCAGCGGGCTCTACGGGGAGCACGGCACCGCCGCGGTCGACCTCAAGGCCCGGCTCAGCAGCGCACTGCTCTGCCTCGCCCTCATCCAGCTCGGCCTCGCCCTGTGGATGTACGGCCGGGTGCCCGGCGCCCGGTCCGCGCCCAGGTCCGTGCGGTTGGGACACCGTGCACTCGGATTCCTCACCTTCCTCTTCTCCCTGCCGATCGCATACCACTGCCTCATGGCCTACGGAATCGAGACGACGTCCCCGCGGGTCGCGATCCACTCCTTCGCCGGGTGCGCCCTCTACGGTGCGTTCGTAGCCAAGGTGATCGTCGTACGCAGCCGACGTCTGCCCGGCTGGCTGCTCCCGGCGATGGGCTCCCTCCTCGTGCTCGGCGTGGCTCTCCTCTGGTATACGGCGGCCCTCTGGAACCTCAACGGCGACTCGGTCCCGGGCCTTTCCTCGACCTGAGCGCATCCCTCCGGACCTCGCGTACGGAGTCTCGGTCCGACCTGTCCTGTCCGGCGCCCGGGGAGACCCGGCGGTCCGCCCGGAGAACACCGGCCCGCCCCCAGGAGGCCGTCCTTTCCGCGGCGACCGGTTCAGACCGGGACAGTGTTCTCCCGCCCACGCAGTTCACCGGCGTCTTAGGTCGAGGTGGTGCTCGGCATGCGGAACCTCCCAGTGGGGTGCGGGGTCAGCCATAGGAGAGGTCGGAGCAGATATCGCGGTCGGCCGGGCGTGCCTGCGCGGTTACGGCTGAGGGCAGCTCGGATGTGGCGGCGGGGGCGGAGGCCGGGGAGGCAGTGGGGGCATTGGCGTAGTCCTGGCCGGCGATGAGGTTGATCTGATGGCCGGGGATCGGCTGGAGCTGCGCCTCGGGGAAGAGCGTGGCGAGGGTCCGGGCCTGGGTTTTGAGTCCGGCGCCGTACTGGACGACGGTGGTGGTGTGGTTCTGGGTGTTGGCTGTCGCGGTGCCGGAGACGGTGAACCGCTCGGCGCGCAGGAAGCCTGCGGCGCGGGCGGCGAGGCCGCTGGTGGTGGTGCCGTTGTAGACGGCGACGGTGATGCCGGCACCGCCGGTCGTCCTGGCGGTGGGGGCCGGGGTGGTCTTCTTCTGTTCGGCGTGCTGCCCGGTGGTTCTGCCGTCGAGGGTGCGGTCCTCTTTGAGGGTGGCCCAGAGGTTGTCGGCATCGGGATGGACAAGGGCGACGCGGGCCCCGCTGTACTCCCAGGGGACGGTGAGGAACTGGATGTTGCCGAGGTCGATGTCCTTCAGCGACATGGCGAAGGACATCAGCTTGGCCGCCGAGTCGAGCCCCGGGTCGACAGTGAGGGACTTGGTCGCCGCGTTGGCGAGCGGGAGCAGAGTGCTGGGACCGAACCCTTCCCGCTTCACCTGGCCGATAAGGCTGGAGACGAAAGCCTGCTGCCGTTTGGTGCGCCCGATGTCCGAGCCGTCGCCGATTCCGTGGCGCAGCCGGACGTAGTCCAGAGCAGCCTTCCCCGAGACTTTCTGTTCGCCCTCGCGGTAGACGAGGCTGCCCTGGGTGGGGCGGTTGGGGTTGAGGTCCTTCTGGTAGATGTCCTTGGGCAGGCACACAGGGACACCGCCGACGGCCTCGGTCATGGCTGCGAAGCCGGCGAAGTTGACGACGACCGTGTGGTCGATACGCAGGCCGGTGAGCGCCTCGACGGTGTTCTGGGTGCAGGCGGGGTTGCCTGACGGTGTGCTGCCGAGGGTGAAGGCGGAGTTGAACATGACGTTGGTGCGCGGCGGTGACCACAAGCTGTCGGGGAGCAGACAGGGCGGTGTGTCGACCAGGGAATCCCGGGGGATGGACACGCCGACCGCGTGGCTCCGGTCGGCGTAGACGTGCAGCAGGATCGTGGTGTCCGAGCGGCCCACCGGGTCTTCGCCGCCGCCGAGCCTGGCGTTGTCACCGGACCTGCTGTCGGATCCGATGAGCAGGATGTTCTGCGCGTCGCCGGGGGTTTCCCGCGGGCGGTGGTGGCTGAGTCCTTTGCCGTCGAAGGTGTTGATGTTGCCCGACAGCCGCAGATAGACGGCTCCCCCTGCCGCTACGGCCAGCACGACAACGGCTGCCGTGGCGATCAGAAGCAGATTCGTGCGGCTGCGGGGCCTGCGCCGTCGGCGGGCGCCAGGGGGCTCGGGCGGGCGCCTGCGACGGCGGCCACGGCCCTGCGCGGCAGTGGGGTCCGGAACAAGTGGTCGCTGGGTGATGTCGTGGTTCGGTTGCTCTGCGGTCATGATCACGCATTCGTCCGGGCGCCCAGACGCGAGGGCGCGAGGGGAGGTCCCAGCCGTGTGCGGGGACTCTGGTGACACCATGGGAACGGCGACGGTCCAGGCATCCGGCAGCGGGTCCTCCTCGGGCTGCCAACGGAGCCAACGGAGCCGGTGATGCGGGCGTCAGGCCAGGATCGGGATGAGCCCCAGGCCGAAGACCACGTAGAAGAGGGCCGCTACGGCCAGCCGTCCGGGGGTGAGTTTGTGGGCCCGCATCGACAGGAGGAGGTAGACGATCGCCGCCATGGTGATCAGGCCCGCCCAGAGCAGGGCGCCATCGAACTTCCAGCTGGTGAACAGCAGCCCCAGGCCGCTGGGGACGGTCGCCTGGATCATCATGGCGCCGGAGATGTTCGCCAGGGCGAGCTTGGTCTTGCCCTGACGGACCCAGATGACCGCGTTCATGATCTCGGGCAGCTCCGTCGCGACCGGCGAAAGGAGCAGCGCTGTGACAGCGGTCGAGAGACCGAGCATCGGGCCGATCGCGTCGAGCTGTTTCACGAACAGCTGGGACGCGAAGAAGATGACGCCCAACGTGGCCACGGTCTGGACCACGACAGCCCACGTGGCCGGAATGGCGGCCTTGGGCCGGAGCTTGAGTGGCTCCAGTTCCTCGTCCTCCCCGCCGCCGTCGTCGCCGCTGCGGATCTCACGCCAGAAGTAGACGGCGTAGGCGCCGAAGAACAGCAGGCCCAGGGCCGGTTTGAAGGCGAAGGCGACCAGGCCCAGGGAGACCTTGACGATGAAGATCGGCAAGAACCATTTCTGGTCCTTGGCCAGCCGCTTCATGTCCTTCTCATCGCCCAGCGCCTGAACCCCGTCGAGGCCGCTGGACGGCAGGCCGGTGGTCTCCAGGACCGGACGGCGCTCCTTGCGGCGCTTGAGAAGCAGTATCCCGCCCGTCACACCGTAGGCCACCGTGGCGAGCACCAGCGGACCGCCCATCGCCGCGCCGACACCGATGTTCTTGGCCTCCTCGGTGGCGCCCGTGGTGACAGCGACCAGGGTCACCACGGACTCGGGCAGTGCAGTCCCGAACGCGGCCAGGATCGTGCCGACCGCCATCTTCGCGACGTTGAGGCGCTGGCCCAACCACTCCACCGCGTTGACGAACCACTCGCACGAGAGATAGATCGCCACCGCGCACACGATGAGCAAAACGAAATGGATCACACTGACCACCCAGCTTTCCCGCACCACGGGTTCCTGAGCGATACGCGGTTGGAGTCCCGGCGTACGACCTCGGCCCCGCGACGTACGTACATCGTCGACAAAGAGCCGAAGGTCTCGCCCACCCGGCAGATTCTGCACGGGCCCGGCCACCGGGAGCCGCAAGGACTCCAGCATGTCGACGACCGGTTTGCGGGGCTACTCCCCTTCGCAGCCGCTCACTTTACACCTCGGCGCCTCATGAAGACCGACCCCGCGCGTCACGTTCCGTTCCGAGCGGAGGTGACCGCCGATGATTTGTCGCTGCCCGGTCCGTGCCCCCTGCCGGGGCGGCGGACCCGCCCGATCGCGCGAACCGCGATCGGCGGCGCGGTCCGGCCGAGGTCGGTGCGCCTGTCCGGGATCGAAGTCGTCGGCTTCGAACAGCGGGATGGCATCGTCGCGTTCGGTGACTCCATCACCGACGGGGACGGTTCGACCGTGGACGCCAACCGCCGCTACCCCGACCGGCTCGCCGACAGACTGATCACCCTGCGGCGACCGGCACCGGTACTGAACGAGGGCCCCAGCGGAAATCGGCTCCTCACCGACGATCCGTTGCGCGGCGACGGCGGGCTGACCCGCTTCGGACGGGATGTGCCGCGTCAGCCGGGAATCGGCACGGTCATCCTGCTGGAAGGCATCAACGACATCAACTTCGCCGGAGTGCTGCAGGAACCGGCAAACCCGGCGCGGCTGAAACCGTCGTACGACAGCCGCGACCACATGCACCCGAACGACGCCGGATACCACGCCATGGCCAATGCCATCGATCTCGACGACCTCACCTGATTGACTACTCCCAGTGATCGCCGGCTGCGCGTAGTCGCCGTATTCGTCGTAGCGTCGAGGTCCGTGCACCATACGAGGAGTCCTCATGGGTTCGGTGTTGCGCAGAGGCCGGCTGCTCATCGCGGTGACCACGGGTGCCTGTCTCCTGCTGTCAGCCGGTGCGCTGCACGCCTCGGCCCCGCCGGAACCGGTGCGGCCGTTGACCGTCCAGCTCGACTCCGGCCTGATCCGCGGCAAGGAGAACGGTGCGGTCAACCAGTACTCCGGCATCCGTTACGCCCAGCCTCCGGTCGGCGGTCTCCGGTGGAAGAACCCGCTGCCGGTGCGGCCCTGGAAGGGTGTCGCGGACGCGACACGTCCCGGCCGGATCTGCGCCCAGCCGGACCCTGCGGGCAATGGCGCGTTGACGGGCGGGGAGGACTGCCTGTTCGTCAACGTCACCGTCCCACGTTCCCGTGCCGCCCGGCCGCGGCCCGTCATGGTCTGGTTCCACGGCGGCGTCTACACCGCCGGCGCGGGCAGCAGCTATGACCCGAAGCGGCTCGCCTCCCGCGGCGACGTCGTGGTCGTCACGGTCAACTTCCGGCTGGGAGCGCTCGGCTACCTCGGCCTCCCGCACCTGCCCGGATCGGGCAACTTCGGGCTGGCTGACCAGATGGCGGCGCTTCGCTGGGCCCGGAACAACGCGGCAGCCTTCGGCGCGGACCCCACCAACGTCACCGCTTTCGGCACGTCCTCCGGAGGAATGAGCATCTGCGCCATGCTCACCGCCCCCGCCGCACGGCACCTGTTCCACAAGGCCGCCGTCCAGTCCGGATCCTGCATGCTCCACTGGCCCCCCGCCACCACCTCACGGCCCGAACCGTACACAGCACTGCACAAGGTCGAGGCCCTGGGCCTGGCCGCGGCGAAAGATGTCGGCTGCCCCTCAGGGCAGGAGCTGGCGTGCCTGCGCGCCAAGCCGCTCTCCGGTCTGGCACCCGTCATCGGCCGGTTCGGGACACTCGCCTACGGCACACCGCTCCTACCGGAACACCCCGCCCAGGCTCTGCGCGAGGGCCGCTTCCGGCCGGTTCCCGTACTCTCCGGCGGCAACCGGGACGAAGGACGCACCGTCTCCCAGGACACCGGACCGGGCGGCAAACCCCCCACCGCCGAGCGGTACCCGGCGCTCCTGCGAGCGGCCTACGGCGACCGCGCCGCCCAGGTCGCGGCTCTGTATCCGCTCTCGGACTACCGCTCCGCACAACTCGCCTGGGCGACGGTGATCACGGACTCCCAATGGTCCTGCCCCACCCTGACCGGCGACCGCCTCCTCGCCCGCCGTACACCCGTGTACGCCTACGAATTCGCCGACGAACACGCCCCGAACATCGGCGGGCTTCCCGCCGACCTGCCGCCGGGAGCGGCCCACGGCAGCGAACTCCCCTACCTATTCGACTTCTTCGACGCCAGCGGCTGGCCGCACCTCACCCCGGCGCAGAAGGCCCTCGCCGAATCCATGGTCGACTACTGGACCGCCTTCGCCCACACGGGAAACCCCAACTCGCCCGGCGCACCCGCATGGCCGGCCTTCACTCGCGCCCGGACGGTCATCAGCCTCGCACCCGGCCCGGACGGCATCCGCCCCGCCGACTACGCCGCCCATCACCACTGCGACTTCTGGCCAGGCCTCTCACGCTGACCAGGTGCCGCCGTCCACACCCGACAGATCCTGCCGACACAACACCCAACCGCCAACCCACCACACCGGTCTCATTCCGAAACGATCAGTACGCGGGCGCGTCCCTCCCGCACGGCACGGGATCAGCGGAAGCGGCCCAGGTGTTCGCGCAGGAACGCGTCCAGGGTGCGGGGCTCGCGGCCCAGGACGCGGGCGACCGTGTCGGTGGGTGACTCCGGGTGGGACACGGCCAGTTGCTGAACATCCACCACGTGCTCGGCGAGCCACGGGGGCATGTGCGCGTGGTGGACGAGACTTTCCCGCAGTTCGTGCGGGGCCAGGTCCACGTAGCGGACCGGGCGGCCGAGCAGGCGGGACAGGGTGTCGGCGAGTCCGCCGTAGCCGACCGCCTCGCCTCCGGTGAGCACGTAGGTGCCGCCCGCGAGATCGGCGCGCGTCAGCGCCGCGGCTGCGACGTCACCGATGTCGCGGCAGTCGACCCAGTTGCAGGGGGCATCCCGCATCGCGCCCAGGACGACCCCTTGCGCGGCCACGGCCGGAGCCAGGAGCAGCAGGTTCTGCATGAACGCGTAGGGCCGGAGCACGGTGTGGGTGAGGCCGGACGCGCGCAGGTGTTCCTCGACGGCGTGGTGACCCCGGGAGATGGGGACAGGGGAATCCGCTGTGGCGGCCGGATCGGAGATCTTGACGATGTGCGCGATGCCGCTGTCGGCGGCCGCGTCGACGACACGCGTTTCGAGCTCGACCTGCGCCGGGCTGTTGGCCATGGCGAGGAAGAGTTGCCGGGCACCCTTGAACGCGGCGCGCAGCGAGGCGGTGTCCGCGGCGTCGGCGGGCACGACCTCGACCAGGTCACCGGCCACGTCGCCGAGCTGGGCCCGCAGTTGGTCCGGGTCCCGGGTCAGCGCCCTGCTCGGCACGCCCGATGCGGCGAGGCTGCGCAGCAACGCGCCGCCGGTGGTTCCGGACGCTCCCATGATGACGATCATCGTGTGCCTTTCGGTCTTCCCGGGGGGGGGCAACCACGGGGGCTTTAGATGGATGCGCCGGTCGCCGGGTCTGCTCCCGGCGCGGGCGGTGTGGGAAGTACGGGGGTAGAGGCGATACAGGGGTACGGGGAGTGCAGGCGGTGCGGGCTACGGCTGCCGTGGCTGCGCTCGCTGGGCCACTCGCCCAGGTGCCGATCAGCAGCGCCGCCACGGCCGGGGGCCGGCGATGGACGTACAGGCGGCCACCGCCGGCTCGGCCTGCCCACCGGCGGCGGTGCCCTTTCCTCGGGGCACGGCGGCCTCTGTTCCGCTTTCGCAGGGGATCGACGGGGTGAGTCCGGACAGGCGAGAGACCAACTTCCCGATTATGATTAAGGGGCTAACTATTGGGCTACAAAAGGGCACCTGCCCACACCGACGGGCGCTGCGGCTTGCCATGCGGATCGGATCGGCTCTTCGGATCCACGCAGGGGACATACGACCGGGCGCACGACGCGGCGGACTACTCCGCGGTCAGGGCACCGATTCCACGAACGACCCGCGAGAGCAGATCCAGAAACACCGCGCGCTCGTCGACCGTGAGCTCGCCCACCATTTCCTGAAGGCGAGCGAAATGCTCGGGCGCCATGTCGCGCAACCGCTGCGCACCGCGCGCGGTCAGGACCACCACAGCACCCCGCCCGTCCTCCGCGGACGGGCGCCGGGCGACCAGACCCTCCCGCTCCAGCCCGTCGACCAGGCCGGTAACCGTGGCCCGCGAGACGCCGAGATCGGCCGCCAGGCGCGAGGGGGACTTCTCCCCGTCGTGATCCTCCAGATCCGCGAGCAGCCGGTATCGCCCGGTCGACAGCCCGTACCTCGCGAAGTGCACCTCCGTCGCCCGACCGAGCCGCGCCCCCGCCGAGATCAGCCGCACCGCGACGAGCACCGCCTGCGGGTCGACCCCGAGACCGTAGTGCTCCAACTGCCGCCGGGCCTGATCCAGCGTGGGTGACTCATGGTTGGTCTCGTCCGTTGCCATGAAAGTAATATGGCAGCTAACTACACCCCGGTCAACCCGACGCCTTCGCCAGGCCGTCTGCTTGTCGTGTCCGCGCAGCATCCGCATCACGGACAACAACTGCCGGCCGCTACCGGGGCTCCGGGTCTGGAGCCCTTCGTCATCCTGTGGAGGGAAGGAGGTCCTCGGGGTATCCGTGGGTGGGGCGGCCGTCGACGGTGAGGTCGTCGGTGGCGTAGCGGGGTGAGGAGGCGTGCCAGGTGACCTGTCCGCGGGTGCAGGTGGCGATGCGTTCGGCGTGCAGGAGTACGGCTGCGCGGGCGTGGGGTGGCGTGGCGAGGGAGCTGAGCTCGGTGGGCAGGGCGGCCAAGGCGGTATTGAGGTCGTGGGCAAGCGTGGTGATCATGCCGTTGACAGCGTCAGCTGCTTCCTGTCGGGTGCACCTGGTGCTTTGCTCGATGATGAGGACGGCGTTGGAGGGATACCCGGTCAGGGCTTCGCGGTTGGCCGAGTAGAGATCGTTGACCAGGCCGGAGTGCAGGCTTGCCGCGCGTCGCAGGGCCCGCATCGCGGGGCTGGCCAGCGAGGTGGCCGGCAGCAGGGGGTGCAGGTCGAGGGCGGCGAGGTCATGGAGCCAAGGCATCCCCACCGAGTATTCCCGCCTCTGGAGGTAGGCGGGGAGGTCGAGGGGAAGCCCGGAGGCGGCCTGGACAGTGTCCTCGTAGTACGTCCACAGCCACTTCTTCAGGTTGGCCGCGAACGCTGCGCCCCACGGGCCGGGGAACCGGGGACAGGTCTCGTGCCACAGGTCGGCGAAGGCGTTGAGGACAGGATTGCGGGACGCGGGGGCGTGGCCGTCGAGCACGTCGCACAATGCGCTGATGACCTTGGCGCACGCGTCGGGCCGTGAACCGACGGCCCCTTCGTCGAACTGGTCGTCCAGGCGGAAGACGGTGGCGAGCCACCGGGTTTCCAGGATCAGGTCCTGGAAACCGGCACGCGCCCACGTGTAGGCCGCCGCACCGTAAGGGTCGGTGCGGCGCATCCGCTCGCGCGCCCCGTCGGTGGGAGTGAGTCCGGCGGTTTCGATCCACCCGGCCACGATGTCCGCGACCCAGGGGACGTGCGGGTTCACCGCGTTAGGGAAGGGCGCGCACATATCCGGCACCTGGAAGCCGGCGGCCTGCTTCGTGTCGCTGGGCGCGAGATTCTCGGCGACGGACGCCCGGAACCGCGAGGCGATCCGGGCTGCGGAGGTCCCCAGTCCTACAGGACCGCGCGGAGGAGCGGGGCCAGGAGCTTGGTCCGCGGATGCCGATGCCCGGAGCGCAGGTTCCGTCCAGGGGGGTGATGAGGGCGGGAACGATGGACCAGGAAGCAGGCGGCCTCTGTACAGCGACTGACCGACTGCACGTTGCTCCGCTGAGTAGTCCAGTATTCCCGACACCGGCCGCACCTCCACTCCGGACGCCCCGAGGCTTGGTACCCCCGTAGGTCGGGGGAGATCTGTCCACCCGTCGTCAGGCGATTCCGATCTGACGCAAAGTTCCCCTGGAATGACTCCGATGCTGCGGCTCTTGACGGTCCCCACAGCCTTCCGCAATGCGCCTCAGGCCGACTCGCCGGGGTCGTGGGTGATCAGGTCTCCCGGCTGACACCCCAGGACATCGCAGATCCTCGACAGGGTCGAGAAGCGGATGGCCTTGGCCCGCCCGTTCTTGAGCACAGACAGGTTGACGACGGTGATGCCCACCCGCGCGGACAATTCGGTGAGCGTCATGCCACGCTCGGCGAGAAGTCGGTCGAGGTGGATCCGGATCGTGTGGAGCTCCTCTTCGGGCATCAGATGGTCCCTTCGAGGTCCTCTCGCATGCGCACGCCCTCGCGCATGATCCTTCCCATGATCACTGCGGCAAGGCCTGCGAGGACCAGCTCCTGCGACCCGGAGACCGTCGGCCCGGAACCCACCATCGGCACCATGCTTCCGACGAGCCAGGACTGCGACCAGCCGGCGACGAGGCCAGTCAGCGGCGAGCCCACGGCGACGAACCAGCCGAGAACGGAGAGCCGTCGCGACACCGCCTCGGTGAACGGCCCCTGGAGCAGGGTCGTCTTCAGCAGCCGGGAGAAGAGCAGCAGCGCGAGCGAACCGAACAGCAGCCAGGGCAGCGCGCCCCCGAGGTCTGCGGCACGCTGCCCCACGGAGGGGTTGTTCTGGCAGAGGTTCGTGGCACTACTGGACGCCTCCACGCCCTTGCCGATCGGCAGGCTGTCCGGCACCAGAGAGGCATTGCGCCAGAAGTCCGTCTTTACGCAGACCGCCCCGTCGTCAAGCATGCGCGTGACCCCCGTGCCGACGAAGGCGAGCCCGCAGAGCACCGCCAGCACGGCGGTCACCGAGGCCAGGGCCCTCGTGAGTCGCGTGTTCATCGCATCCCTCCCCATCGATTTTCGATATGCCCGAGACTAGTGGAGCATATCGATATTCGACAAGTTCGTGGCCGCCGACGAGGCCGCTCCAAGGGCTGGAGGCCGACGGCTCACACACTCCACGAGCGGCTGATGCTGACCGGCCGAACGCGTCGGAACTCCCGGACCTGAGATGGTGTCACCAGCCCCGGGATCCGGCGCGTCCGGCCCGCCCCTTCATGTCTGGGTGTCCGCCCACTGGCGAAAGCGGCCGATGCCGTCAGCTTTTCGCGCGCGGCAGGACCGCACCGTGCACACGCTTCACGGATACGCGCTCGTCGGAGACGTTCTTCGGAACCGGGACCGCCTCGTGTCCGGCTAGTTCCTGGGTGCTGTGGCCTCGTAGTACCTGTAGAGCGCTGTCCCCTCCTTGATTGCCGTCTGCCATGTACCGTCCGTGACCAGGTAGGCGTTCATGTCGAGCGAGGCCGCTCCCCCTTCCCCCACGGCGGCCGCGATGCGTCGTACCGCGCCCTCGCGCACGTCCCCTGCGGCGAAGATGGCGTCCACGCCTGTCGTCGTGAGCGAACCCAGCTTGCTGTCGATTCCTCCGGTGATCACCGCGCCGGCCTTCCGGTAGCGGCGCTGCTTCACGTCCTCGTCCGAGACGATCCGCAGGCCAATCCCTTGAAGCCACTGGGTATCGGCGACGCCCCCGGTCAGGACGTAGAGGGCGGTCAGGTCAAGCGATTCCACGTTCTCGGGATGCCCGGTCCTCCCGAACTCGACGCCGGTCAGTTTCCTGCCGTTACCCACGCAGCTGAAGACCTCGGTTCCTTCGTACACCGAAATGAACTGCCGGTCCACGTATTCCCTCACCCTGTCCACGTTGCCGGGGATCGTGTCCTTGCCGAATTCGCCCCGGACGAACATGGCCACCTGCAGCTTCTGCGCCGGGTCTTTGGCCTTCTCCTCGGCGAGCAGGATCGCGGCTACGGAGGCGGTGTCTCCCGCGCCCACGATCCCGATGACGCCTTCTTTCCTTGCCCTGGTGATGTCGGTCGGCAGCGTGCCGTAGTACACGCCTCGGCCCAAGTACTGCTCTTCGCCTGTACATCCGAGCCGGTTGGGCTTGAGCCCCGCGGCGATCAGTACCATTCCCGCGTAGAGGTCGACGGGGTCTTTGCCGTCGGTCTTCTGGATGGCGAGCCTGTATGCGGGATAGAGGGACGAGTCCTCGGTCCCGGTCTTCCTGGGATCCTCGATCTGCGTGATCCCGGTGGCCCTGCACCCCGGAAGCCACTCGACCCCGGCCGCGTTGATCTGCCCCATCCAGGTGTGCGCCAGGTCCAGGGCCTTGGTCCCCGCGGGGATTCCCAGGTAGTTGTTGATCGGGTTGAGTGCGGTGCCGGCCGCCCCGCCGGGAGCGTTGTCCTCCACGATGAGCGTGGTCCAGCCGAACAGGGTCTTCGCGTTCAACGCGGCGGACATGCCCGCCGGGCCGCTCCCTACGACCACAAGGTCGTACGAATCCTTCTTCGTATAGGTGTTCAGCTTCAGATGCGCCGTCAATTCACCTAGGTCGAACCCATTGATAATGACCGTCCGACCACCACCGGAAGGCGTGAGCTCAACACGGACCGTGTCCGGGTTCCTCTCCTCAATATGCGTATATTCCACATGGTTGAGTTCCAGGAGACGCTCCACGCGCAGGACTTCCTGCTCCGAGTGCTCTCCGTGAACGGTGGCCGTCCAGTCCTGCATGCCTGCTCCTCCTGAGTGTGGCGGTGGGGCGATGGGCGCATATCCCGCATGCGCCGGCCCGCAGATCATCGGGGCACGGGCTTGCCGTGCCTGCCCCTGCCCTGCGGTAGGCACGGGCAGCTCAGCCCAGATAGGCGGGGAGATCCCCCGCCATCGGGAGAACGATCAGGCAGTCCACAGGAAGCGGTCCCAGCATCACTGGAAGCGCCGTCACTCTCGGCGCGGGTTCCACGAGCGCGGCCCCGGCGCAGGTCCCGGGCCCGCGTCGACCGGCCGGTTTCGGCGAAGACTTGAGCGGTACCGACAACGCACCCCGGTCGGCCACCGCCGGGCCTGGCATCGCGTCTGAGGCCCGCGCGGAACACCGGTGACGCGGCAGCGGTGGAAAAGAAGGTGCTCCTGCCGCGCGACATGCCGCCGTCCCACGTAGTCAAGAGGGGTATGCACGGGGATCACGGAACGAGAGAACAGGCGGGGCCGAGTGAAATCAGCACAGGAGGATGAGTACGTGGAGTTTGTGGCCGGGAGGGCGAAGGCGCTGTACCGGTCGGCGTACGTCCTTGCGGCGGGTGACACATATCTTGCCGAGGATCTGGTCCAGGAGACTCTCAGCCGGGTGTATGTGCACTGGAAGCGGGTGGCCAGGGCGGACAGTCCGGCGGCCTACGCCCAGACGGTTCTGGTCCGCACTTTCCTCACTCTGCGACGTCGACGGAGTACCGGCGAGCGCCCCGTCGGGAACATGCCCGACAGTGCGGCGGCCGGCCCGGACGCCGCGCTGCGGCTCACCCTGCTGGACGCGCTCGGCCAGCTGCCGCCCCGGGACCGGGCGGTGCTGCTGCTGCGTTACTGGGAGGACCGCAGCATCGAGGAGACCGCCCAGATGCTCAAGCTGAGCAGTGGTGCGGTCCGCTCCCAGGGAACCCGGGCACTCAACAGGGTGCGCGCGCTGCTCGGCGACAGTCTGTCCGACCTGGTTGCGCACTGAACACCGGTGCACACAGGTCGAACCCACCGCAACATCCCCATCAGTCACAGAAAAGGTGATGCCAGCATGCCGTTCGAAGCAGACCTCGCACACGCCCTGGACCGCACGGCCGATTCCGTCGAACCCGATCTCACCACGCTGACGGGCGGAGCCGTCGAGCGCGGGCGGATCCGCAGCCGACGTCGGCGCAGCGTCGGCGTCATGGCCGGGGTCGGCGCCTGCGCCTCGATCGCGGCGGCCGGCCTGGTGCTCCCCGGCGTGCTCGCCGGGACCGGTTCCGCAGGATCCGACTTGGAGACGGTGGCGCTGGCGATGCCGCGTTCCGCGATCACCGGCACCCAGATGATCGACGCTGTGAAGAAGACGTTCCCCGGGAGCCGGTTCGGCCACGAGGACGGGCAGAGCAACGATCCCTCGGATCCGTCCGGCGGGCGGGTCGCCAACGGCGGGGTGGACGTCAACGACGGGCACGGCGCCGCCAGTGTCGGCGTCTCGGCCATGCGGCTCAAGCTGCCGCTCCGGGACGGCGAAGGGCTGAACTGCGACCATACGGCCGGGCGTGCTGAGGCCGGCGACACCTGCGAGGTGAAGGAGCTGCCGAGCAGCGCCGCGCTTCCCGGCGGAGCCCTGGTGATGTCGGAGAAGATCGCGGAAAGGCAGCCGATCGGTGCGGACCCCGTTCCCGACTCCGGCATCGCTCACCGCTGGACGACGACGGTGACCCTGAAGTCGACCGGCGCCCAGCTTCAGATGGTCCAGTGGAACACCGCGGGCGACTCCGGCAGCGGAAGGCCGAAGCCCACCCGTGACGCTCCCCCGCTCACCCAGAAGCAGGCGGTCGCCGCACTCACCGGTCCCACCTGGGCACCGATCCTCGGTGCCGTCGGCTGACCCATTGCCTCGCCGAAAATGAGGTCAGAACCTCCATGACCTGCCACACCGGCAGGTCATGGAGGTTCTGGTCGGTGCCGTCGACCCGCCACCGGCCGAAGCAGTCGGACACCGCGCCGCCGGGCGGCGGTCAAAGGCGATCCGCTGCCCCACTTGCACCACGCGAAGATCACACTGGAACACCTCACGTGAGGCGGTCACTGCTGCGGGCCGGTCGGGACAGCAGCCGCGCCAGCACCTCAACCGCAAACAGGCGCGACTCGCTCCCCCAGCCGTAACACGAGCAGCACCCCCGGTACGTGCATCTCCCAGGGCAATCCCCGAAGTGAGTACCGTGATCACCGGCAGCGGCCGCGTCATCCTGATTCCACGTCCGCCAGGGCCGAGACGAGCTGGGGAGCCACATGGCTCCACGCCCACTCCCGGTCGGTGGCCGCAGCCTTCCGGGGCTCCACCTCCACGAGCATGATCAAGTAGAGGTACGCCCGGTAGAGCGCGAGACGCCGGCGTACCGAATCGTCGAAGACGACCTCTCCACCGGCCCTCGCATAGCCGGTCAGGAACTCCTTGTCCTCCTCCACGTCGGCGAAGAGCGCCAGCGAAACGAAGTCGGCCACCGGATCGCCCCAGAACATCCGCTCGCCGTCGATCAGGCCGCTCAGCCGAACGGCGCCGGGCGGCCCGGAGAGCAGCTGATTTCCCTGCCACAGGTCGAAGTGAACCAACGCCGGCCGAGTCACATCGTCCAGTACGTCGGATGCGGCGGCGAACACCTCCCGGATCGCGGCGGTGGAACGCGGAAGCCGCGCGGCGTATCGCTCCGCGTCGTCCAGAACGGCACTGATCATCGTGGTGAACGCCTCCCGCCAGGTGGGCGTCAAGGGCCCCAGCGGCTGCGCGGGGTAGCCGAATCCCGGTCCGGTGACCGCGTGCAGGCGCGCCACCAGCTGCCCCAACTCCGCCCGCAGTCGGCCCTGTTCGCCCTCCTCCAGAGAATCGGCGACCTCGTGCCAGGGAGTACCGGGGCAAGCTGTCATGATCAAGTAGGTGTCGGTGGCGGCGCCGTCGTCGCTGTGGACCACCCGGGGCACGATGCCGGCGTCCTCGACCGTCGCGGCGGACTCGTAGAAGGTGATCTCGCCGGTTATCAGCCCACGCTCGTAGGCCAGACCGGCCGTTGAACGCGGTGGAAGCTTCAGCACCCAGTCGCGGCCTCGGTCCAGCGTGATTCGGAGGACGGTGTTGTACGTTCCGCCGGTCAGCGGGGTGTACTGGGCTGACTCCCTTCCCTGCACACCGATTTCCCTCAGGATGGCGGCGGCCGCCTCAACAGACTTCTCGTACGACGTACTCATTTTCGCTCCTCCACGGCCGAACCGGACATCCGTCGTCGTGCTGCCTCATGGATCCGGTCCATGAGCGCGATACGCGTTTCAGAGGACCCGAGTTCGGCGCCCCCGTGCTTTCCCTCCCGCAGTGACAGCACACGGATACGTGCGAACCAGGGAATCCGCCTCTGGCGCCGGCAGCGGGGCAACGCCGACCGCTCGTACAGCACTTGAGTTACTCCCCTGCTCCAGAGGACCCGTACGAGGACACGCTGGACTGCCCGGATTGCGACACGCCGACGCTCGGCCTGGAAACCGAGACGGTCGCCGACGGCGGAAGCCCACACAGGAGCGTTTCCATCGCGGCCCGCGACGCGACACGGGCCAGGTCGACTCCGGACACCTCGCTACCGCTCAGGCCCGCCCCGGACGATGCAGCCAAGGTCCAGGTGCCCGAGGCCCGAGGGCCGACAGACGCTGCACCTGGACCACGAACCGGTCGGTGAACAGGCACCTCAGGGCCGGGACAAGCGAGAACTCCGCAGGCACGGGCGCACACGGCCGTGCCGAGTCTCCGACACACGCTGCTGCGCGGATGCCGTACCCGCGCGGCACGCGCCGTCCTCTACCCGAGCGTGAGCATCGCCTCGGCGACCGCCCCTGCCGCCGCATCGGGGATCGCGGTTGCGGCCTCTTCGAGGACGAGCAGCCGCGCCCCAGGGATCTCGCGCGCGATCGCCTCGCCGTTACCGACGGGGAAGAACCGGTCGCGACGGCCGTGGACGACGAGCGTGGGCACCTCGATCTCAGGCAAGCGTTCGCGCCAGCGGGGTTTGCAGTCGAGCTTGGAGAACACCATGCCCATCTGGTTGGCCATCTGGACCGGGGGTACGGTGCCGGGCGTGCGGTCCCAGATGCGCTCGGCGATCGCGCGCGCGGCCACGGGGTCGTCGCCGAGGATCTCCGCACCGGCTGCAGCGAACTCCGCCACCGCCTCGCGGTCGGTCCAGTCGGGCATCGAATGCGCGAACAGCCGGCTCATCATCGCCTGGTCATGGCCGGGGAGGTCATCATCGGGCGGGCCGGGCGCGACCGCGCGGGTGCCGGCCAGGGTGAGCGCCGAGAACGCGCCCGGATGGTCGAGCGCGGCCACCTGGGCGACCATCCCACCGACGCCGATTCCCGCGAGGTGCGCGGGCCCGCCGCCGAGTGCGCCGGCAAGAGCCGCCGCGTCGGCTGCGAGGTCGCGCAGGGTGTAGGCGGGCACCTCCGGGTCCGCAGTCGTCGACTCGCCGCTGTCGCGCAGGTCGTAGCGCACCACGCGGCGCCCGCCGGCGGCGAGGCGCTCGCAGAGTGCGTCGGGCCAGGAGAGCATCGTCGTCCCGCCCGCGAGGAGGACGAGTGCTGCGTCGTCGTCACCGAAGGACTCGATGCCCAGGACGACCTCATTAGCGTTGACGGTGGCCATCGGATCACCGTATCCGCCAGGAGCACACGCCGTCCGAAGCGGCGCGTCGGACCTGCGACGGACGGTCTCCCCCGGAGTACCTCAGAGATGAATATGCACAGATCGGAGAGTATCTGCGACTTCGAGAGGGACGACACTGCGGCGATGGGCCGGCCATGACGACACGTACGCCGAGCGTCCTCTCCATCCCTCCACGGCCGCGAAACGTCGCCCGTTCACCGCTGCTCCAGCGATGAGCATGGGCGACGTGCTCACCGGTCTCTGCGGTGAGCCAGGCGAAGCCAGGCGCTGCTCTTGAGCCGACCGCCCTCGGGGAATCGCCGCGATTCACTGGTGACCCACACGGCGGCAGACATTCCCCGATCTCGGCGAACCAGGCGCGGAGCGCCTGTGGAAACCCATGCGCTCGGTCAGCTCCGGCAGATACGAGCCGGGGGCTGACGTCACGCCTACCGAGGCTTTCATCAACTTCCAACTAGCCACACACTCCTGTTGGTTGTAGACTTTTCCATCCAGTAGAGGTTGGTGCAATGAACGGGGTCGGTCGATGGGTTCACAGGATTCCGGCGCTTCGCCGCGGCGGTGGCACGGTGTGCACAAGGCGCTCGCCGATCCCCTGCGCATCCGGCTCCTGGAGGCACTGTGGGAGGTGCCGCAGTCCGCACGTGAGCTTGCCGAACGAGCCGATCTTCCGGCCGACCGGCTCTACTACCACCTGGGACAGCTCGAACGGGCCGGGCTGATCGAGATCGCCGAATACCGGCCGCTTGCCCGCGGAAAGGTCGAGCGGGTCTATGCCCCCGCCGTCACGGAACCCCCCAGTGACGCCGCGAGCCCGGAGGAGATGGCCGAGTTCCTCGGCTCGATGCTGGACGCCACCCGGGCCGACATCAACGCGGCCTACCGGTCCAAGGAGGCCGGCGGGCGGCGAGAGGTCGATGTCCACCGCGGTGCGCTGCGGCTGACCGACGAGGCGCTCGCCGAACTGCGCGAACACATCGCGCGCCTCGCCACCCAATTCGGGGACCGTGACACCGCCGGGTCCTGGACACGGATAGTCATCGCGCTCGTCGACCTGCAGGACCGCCCATCCACGGGCGCCACAGCCCCGCCTGAGAGGACGTCATGAACAGCAGCGAGGAGCACAACACGCCCAGCGTGCCGATACGAGCCTCGGACGCCGAGCGCGACCGGGTCGAGGCGCGGCTGCAACACCACTACGCGGTTGGTCGTCTGACACTGCCCGAACTCGAAGAACGCGCGGCCGTGGCCTACGAAGCGCGCACCCGCGAGCAACTCGATGCCGTCTTGAGGGACCTTCCGGGCGAGCGGGAGAAGCCTGCGCGACCCGCTCATGAAATCGACTCCCGGCTGCTGATCATCCTGCTGTGCTGCTCACCACCCGCGGCACTCGTCTACTGGCTGATCTCCCAACGCGCGGCACGGCGAAGAGGCTCACCATTTCGAGCCCTGGCGAACGGCAACGAGACGTGACCCACATATGGGGCACGGCGTTCACCGGCATCCGTGGCCTCATCGGCATGGACGCGATGTTCCGTTCGCGCCGCTGGACCGGGGCGGTGGCAGTGCCCTTCTTCATATCTCCGGTCCCGTCGGCCGTCAGGACAGCGTCGTCGTGCAGGTGCTCCACAGTCTTCGCCCACCGAGGATCAGCGGTGGCCGCGGCCTTCCCGCGGCCGGTCCCCGGGCAAGATCGCGCCGGATGGCCGGAGCACCAGGTCGCGCTGATACCAGGTGCCCGGCTTACCGCCGATGTGGGCTGGGTCGGCGCGGCCGACGGGGACGAACCCGGCGTTGGTCAGCACCTTTAGGGACGCGACATTCTGGCAGGCCGCTGCCGCCCGCAAAGTGCGCAGACCGTGCTGGGCCGCTGCCAGTTGACACACTTCCCGGACGGTCGCGGTCGCCACGCCGCGGCCGGCGACGTGCTGCGCGACCCGGTAACCGAGTTCCGCGGTGTGGTCCTCGATGTCGACCAGGTTGAACCTGCCGAGTACCGAGCTGTCCTCGGCGACGAGTACGTAGAAGGCGCAGATGCCTGCCTCCTGCTCGGCCAGCAAGGCGTTGTACCCATCGGTGAACCGGGCGAAGAATTCGTCGCCGCGGTCGGAGACCGAGGCAGCGAAGTAGGCGCGATTCGCCAACTCGAAGGCCAAAACCGCCGGGGCATGGCTGACATGCAGCCGCTTCAGCTCGGGCATTGCCCAACCTTATCCAGCTGGCACGCCGAGGCCGCCTGGTTTCCACCAGCGGCAGACAGCCCCGAGCCCAAGGCGCGTAATGATCTACGACTGGCGTAAGAGTCAGACCCATGGGGTTCCATAGCCCTGACCGGCATTGGACCTGTTTCCTTTCCCGCTCGGCGCACGGGCCCGACCAGCGCCTCAGCCATCTCCAGGGGCAGGCCAGAAGGTGTCGTCGCCCAGCTCGACGGCGAGTGCGGCACTCATGAAGGCCGTGAGAGCGTTGCTGCCGGTCCGCTACGGGTACGGGGAGGGGTACGGGTGTGTGGGACGGAGCCGTTCCACACACCCGTACCCGAGCCGGTCCCCGGACGTCTTCAGGCCCGGCTGCCGAGCCATCGGTGGATGGCGAGTGCGGTGGTACGGGCGTGTTCCTCCAGCATGGTGAAGTGGTCCCCGGGCACGGTGACCTCGGCGTGCGGCAGGCTCCAGTCCGGGGCGGGTTCGGCGCCGGGCAGCAGGTCCCGGGCTCGTACGTACAGGGTGGGACAGGCGAGCGGCGCGGGTTTCCAGTCGCTGAAGAGCTCGAAGTATCCGGCCATGGCGGTGAGCCGGTCGGTCTCGGCGGAGGCGAACTCCCCCGCCCGGCGCAGCATGTCCGAGGTCATCGCGGAGAGCGCCTGGCCCCGGTCACCGTGACCGGGGGGATAGGTGTCCACCAGGACGACGGCCGCCGGAGCGGCGCCCTCGGCCTCCAGGCGTTCGGCCACGGCATGGGCCACCCAGCCACCGGCCGACCGCCCCAGCAGCACCGCGGGGCCATCGGCCGCGGCCGCGCGGACGGCGTTGGCCTGGGCGGTGACGAAGGCGTCCAGTGTGGCGGGCAGCGCTTCTCGGGGTTCGAACCCCGGGTGCCGCACCGCGGAAACCGGCCGCAGCCCTCGCAGCCCGGCACCGAGGCGCGCGTACTCCTGCGGTCCGGACAGGGCGCTGAGCGCGGGGGAACAGACCAGCCGGGCCCCGGTTCCGCCCGCCGTGAGCATGACGGGTTCGTGCATCGCACCGGGCGCCCCGGTCCTGTCGAAGACCGGGCGGAGGCGCGCGGCGATGGTGAGGAGCACCATGCCGTCCCAGCTCCGTCCCCGGGCGCAGGCGGTGCGAAAGAGCGCACCCAGGGAGTCCGGAGCTCCCCCGGCGTGCGGTGCGTCGGCGACCCGCACCCGGGCGTCCGGCCCGGTGCCCACCGCCGGACCGCCGCCCACGCCGTCGTTCGCCGGTAGGCCCGGGGAGCCCGCAGGGCCGGCGGCCTCGGACCGTGCCGTGCCCTCGGGCGCGGCGCCCGCAGGAGGTGCCTCGGCGGCAAATCGCCGCGTCAGCTCGGCGGCGAGCACGCGCGGCGTCGGGAAGTCGAACAGTAGCGTGGACGGCAGTGCCAGCCCCGTCCACGCCGCGAGTTCATTGCGCAGATCGACCGCGGCGAGGGAGTCCAGCCCCAGGTCCGCCAGCAGGGTGTCCGCGTCGATCTCGCTCGCCCCCTCCCCGTGGCCCAGGACGCGGGCGGCCGGGGTCCGGACCTTCGTGAGCAGCGCCCCGCCCTGCTCGCCGGGGCGAGCAGCCGTCGGCGCCCGGCCGAGTCGGTCCCCGTCCCCCTCGCCCGCGTCGGCGGCAGGTGTTCGGAGGCCGTTCGCCGCCGGGTCGGCGGCGCGGAGGGCGGACGGGGCGAGGCGGGCCGCCACCACCACGGGTTCGTCCCCTGCCACGGCGGCGTCGAAGAGGGCCAGGCCTTCTTCCGGCCCGAGCGGGCCGAATCCGGCGCGGTCCATCCGCTGCCGATCCGCGTCGCCGAGGTGCTCCATCATGCCGTCGTTCTGCCGCCAGGGGCCCCAGACGATCGACGTAGCGGGCAGCCCGAGCCGCCCGCGGTGTCGTGCCAAGGCATCCAGCGCGCAGTTGGCCGCGGCGTAGTTGGCCTGGCCGGCGGAGCCGAAGGTGCCCGCCACCGAGGAGAACAGCGCGAACACGGCCAAGTCGTGTCCCCGGGTCAGTTCGTGCAGAGCGAGAGCGGCGTCCGCCTTGGGGTGCAGCACCTGCCTCAGACGGTCGGTGGTGAGCGCCGTGACGACGCCGTCGTCCAGCACCCCCGCTGTGTGCACCACACCGGTCAGCGGGTGGGCCGCCGGTACCGCGTCGAGCAGGGCGGCGAGCGCGGTCCGGTCCGCGACGTCACAGGCGTGAACGCTCACCTGGGCGCCCGCCTCACGCAGCTCCGCGACGAGTTCCCGGGCCCCTGGGGCGTCCGGCCCGCGTCGGCCGGCGAGCAGCAGATGCCGGAGTCCGTGGGCGGTGACCAGGTGCCGCGCCACGAGCATGCCCAGGGAACCGGTGCCTCCGGTGACCAGGACGGTGCCCTCCGGGTCGAGCGGCCGCCGCTCGGGCGGCTTCGGTGCCGCCTCGGCCAGTGGCACCAGCTTCGGCACGTACGCCGTCCCTCGGCATACGGCCGCCTCCGGTACCGGGGCGGCCAGCAGGGCGGGCAGGGCGCTCCAGGAGCCGGGGTGTTCGTCCACGTCGATCAGGGCGAAGCGGCCCGGGTTCTCGCGCAGGGCGGAGCGGACCAGTCCCCACACCGGTGCGTGCAAGGGTACGGACGCTGTCTCGCCGGACCGGCCTTCATTCGCGCGACCGGTGCCGTCCGCACGGAAACGGTCGTCGGCGGAAGCCATGGCGCCGGACGTCACGAGGACGAGACGGGAGCGGGACAGGTGCGGTTCGGCCAGCCACTCCTGGACGAGCTTCAGCGCCCACTCCGCTGCCCGCAGCATCCCGGCAGCTTGGTCCTGCGCGTCGCCGGTCGTGTCGGGCAGCGGGCACGGTGCCACGACGACGGCCGAGGACGCGTCGCACGCCGCCGGGCCGGGGTACACCGGGACGCCGGAACCCGGGGGCGCGAGGGCGTCCACCGGCCGGGTGCCCGCCGTGCCCAGAACCCCCCAGCGGGGCATCACCACGGGTGAGGGCGACTGGGCCAGCGGCACCCAGTCCGTCCGGTGGAGAGCACCGGTGGCCGCGTCCGCCGTCGCCGAGCCGGTACGTGGAAGGGGCCGGAGCGTCAGCGAACGAACCGTCACCACCAGCGCGCCCGTCTCGTCGGTCAGCTCCACTCCGGCCTGCCCGTCGGGCCCGAGGGTCAGCCGTACCCGCAAGCGCTGTGCGCGGGTGGTGTGCACGCGCACTCCGCTGAAGGCGAACGGCAGGGACAACCCGCCGGTCGCCGGACCGGCTGTCCCGGAATCGTTCGTGACAAGGCTGTCCAGGGCCAGGGCGTGCAGCGCCGCGTCGAGCAGCGCGGGATGCAGGACAAAGTCCGGGCCGCCCGCCTCCGGGCGCGGGGCGCGGGCCGCTTCGGGCAGCGCGACGTCGGCGTACAGCTCCTCCCCGCGCCTCCAGGCGGCACGCATGCCCTGGAATGCGGGGCCGTAGCGCAACCCGTCGGCGGCCAGCCGCTCGTACGGTCCGCTCCCCGGACCGTCGGCATGCAGCGGCACCGTCTCCTCCGGCGGCCAGGACGCATCCGGCCGGGACGCATCCGGCCCGGACGCGCCGCTGGTCCCGGCGGTGGTCCCGGCGGTGGCCGCTGCCCCGTCTGCGGTCGGCTGCGCGGACGACGAAAGAGTGCCGGCGGCGTTCCGGAGCCAGGGCCGATCACCCGCCGGAGTGTGCGGCCGGGAGTGGAAGAGCACGGTCCGCCGCCCCGCTTCGTCCACCCCCGCCACCTTCACCTGCAAGGCGACGGCACCGTCCGGGGGCAAGGGCAGCGGCGCGGTCAGAACGAGCTCGTCCAAAACAGACGCACCCGCCAACTCACCGGCGTAGAGGGCCATTTCAACGAAGGCGGTCGCCGGTAGCAAGATCTGGCCGGCCACCACATGGTCGGCGAGCCACGGCTGGTCGCGCACCGAAAGCACCCCGCTCAGGAGCAACCCGTCGTCGTCGGCCGTGCGGGTGCCCGACTGCAGGAACGGATGGGCGGACTCGGCCGTCGGGGACACGGACGTACGCTCCGGGGCGGCCTCCAGCCAGTACCGGCGGCGCTGGAAGGCGTACGTGGGCAGTGCGACGCGCCGCCCGCCGCGCCCGGCGAAGACGGCCCGCCAGTCGACGGGCAGGCCGTGGGCGTGCAGCGCGGCCAGCGTGTCGAGCAGCGCGTCCGCCTCCGGCCGTTTCCCTCGCAGTGTCGGCAGGACCAGCGGTGCCGGGCCCCGCCTGCCGCCGTCCGCTTCACCCGTGTCCGGGTCGGTCGGGGCCGGGTCGGTCGGGGTCGGTCCGGATGAGGCGAGGCAATCTCGTACCAGGCCGGTGAGCACCGCGTCCGGTCCCAGTTCGACGTAGTGTGCCGCGCCCCGGTCACCCAGGTGCGCCACCGAATCGGCGAAGAGGACCGGACGGCGGACATGGTCCACCCAGAACTCCGGTGTGCACAGCTCCTCGTCGGTGGCCGCCCGGCACGGCACCGCGGTGATCAGAGGCAGCCGCGGCGCGGCGAAGGAAAGACGCCGGACCACGTCCGCGAAGTCAGCCAGCACGGGCTCCATCCGAGCGGAGTGGAAGGCATGGCCGACCCGCAGCGGCGTCACCGAACGGCCCAGCTTCCGGAAGTACGCGGCGGCCTCCCCCACCGCGGCCTCGTCGCCCGAGACGACCACCGAGGCGGGCCCGTTGACCGCGGCGATCTCCGCCGCACACCCGGTCTCGGCGAGGTGGGCGGCCACCTCGTCCGCACCGGCGGCCACAGCCGCCATCGCGCCGCCCGGAGGCAGCGCGTCCATCAGCCGGCCCCGGGCCGCCACCAGTGTGCACGCGTCCGCGAGGGACAACACCCCGGCGACATGTGCCGCCGTCACCTCACCCACCGAGTGCCCGGCCACCAGGTCGGGGCGTACCCCCCAGGCCTCGAACTGCCGGAACAAGGCCGTCTCCACGGCGAAGAGCGCCGGCTGCGTGAACCGGGTCGTGTGCAGCAGCGCGCCCGTCTCCGTACCGGGCCCGGCGAACATGACGTCCCGCAGGGGCAGCGGCAGCAGCGTGTCGAGCAGGGCACAGCACTCGTCCAACGAAGCGGCGAAGGCCGGATACAGATCCCGCGACTCGTACAGTTCACGGCCCATGCCGACGCGCTGGCTGCCCTGGCCGGTGAACAGCAGGGCCAGCGGGCCGTGGTGGCGGGACGTGCCCGTGTGCACTCCGGGCCGCCCGCCGTCCTCCGCCACGGCCCGCAGGGAGCCGAGCAGTTCGGCACGGTCATGGGCCACCGGCACGGCCCGGTGCTCGAAGGCCGCACGCGTGGTGGCGAGTGAGTACCCGATGTCCACCAGGGACACGTCAGGCGTGGCGACCACATGGTCGTACAGCCGTCGCGCCTGGGCCCGCAGCCCCGGCACGCTCCTGGCCGACACCGGAAAGGCCACCGCCGCCGGTCCGGGACGTGTCGCACATTCCAGCGCCGCCCCGGAGCCGACGTGGCCGCTTGTGGTCCCGCCGTCCGCCACGGCATTCGGTGGTGCGGCCTCCGCGTCGTCCGGAGTCTCTTCGAGCAGCACATGGGCGTTGGTGCCACTGATGCCGAACGAGGACACCCCCGCCCGGCGCGGACGGTCCGTCGCGGGCCACTCCACCGCCCGGCTCAGCAGCGCGATCCGCCCCGTCGACCAGTCGACACGGGGGGTCGGCTCGTCGGCGTGCAGCGTACGCGGCAGCACACCGTGCCGCATCGCCTGCACCATCTTGATCACGCCGGCCACTCCGGCAGCCGCCTGGGTGTGACCGATGTTCGACTTCACCGAGCCCAGCCGGAGGGGACGCTGCCGCGCCTGCCGCCCGTACGTCGCGAAGAAGGCCTCCGCCTCGATGACGTCTCCCAGCCGGGTGCCGGTGCCGTGCGCCTCCACCGCGTCGATGTCCCCGGCATTCAGCCCCGCGTCCACAAGGGCCTGCCGGATCACCCGCTGCTGCGCCGGTCCGTGCGGTGCGGTCAGCCCGTTGCTCGCCCCGTCCTGGTTCACCGCCGAGCCGCGCACCACGGCCAGTACCGGAAGTCCGGCGCGGCGCGCCTCGGACAACCGGCTCAGCAGCAGCATTCCAGCGCCCTCGGCCCACCCCGTGCCGTCGGCCGACGCGCCGAACGCCTTGCAGCGGCCGTCCGGAGCCAGCGCCCGCTGACGACTGAACTCCACGAACGATGAGGGTCCCGACATCACCGTGGCGCCACCGGCCAACGCGAAGGCGCACTCGCCCCGGCGCAGCGCCTGGGCCGCCAGGTGCAGAGCCACCAGGGACGAGGAACACGCCGTGTCCACGGTGAGGGCCGGGCCTTCGAGGCCGAAGGTGTACGCGATACGACCCGAGGCGACGCTTCCGGCGTTACCGAGGCCGAGGTAGCCCTCGACATGCTCGGGCGTCCTTGTCAGGTGGCGGGCGTAGTCGCTGTACATCAGCCCGACGTACACCCCGGTCGGCGAACCGCGCAGGGCGTCGGGGACGAGACCGGCGTGCTCGAATGCCTCCCACGCGACTTCGAGCAGCAGCCGGTGCTGCGGGTCCATGGCCAGCGCCTCGCGGGGAGAGATGCCGAAGAAGCCGGGGTCGAAGCGGTCCACACCGGAGAGGAAACCGCCTTCGCGCACGTACGTCCGTCCGGGCCGCCCCGGATCCGGGTCGTACAGTGCCTCGGCGTCCCAGCCCCGGTCGGTGGGGAAGGGGCCGATGGCGTCCTTCCCGTCGGCCACCAGCCGCCACAGTTCCTCGGGAGAGGTCACGTCTCCGGGATAGCGGCATGCCATCCCCACGATCACCACGGGGTCGTCGTCCGACCGGGCCGCACTCCGGTTCACGGGCGCGGCGCCGGCCGGCGCGGCGGCGTACTGTGCCCCGAGGTGGTCGGCGAGTGCGGCGGCCGTGGGAAAGTCGAAGGCGACGGCCTCGGAGAGCGACAGGCCGGTGGCCGCCGACAGCCGCTCCCGCAGCACCGTCGCGGTCAGGGAGTCCATGCCCAGGTCCCGCAGTGCCGTGCTCGGCTCCACCGCCTCGGCCGTACAGCCGAGCACGGCCGCCACTTCGTTCCGTACCAGGGCCAGCAGGTCCTCCGGCGGCTTCCCGGTGGCCTCCGCGACCAGCGCCCGCGCGGGCAGGCCGGCGAGGTCGCGCCGCAGGGTCTTCCCGGAGGTGGTACGGGGAATCTCCGCCACCTCGAACAGCTCGACCGGCACCTTGAAGCTGGACAGCTCCGCACGGCAGGCGGCGAGGACGCGCCCCCTGTCCAGCACGCCGCCACCGGGCTCGGGGACCAGATAGCCGACCGGTACCTCGCCGAAGACGGGGTGCGGGCGCCCTGCCACGGCGGCGTCCGCCACTCCGGGCAGCCGCCGCAGCACCGCCTCCACTTCCGCAGGGTGGATGTTCACCCCGCCTCGAATGATCAGATCACTCGCCCGGCCGGTGATGGCCAGTCCACCGAAGGCATCGATCCTGGCCAGGTCACCCGTGCGGAACCAGCCGTCGCGCAGTACCTCCGCGGTGGCTTCCGGCCTGCCGTGGTATCCGGCCATGACCCCGGGCCCGTTGACCCACAACTCGCCCTCGCCCGTGTCCCGGCCGTCGGGGCCCCCGCCGACCCGGACCCGGGTGCCGGGCAGCACCCGGCCGCACGCCTGAGACGCCTGAGACACCTCAGATACCTCAGACGCTCCGGACACGATCGCCTCGCCCGGCGCCGGCATGGTGACCGGGCCCGCCTCCGTGCTGCCGTAGTGCTCCAGATAGGGGACACCGCAGATGGCCTCGAAGGATTCGCGGAACCCGGGCCCCGCCGCGGCGCCGGCGCTGACGCAACCCCGCAGCGCGGGGGCGCCGAGACCGCCTCCGTCCTCGCCGCTCTCCTCGCCCCGGACCGCGTCGAGCAACGCCGAATACGTCGTGGGGACCCCGCCGAGCAAGGTGAACGAGGCATCCTCACCACGCAGTTCGCCGAGCACCCCCGCCACCGAGAACCGGGGCAGCAGCACCGCGCTCGCCCCCACCGCGGTCACCCCGAGGAAGCACACCACCTGGCTCATCGCGTGATGGAGGGGCAACGGCCACAGCACGCGGTCCCGTTCGGACAGGCCCAGGACGCCGACGAGGCCCGTCGCGACCGGCGCGAGGCGGTTGCGCTGGGTGGACAGAACGCCCTTGGGTACGCCGGAGGAGCCCGAGGTGTAGAGCAACCAGGCCACTTCGTCCAGTCCGAGATCGTCCCGGGCCGGCGTTCGCGGCTCCGTCTCCGCCAACTCCTCGTACCGCAGAACGCCCTCCGCGCCCGCGGCGGACCGTTCCCCGGCCCCGCCCTCGTCCCCGCTCTCGTCGCCGCTCTCGTCCCTGTCCCCGTCCCCGCCCTCGGCCACCACCACGGTCAGCCCGGGCCGCAGTGCCAGCGTCGGCCGCCGCGTCAGGCAGGCGCCATCGGTGATGAGCACCCGTGCCCCGCTGTCATCCAGCAGACGGGTCAGCTCCCCCTCCGAGTTCCCGGTGTCCAGAGGTACGCCCACACCGCTGGCCCTGGTGACGGCGAGCAGGCTCTCGACCGTCTCGACTCGGTTGCCGAGCAGTACGGCCACTCGGTCACCGCGCGCCAGGCCGAGATCTGCAAGGTGACCGGCCAGCCGCGCGGTCCTCCGTTCCAGCTCCCGGTAGGTCACATGCCTGAGCCGGTCCTGGAAACAGACCTTGTCCCCCAGGCGCCGGGCGTGGTGCCTGAGCAGTTCCGGCAGTGGTGTGACGATGTCGGCGTGCGTACCCACCGTATGACCTCCTTGAGATGACCCGTCGTTGAGGACGACCGCACGGTTCACCGGGTTGCCTCCCGACGATGGGCGGACCGCGTCCGGGTCCCTCCCCGAACCTTCCCCGCGACCTTGGACACTCTTCACCGGCTGGTCCCGGTCATCGGATCTGCCTTCGGCTCACCGGCCCGGTCATCACCAGTAGGTCTGCCCCGGGCAGAAGCCCAACTTCAGGGGCAGTTGCTGCCCTGCGGGTGTTCAGCCAACTTGTGCGGCGGACCACCCGCTCGCGTACGCGGGTGGTTGACGCGTTGATGCAGTACGTGCGGCGGCGGCATGGCCGCCCCGGCGCCACCGTCCGCATGCCAGGCCTGTGAGGACGACCAACGATGGCTAGCTGTTCTGTCAACGTAGGTTGGCCCGGCAGGAAGGGCCGGTCTTCTACGGGGTGGGTTCGACGGGGTGGGTTCGACGCCGAAACCGGTGTGGGTCGCCGTTGTGCGGGTGGGCGAATTTCCCGGTCACGTGCACCACACCGCAAGGTGTGCACCGGATGCGGCAGTGCGCCGCATCGTGTGGCGTCGGATCGGCGGCCACGACAGCCTCACCGGCCCCTGGCTGGCGGTAAGGGCCACCGGGCGGAGATCCGCGCCTTTCTGGGATACGGCCTGGGCGGTCATGCCGCCTCCAGTCCCACGGTGCCTGCGCCGGAAACCCCCGACACCTCGACCGCGAACAGAACCTGCGGGAAGTCGAGGGCGAGGTCGTCCGTGGGAGGGATCAATGTGGGGGCCGCGACAGGGGTGACCGAGTCTCGGGGCCCTGCCGGACCATGGCCTGACAGTGGGTGCGTAGCCGTTGGGGCCACCGGTCCTGCCACGCCCGCCAGACGAGGACGTGGAACGTCACCAGGAGGAACCCGGAGAGCGCTGCGGTGCCCAGCGTCGCGGCCAGCACCTTGTCGAACTTCTCGTAGCCCCCTTCGGCCCCGATGCCGCGTTCACCGGAGACCTTGCGGGCCAGTAGTACGCAGGTGTTGACCGTGATCCATCCTGCGGCGATCAGCCCTGCCGCCCACGGTGCGCGGTCGGCGCGGTTGTCGCGCCGCGTGCGATGAAGCGGCAGATACCCGGACACCTGCTCCGAGTGGGCCCTGCAAGCCGTCTTGAAAGCGGGGTGGGCGGTGAGTGCCTTCACCGTCACGGGCCGTCCGGCGGACCACGAATCGCGGGCGAACCGCCACGCCTCCAGGGCCAGGGGATGCTCCGGAACAACCGCGACCTCCTGGTCCAACTCGGCTGAGGGGAGGAGTGGTTGATCCGGGTCGAGCCATACGGCAGGGTCGAGCTGGATCTCAGGGCTGGTCCGTCCATCGAGGTCGAGCCTCACCAGCCCTGCCGTGATCAGCGACCGCACAGCCATCTCGGCCGCCGCACACTCCCGTTGCCAGGGATCCGACCGTCGGAATCCGGGCCCGAGCAGCCATGCCGCGTGGTACTCGTCCAACTCGCCCGACGCGATCAGCCGGTCCGCCGTCCGCGACCCGGTCCGGTAACTCGACAGGGCCAGTCCGCCAATGCCGAGGTTCAGGGCCACCAGGAGCCCGCTCGTGCTCAGCACGAGCCACACCACACCATTCATGGAGACAGGAATAGAGCATGTTCCCCGCAGCCGCTACGGTCCAGCCGCGATCGGGCCGCCACAACGTCCCATCCCCTTTTCTCGATGTCGACGGACCGCTCATCCCCTTCGGGGCGACGCCGCCACAGCTTCCGGACGGGGTATCCGAGGTACGGGACGGGACCCAAAGTACAAACGCCCGGCCCGAACCCGCTGCTGACCAGGCTGCAAGCCCAGGCGGACGCGGCCGTGCCGGGCAAGCCCGGAAAGACCGCCGGGCGGCAACCGAGCCGAACGTGACGACCACGGCCTGGGCAGATCCCGCGGAGGCTGGATCAGCCGGGCACCCGTCGGGCACGGCGCCAAGGCGGGCCGGGCGCCCACGCTGCTATTGGGGGTCAGGGCAGTTCCCAAACGGTGGCCTGCAGTCTTTCCTGGCCGTTGGCCGCCGCGCCGCTGGGTGTGAAGTAGCCGACCCGTCCGGCGGCGGTTCCGAAGCAGGCGGTGGAGCCTGCGGGGACGTTGACGCTCCGCTGGCCCGGGTTGGTGTTGAGGAGGCCGACGCACTGCTCGCGCCGGGGCGGTGCCGCGCCGTCCCAGAGCACGATCGCGTTACCGGTGAACTGGCTCTCGTCACAGCCGAGCTGACAGGTCATGCCGAGATCCCCCGCGAGTGCCCGCCGCGGCGGGACGGTGTCCAGAGACCAGGCTGCCGTCACGATCCCGGTGCTGCTCCCGTCGTCCAGGGTCAGCGTTCCGTGCCAGCGCACACGTACGGCAGCCGGAGGCGGCGCGGACGCTTCGCCGGACGGGGCCGGTGACGGTGACGGTGAGAGGGATGGGGATGGTGAGTGGGATGGGGATGGGGATGGGGCGATGGGGGTGTGGGTGGGCGTGACCGGCGTCGAGGCGGCGGATGTCGGCGAGGGGGCGGCCTGGTCGGTCGTGTCGTGCGTGCCGGTCGCCCAGATGCCGACCGCGGCGCCCCCTCCTGCCAGCAGCACGACAGCCAGGGCACCGACGATCAGCAGGGCGACGGGGCGGCTGCCGGGCTTCTTGGGATCCACCCCGGGGGGCTTGGGCGGATCGGAAGGCGTGGAGGGCGTGGAGGGCGTGCGGTGCGGACCAGCACCACTCCCGGATGACGTCGGGACCAGGTCGCCCGGCCCGTCGGCTTCTTCGAGTACGGCCAGGCGCGCACGGCACCCGTCCAGTTCGGCGATCAGGTCTCCGCGGCGGTGAACGAGCTCGTCGCGGCGTTCCGCCAGAAGCCGGCTCTCCTCTTCGAGCTGGTGCTTCCTGTCCTGACTGCCGGTGCTCAGCGAAGGCCGCGCCGTGCGGCTCTCCTCCTCCTGGTCCGTGCGGAGCCGGTTCTCCCGCGCACGGACCTCGGCCAGCTCCTCCCCGAGCCGGCGCAGCGCCTCCTCGCCGTCCAGGAGGCGCAGCAGGAGAGAGTTCTGGTCGCTGCCCCGGACATCGGCGCCGATGTCCACCAGGATCTGGCGGTAGGCGGTGAAGAGCTCGGTCCTGCGCTGCGGCCCGGCGGGGTCATCGGTACGGCGGGTGACTTCGGTGAGCAGGTCATGGAGGAAATCCCAGGGAGGCAGGCTCTTGCCCGGGAGGTACTTGAAACGGATCACGGAGTCCTTGTAAGCGGGATAGCGCTGAGCGAACTCACGCGAGCTCAGACCCGCCAGGTCGAGCAGCGTCCGGAGCCTGCTGCCGAACTCGGCCTTCAGCCGGTCCCTCCTCTCCTGCGCCTCCCGACGCGCGAGAACACCGTCCCCGTTGCCATCCTGGCCATGCGCCACTGATGCTCCCCCTTCGCGGGATGCGGAACCGGACAGCCACTGGTGCGCACCCTCACCACCGCAGGGGCCTCAGCCACCACGATCCGGTCCAAAAGGCGCCCCAGTGGAGTGGTCGCCCAGCATCAGGGAGCCCCGTCACTGTAGAGCCAACCACCCCGCCCAGCAGAGAAGTTGACCAACCCGTGCCACTGCCCGGCACGTCCTGGAAAAACCGCACCGCTGCCACGGGACACGTACCCACCGATGGTGGCTCACCGTGACCGACTACCTCTTCACCGTCCAATTTCCATGATGCCGAATCGACGCTCGGCGCATCGGGTCAGCGAACGCGCGGAACCAGGCAGGCAGCGGGAACTCCCTCTTGATTCAGAGTGCCGGACACCCGTCGGCTCGGCCGGCATCCGGTGTTCTGCCGGAAAAGCAGCCGGGTAGCCGGGGCCGCTCTGTCCATACCCCATGGCACACTCGTCCCTTGATCGCAGGGGCGTACTGCCCCCGACCTGGGAGGGTACGACTGTGCGCAGGACGAAGTGGGCCACCGTGGCCGTAGCGGCTATCGCGCTCGGAGCCGCGGGCTGCGGCACAAGTGATGCCGGCACGGAGGCGGCCGGCGCCGATGTGGCCGACGCGGAGGTAGCCGCCACACCGACGTCTCCCCGGCCCAAGGGCACCGGGCTGCTCACGAAGGAAGTCGTCCGTACGGACCTCGACACCTCGGCCGCGGACGCGGGCGTTCCGGCGAACGCGCCGGAATATGGCCGTATGAGCGAGGGCACCCCGGCCGACTCGCCGCCGCAATCGTGCGGCGTCGCCTTCAAGGGGTTCGGTACCGAGACCACCCCGGTCGACGTCGCCCGCTACGAGGCGGTGGTGGGCGAGCTGGGCGAGCGCGACTGGCAGCAGCCCCAGAAACGCTATGAGCGCAAGAACATGGACGACGGGGTGATCAACGAGGCCCGGACGGTCCTCAATCAGCGCGGCTGGACCGTGGTCGCGGAGTACCGGACCTTCCAGAAAGACGGCGTGATCACCCTGTCGGCCTTCGAGGACGCCTGCTTGAAGCAGTACAACGACAACGCGGGTCCGGACGGCTGACCGGCCCCGCTGCCTGACGGCCTCGTGCGCGACAAGCAGATGCCTTCGCGCCACTGCATCCAGCCTGGGCACAGCCTCGTCGCTCGGCAGCGGGCTCCGCTGACGCGCCCGAGCGCCTGCCGCGCACGAGGCCGTCGGAAGTCGTTCCCGATCTGCGGATCTATCGGAGTCACCCGCCTGATCACGCCTGGTGACGACCCGAAAGGTCGTAAGCATCAGCCCCACCAGATTGATGAGTTAGGGAATCTGCGCCCCCCTTTCCCATCCACTTGCCCCGCCAGGTATCTTGCATCGCATGGAACCAGGCGATTCGACCAGGCAAGCCCGGGCAGCCCCCCAGCTGCGCAAGGGTGTCCTGGAGTGCTGCGTACTCGCCCTGATGCGGGGCCGCCCCCGCTACGGCGTGGAACTCCTCCACGCCTTGGAGGACTCGGGTGCCCTGGCCACCAGCCAGGGCACGGTCCACCCGCTGCTCTCCCGGCTCCACAGCGACGAGCTGGTCGCCACTACCTGGCAGGAGTCCGCCTCCGGACCACCTCGTCGCGACTACTCGCTCGCCGACAGTGGCCGGGCCGCACCCGACGAGTTCACCCGCGTCCGGCCCGGCTTCCGCAACGCCGTCGACGCTTTCCTGATCACCCCCCACCCCGTTACCGGAGACCTCGCATGAAGACCTCTGCCGACCCCGTACGCGACTACCTCTCCGCCGTCGAGCGCGAGGCCTCCGCGCTCCCCGTCGACCGTCGCCAGGAACTCCTCGCCGACCTCGCCGAACACATCGAGGTGACGCGCGCCGAACGCCCCGATGCCGCGATCGGCGAGGTCCTGGCGGAGCTGGGGGACCCCCGCACGATCGCGGCGACGGCGCTGGCCGAGGCGGGGAACGGGGCCGCTGGGGCCCCGGCCCCCGGCGGTGTCGGTACACCCGCCCGGCGTAGCAAGGTGCACCCCCTGGTCCCGCTCCTGATGCTCACCCTCTCGATGCCCTTCATGATGGTCTTCCCTGACCTCCCCGGGCCGCTGTTCGGCGTCCTGTTGCGCGTCACTGGCGCGGTACTTCTCTGCACCTCGGTGCACTGGGCCGCCGTCCAGAAGACCACCGGCGTACTGCTTGCCGCCGTTCTGCCGAGCGTCGTCTTCAGCACCGCGAACCTGTCCGGCATCGGCCCGGAGGCCGGCACCCCGACCCTCCTGGCCAACCTGGCGATGCTCGCCCTGATGACCGGCACGGCAGCATGGCTCTGGCGGGTCCGCCGCGCCTGAGCCTGCCGTTCAACCGGCCGCGGGCACTTGGCTCTGCGGGACCGGGCGAGCGATTCGCCGGGGTTCCATGTGACTGGTTATCGCGGCCAGAGGGCCGAAATGGATCTGTGGGTCGTTGCTGTGGACCAGGCAGATGGTGCGGGTGGCCGAAGAGCATTGCTCTACGTGCTTGCTCGCCGATGATGTCCAGCAGGATCTGGGCCGTCCGAGGCCGCTGTGCGGCGAACCGGTCGTAGTTGCTGGGGCCAGAACTGTGCAGCATGAACTCAGCGACCGGGCTGCCGTCGGGGAACGTCATCGTGGGCACACCGCGGATCTGGGTGTAGCAGGCGTCTGCCCGCTCCCAGCCCTCCTCGTCGATGGCACGCTCTTGTTCGGTGAAGACCGGATGGAACACTTCGAAGCCAGGAAGTGTCTCGGCTTCGGCGTGGGTTCATGGCATGTCGGCGCCGGTGACGGCCAGCCGGGCGATCTCCTGGTCGCCGTAGTGGAGCCACCGGAGGCCATTCTCTCGTCAACGTGCAGATTCCTACCGGGAGATGCGAGAGAGGCCGCCTGTTATGGTGCGCCGATGTCATCGATCAAGCAGTTCCAAGTCACCTTTGACTGCGCAGAACCTGAGCGCCTTGCTCGTTTCTGGTGCGAGGTGTTGGGGTACGTCGTATCGCCGGTACCGAAGGGGTTTGACACGTGGGACGACTACCATCGCTCGCTGCCGCCTGAGTATCAGGTGCAATGGTTCTCCTGCGTTGATCCCTCAGGTGCGGGCCCGCGGCTGCTCTTCCAGCGCGTTCCCGAAGGCAAGGTCGTCAAGAATCGGGTGCATCTCTGTGTGCGGGCCGGCACTGGGCTCGTGGGCGAAGAGCGCCTCGCCACACTCCAGGCCGAGTGCGCACGACTGGTCGCGCTCGGCGCGGTACACGTGCGAACACTGCTTGCGGATGGCACCAACGAGTCGTGCATCGTGATGCAGGACATCGAGGGCAGCGAGTTCTGTCTCGACTGAGCATCCTCCGAGCCGACGAGGTGGCGAGGTGGCGAGGTGGCGAGCCGTCTTCCTTCGGCCTCGCCAAAGGCCCTTGGAGATCGCATATCCGTCACGTACCAATGGGCGAAACGGGATGACGTAGATGCGGTAGTTCCGGTGGAGCACCGCGGAAGCAGAACGGCTGCGTGCCCGGATGCGGGAGGAGAGATGTCTCCTGCTGCGGGGCTTGCTGCCCCGCGAACAGGTCGCCGCCGTGCGCGACAGCGTCCTGCAGGTGTGCACCCGGGAAGGCCGGCTCCGGAACTGTGACGCCCCTCAGGACGTCGTACGCCCCGAGGCGGCGTGCGAGTCCCCGGACCCGCGCTACTACGCCGCCTACCGCCGGGTGGTGAGCCTGGAGGAGTGACGAGGCGCCGGCTCACACTCCGGCACTCATGGAGGCCGCGGAGGCGCTCCTTGAGGACGATCGGATTCCGCCTCGCCCGGCCAAGCCGGCCCGGCCGATCTTTCCCCAGACGGCGGAGGCCGGCGCCACCCCACCGCGCCAGGACCACCCGCGCGAGCAGGGAGCCCAGGAGACGTACACGGCATGGGTACCACTTGGCGACGTGCCCAGGAAGCTGGGCGGTGTGGCGGTCCGGCCGGGATCACACCGCCAGGGCGTCCTGGAGCACGGCTTCGTGCCCGGCGCCGGCGGGCTGGGAGTGCCGGAGAGCGGCGCACCCGCGCCACGGGGCATCAGCAGAGTGTTGGCATCACTGCGCACCAGCCGGTCCACCGACTCGTGGTCACAGGCTCCGAGGCACAGTGATTCACCGTGCCTCGGAACTCCGCGCCCGGCGCGGGAAAGCGCCAGCACCCCGCGCTCGGGCCTGGGTCCCGCGCATCGAGAGAGTGCGGAGCCGAAGCACGTGTCCCTGACCGACCCGCGAAACAACGGGCGGGATCCACGCAGACCCGGACCGCCCGAAGACCCCTCCACGGAGCGCCAAAGAATGCTCATGCGGGCGGTGGTTGGGTGGAGAGGATGGGCGGAAGCCACGTCGGCGTGTTGTGGCGGAAGCTGTGACCGATGGGAGTGATCCCGGCACCGTTGTCCAGGGCCGAGAGACAGACCCCGAGGTATTCCGCACCGTCGGCGGCAGCCCCGAGGGGCGTACCGCACAGGGCGCAGAACCAGCGTTGCATCGTGGGCCAGGACCGGTACGAACTGGGGGTCCCGGGCCCGGTCCAGCTGAAGTCGGTCCGGCGGAATCCGACCCAGCCCATGATCGGGCCGCCGGACAGGCGGGAGCAGTGGGGGCAGGCACATACGTGGGGGTCGTAGGGCTCCCCGATCGCTTCGAAACGGATGTGGCCGCACAGGCAGCCGCCGGTGGACGCCTCTGGTGTGGGTGTCAGGTCGCTGGACATGGGGTTTCCTTGCTGTCGCGGCGTTGCCGTGATGACGGACATGCGCGTCGACTCGCCACAGGAGGACGGGCCTACGGGTGGAGTTCGGGGCGGGTGAGGACCCGGGTGGGCAGCCTGGCACGCCGGTTCCGTGGCGTTGGTACGGCCGCGCGGATTCGGGCCATTGCCGCCACCATGACGCCGCCCGGCGCGCACTGTCGCCGCGCAGTCGCCGCACGGGGCGGCCAGGGTGTCAGGTTGGCCGGAAACCTTCGGGGGAAGCGGCCGAACGGGCGACCATCGCTCGAACGAGGGCGTTTCAAAGGCATGGCCCCGCGTTCCCGCTGCGAGCGGCGACATTCGTACAGACGTCCAGAAACCCCCTCGTCGTCACCCGTTACGGCGTGCCGGGTGCCCCGTTTCTAGAGCACCCGTGCCATTCGACGACCTGCTGGAGGACACGATGACTCCTCTCCCCGCCTCTGCGTGCCGGCTCCTTGGATTCGAACGACAGCGGCCTGTCCCGGCTCTTCCCACCCTCGGATTGCAGCAGGTCGGCGCCTCCGCCCACTGCTTGGCACGGCCGGATGCGAGGCGTGAGGGATGACCAACACCCACGGTCCAAAGGTCCCCGCCGACGGGGGTGTTCCGGCGCCGCGGTCCGTCCCGCTCCCGCTGCCTCCCGCGGCGTTCCCCACCGGCCCGCAGGACGGCGACGTGACCGACGGGATGAAGGAGGCGTACTGGTCCGTCCACGACGGCGCGGCCGCGAACGCCACGGTGTGGCAGGTCCTTGGCCGACTGCCCAGGATCACGGCCCTGATCGGGCGGCTCGCCCGGCGTGCGGACCCTGCCGCCACGGTCACGGTCATCGTCTGCCAACTGGCATCGGCGGTCATGAGCGCCTTCGGGCTGATCGCCTCGGTCGCTGTTCTCCAGCACCTGTTCGCCCAGGGCCCCACGCCCGATCGTGTGCGTGCCGCCATTCCCCAGATCCTCCTCGTCGTCGGTTTCCTCGCGGCCCGTGCGCTCTTGGAGGCCGCCGTCGCGGCTGCTCAGGCCAGGGTGACGCCCAAGATCCGCACGGCCCTCGAATGCGAATTCTTCCGGCTCACCGCGCACGTGCGTCTCGAAGCGGTCGAGGACGCCGAGTGGCACGACGAGGTACACCGCGCCAACGACCGAGGGCTGTTCTACGCACGGCAGATCGTCGGGCAGGTCGTCTCCCTCGCGTCCGCCGCGTTGGGGCTCATCGGCACCGCCGGAGTGCTGAGCCTCCTGCACCCGCTCCTGCTGCCTCTGCTTCTGCTGTCCGTCGTCCCGGTCGGCGCGGCCGCCGTCCGCGGCGCACGCGCCAGATTCCACTCCTTCAAACGCTGGAATACGCTGCAGCGCCGGGTCCGGGTCTTCTCGTGGCTGATGCTCGACGTGGACTCGGCCGCCGAACTGCGCTCCGACACCGCGCAAGGTGCGCTCCTGGAAGAGCACCGCCGGCTGACCACCAAGATCGCGGCGGAGGACAGCCGGCTGGGCATGCATTCCGCGATGCTGAACCTGGCCGGGCGGGCTGTGGGCGGGCTCGGGACCGGCATCACGTACACGGTGCTGGGTGCCATGCTCATCGCCGGATGGCTGCCCCTGGCATACGGTGCCGGTGCCGTAATCGCCATCCAGGCAGGCCAGGCGTCGCTGACACGGCTCGTCGAGGTCGCCCACCTCGTCTACGAGCACGCCCTATGGGTGGACGACCTCCTTGCCGTGCAGGAACGCTGCCGCCAACTGTTGCCTCGTAAAGCCGAGTCGCAGGCGCCCACGCAAGTGAAGACGATCACCTTGGAGGACGTGCGCTTCTCCTACCCCGGCCAGGACACACCGGCCCTGGACGGGATCAGCTTGAGCCTCCGCGCCGGGGAGACGGTGGCCTTCGTCGGCCTCAACGGTTCGGGCAAGAGCACCTGCGCCAAGCTCCTCGCGGGCCTGTACGAGGCGCAGCAGGGCTGCGTGCGCTGGGATGGGCTCGATGTCCGTGACATGGACGCCCAGTCGGTCCACCGGCAGGTGGCCTGCGTGCTGCAGGAGCCGGTCCGCTTCCCTTTCAGCGCCCTGTCGAACATCGCCATCTCGACCGGCACTCTCGTGGACGTCGATCCGCAGCGGGCGATGGACGCCGCGCGGGCCTCCGGCGCCGACGGTGTCATCGCCGCCCTGCCCGGCCAGTGGGAAGCGATCCTGTCCAAGCGGTTCAAGGACGGTCAGGAGCTGTCGGGCGGGCAGTGGGCGAAAGTCGCCGTGGGCCGCGGCCTGTACAAGAAGGCGCCGCTGCTCCTGCTGGACGAGCCGACGGCCAGCATGGACCCGCCGTCCGAGCACGCTGTCTACGAGGCGGTACTGCGCGGCCGGCTGCGCGAGGACCAGATCACCGTGCTGATCTCCCACCGACTGGCCAGCGTCATCGACTGTCACCGGATCTATGTGTTCGACAGCGGTCGCATCGTCGAGTCCGGATCCCACGACGAACTGATGGCCCTGAGCGGCGACTACGCCGCCATGTTCACCCTTCAGGCCGGTGGCTACCAACCCCGCGCCGCTGCGGCCTCCGCGACGGCCGCCGTCGAGGAGGCGACGACGTGATCCCGCCCCTCGCACACCCCGCGCCCGCGTGCTTCCCTGTCCCGACGCCGAAGGACGCTGCCGTCTCACACGCCCGAACGCCGACCACCCATGCGACTGCCCTCAACGTCATCGGCGTCCACCTCTACTTGGAGAACGACGACGGGAGGGTACTGCTCGGGCTGCGCCACCCGGATTCCGCCTTTGCCGGGGGGACATGGCATTTCCCGGCGGGACACTGCGAGCAGGAGTCCGCGGTGGCGTGTCTGGTCAGGGAAGCTCGCGAAGAGACCGGCCTGGTCATCGACCCCATGGATGCCGAGTTTGCGCATGCGGTCCATATCGTCGACTCCCCTGGCGCCCAACCCCGCCTGCAGTTGGTTTTCCGGGCCCGCCGGTGGAAGGGAACCCCGGAGGTACGCGAGCCCGACAAGTGCCTCGCCTGGGAGTGGTGGCGGCCCGAAGACCTTCCGGAGCAGGTCGTTCCCTACACCCGGGCGGCCGTCGACGGTGTCGTTGCCGGGCGGCTGTATACGGAGCTCGGCTGGTGACGACGAAACGTGATCAGCGCCCTGGTCCGGCAGCCGGCCGGGGATGCGCGGCGTGTCCCTCCGGCTCCCCGGGGCAAGGAAGTATCGCAGGTGTCCGCGCGGCCGGAGAAGGACCGGGAGGTGCGCCGTGACCTCCCGTGCCGACTCCGCCGCGCCCGCGGGGGCTTCGTTGTGGCAGCACCATGACTTCCGCCGGTACCTGACCGGCCAGACCGCCAGTGTGGCGGGCAGCTCGGTGAGCTCGATGGCCATTCCGGTGCTGGCCGTTCTTGAGCTGGACGCCACTACCGCGCAGGTCGCCTGGCTGGCGTTCCTCGGTCAGCTGCCGGCCGCGCTGCTCGCCCTGCACGCCGGTGCGCTCGCCGACCGGTACTCCAAGCGGCGGCAGATGATCACTGGTGATCTGGTCGCCGCCGCGGCGTTGGCGAGCGTCCCGGTGGCGGCCGCCATGGACGCGTTGACCTTGTCCCAGCTCATGGCCGTAGCCACGGTGCGAGGCGCGGCGAGCGTAGTACACGACGCCTCGGCGATCAGCCTGCTGCCGAGCCTCGTCGAACGGTCCCTGATTCAGCGGAGCAACAGCCGCATCGGAGCGTTGTTCGCCGTCGCCGCGACCGGGGGCAGCAGTTTCGGCGCCGCCCTGACCGCCCTCCTGGGCCCGGCGCGGGCCCTGCTCGGCGATGTCGGATCCTTCCTCTTCAGCGCCTGGTGCACCGCACGCATCGAAGCCCGCGAGCCCGACCGGGCATATGCCGAGGGCCGTCGGCTGCGGCCGGAGATCGGCGAGGGCTTACGGTACGTGCACGGCGATCACCGGCTTCGCACCCTGACCCTGGTCAACGCCACGGTTTCGTTCGGCCTCGCGATGCTCAACACCCTCTGGGCGCTCTACCTCCTGCGCGTCCTGGGGATGGGCGCGACCGTCTTCGGTGTGGTCCTGGGGATCGGCGCGCTGGGTGCGGCCGCCGGTGCGCTGTCCGCCCCGGCCCTGGCGCGCCGGTTCGGGCCCGGTCCGATGATGCTCGCCGTGCTCGCGATCACGCCACTCACCCAGGTCCCGTTGCCGCTCGCCTCGCCCGGCCTCGGCTGGGAGTTCACGATCGGTGCCGCACTGTTCCTCCAGCTGGCCTGCGCCGGTGCGGCGGGCACCACCCAGCGTTCGATTCGCCAGATCATCACTGTGGAGGGCATGCAGGCCCGGATGCAGGCCGTGAGTACCTGGCTGGTCTCGTGCGCGCGGCCGGTGGCCGCGCTCCTCGCCGGTGCGATGGGGACGTCGTTCGGTGTGCGTCCCACCCTGGTCGGTGGGTCGTTCATGCTGGTCGTACCTGTTCTGGTGCTGGCCTGCTCCCCGCTGCGTGATCTGCGGCGGATGCCCGACCCGCCACCCGCACCGCCCGGAGCGGTCGGCCCGCTGGAGTCGCGACCCGCCGCCGGGCGCCCGGCGGAGCCGACAGGTCCTGGCCTGGCACCGCCACGCGCCGGGGCGGCAGGTGAGCCGTGAACAGCGACGTCTCAACTGCCGCCCCGGAAACAGTCGGCTCTCCGGCGCCTGCTCAAGCTCCGAGTGAGGTCTTCAGGAAGTCCAGCTCAAGCCGCAGCAGGGTGTCCGCAACCCCTTCCCCGGTCACAAGGTGTCCGACCCCCGGTAGCAGGAGCACTCTGTGCGGCCGCCCCGCGGCGAGCAACTTCGCCGAGAAGCGCAGCGTATGCGCTGGGGCCACATTGTCGTCGGCCAGTCCATGAACGAGCATCAGCGGCCGGGTCAGGTTCTCGGCGAATGAGATCAACGAGTTGCGCTCGTAGTTGAGCGGCTGGAGGTGCGGGTGGCCGAGGAAGCGCTCCTCCCAATACGTGTCGTACAGGCGCCGGTCGGTCGGCGGCGCTCCCGCGACCGCCGCGTGGAACACATCGGGACGGTGCAGCACGGCGCCGGCGGCAAGATAGCCGCTGAACGACCAGCCCCGGATGCCTACTCGTTCCAAGTCCATGGCGTCGCACCGTTCAGCGGCGGCGTGCAGCCCGTCGATCTGGTCGTTCAGCACCGGGGTGAGTCGGTCACCAAGGATGGCCCGCTGCCACCGCACCCCGCGCCCGGGGGTACCTCGCCCGTCCGTGGCCAGCACGGCGAAGCCGTGCTCCGCGTACCACTGGCACACCGCCGTGTACCAGCCGTGCGCCTTTGTCACCACCTGCATGCCAGGTCCGGCGTACGGACTGAGCAGAACCGGCAGCTTGTCCATGCCCGGCTCGTACCAGGAGGGCAGATGCAGTCGGCTGCGCGACTGCCGCTTCCCCAGCGACAGATGCACTGGCCGCGGTGTGACCAGCGGCTGTTCCGCCAGGACCGCGATCCCGCCGACCTGTTTCCCGCCCCGCAGCACCCTCACCGTGTGCCCGTCCGGAGTTCTGCTGTCCAACACGAGGGTGTCGCCCCCGGCGGTGGCCGTATGCACCCCCGGAGTGCGCGTCAGCCGTTCGAAGCCGTGCCCAGGCTCGTACGCCCAGACATGTACCTCTGTCGGCTCTTCACTCGCGGTGAACAACACCCGTTCACCCACCGACCCCAGCACCGCGCGTACCTGGAGCCCGGCCGGAGCGAAGACCTCACCTATCCGGATCGTGCGCTCATCACCGCGGACCTGAGGCAGCACCAGCACTCCCGACGCGGTGTGCAGCGGAGCACCCGGCGGAAATTCGACCCATCCTTCATCGGTCTGCTGGGACAGCCGCTCGACAGCACCGGTCACGGGGTCGGCCCGCAGAACCCGCATCGTTTGCTGATCCCGGGTCTGAAGACTGACCACCGGGCCCGTACTCTGCCAGTCGGCACTGACGACGTACTCGAAGGCGAGCCCCCAACTGTTGGCGGGAGCTTCACTCGCACGTGCCTGACGTGGCAGTTGTACCGGCGTGTGACCGCCAACGACCGTCACCAGGTGCAGTGAAGTCATGGCGTTGGCCGTACCTGCCGCTGGATAGGGAATCGACCGGGGCGGTCGACCAGGATCCGAGGGATCGCTGAGATAGCGGCGCTCCACCACGGAGGTGTCGACCCGTGCGACGAGCAGCGCACCGCTGTCCGGAGACCACCAGTAGCCGCGCGATCTGCCGATGGACGCGACAGCGCTGTAATCAGGCAGCCCGTACGTGGTCTCCGCGGTCTCGGGCACGGCGAGCGGCCGGTCTCCGGTCCCGTCGGTACCCACCACGCGAAGGGCGCCTCCAGCGATGTAGGCAATCAGGGTGCCGTCCGGGGCGGGGCGGGGATCCCTCACCGGGCCGACGGTCTGGATGCGACGTGGCGGGCCACCGTCCGTACGCACCGTCCACAGCGAGCCGTCGAGGCTGTATGCCACCACCCGGACGCGGCGGTCGGTCGCGTAGGACACCACTCCGGCCGAGCGCAAGGGCGTCGGTTCGGGACTGATGCGCTCGGCTTCCCGGGTCCGCCCCCCGCCGTTGGCTGTTGGACCGGCGAGGATCCGCTCGTCACCCCTCTCGTACATCCACAGTTGGACGCGCGGAACGACACCGGATTCCGACCGGAGGAACAGCACCCGGTCACCGTCCGGGGAGACGGTGAACTCGCGTGGGACGCCGAGCGAGAAGCGGCGGGTTCGGGCGAACTGGCGGGGAAATCCTTCAGTATCCATGATCTTCACCATCTCTGTGAGGGCTTCGCGGCCTGCGATACGGCGACGGCGACGTGGACCCAGAACGTGGCTGGACAAGAAAAAAGGCTCCAGGTCGGTGACCTGGAGCCTGCAACTCATGTCGTGTCGGGGATCAAGTGATCAACCCTCATTCGGCGATGACCTCAACCGAACGGATGCCATTCTAGCAGCCACGGGTCCGGTCCGACCGCGCACAACGGCAGGCGAGGCGCTCCCGACTGCCACCCGGGCCGCGCCGGCGGCATTGTCCTGCGCCGGCACGCGCCCAACACCTCCGGCAGGGCTTCACCGGACCGCCCGCCGCTGAGGGCGTTCCTCCCCCTACAACTTGGGTACCAGACACGACCGTTGTGTCATTCCCTGGGTGGAGGGAGGTGCACCCCGGCGGGGGGATCCGCAGGCATGACCGGTCCTGAAGGATCTTTCCTGTCCGAACATAAGACCGGAAGGAATCCATATCGTGCGCAGACGACGTCTCGTGCCTCTGCTGGCCGTGAGTGTCACGGCCACGCTGGCTCCCGCGTTCGCCACCTCGACGGCCACCGCCGCTCCGGCCGCCGCCCCGTCGACCGCGTCCTCGTCCGCCGCCAAGAGTGCGCTGGACCGGTATGTGAAGCAGAAGCCACAGTGGAAGCGGTGCGAAGCCGACGCCCCGGCGTCGTTCGAGTGCGCCACGATCAAGGTCCCGCTGGACTACCGGGTTCCCGGGGGCAAGCGGATCGACTTGGCGATATCCCGGATCAAGAGCACCGCGCCCGACAAGCGGCGCGGTGTCCTGTTCTCCAACCCGGGCGGCCCGGGGGGAGAAGGGATCTACATGCCGCTGGGGATGCAGGAGAGACTCCCCAAGTCCGCACAGCAGAAGTACGACCTCATCGGCTTCGACCCGCGCGGTGTCGGCCGGAGCACCCCGGTCTCCTGCGGCCTGAGCCCGGAGGAGGAGGACTGGCTGCGGCCGTACAAGGAGGAGACGTTCGACAAGGACGTCGCCTGGGCCCGCGAGGTCGCGGACAAGTGCAGGGAGAAGGCGGGCGACACGCTCCCGCACATCACCACGCGCAACACCGCGCGCGACATGGATCTGGTCCGGGCGATCCTCGGTGAGAAGAAGATCTCGTACGTCGGATACTCGTACGGCACCTACCTGGGCGCCGTCTACACCCAGCTGTTCCCGGGCCGGGCCGACCGATTCGTGCTGGACAGCGCGGTCGATCCGGCGCGCGCCTGGCGAGGGATGGTCCGGTGGTGGGCGGAGGGTGCCGAGCCCGCGTTCGACCGGTGGACCGCCTGGGCCGCCGGGCGTTCGGAGAAGTACGGCCTCGGTGACACCCCGAAGAAGGTCGACCGGACCTTCTGGAACCTGGTCGCGCAGGCCAACGAGAAGCCCATCGAGGTGGACGGGCAGCCGGTCACCGGTGATGACATCCGCAGCGGCATGCGCGGGGCGGTCTTCACTCCCCAGGTAGCCACCGAGGCGTTCGTGGAGCTGAAGAAGGCCGCGGCCGGTGTACCCGCCTCCGCGAAGAAGCTCGCCGCGTTCACCGGATCGAGCAGGGCCGGGACGGCAGGCGCCGCCGGTGCCGCCGAGGCGCCGTCCGACAACATGACGTCGAGCTTCTGGGCCGTGGTGTGCGGCGACAACTCGGCCGCGTGGCCCCGCGATCCCGAGACCTATCGGCAGGACGCCATTGAGGACAAGGGCCGCTACCCGCTCTACGGTGACTTCACGTCCAGCATCAAGCCCTGTGCGTTCTGGGACAAGTCCGTGGAACCGGCCACCAAGGTGAACAACAAGGTCGGCTCCCTGGTCGTCCAGAACGAGTGGGACTCGCAGACCCCGCTGCCCAGCGGTCAGGCCCTGCACGCGAACCTGAAGGGATCGCGCATGGTCACCGTCCTCGGCGGCGAGGGCCATGGCGTCTACCCGAACGGGAACGCGTGCACGGACGGCACGGTCACCGGCTACCTGCTCACCGGCAAGCTCCCCGCGAAGGACGTCACCTGCAAGGCGACGGCCGCCTCGAACGCCGAGGCACGCGAGAACCAGAAGCAGGACGTGCTCCCCGGGACTCCGCTCCCGCAGCGCGCCCCGGACCGTTTCTGAGCCCGGTCGCACGGCCCATCACCGCATGACCCGTTGAAGACGGGGCGGGACCCCGTGACGGGGTTCCGCCCCCTCCGCCCCGCGTACGGGGTTCCGCCCCCTCCGCCCCGCGTACGCGGCACCCGTGAGAGGTCCGTCACCGTGTGCCGCGCAGCTGAAGAAGGTACGCCGCAGTCAGCGCGACGGCACGGTCCCCGTCATGCGACAGCTCCACGAGGGCACGAGAGGCCGTCGTCCCCGGGATGCCCGCCAGCGCCTGGGTCAGCCATCCGCGTGCGGGCGCTTGAGTGGCGTCGTGGGCGAGGCGTTCGACGAGGCCGGTCGCGATCCGGTCCGCCGTCGCATGGTCACTCGCCAGCACGCTCAGTGCGTCGCCCGCATCGGTGTCGTTCTTTCCCTCCACGATCATGTCGATGAGCGTCGGGACCGCATCGGCCACTCCACGTGTCCCGAGAGCCAAGGCCGCATATCCGCGGACCACGACGTCGGGGCCGGCGAGAGCGTCCCGCAGCTGCGCGGTGGCCTCATCACCCGGCATCTCGGCGAGGGACTGAACGGCACGTTGCCGCACCGCCGCCACCGGTGAGCCGAGGCCCTCCGCCAGCAGCGCCGGGCCGCCGTCGCCCGATCGTGCCAGCGCCCATCGAAGGGCTCCGGCGACGTTCGGCTCCGTCTCGCTCAGTGCCGCCTCGACCAGGGCCTCCACCGGCACCGGAATCTCGTCGGCCGAGGAAAGGGCCGCGCGCTGGCGCGCGTCGGCGCTCTTCGACCCCAGTGCCTGGAGGAGCGCCACGACCTGGAGGACGTCCTCCCAGTCGGCGGGGTCCGCGGCATCGATCCGGAGCAGCCGCGTGAGCAGCTCGGTCTCCGCCGCTATCCGTTCGCGCGTCTGCCGGATGAGGTCGCCGACGAGAGCCGAGGGCGTGCCGGGATCTTCGAGCGCGCGCCCGATCTCACGCAGCGACAACCCCAGCGACCGCAGGCTCTCGACATGGAAGATCCGCCGGATGTCCTCCCCGGAGTACTCCCGATAGCCGGAGCCCGTACGGCCCGAAGGCCGCACCAGCCCGAGCGACTCGTAATGCCTGAGCATGCGGGCACTGACCCCGGACCGTCGGGCCACCTCACCGATCAACACGTCCCACTCCTCCCTCCTGGCCGGGCACGCCGAGTGCCACGACGCGCTTGGCCTCCTCGATCGCGAACTCGAACCCGGCGTCCGGCTCGCGCAGCAGCCGTTGCGTGGCGAGCGCGTGCGCGCACACGCGTGGGTCAGGGTCCGTCGTCGCAGCACGCAGAGCCGGCACAATCACTTCACCCAGCGCGACCAGCGCCCGGCTGAGACTCAGTCGCGTCTCCTTCTCGCCGCGTCCGAGCTGCGCCGCCAGCATCGTGGCCAACGCGGACTCCTCGCCTTCCGGCACGAGCACGACCGCGGCCCGCCAGGCGCTCCGCGCCACCTCGTCGTCGGCGTCGGACAGCGACGCCCGTGTGATCGCCGGCCACGCCTGCCGGTCCCCGATCTTGGACAGCGTGTGCAGCGCCTGGCTCCGTGCCCGCGCACGCTCCGAGCGGACCTCGCGGAGCAGCTCGGGAACCGTCAGGGACGCCGGGTGGCGGGTGAGCGCCCAGGTCAGCATGTCGCGGACGTAGAACTCGGGCTCGATCGCACATCGCTCGATGAGCTTGTCGATGAAGCGCGGGTCAGGTGTCGTGCCGACGGCCAGAGCGGCCCGCAGTCGCACGGACGAACGGCCGTCCTCCAGCCCCCGGAGCGCTCGTACCGCGTCCATGTCCTGTCTCGTGATCGTCATCGAGACCACCTCCTCGGCAGGCAGTAAAGGCCCTGTCACTGTGTCAAGGTCAAACGCAGCCGCCGGATCCTCCGCGTACGGACCGCACCGTCTTCAGCTCCTCCTTCGACTCCTCGGAGGGGCATTCCCGTATGACCTTGACACCGGAGAGACGCGTATGACCTCTGCGCGGTGAGGGGCTGGATCTCGTTCTCGGCCGCTCCTTGAGCGCATACGAGAAGGGCCTCACCCCCGAAGGCGAGGGGGTGAGGCCCTTCTCGTGTTGAGCGTGCGAATCGCCGCTGGTCGGATCAGTCGGTGGCGTCCTGACGCCTGCGGCGCATCCACCACACCAGGGCCGCGCCAGCGGCGACGACCGCTGCGGCGATACCGGAGATCAGCCCGATCGGGGTGTCGGAGCCGGTGTCGGCGAGGTCGCCGTCCGGGTCCGGATCGTTCGCCGGCGGCTGGGCGTTCCCGCCGGTCCGGGTCGGGTCCGGGGCCGGGGTCGAGGGGTCGTCACCCGGCTTGGTCGGGTCGGGACCGGGCTTCGTTGGGGTGGGGGTGGGCTTGGGGTCCTCGCCTTCGCCGGCCTCTAGTCTGCCACCGCCGAGGTAGAGGGTGTCGGTGTCCCGGTAGGAGACGTCATCGGACTGGAGGGACGTCTTCGTGGTGGTGTCCAGGGTGCGGTGTTCGACGTTGAACCGGGTGCGGGAGATGTTCCGCTTGGGCTGCTTGGAGAAGTCCACGCCGCCGACGCTCTGGTTGTAGATTTTTCCGCCGTACTCCAGCTCGAACCACTCGATGCCCTCCTTGATGGAGTCCATGTAGCGCTTGTGAACGCCTTCGCGGGTCCATTTCTCGTTGGGGGCGCGCAGTGGGAACGCGGATACGTCGTTCGAGTCGATGATCTTGTGGAAGTCGGTCGGGGTCTTCGCGTCCTGCTGGCGGATGTACTCGGCGGCGACGCGGGCGGTGCAGACGGCGCGCAGGTCGGCGTAGTCGGGGTCGGTGTTGACCCGTTCCTCCACCACCGGGATCACGTTCGTGCGGACGTTCGCCTCAATGGCCCGCTTCTGCGCGTCGGTCAGGCCCTTGCACTCGGTGGAGCCGGGTACCTGCCACTCGACGTCCAGCCACTGGACGGACACCTTCATGGGTGCGTCGAGGATGTAGATTCCGCCGTCCTGCTCGCGGACCCGGGCGGGCTTGGGCTCGATCCACATGCGCACGCCGGGGAAGCAGGGCATGCCGTTCTGGCGGGGTGCGCTGTCCCAGTACCGCTTGGCGCCGGCGTGCTTGTCGGGGTTGAGGGCTTCGGAGAAGTCGTGCTTCATCTCCAGGTCGGCTTCGAGCAGGACCCGGCCCGCGTCGGTCCTGCCGAACCTGGCCTCCATGACCCGGTCGGGCTCGTCCGGGTTGAGGTTGACCCAGAACTTCTCCGGGGTGAGTGCGAGCCAGGTGAACAACGCGTCGGAGGAGAGCTGCATGCGCGCCTCGCCGCCGAAGCCGGGGTTCTCGTCGGGGTTGGGCATCTGGTCGGCACGCATGGAGTACTGCATGCCCCTGCCCTTGCCCAGGCCGCCGACATAGCGCAGTTCCAGGGTGGTGAAGTCGACGCCGCCCGGACCACCGCGCGGGAGCGTGCCCCGGGTATCGATCCGGCGGGCGTCGGCCTGGATCTTCTTGGCCTCTCCCAGGGTCTTCCCGGAGCCGTTGATGCGGTCGTTCAGCGGGCCTCGGGTGCCGCAGGTGGAGGCGGCGGCGAGCCGCGTCCTGCCCTGGCCGCCCTGGCAGCCCGGGGCGAACCACCTCTGGTAGTCGGAGTAGCCCCTGATGGGCTTGGTCCGCGGGACGGGGTTGTAGATCCGCTGGTTACCGCGGACCTGGTTCGTCTGGCCGGGCCTCAGCCGGTTGACGTACCGGTTCAGGTTGTCGATCTTGCTGCGCTGGCCCGTGGTGAACGCCTTCGCGCCGGTGAAACGGAACTTGTGGTCCGGCATGAGCCGGGCGATCTTCCGGTCCTTCGCGAGCTGCTTGTTCGTCAGCTCCGAGTTCGACTTGAACTCGTTGAACTCCTTGGTGCGCCGGTTGTAGGCGTCGTACCGGCGCGTGTCGACGACGTTGCCCTGTGCGTCGATGAGTTCGACGGTGACCTCGCACAGCCAGTCCGGCCCGACCAGGCGGAAGTCACGGACGAGCTGGCGTTCGAACGACGATCCCTTGTGGTTGTTGGTCTGATTGCGGATGAACCGGTGCTCGAACCAGTGGTCGAAGCTCAGGCCCTCCTTGTTGTGGAAGTACCGGGCGTAGATCTCGAACTTGCGGTCCTCCGGGTCACCGGACTTGTCCGCGATCTTCTGCCACTCCTTGTAGTTCTTCTCCGTGTCGTTCGGGACCTTCGACAGGGCCTCGGTCTTGTTGGCGGCCGTCGGCGGCTTCACCCCGTCGTACGCCTTGCCGGGCAGGTCGTAGTTGAAGTTCTTCGGGTTGCCCTGCCAGACGGAGAAGTTCGAGCCCGTGGGGTCGTTGGGGAACCCCGAGTTCGTCGGCGTGCTCTGGTCCTTGCGTCCCAGGTTCTTCACGTCGCAGCGCTTCGCGCCGGGCTTGACCCTGGCCGCGACGGCGCGCGGCGCGGCGGTGGCGGTGTCGGTCTCGATGCCGGGCAGGCCGGTCACGGTGATCGTCGCGGCGATCCCGAACACAGCCAGAACGCGGCCTGCCAGACGCCACCGCTCGGGTATGCGCAGTGCTCTGTTCACGTGTGATCTTCCCTCACGTATGGGGCCTTGAGGGGATAGGGGCGGCGCGCAAGACCCCCGTGACATGTACGCGCAGCCCGCTCACACTAGACCGAGCCACCGGCGCGCAAGAAGGAGTTAAGGGCGTGTTGTCACGCCAACCCGGTTGGCCGTGAGGGAAGTTGAAGATTACTCAGCCGGTGAAGTAAATGCCCTCCATGTGGCTGGTCGCGTGCTCACTGTGCCGCACCCGCAGCGAGGAGGCGTCCAGATCGACTCTTCCCCACGGGTCCGCGTCTCCGAGACATGCCGTGGCGAGGGCGCCCCAGTCGTTCTGGTTCGGTTCGTCGTCCAGGTCGAAGTACACATCGAGGCCTTCGAGGACTTCCGCGGTGATCCCGAGGGCGGACATCACCGCCTGCGGGTCGCCGGTCACGACGAACGGTTCGTCACCGGGCCAGCCGCAGGCATGGAACATGGTGCCGTCCGGCAGCCACACGAGGTCTTCGGTGTGCTCGGCGCCGCAGTGCACCTCCACCCGGCCTACGATCCGCGCGTCGGGGAAGCGCTCACGCAGCCGGGTGGCCTCCGCGAGCAGCGGCATGTCGTTGCCGTCGTCCCCGAAGGCCGGATCGGAGATCGACATGACGCTCCCCCACGCCCCCACCTGGACGACGTCCAGATCAGCCCTCGTGGCGACCGTAACCGTGTCGCTCCGCCTACGGGGGCCGAGGTCTTCGATCACGTCGTCGATCGTCTCCAGAGAGCGGGCGAACGCCGCGGCCCGGTCGGCGGCGTTGGGCGGAAGTTCGCCGACGTCCACGGTGAACGGCGGTTGGAGGACGGTCAGTTCGTAACGGCTCCCGCTGCCCTGGGTCATGCGGTCGGGAGGCAAGGTCCAGAAGTCGGTGTCAGACATGCCCGTCACCGTAACGGGTTCCTGATCCCCTCGGGGTGGTTGCCGTCTGCCCCCCCCGTACGCGAGATGCCCGACGGTCGGTCAGCGTGCGTCCGGGCCGTTCGGAAGGTTCAAGGTGGCCCGAGGAGGCCGGACCTGTTGCTCCCAGAGCCGGACCAGGTGTGCGTGCAGAACGTCGTGTGCCTCTTGTGGAGTGAGGTGGCCGATGAGGACGTGCGCGGTGAGGCCGTCCGCGAGGGCGAGGAGGGTGCGGGCCTCGCGTTGCGGATCGGGGGGCACGACGTAGTCGGCGCCCTCACCGGCTTCCGAGATGAGGCGGGTGAACGCCTCTTGCAGGGTCGCGTAGTTCGCCTTCAGCGTCTTCGCGAGCGCCTCGCTGACAGCCGCCTGCGCGAGGAAGGCGAGCCAGACCCTGGCCTCGGCGCGGTGCTCTTCCCGGAGCAGTGAGATCTCGGTGGCCGCGTGACCCAGGGCGGTGCCGGCCGACTGGGCCGGGCTCCCGACAAGGCGGGCCCGTACGCGTTCGATGATCCGCTCACCGATGTGCCCGAGCGCGAACACGAGCATCTCTTCCTTGGTACGGAAACACCGCTGAACGGCGCCCATCGACACCTGTGCGCGGGCGGCGACATCGCGAAGGGTCACACCCTCCAGCCCGCGTTCGTCGGCGAGGTCGCAGACGGCCTCGGCGATGAGACGGCGTCGGCTCACATGATCCACCTGCCTGGGCATACCCGGTCGCCTCCTTGTTTCACAGCACTCTGTTTCACATCACTCCGCTTCGGAGCGCACTTTATTCGATGCGCTCGTATCGGTTCCAGGGGTACGGTTCCGATGCAAGCGCATTGGTACGTGGATGAGGAGGCGAGAGCCATGCAGGACGCCCTGTGGAAGATGCCGGCCACCGCGCAGGCGGAGGCCGTGCGCAGCGCGGAAGTCTCAGCTGTCGAACTGGTCGACAGTCACCTGGATCGCATCGCCGAGGTCAACCCGCGGATGAACGCGGTCACGCAGCTCCTGGCGGAGCGCGCACGTGAGGCCGCGGCGCGGATGGACCGTCGGCGGGCCGCCGGTGAAGCGCTGGGGCCCCTCGCGGGCGTCCCCTTCACGGTGAAGGAGAGCACCGCCATCGAGGGCGTGCCCACTACGTTCGGCGCGGAGCGCTTCCGTGACCTGGTGGCGTCCGCCGACGCGCCCCCGGTGGCACGGCTGCGCGCAGCCGGGGGCATCCCCATCGGACACAGCAACATCCCCACCCTGATCCTGGCGGGGATGCACACGCGCAGCGAGTTGTTCGGCGACACGGTCAATCCGTGGGACAGCCGCCGGACCCCGGGGGGCTCCAGCGGAGGCGACGCCGTGGCCGTCGCCACGGGCATGGCGGCGCTCGGGCTCGGCAACGACTCCGGCGGTTCGGTACGCGTCCCGGCGCAGTTCTGCGGCGTGGCCGGGCTGAAGCCGTCCACGGGCCGGTTCCCCGCCGACCACCGCGTTTTCGGCCCGGAGGACCCCGGCCCGGCGTCCCAGGTACTCGTCACCGACGGTCCGCTGGCCCGGAGCGTGGGCGACCTTCGGCTTGCCTACGAGGTGCTGGCCGGGACTGATCCGCGAGACCCACGCGCCGTGCCGGTCCCTGTCCACGGCGAACCGATCGTCGGGCCGGTGAAGGTCGCGGTCGTGGCGGACCCCGGCGGACACGGCGTCCACCCCACGGTCAGCGCAGCCATCACGACCGCGGCCGACGCGCTCCGCGACGCCGGATACGACGTGCGCGAGGTGCGGGACGTACCGCGCATGGACGAGGCCCTTGAGGCGTACGGCCGGATCACCGTGACCGAGTTCGCCCCGACCTGGCCGGTGGTGCGCAAGCTGCTCGGCAAGGGCGGGGACCGCTATATCGAGATGGCGATGGAGCAGACCCCGGCCGCGAGCGCGGCCGAGTTCATGAAGCTGATGGGCACCTGGCTGAACATCCGCCGCTCATGGGCCGAATTCCTCGACGAATACCCGCTGCTGCTCGGCCCGGTCTTCACCGAGCCACCGGTCGAGCCGGGTCTGGAGTCGCGTGACAGGTCAGGTGGGGAGCGGGTCGGGTCGGGAATGCGTCTGTGCACCGTGACCAGTTTCGTGGGCGTACCCGGTGTGGCCGTACCGACCGGGACTGTCGACGGGCTCCCCTGCGGAGTGCAGATCGTCGGGCGCGCGTTCCGGGAGGACCTGTGCCTGGACGCGGCCCAGGCGATCGAGGACCGGCTCGGAGTTCTCACACCGGTCGACCCGCGCGTGGGAGGCCGGGCCGATGGAGGTTGTGGACCATGAAGGGGTACGCACGTTCGGCTCGCTGCGCATAACTCCGGCGCGAGGGTGAGGCACTGGGGGCACGGACCTTCGGGCGGCGGTACGGGAGGTAGGCATCGGTGCTTGCGAGGTGGTGTTGGGTGATCGGAGGGTCACCCGGCCAACTTCTTTGTTTCCTCTGCCAGTACGGCGCCCAGGGCAGGGCGGAGGGGCACTCTCTGCCACGACCGCGCCCCGGCAAGCCTCTGAATCCGGGGGGGGCCGAGGTGGTCACGTACAGGATGAAGCGCAGAAGGGGGCGGCACGCGGGCGTGCAGCAGTACGACGAGATCGGCGAGGCATTCGAGGGGTTCAAGTCCCTGCCACTGATGCGTTACGGGGAGGTGCCGAGCTTCCTGGGCATGGTCGGGAAGGTGAGCGGCAAGTCGGTTCTCGACCTGGCGTGCGGCACCGGCTTCTACAGCAGGGAGTTCAAGCGGCGCGCCGCGTCAGATGTCCTCGGTGTCGACATCTCCGTCGAGATGATCGCCGCCGCGCGGAAGTTCGAGCAGATGGACCCGCTGCGCGTGCGCTACGAGGTCGGCGATGTGGCCGAACTACGGTCTCTCGACCGGCACTTCGATATCGCGGTGGGAGTGCAATGTCTCAACTACGCCGAGAACATAGCGGCGATGGAACGGGTGTGCCGCAACATCCACCGGAGCCTGGTACCGGGTGGCGAGTTCTTCGTGCTTGCCCAGAAGCACGACTACCGGTTCGACTCTCCGTCCCTGGACAAGTACGGGTTCCGCTGCGAGCCGACCGGCGAGGCGACCGAGACGGGCCCGCGGGCGCGGGTCACGGCTCTCCTCGACCCACAGCTGATCAGCATCGTCGCCACGGCACCGCGCCACGAGGTGTACGAGGCCCTGTTCTCCTATAGCTACCGCCAGGTGGCGTGTAGCGCTGAGTAACTACTTGGGGCTGCGGTCGCGGTGTGACCAGCGCCTACATCAATCCGAGCCGCTGACGTGATTCGCCCCGGTGCCTGAAGGGAGTTCCTCCCTTCAGGCACCGGGGGCCGGTCTTTCCACCGCTCCACCATTTCTCACAAGGAGAGACTCTGTACATGCGTCCTAAGAACCCGTCCGGTAACCCTCCTCTGGACCCGCCCGGTGCCATCATCCGCTCCGTCGCCCTGCGCATGGTCCGTCGGCTGGCTGACCAGCCCAATCCGGTCAGTGCTCTGACGTCGGTCGTTCATATGGTGGAGAACGACGAAACCGAATTGGCCATGGACGACATCGGATTGCTGATCCAGTACTACCAATTTCCCGTCCTCCGGTCGGAGTACGAGGACCTCGTCCTCGCTGCGGAGCAGCTGAACTCCCTTGACTCGCTCACCGACACCGGAGTCGAACGGTTCGTCATTGGCGGATAGAAGACCTATAAAGGCGGGCGGCGGTGGCTCTTCACTTGACGCGTTGGCCGCCGCGGTCGGAGGGGGTCGAGGCGGTCCACGACCGGGATGCCTCGGGTCGCCTTCCGTAGCCTGCGTATCGACTGACGATGGAAACGACATGGTCGGGGCCGGCTCCTTCGCACTCCTTGATGCTGCTGGCGGCATCGATGCGCTGGAGGGGGTTCAGTGCTGCCTATCAGGATGCCGCGCGGCGGTCTCGGGCTGGCCCATGGCCCCGACGACGCTACTGGGCAGTGAGCGGTGTTCATCGTGAAGCTGCGGGTCGCGGATCTGGTGTGCGCGGGGCTCGGGGCGCTCGTGCTGGTCGCGGGCGGATGACTTGGGGAAAACCGTCGGTCACCGGGAGACTTCGCGGTTCGTCAGGACCAGGAGGGCCCGGACCAGCGCGGTCGCCCACTTCGGATCGGTGCGGACCTTGCCGAGCACGCGCCAATTCTTCTGGTGGGCGAAGCCGTGCTCGACCGGGGCCCGGACGGCGGCGATGCCCTTGTTCGACAGCTTCTGCCCGCGCGTCAGGGGCCGGTTCCGGGCGGCCCTGTAGCCAGCGGTCACCGCTGGGCCCGCGTCGGGATCAGTGTCGTCGAGTCCGACGAAGCCCAGGTCGGCGATGGCACCAGCCCGGCCGCCCGCAGCTTGGCGGTGAGCTGGTCGTGCCGACAGGCGGTGACCTCCGAAGTGCGCCTGGGCCTGGCCGCCGAGACCCACAGCAGGCGGCCACGGTCGTCGGTGAGCGCGATCACCAGCAGGCCAGGGCATTCGCTCCTGCCGGAGTAGTTCTTCCGGTTGTCCTTCCCGGTGCGTCGCCGGGTGCGGATCAGCGAGCCGTCCAGCAGCACGAAGCCGCCACCCGTTGGGGCGATCTTCTTCAGGGCCCGGTCCAGGCATGGCGCGCGGGCGGCCAGCAGGCCGACGACTTCCCGCACCCACCGGGCAACGGTGGGTGCGGCGGACCCTGTTGCCGTCGGCCAGGTCCCCGGGCCGCTGGTCACAGCGCGGCACCGCCGGCACGATCCCGGCGATCTTCCCCGCGGGCAGGGCCCGCCACGGCGAGCCGATCTTCTTCAGGTGGCCGCGTATCAGGTCGGCCAGGTAGTTCAAGGTGGCGCTCGACAGCGGCAGCCGGGCGGTGCAGACAAGTCCGTCAGGCCCTTGACGGTTTCGTTGTTTTTCACACCAAACTCAACCGCCGCCGAGGGCTCGCTGGTTACGCCCTGCCCGGCTACTTCCCCCCGCCGGTCACGGGCGTGCGGTGAAATTTCCGTCGCCCCGCTTGTGCAGCCGGCCGCGGGCGGTGAGTTCGGACGGCTTCGCGCGCGATGGCTCCAGCTTGCCGCGCACCTCCACTCAAGCCCCAGCTTCTCGCCCACCGCCTTGACCTGCACCGGGCCGTCCGCCCCGCGCACGATCGCCAGGATCTATCGGCAGTCCGCGGGCAGCTCGGCCTCGTCAGGAGCTTCACTGCGGTGCGGGACCAGCAGCACCGCACGCCCCGCCACCGCGCGGGCCTCGGGGCGGTAAACGCGGCGGCCTCCTCCTCCGCCCGGTCCCGCTCGGCCAGCCTGTGCAGCACCCTCTCGGCGACCGCCAACTCCTCCGCTCGACCTGGACCTCGGCAAGCCGCGTGGTCAATTCCCCCGCAAGCGCGTCCAGTTCACTCCGGCGAGCCGTGATCCGCTCCATCTCCTGCATCCCCGCGTCCTCCCGCCCTCGCTCCCCCGGTGTACCGACACGGTCACGGATCGCAGGAGCAGCGCCGCGGCGACAGCGGCAGAACCCGAGAACAGCCACGACAGGACCGATCAGACGATCTACAGCGTGGACACCCGCCCACGACCAGCACGAGAATCGGCCTCGCCCCTCACGCCAGAGCCGTGACCTGCAGCTTCACCATGCACACCGCTCGTTGAAGGTTAAGGGTTGTCGCTGAAGGCTGACGATCAGTAGGTTTGCGCCATCATGACGACACGAATTCTGAGGTTCGGCTTGTACGCGGACACGCAGGGGCTGGCATGGGTCAGGGAACTCGTCGACGGGAACGCGGCTTCCCGGAGCGCCCGAATCATCAAGGAGGAGGTTGCACGCACCTATCCTGATAGCGGCCTGACCACCGCTGAAATGTACGATTCCCTTGCGGAACAGTGGGCCTTCGAACACCCTGGTCAGAACAGCGGCGAGCGGGAAGCCGTTGAGCTGCGCGTCAGCTTGGACTGTTCCCTGCGGACATGGCGAGCGATCCGCAAGACAGTGATCAGAGCTTTGTGTCCGGAAGGAATGGCGCCCCACACCTGCCGTGTTCCGTGGTTCGCTGCCTGAGCCGGTGCACGGTTCTCCGCAATGGCCCGAAGCACCGCGATGCCCCCTCAACCTTCGGTGACACAGGACATCTCCCCTATTCCTTCGGCTGATCCCGGCTGATTATTCACCCCAGTCGCCGGCGGCGGATCGCTGTCGTTCGACGGCGACGGCGACGGGGGTGTCGATGAGATGCGACGCCCCACCCCTGCAGCACCGCCCCCGAAGAACTGGGGACGGCTGACAGTTTCGTCCCTCTCACTCAGCTCATGAAGCAGAGCGTCATTCAGCGTCATACCAGGGCTTGTTCGCTGCCCAGTGCTGGACCCAGCCGGCGAAGCCAGGTTCAGCGGTGGTGGACCCGAACTGCTCACCGAAAGGGACAGCACCGACGTCAGTGATCAGCCAGACGTGCCCTCGGTGAGGTCCTGCGACAATGAGATGCCAGTTCATCGCGCATCCGTCGGTGCCGAGCACGATCGTGCCGTGGTTGTAGACATGTTCAAAGATCTCGTCGGCATCCTCGGTCCGGTCCGAGTCCTCCTCCCACATCCATGCCGCCGTCAGCGGGAACGGCTTGCTCAGGTCGCGTTCCTGCTCGTCATCGCCCCAGTCGTCGGGCAGCTCCGCCACCGGCAGCAGTCCGTACTCGGGCGGCCCGGAGTGTGAACCGTCCGCTATCTCAGCGACGAAGGTCCGATACGGCTCGGGCAGCACGATTCCGTGTTCTGCCTCGAAGACATGGACCGCCTCCCAGCCAAGAGCCGGCTTGTCACTTCTATCGACCTCGAACGCCGCACGAAGCGCCGCCAGTTCGGCTGGGTCAGCTTGATCAATGTTCATGTGGCATAGATACCAGCTCGTTGTGACAACGCCCTCGGATGCGTTGGTACTCGGCGACGGACCTTGAGGAGTCCCACACGTTTCGAATGACGCTCCCTGTCGGCCCCTTCCGCACCATGCGCCTACGGTGCCAACTGTGAAGAGGGCCAGGCGCGGCGGCGGACCAGGCATGGTGGTTCAGCTAGGCCGCTTCGGTTGCACGCCTCGCGGCCCAAGATCGGTGGACAGCCCGGTCGACGCCGAGCGCGGCGGCTGTCCAGAGCGATGACTTCGGCGAGAACGATCGCCGGGGTCAAGGTGAGATGCGGCCGGGGGCGGCAGATCAGCAGGACCTGCCCAGCCCCCGGGCCACCCTTGTGGAGCGCTCCGGGCAAGGTGCCGGCGTAGCCGAAACGCGCGTCTGTCAGCAGATCGTTCGCATCCGGCAGACCGACGACGTTCACATCCGGGGGCAGAACGGACTCCCGGACCGGTGTGTCGGCCACCCGACTTCCAAGGCATCCCAGGGGGATCGGACCCGCGACATGGATCTTCGACATGCCGCGGACCCTAACGTACGGAACTCCTCTTTCGTCAATACGAAGGTGAGCAGGAAGCCCCCCGCCAGCCCCGCTCCGGCCCGCTGCGACTTTCTTCGCACCATCCATTGCACACGCCTCACGCGAGAAGTCAAGTGATTCTTGCGCACTGCGACGGCCGCTTCGGATTCGGTCATTCTTCTCTGTGCACACACGGAACACTTTCGTGTCAAGAGCGATATTTCCCGCATCGGAAAGGTGCTCAGGAGCGGCGTTGACCAGCGGTGGCGCGGTGTTACCGTTGATTTTGGCCCGTTCTCCACACCACCCGAGGTTCATGAAGTGAGAAATCGGCTCGTTGTCAAGGGTGCCCGTCAGAACAACCTTCGTGATGTGTCCGTCGAATTGCCTCGGGACGCGTTGATCGTATTCACTGGCGTGTCCGGATCCGGAAAGTCAAGTCTGGCATTCGACACGATATTCGCCGAGGGGCAGCGGCGTTATATCGAATCCCTATCTGCCTATGCCCGCCAGTTCCTCGGGCAGCTCGACAAGCCCGAAGTCGATGCCATCGAGGGGCTGTCGCCCGCGATCGCCATCGACCAGAGGACGTCCGGCCGCAACCCGCGCTCCACGGTCGGCACCGTCACCGAGGTCTACGACCACCTGCGCCTGCTGTACGCCAGGATCGGCCACCCGCACTGCCCCGAGTGCGGCGAACCGGCCGGCCGGCAGACGCCGCAGCGCATCGTCGGCCTGTTGCTGGGCGAGGGCCACGGAACCCGCTTCCAGGTCCTCGCCCCGGTCGTCCGCGACCGCAAGGGCGAACACGCAGAGGTCTTCCGGCAGCTGACCGCCGATGGATTCAGCCGGGTCCGGGTCGACGGCAGGGTCCTGTCGCTGTCCACACCGCCCGCGCTGGACAAGCGCAAGAAACACTCCATCGACGTGGTCGTGGACCGGCTGGCCGTGAATCCGGGTGTCCAGCAGCGGCTGACGGAGTCCGTGGAAACCGCGCTGGGGCTCGGAGGGGGTGTCGTCCGCGTCGAGTTCGTGGACCGTGAACCCGGCAGTGCTGAAAGGGAGTTGATCTTTTCCGAGGCGATGGCCTGCCCGCGTGCGCACGACATCGGCCTGGAGTCGCTGGAACCCCGGCTGTTCTCCTTCAACGCACCCTGGGGAGCCTGCCCCACCTGCACCGGCCTGGGGTCGCGTCTTGAGGTGGACCCTGCACTTGTCGTTCCGGACGGCACCAAGTCGCTGGCCGAGGGTGCGATCGCCCCGTGGGCCAACACCAGTGGCGCCGACTACTTCACCCGTCTGCTGGAAGCCCTGGCCACCGACGTCGGCTTCAGTACCGGCACCCCGTGGGATCAACTACCGTCCGACGTACGGATGATGGTGCTTCACGGGGCCGATCGGCGGTTGCACCTCGCCTACCGGAACCGGTTCGGCCGTGAGCGCTCGTACCGGTCCCGCTTCGAAGGAGTGATCCCGCACATCGAGCGCCGCCATGCGGACGGCACCGAGTCCACGGCCGGCCAGACCCGTTTCGCCGGGTACATGCGCGAGGTGCCGTGCGCGGACTGCGGGGGCGCCCGGCTCGCCCCCGCAGTCCTGGCGGTCACGGTCGGCGGGCGCAGCATCGCACAGGCCGCCGCGCTGCCGCTCGGTGAACTCGCCGAGTTCGTAAGGACATTGAATCTGACGGGCAGTGAATGGCGGATCGCCGATGCGGTACTCACCGAGACCGGTGAGCGCCTGCGGTTCCTGCTCGACGTAGGACTCGACTACCTTTCCCTCGACCGGCCCGCCGCCTCCGTCTCCGGCGGGGAGGCTCAGCGGATCCGGCTGGCGACGCAGATCGGTACAGGACTGACCGGTGTGCTGTACGTCCTGGACGAGCCGTCGATCGGGCTGCACCAGCGCGACAACCAGCGGCTCATCGAGACATTGCGGCGGCTGCGCGACCGCGGCAACACGGTGATCGTTGTCGAGCACGACGAGGAGACTCTGCGGGTCGCCGACTGGGTCGTTGACTTCGGCCCCGGCGCCGGTACGCACGGCGGCAGGATCGTCTGCTCGGGAACCGTACCGGAGCTGACCGAGCACCCCGAGTCCGTGACCGGCGCCTATCTCTCCGGGCGCCGGGCGATCCCCCTGCCCGCGCAGCGCAGAAAGCCGAAAACCGGCCACTCGCTCACCGTGCACCAGGCGTGCGAGCACAACCTGCGCGACGTAACGGTGTCGTTCCCGCTCGGGGTGTTCACCGCGGTCACCGGCGTATCCGGCTCCGGCAAGTCGACCCTGGTCAACGACATCCTGCACACCGCCCTCGCCCAGCGCCTCCACCGAGCACACAAGGTGCCCGGCCGCCACCGCACCATCACCGGCACCGAGCACATCGACAAGGTCGTCCAAGTCGACCAGTCACCCATCGGCCGCAGCCCCCGCTCCAACCCGGCCACGTACACGGGCGTCCTCGACCACCTGCGCAAGCTGTTCGCCCGGACCCCGGAGGCCACGGTGCGCGGCTATCAGCCCGGCCGGTTCTCCTTCAACGTCAAGGGCGGCCGCTGCGAACACTGCTACGGCGACGGCACCATCAAGGTGGAGATGAACTTCCTCCCGGATGTCCACATTCCCTGCGAGGTGTGCAGGGGCGCCCAGTACAACCGGGAAACCCTCGAAGTGCACTACAAAGGAAAGTCCATCGCGGACATCCTCGCCATGACCGTCGCCGAGAGCCTGGACTTCTTCGACGGCCACCGGATCATCTCCCGGCACCTGCGGACCATGGACGATGTCGGACTCGGCTACGTGAAGCTCGGCCAGGCCGCCACCACCCTGTCCGGCGGCGAAGCCCAGCGCGTCAAACTCGCCGCCGAACTCCAGCGCCGCACCCGCGGTCGCACCCTCTACATCCTGGACGAACCCACCACCGGCCTGCACACCGCCGACGTCGCCCGGCTGCTGACGGCACTGCAACGTCTGGTCGACGGCGGCAACACGGTCGTCGTCATCGAGCACAACCTCGACGTGATCAAGGCGGCCGACTGGCTCATCGACATGGGGCCGGAAGGCGGACAGAGGGGCGGCGAGGTCATCGCCGAAGGCACCCCCGAACAGGCCGCGGCCGAGCCCCGGTCACACACCGGCCGGTACCTGAGCTCCCTCCTGGAGTCCCGATGAACGCCACAGACATGCAAGACCCCGAGGTGCTCCTGCTCGCCGAGCAGGACGAGAGCGACGCGCCCGCCCCCCGGCTCTCCACCGGAGGCGCCTCGGCCGACCCGGTGAAGGACTATCTGCGGCTCATCTCCACGTTCCGGCTGCTGACCGCCGAGCAGGAAGTGGAACTGGCCAAGCGCATCGAAGCCGGCCTGTACGCCGAACAGCTCCTCGCCGAAGAGCCCGAACCGGACCCGCGCTACCGCCGGGAGCTGAACCTCCTCGCCGAGGACGGCCGCCACGCGAAAAGACATTTCACCGAGGCCAACCTGCGCCTGGTGGTCGCCGTTGCCAAGCGCTACACCGGACGCGGACTGCAGTTCCTGGACCTGATCCAGGAAGGCAACGCCGGGCTGATCAGGGCCGTGGAGAAGTTCGACTACGCCAAGGGCTTCAAGTTCTCCACGTACGCGACCTGGTGGATCAAACAGGCGGTCAGCCGGGCCATGGCCGATCAGAGCCGCACCATCCGCATCCCGGTACACGCCGTCGAGGTCATCAACCGCGTGGCGCGGGTCCGCCACGAGTTGATCCGCGACTTCGGGGCCGAGCCCACCGCGCAGGAGCTGGCCGAGAAGGCGGAGATCTCGGTGGAACGGCTGACCGAACTCGACGCCTACGCAAGGGAGCCCATCTCGCTGGAATTCAGGATGACCGAGGGCGGGGACACCGCGTTCGGCGAGCTCATCGTGGACAGTGACTCGCCCTCCCCCTGGGACGTGGTCGCCTTCGGCTTCGTCCAGCGGGCGCTCCAGACCGTCCTGTCGGACATGACCCCGCGCGAAGCGGGCATCATCGCCCTGCGCTACGGCCTTCTCGGCGGCCCTCCCGAACGCTGGAGGAGATCGGGCGGGTCTACGGCGTGACCCGTGAACGCATCCGCCAGATCGAGTCCAGAACCATGAGCAAGCTGCGCCATCCCTCCCGCTCGCACGCACTGCGGGAGTACCTCGACAACGAGTGACCGCGCAGCCGAGGCCATGGCTGCGCCAACAGGCGTGCGGCGCCCCACCGAGCTCAGAGCCCGGTGACCTTCGCGCTCGCCGACAGCTCGTAGACCAGGGTGACCGTGCGGCGGCTGCCGGGCGGGAGGGTGACGTCCCAGCGGGCGATGCCTTCGGCATCGACCACGTCGGGCGCCGGGGAGCACGCGTCCTTGTGCAGGCGTATGTCCACCGCCGAGACCTCGGAGACCGGGATCCGCTCCCGAAGGGCGACCACCCGCTCGCCTTGCTCCCCGGGGGCGGAGAACCGGGACAGATGCAGCCGCACCGTTCGGGTGACCACGGTCCGCTGGCTGATACCGGCGGAGTCGCGGGACTCCTCGGCCTGCCGGACCACCCTGTAGTCGTCGCAGCTGCCGAAGGCCAGCTCGACGGGGGCGCCGGGGGCAGTGAAGTCCAGCGTGCCGCGGCCGCTGAATCCACTGGCGCGGACCAGGTCCACGGGCCCGGCGAGCAGCGCGTGGCCGGACCTGTTGTCGAACCGCACCACCTGGGTGACCAGGGGGGACAACTCCGGTGAGCAGGCGTACTCACTGGGCGCGGCCGTGGTGAACGCGGAGAGCGCCACTCGGTGGGCACGGCCGTCACCGGGCACCGAGACCGGCGCGGGGGATCTCAACACCCGTGCCTCGCCGCCGTCGTCCACCCCCGGCAGGCCGAGCACCGGGGCCGGGCCGAGGGCCCCGATCTCCTCCTCGCGCAGCTCGACGTCGACCGTGCGGCGCTCCGCCGCGGAGCGGTCCGTGAGCGTCAGCCGGTCCTCGCCCAACCATGGCGGATCGGTGGCCGGCGCCGAGCGGGCCGTCGACAGCGTCAGCCGTACGTCCGACCAGTCCTCACCGGTGCGCTGCCAGATCATCGCGTCGGTCTCCAGCGTCAGGGAGCCCCCGTCGAGCACGGCCCGGTAGGCGGGCCGCCACAACGCGCACGCAGTGAGGTGGCTCAGGCGCAGCCCGGCCGGCCCGGCGACCGCCGCCTCCACGGTCAGCTCGACATGGCCGACCAACTCGGCGGGCTCCTCCTCGGATAGGTTCAAGGCCCGCTGGACTTCTCCGAGTTCGGCGCCCAAGGCGGCCAGCCGGGCCTCTGCGCTCCGGAGTTGCTCGGCGTACGTCTCGCGCTCATCGTCCACCCGGTCCAGTTCGCGGGACCAGCGGGGCCGGTCGCTCTCCCCGGAGCCGGCTCCTTCTCCGATCTCCCGCAGCAGATCGGCGGCGAGGCGGCCGAGCAGGTCAAGGCGGGTCTGCAGCCGGTCGCGCCGCTGCCCCAGGGTCAGCCGCCCCTCTTCGAGGGTGTGTACGCGCCGGCGCAGTGCGGAGTCGTCGTCGGCGGACGGCAGCGGCCCGCGCGGTGTCCAGGTGCGGACGATCCGCACGTCGAGCACGGTCGCGGGGTGATCGGCGGTCAGTTCGGCATGGAGGGTCCGGTCGACGGCCAGCGCACTGACCGGCCCGAGACGCAGCCGCTGGACCCCGGCCTCCAGGTCGAGCACGACGGTGCGCTCGACGTGGGCACGATCTTCGAGGCACGTGACGGCGGTGACGGGGAGGGCGATCGGCTTCGGGGCCGTGGACATGGTGTGTGTCAGCTCCTGCGGTTGCCGCCGGCCAGGGCCTTGCCGGTCGGGATGCGGATCTCGTAGCCGCCGTCGAAGGCGGCAGTGGCACCTGCGGGCAGGTCCCGTCGCCAGACACGGGTGCCCGGCGCATGACGATCGGGCCCCGTGCCTTCGTCTGGTGCCGTCCAGTCGGCCCGTTCCTCTATCCGTACGTCCGGTTCCGAGGTGACCGGGACCCGCTCGCGGACTTCCACGGTGACGGGCCTGGCGAGCCGATTGGCCAGCTCCACATGGACGCGGTGGTCGAGCACGGTGGTGTTGTTGCGCAGGCCCGAGGTCGACTCGTGCAGGTTGGTACGCCGGGTGACCCGGATGCCCTCGGCCGGCCCGAGCCCCACCCGGCGGACGCCGCCGGGGGCAAGCGTGGGCAGTGCGGCGGTCAGCAGGAAGTCGTCGTCGACGGTGACCTCCACCGGGCCGGCCAGCAGTGCCTGGTCGGTGGCGTTGGAGAGCACCAATGTCGCGAACACGGTCTGCTCCACGGACGGCACGCAGAGATACTCGGTACGCAGGCCGACCGGGATCTCGCCGACGGTGACGGTGTGCCAGGTGCCGTCCGACGGGATGTCGGCGCGGGCGGTGGCATCGAAGCGGTGGTCGAATGATCCCGCCGATTCGCGGGGGCGCACCGCCTGTCCGGGCAACGACAGCGCGGCCACCGCTTCGGCGCGGCGGCGGTACTCGGCCGCCACCGGGTCGAAGGGGGAGTCCGGAAACAGCCGTCCTCTGCGACCGCCCTGCTCGTCGGGACCGCACAGGACAAGGGCGGCATAGTCGAGCTCGGCGCCGCTCGGCTGCGGCGGACCGGCCGCGGGTGCCGGAGGGGGCGGCGGCGCGGACCGGTCGGAGGCCGCTGGAGCCATGGCGGCCGGGGCACCCGCGAAGGACCTGCTACCGGTACGCGGCCTGCGGCCCTGTGGCACCCCGGCCGGAGGCGCGAGAGCGGGCGTCCCGCCGCCGAAGACTTCCGGTGCAGGGCCGAAGCCCTGCGGTGCCGACGGACCGCCGTAACCCGGCAGTGGAGGCGGCGGTGGCGGAACGGGACCGGACGCGGAGCCTCCTGCGGCACCCGCGGACGCGAAGCCGGCCCCGACAGCGACGGGTGCGGCGGATGGGGCGGGTGCGGCGGTCGTAGCTGGGCCAGGGCCTGCCGCGTCGTACCCGGAGAACAGGTCTACGAGCCCGGCCGGGGGCTCGCGCCAGCCGGAAGGCGTGGGGACGGGCTGACTTCGTCCGATCCGGATCGAGCGGAGCCTCGGCAGGTCGGTGCGGCGCCGAAGATCGGCGGTGGCCAGGGCGATGCGCACACCGGTCCAGTCCTCGCCGGTCCGCTGGGCGACCGAGGCGCGCAGCACCAGACGGCCGCTGCCGTCGCCCTGACGGTAGGCAAGACGGTAGGCCGGCACCCAGACGGCGCCCGGCACCCCGTATTCCAGCTCCAGTTCCACCTCCGCATCGCCAGTGCCGTCGAGGACCAGGACCGCGCAGACCTCGGTCTCCACGTGCGCTGACGGTGCGTCGGTGGTGGCACGGTCGAGCCTGTCGGCGGCGACGGTGAGGTCGTGCTCGACGTTGCGCAGTGCCTCCTCCGCCTCGGCGAGGCGGTTGCGCAGTCCCGTCAGCCGCTCGTCGACGAAGTCGGCGAGTTCCAGCCACGCGTCGACCGGGGTGCTGCGGTACGGATCCTCGCGCCTGCGGGCAGGTGCGACCGGATGCAGGGCCCTGACCTCCTCGATCAGGCTCAGCTGTCGGTCCCGGTGTCCCTGTGCCGCCGCGTACTCGTCGCTCAGCCGCTCGAACTCGCGCCGCGACTCGTCGGGCGTGCCCGTGCCGCGCGGCTCGGCCTCGACTTCCACCCGGGCCTCGGTGACACGCACACCGGGGGCGCTCAGGACCCGGGCCCGCAGCGAACCCGGGTCCAGCGAGCGGGGCAGTCCCGTCACCCGCACCCGGCCGTCAGGCGCCGCGCTGCCCCGGGCCAGACGTCGGCAGACCGCGCCCTGCGCGTACACCACGACCGAATCGAGGGTCGATCCCCACCTCTGTGCCGACTGAGCCGTCATCTGCTCCGCCCCGCCCCCTGTCGCGTCCATGCCGAGCGAAGCTTACGCCCGGACGGTCCGCGCGTCCGCGTGGAATCGGGAGGATGGCATCCAGGACGCCCTGCTGGCTGAGCAGCCCTTTCACGGCCTCCCGCGATTGCCCAGCGCTCCGAGGAAGGAGGGCGCTTGTCGTGTGGCAGGTGGCAGGTGGCAGGTGAGCTTTTACGCGGTGAGGTCAGGGACGTGTCAGCGGCCACCGCCCAGCAAACGTCGAGGAACAGCGTGAATCTGACGGCGGAGCGGACCTGGTCGAGCCGGGCCGCGCGCTGCGGACAGACTCAGGCAGGCAGTTTCGCGTCGACGACGAAGCTGATCTCGATGACCTGGCCCAGGAAGGTCAGTTCGGTCACGCCGAGGACCGTGCTCACCGGGCAGTGGCCGCCGAAGTACGCCAGGTTGCCCTCCGCCGCCGCTGCGGCGTTCTGCCGCAGGTTCACCACGTACAGGGTCTGCGAGACGACCTGGTTCCGGGTGACGCCGTAGTGGTCCAGGATCTTGTCCAGGTTGGCGTAGGTCCGCTTGAGCTGGGCGGCGAAGTCGTCCGTGTGGAGGAACTCGCCCGACTCGTCGAGCGAGAGCTGTCCGGAGACGTGGATCAGCTCGCCGGACTTGATCGCCTGCGCGTAGCCGAATTCACTCTCGGCCGGCACGTTGTGGTTGAAGACATCGATCGTAGCCATCGTGATCGCCTTTCCGCCTTGCTCTCTTGTGGTTACTCGGAAACTTTAGGAGAGTGGCGGCCGACCTGGAAGAACGTACTTTTCGGTGATTGAGGAACCTGATGGTGACCAAGCAGCTGCTCAAAGACCTGCCCGAGGACGCGGACCTGAGGCGCGCGGACTCCCTGGCACGGGAGATCTTCTCGGACGTCGCCAACAAGTGGGCGCTCCTGATCATCGAGGCGCTCGGCGAGCGCACCCTGCGCTTCAGCGAACTGCGGAACGAGGTCGAGGGCATCAGCCACAAGATGCTCACCCAGAACCTGCGCATGCTGGAGCGCAACGGCCTGGCCGCCCGGAAGGTGTATCCCACCGTGCCGCCGCGGGTCGAGTACACGCTCACCGAGCCGGGCCGGGCCCTGCGCGCCACAGTCGACGCCATGTGCGGCTGGACCCACCGGTACCTCGGTCACATCGAGGACTCGCGCGGTCGCTTCGACGCCTGACGGGCGCGCAACGCCACGCCCCCGTTGCGCGCTTCCTTGATCAATCGCAAGTTCGCCGCGGCGGCCGGGCGGGGCCCGAACGAATGGTGCTGGGCCCCGCCCGGCCGGTCGGCTGTTGCGGTCAGGCGGGAACGGGCTGGGGCACCGGCGCGGTGAGCCGCCCGGCGCGGGCCAGGGCGAGGACCGCGCCCGCGCAGCCGGCGCCGGTCAGCGTCAGAACGGTCCACACCAGCCACAGCGCCCGGTGCTGCTCTGCGTAGTCCCACAGGGCACCGGTGGCCAGGTTGCCCAGGGTGATGCCGATGCCCGAGACGGTGTTGTAGAGGCCGTAGTGGGTGGCGACGAGACGGTTGCCGGACAGGGAGACGACGGTGTCCATCTCGAAGGGGTAGACGATCGCGCTGCCGGCCGACAGGGCGATCACCGCGGCCGCCAGAGCGGCCAGCGTCATGGCGCCCGGTACGGCTGTGCCGCTCGCCGACGTCAGGGCGAGCGGTGAGAAGGCCAGACCCATCAGAGCGAGCCCGCGGACGAGGGCCTGTTCACCGCCGAAGCGTGATGTCACCCAGCCGGTCAGCCGCAGTTGCCCGGCGACGGCCACCGCCGCGGACAGGACGAACAGCAGGCTGGTGGCCTTCGTTCCCGCCGACCCGAACGCCTCGCCTGCGGCGAGCGGCAACGCGAGGTAGACCTGGAAGGTCAGCACGTAGGAGCCGATCATCGCGCACGAGAACAGCAGGAACGGCCGGTTGGCCACCACCGTGCGCCACTGTGCCAGCACCCCGCTCTCCCGCCCGCCGCTGTCGGCGGCACGGCGGGCGGGCAAGGCCCGGCCCTGCAGAACGGTCAGGGCGGCGAAGATGCCCGCGGCCACGACGCACACCAGGCGGAAGTCGGCCGCCAGCAGGGCGAGGCCGACCAGCGGGCCCAGCAGCATCCCGGCCTGGTAGTAGACGTTGAACGTCGCGAACGCCTCCACCCGCCGCTCCCCCGACTCGGCGGCGAGGTAGGCGCGCACGGCCGGGTTGAACAGGGCGCCGGCGAAGCCGGTGGCCGCCGAGGCGATCACGAGAACGGGCAGGCTGTCCACGACACCGAGCAGGGCGAACCCACCCGTCCGCAACACGCACCCGGCCATGATCGGGACCTTGTAGCCGTAGCGGTCGGCGATCGTGCCGCCGATGAGGAACATGCCCTGCTGGGAGAAGTTGCGTACCCCCAGCACCAGGCCGACCGCCCACGCGGCCAGACCGAGTTCACCGGCGAGGTGCGCGGCGAGGTAGGGCATGAGCATGTAGAAGGCGAGATTGATGGCGAACTGATTGGCCATCAACAGCCGCACTGCGGGCGGGAAGCTCAGGGTCGAGGTCCACAGTGTCTTCATCGGGTCGCTCCCGCCAGGCTCGCCGCACCCGTGTCGCAGGCCGGGGCCGGAGCGGGGTCCAGGACGGTCTCGCACCTCGTCCACCGCGTGACGACCCGCTCGCCGGGGTGGGCGATGCGGTCCGGGGCAGCGGCCGGCTCGCATCCCAGCAGCCGGCGTTCCCGGCACCAGGCGTCGTCGAAGACCGTACCGGCGTAACGGTGCGGGCCGTCGGGGAACACGGCCGCGATCCGGGCCTCGGCCGGGAGCGTTGTGGCGAGATGCCGGGCGACCAGGGCGACCGCGCCCACGCTCCACCCGCCGGTGGCGTACCGGGAGCGGGCCAACGCCCGTGCCGCCCACACCGCTTCACCTGCCGCAACCCAGTGGACCTCGTCGAAAAGGGTGTAGTCGACGTTGCGCGGATAGATGCTGCTGCCCAAGCCCCGCATCAGCCGTGGTGCGGCCTCCTGCCCGAAGATCGTGGAACCGCAGGTGTCGACGGCCACCACCTTCAAGGCGGGGAAGAATCCGCGCAGGACCGAGGCGATACCGGCGGAGTGTCCACCGGTACCCACACTGACCACCAGGGCGTCGATCCGCCCGAGCTGGGCGACGAGCTCCTGGGCAAGGCCCACGTACGCGGTCACGTTGTCGGGGTTGTGGTACTGATCCGGGCACCACGCATCCGGGTGGACCGCGAGGAGTTCACCGACGCGCTCGCGGCGGGCCTGCTGCCAGCCCCCGACGGGATGCGGCTCTGTGACGGTCTGCACATCGGCGCCGTAGGCGGCGAGCAGGCCCGATACCAGGGGCTCCATCCCAGGGTCGGTGACCACGGTCACCGGGTGGCCGAAGACGATCCCGGCCAGCGCGAGCCCAAGGCCCAACGTGCCGGAGGTGGATTCCACGATCCGTGCGCCGGGCAGCAGGTCGCCGCGCTCACGGGCGCGTTCCACCATGAAGAGGGCGGTGCGGTCCTTGATGCCGCCGGGGTTGTGGCCTTCGAGTTTGGCCCAGAATCCGCGCCCGGCCCTTGCGAAGGGCTCACCGACCCACAGCACGGGGGTATCACCGACCAGAGCGGCCGGGGTGTGGGCTCGGCGTGTGGCTCCGGACAGCATCTGGGCCGGGGCCAGGACGGAAGGGGGCATGAGGGATGAGTTCATCGCGCTGCTCTCCTGCCGGCCCGCAGCACCCGATCAGGGCGGGGCGGGCCGGGGTGTTCGAGGACGGAACCGCTGGGGACGATGACGCCACCAGGCTCGCGCGATCACAGGCGCGGCCAGTGGCGCGGTCCGCTCAGGTCCGCCACACCCCGAGTTCGGCGCGCGCACGGCTGTGCTCTGCAGGGTGCGCACCACCCGCGCGGCATCGTGCTCGGCCCTTCGCACCCTGCCACCGGGCACCCTCTCGCGGGAGGAGCCCGTCGTCGGCCGCCGGGGGCGCGGGCAGATCCGCCCGAGGGCCGGCCTCGGCGGGCTCATCCACCCCGGTGCACTCCGCCGCGGCCCCGTGGCCACACAGTGCCGGAGCGGCGACGACGGACGCCCCGGCGGGATGGGCGTTCGGCGAGGTGGTGGCCGCGACGGCGGCCACCGTGTCGGTACGGGGCATCCCGGCGGCTTGCGGACCGTGGGCGCAGCCGAGCACATGCAGCAGCCCGGCCAGCACCGTGATCAGCACCAGCAGCCGCGGCACAGTCCGGGGCACACGAAGACCCGCTCCCACCAACACAGCACACAGGGTATTCGAGTCGTTACATAAAGTGCTTGTTAGTCGCGGAGCGGCCAGCCTTCGCGACCACGGACGAGCCCCATGGGGCCGACGGAACCGGGGCCCGGCGGCAAGGGAATGCGATGCGGTATCCGACGGCGAGCACGAACACGTCGGCCACCCCCTTCGCCCCGTCGGCTGCCCAGCGCCCCGTCGCACGCGAGCTTGCCAGCCATCTCGCGGCGGTCGGCGCCGTGTTGGACCAGGCGGGTTCGCCAGCCGGTGATCGGTTCTCAAGCCCCTCCCCCGGCACGGCTGTTCGGTCACCGGTCGTGAACGAGTTCCGCCACCGCGACGGATGCGCCGGCAGCCGTCCCGATCACGCCCGTGATCGTCCACCGGCGCAGCGGGACCGTCCGTGGATCCCGCCTCGCTCTCCCCGGCCATCGTGCCGCCCGGGTGCAGCCGCGATCTTCGATACGGCGTGACTCTCAGCCGCCGTTCCGCAGGCCGGCCAGGACGAGGTCGACGGTGCGTTCGACCAGGGAAGCGTCCAGCGGGGCGTGTCGGAAAAGGGCCCGGTAGTAGACCGGTGCCGCGAGCGCGTCAAGGGTGAACTCCATCTCGGCGCGGTCGAGTTCGCGGATGTCGCCGCGTGCGGCGGCGGTGCGCAGCACGGCTTCGGTGCTACGCCGACGGGCGCGGAAGACGTCGTCGAGGAAGCTCTCGCGCAGCTCGGGTTCGCGGGCGAGATCGGCGACGAGCGCGGGCAGGACGGGGCCCAGGACCGTGGTCTCGAACGCGGTGACCAGGCTGCCGATGCCGACGAGCAGGTCCGCGCGCAGGTCGCCGCTGTCCACCGTCGGCGTGGTGCCCAGGACCGTGGCCAGCGCGTCGGTGACCAGGTGCTGTTTTGAGGGCCAGCGACGGTAGATGGCCGGCCTGTAGACGTCGGCGTTCTTCGCCACCTGCCCGATCGTGAGGTCGGCGTAGCCGACTTCGGCGAGCAGGTCGAGCGTCGCGGCGCGCACGGCGGCGTCGATCTGCGGATCCTTCTGGCGGCCGGCGGTGCGCGGGGGCGGGGGCACGAGTGAGTCCTTTCGGTCGACTTGCGGACTGTAGCCCGATTTTGAATTGATACAGGTCGTACTGTATCAATTCAAGGGTGACCCCGGCCCGAACCGGCCTCCCTCCATCGAAGGACCTCCTATGTCCACTCCGCCCCCGCGTCCCCCGACGCTCCGCGATACCGCCCCCACCTCCCCCCTGCCGATACCGGCGAGGACCGGTCCGGCGATCGGTGCCCTGATCGCGCTCGCCCTGGTGGCCCTCGATCTACGGGCACCGGTCACCGCGATCGCCCCGCTGCTCGGCCGCCTTCGCGACGACCTTGGCCTGTCGGCCGCGGCGGTGAGCGCGCTGACCGCGCTGCCGGTGCTGTGCCTGGGCGTGTTCGCGTTCGCAGGCCCCGTGCTCGGACGGCGGTACGGCGAGGCGCGCGTGGTGCTCGCGAGCCTGATCCTGCTCGCCGTCGGAGCGACGCTGCGGCTGCTCCCGGGAGCGGCGGCGTTGTTCGTGGGCACGGTGCTGGTCGGCGCGGCGATCGGGCTCGCCAACGTGCTGCTGCCCGGCCTGATCCGGCGGCGCTTCGCGGGCGCGGTGGCCGGGGTGACCGCGTTCTACTCGGCGTTCCTGACCCTGGGCGGCGCGACCGGTTCGGCGGTCGCGCCGCCATTGGCCGACGCGACCGGATGGGCCTGGCGCGGTGCCCTGGCGCTGGTGGCCGTCCCCCTGTCGATCGCGGCGATCCTGGCCTGGTGGCCGGGGGTCCGCGCGGACGCGCGGGCCGTCGACGCGCCGGCGCCGGAGCGCGTGCGGCTGTGGCGGGACGCGACGGCGTGGCGGGTCACGGTCTTCTTCGCGGCCCAGGCGCTGTTGGCGTACGTCGTGTTCGGCTGGCTGCCCACGATGGCCCAGGACCGGGGCATCGGCGAGGCACAGAGCGGCCTCCTGCTGTCGCTGACCAGCCTGGTGGGTGTCGCGGGGGCCGCGCTGCTGCCCGCGGTGTACCGCCGTCTGCCCGACCAGCGCGGGCCCGCCGTGCTCGTGGCGGTGCTCAGCGGGGTGGGTCTCACCGGCATCGTCCTGGCCCCCGCGCCGGCGGGCGTGTGGGCCGCGTCCGTGGTCCTGGGGCTCGGGCAGGGGGCCGGATTCGCAGTCGCGCTGAGCCTGATCGGGCTGCGTACCGGCAACGGCGACGAGACATCGGCGCTGTCCTCGATGGCCCAGGGCACCGGCTTCCTCATCGCCACGATCGGTCCGCTGGGCGCGGGGCTTCTGCACGAGGCGAGCGGCGGATGGGGCGTTCCCTTGGCAACGCTCCTGGCCGTGTGCGCGATCCAGGCAGCCGCAGGTCTCGGCGCGGGGCGCGCCGGGCAGGTCCGGGGCGGGTCCGGCCCGGAAGCGGCCTGACACCTGACAAGACACGGGCGGAGCGGAGCGAGAGCCTGGGCACGGCTTTCCGCCGCCGTCCCGGAGTGCGGGTCGGGGGCGGCCTGCCGCCCGTCCTTGTCGAGGTCGGTGGCGTAATTGAACTGGGTGACGAGGTCGTTGGAGGAGGCGAAGAACAGCTCGCCGGTCACGGAGTAGAACACGGCGGTGCCGTCGGGGTCGGTGACCGAGGTGACGTTGGCGACGATCAGGCCGACTTTCGCGCCATGGCCAGGCGCAGGGGCGATGATCGTCAATGTGCCCTGGGTGAACGGCACGTCCCGGAGTCCTGGTACGGGCAGGGAGGAGGGCAGGGCGCCCTCCGCACCGACGGTCGGTACCGCGATCCCGGCGGCGACCGTGATGACGGTGAGGATGACGGAGGAGTTCGCCGCCGCACTGCGCGAGTGTCTTGGGCACGCTCCCGCCCTCTGACGACACCGCACGACATCCGCGTGAGCATCGCGGCCGCCTGCCCTCCGGCCCCGGCCGGCTCGTTCAAGATCCAGTGCGGTTCCCCGCACCACCGAGGGCCCAAGCCTCGATGTCACGGTAGTGGATCGGTCCGCGGCTCCGGCCGACGTTGCTGCCGACCAGGTGCAGACGTTCGGCAGGCCATCGGCGGCCGGTGAATCCGGCGAACCCCTCGGCGATTTCTCCCGCCGAGGATCGATCTCCTCGGCGGGCACGGGCCAACGTCAGATGTGGGCGCAGCGGCCGATCCTCGAAGGCGACGCCGCAGCTACTGACCGCGGTACGCACATCGGCGGCGAGCATGTGCAGCTCATCGAGGTCTCCCTCGATCCCGCTCCACAGCACCCGGTCGTCGAAGGTTCCGCTGCCGCGCAGTGCCAAAGAGGGTGGCTGGTGGTTCGCTGCGAGGTCGGCGAGAGCCGGGCGCAGGTCCGGGACTGTCTCGGCCGGTAGCTCCCCGAGGAACGCCAGGGTGATGTGCCAGTCCTCGATGCGGTTCCATCGCATGTGAGGGTGCGTGTCATAGGCGGGGCGCAGTTCCTGGGCCAGTTCTTCTTTCGCGTGGTCGGGCGGGGCGAGGGCGATGAACACGCGAACGGTCGCGGGCTGAGTCTGTTCGTTCACACCGCACTTCGTACCGCACCCGGGTGGCCGGTGTGCACACCGGCCACCACCGCCGTGCGGTGGAGCGCCCGCACGGGATGTGGGACCGACGGCTGCGTACGACGGCGGTGCCGCGAGCGCGGGCCGCAGGGGACGGCAGGTTCCCTCACGCCGTCCTGGAGCTGGGCGGCAACCTGGATGAACCGTCAGGGGCCCCGCCACCGTGGCGGCGGGTCCAGAACAGCGGCGACAGCGCCCTGTGGTCCGCGTCGGCGAGTTGGTCCGCCCTGCTCCTGCTGCGGCAGAACTGGGCCTCGAAGTCCTTGGTTCCGCCGTGCCCACCAGCCGCCCGGCCCTCCCCGGGGCCGGCGGCTCAATGCGCTCGTTGCGGCACCGGGCCACCACCGCCGCCGCAACGCGATCCCGTGACAGCTCCACCCGACACCGTTCATCGGCCGGCCACTCCTGGTCCTCCTCGGTGTTCGCCCCGAACCCGTACACCTCCCGGATCGCCTTGCCGTGCCGCTTGATCCGGTCACGCTGCCAGTCGTAGTCCGCCAGGCCCCTGCCATGATCGTCATCATGGGGATACACATCGCGCCGGCCCAGGTGGCCGACTTCCACGAGGTCCTGGCTGATCACCCCCGCTACTGGGGCGAACGCGACCTTCGGTCTCTGCACCTTCTGGCACTGGTGCAGGAGTTCGGCTCCACCTGCCTGGCCGCCCGGGCCGAGGACGGAATCCGTGGGTACGTCTTCGGGTTCGTCACCCCGGGCGGCACCGGGTACGTGCATCTGATCGCCACGCGGGACGATGCCCGTGGCACCGGTCTCGGGCGTCGCCTGTACGCGGCGTTCGCCGAGGCAGCGGACCGTCATGGTGCACGGCGGTTGAAGGCGATCACGTCCATCGAGAACACCGGGTCGATCGCCTTCCATCGCAGCCTCGGCTTCGACATGAAGATCGTCGACGACTACGACGGCCCCGGCCGGGCCATGGCCGTCTTCCACCGAGATCTGCCGCTCGACGTCTGACGTCCCTGACCAGCCAGCAGTCGCCCAGGCGGGCGGGGCGGAGTTCGACGGCCGCCCGCCTTCGGCCTTCCCGCTCAGCCTGCCACCGGTGTTCGCGCCGTGGTCCGGTCGCCATAGCGGTGGGCCCACGGCAGAGCCTCCTCCAGTACGGCCGAGAGGCCGAACAGGAGATCCTCGCGGCCCCATCCGGCCGTGAGCGAGACCCCCAGCGGGAGTCCCTCGGAGCTCCAGCCCAGTGGCAGGCTGACGGTCGGATACCCGGTGGCGTTCCCGATGACGGTATTGCCGGTGAAGGCGGTCATCGCGGCCAGTTCCCCAGCCGGATCGTCATCGTCGCGAAGCCGGCCGATGAGCGTCGGCGGCGTGGTCACGGTCGGGGTGATCACGATGTCGGCGTCCGCGTAGTCGAGCGTCCAGGCTCGCGCGCGGGCCTGGACGACACCGATCGCGGCGGCCAGTTCACCCGAGGTGCACTGCTGCGAGCGGGTCCGCAGGTGGCGGACGATCGGGCGCAGGGCCGTCTCGTCGAACGCCATGACCCTGGCCCCGACCAGCGCGGTGAACATCACCCGGAATCCCTCGGTGAACTCGGGGTCCGGCGCCTGGTCCCGGGCGAACACCTGATGGCCCAGTCCGTCCAGCGTCCGGGCGGTGAGTTCCGCCGCGGCGGCGACCTCGGCATCCACCCGGGACCCCGAGACCGACCCCTGCGCGAGCGCCACGCGGAGCCGCGGCACGGGGGCGTCGCACGCGCGTTCGTAGCTGTCGACGCGGGGCGGATGCACGGTGCCGACTCCCGTACGGGTGGTCAACGCGTCGAGGAACGCGGCCGTGTCGCGTACGGTGCGGGCGAGCGGACCCCGTACGGAAAGCCCCATACCGTCGGAGCCGGCCGGGCCCGCGGTGACGAGGCCGCGGCTGGGCTTGAGCCCGATCACACCGCAGGCGCTCGCGGGGGAACGCACGGATCCCGCGGTGTCGCTCCCCTGCGCGAGCGGAACCAGCAGCGCGCCGACGGCGGCCGCCGCCCCGCCGCTGCTGCCGGCCGCGCTGCGGCTGAGGTCGAACGGGCTGCGCGCCGGTTCCGACACCTCGGGCTCGCTGTAGCAGGCCGCCCCGAACTCCGGAACGGTGGTCTTGCCGAGGCTGATCAGCCCGGCGTCAGCCATGACGTCGACGATCTCGTCGTTGTGTCCGGGAACCCAGTCGCGGAAGAGCGCGGAACCCAGTGTGGTGCGTACGCCCGCCGTCGCCTCCAGATCCTTGACGGCGGTGGGCACGCCGAACAGGCGTGGCAGTCCGGCGCGGTCGGTCGAGCGCAATGCGCGTTCGGCCCCGGACGCTTCCGCGCGGGCCCGGTCGGCCGACACCGTGATGAAGGCGCCCACCCGGTCGCCGCCTTCGATGCGGGCCAGCAGATGGTCCACGACTTCGGTGGGACTCGTTTCCCCGCACTCGTACGCGGCGGCCAGCTGAAGGGCCGAGAGGTCGTGCAACTCCGTCATGGGCACTCCCATTGATGTTTCGTTACGCGTATCGATATGGTGCGGGCATGGTGGGCGAGAAGGCAAGCACTCCGAGGAACGGCCGTCCCCGGGCGGTGACGCTCGACGTGGTCCTGGACGCGGCTACCGAGATGGCCGACGACCGGGGCCTCGACACGGTGACCCTCCGGGCGCTCGCCGACCGGCTCGGTGTGTCGCCGATGGCCATCCACCGCACGACCGGTGGCATCGAGGCCCTCCAGCACGCGCTGGTTTCCAGGATCGTCGGCGAGGTGACCCGGTCCGTGGTCTGGCCGGACGACTGGCGCGGTGTCGTCCGGCTGTTCGCGCACTCGCTCCACGACCTGCTCATGCGACATCCCGTCGTACTGGAGGCGCACCGCCGCGCCCCCCTCGTCGGGCCCGGCGCGGACGATGCCGCGCACCGGGTCGTCGCGGCACTGCGCTCCGCGGGACTCGACGACGAGTCCGCCGCGTACGCGTACGGCACCCTGCACGACTTCGTCACCGGCCACGCGGCGATCCGCCTCGGCCGCCGTGACCCGGAACCGCACCGGTCCCCGCCCGGGAGCGGGGCCCGGTCCGTCTTCGCGGACCACCACGACCACGACCGCCGGTTCGCCTTCGGACTCGACTTCGTCATCGGTGGAATCGCCGCCGCTGCCGCCACCCCCGTATCACCCGAGGAGCAGCGATGACCCCCTCCTCGCAGGACCTGCCCGCGACGGTCCGCCTGACGGCCCCCGGCGGGCGCCGTATCGCCTACTGCTCGTACGGGGACCCCACCGCCCCGCCCGTGATCGTGCTCCACGGCACCCCGGGCAGCCGTTTCGAGGGGGTCGCACTGCGGCAGGCGGCCGCGGACGCGGGCCTTCACCTGGTCTGCCCGGACCGCCCCGGATACGGCGAGACCGATCCCGTGCCCGGCCGGGGCTTCCACCGCTGGAACGACGATTTCGTGGCCCTGCTCGACCACCTCGGCCACCGGCGGGCACCGCTTGTGGCGATCTCGGGCAGCGGCGGGTACGCCCTGTCCGCCGCCCAGGCGCACCCCGTACGGGTGACGAAGCTGATCCTCGCGTGCGCCGCCGTCCCCGGAGCACCCCGGCAGACGTACGCACGCCGGATCCCGATCGTGAAGTGGCTGAACCGGCTGGTGCGCTGGGCCCCGGTGATCGCCCGGCCGATGCTCGCGGGGACGGGAATCCTCAAGCGCACGAGAGGCCGTGAGACGCACCTCGCCGCCTGGCCGCCGGCCGACCAACTGATCATGATGGAACCGGAGTTCCGGGCGTTCTCGGAGCTGGACACCACCGAGGGCAGACGCCAGGGCATGGATGCGGCCATGGCTGATCTCGCCGGATACGCCCGCCCGCTGCCGGAACCGCTGGGAACGATCCGGGTGCCGACCGTGTTCATCCACGGCGAGGCGGACGGCAACGTCCCCATCGAGGTGGCGCGTTGGGCGCACGCACAGATCGACGGCGCCGAACTGCGCTCGATCCCCGACGGCGGGCACCTCTTCCTCCTCATGGACGCGGAACCGCTCCTGCGGGAACTCGCCTGACCGGGGCGCAGCGGCGGAAGGGGATTGCCCCTGACTCTGCGTCAGGGTTGGAGCCTTGTCGCATGACGAACAACAGCACCTCCTCCGATCGGCTCGCTCCGCCGATCGGAGGATTCCAGCAGATCGACGGCCGCCGCGTCTTCGTACACCGGTCGGGCAGCGGCGGACCGGCCGTCGTGTTCCTGCCGGGCGCCAGCGCGGTCGGCCTCGACTATTTCGGTGTCCAGCAAGGGGTTTCGCAGTTCACCACCGCCGTCGTGTACGACCGCGGCGGCACGGGCTACAGCGACCCCCTCCCCCTGCCGCGCACTGCCGCCGCGGTCGTCACGGAGCTGCGCGAGCTGCTGCGCGCCCAGAACATCGCCGCCCCATACGGCTCGCGGCACACTCCCTCGGCGGCCTCTACGCGCATCGGTTCGCTCAGCTGTACCCCCAGGACGTGGCCGGGCTGGTCTGGTTGGACGCCCTCCACCGCGACTGGGACGACTTCATGCCTCCCACGGCGGGCCTGGCCGCGATCGAGCGGATGGCACCTGACCGGGAGCAGCTGGAACAGATGCGCCCGGCCCTGCGCGAGATGAGAGCTGAGCTGCTCGCTGACTACCCGGAGCACATGCGGCAGGCGCTGCTGGATGCCAAAGCGAGTGACGAATGGACCCGCTCCTGCATCGCCGAGCGCACCGAGCTGACCGAACTCGCCACCGAACTGCGGGCCGGGCCGAACGTTCCCGACGTCCCGGTGGTCGCTCTCACCGTGGTGGGAACCGACCCCGGCCAGCAGGCGCTGACGTCGGAGCGGACGTTGCGAGAGATGCGTGACGGCAGGACGAGAATGGACGCGGCCCTGGTGAGCGCGGTCTCGTACGGGCAACAGCGCGTCATCCCCGACACCGCGCACCACCGCCTCTGCTTCGACCGCCCCGATGCCGTCGTTCAGGCGATCCGCGACGTCGTCGACCGGGCCGGTCCGGGGCCGTCGGCCTCGCCGGCCTCGACCACACCGTCGTTGTGAGGACAGCCATACCCGGGACCCCCTGGGTATGGCTGTCGGCTCTCACCGTCCGGTCAGCGCCGGGTGGTGAGCAGTACTCTGGCGCGGTCGAACGCCGAGTCACGGTCCGCCGCGAATTCCTTCTCCGTGAACACCGGTGTGCGCAGGTGTGGGGGGATCCCCGGGCCCTCGAAACTGTGCCCGCGGCGGTTGGTGTACTTCTCGTTGGAGAGGGTGAACGTCCAGCCGTTGGGCAGCGAGCGCGCGAGGGTGTCGGAGAAGACCCCCTGGGTGTGCTCGCCGATCCGGACGGTGGGCGAAGGCCGTTCGGCCAGCGCCTGGGTGAAGGTCTCGCCGGCGCTGACGGTCGAGCCGCTGGTCAGCAGCGCGATCGGACCGGTGTAGCGGGGCGAATCGTCGGCCGGGACCACGCGCATGGTCTGGCGCGGGGTGAGCCGGGTGTCGTCCTGCGGGTCGTTGCGGGTCTGCTTGGCGTAGGCGGTGTACGGGTGGTTGGTGAGCCGGTTCGCGATCTGCAGCCCGAGCCCGTCCAGCCCGCCCATGTTGACCCGTATGTCGATGATCAGCCCGCGCCAGGCGCCGGGGCCCGAGGTCCGGGCCCGGGTGATGATCCGGTCCAGGACCCGGGCGAGCTCGGGGGAGTCGGTCGCGTGCCCGTACTCGCCGGTCGTGTAGGCGATGAAGCGGCTCACCCGCAGATAGCCGATGCCCCCCGGCAGTTCCGCGTAGCCGATCGCGCCGTTGGCGTGCCTTTCCAGCGGCTTTCCGCCCAGGTCACGCCGTTCGACGAACTTCCGGACGCGGTCGTCGTACTCCAGGGAGGGCGAGGTCGTGCCGGGCCGGATCGTCTCGGCGTAGCGGGTGAGTTCGGGGGTGGCCGCCTCAAGTGAGACATGCGAGTCCTGGAGCGGCGCGACCATCGCGGCCAGGATGTCGAAGAGTTCTCCGGGAGGCGTCGCGGCATTGACCCTCGGCCGGTACTTCGCGCGGGCCGCGTCCCAGTCGACCCCCCGGCCGGCAAAAAATGCGTAATTCTCCTTGAACGTCTGCCAGAACACGTCGAACGTCGCCACCGGGCCGGTCGGCTGATCCTGACCGCAGGGGGTCGGCAGGGCGCTGATCCGGCGCATCCGCTGGGTGCCCACCGCTCCGTCGTAGCTGTAGACGGCTCGCGATGCGGTCTGGGGCCGTACGGTCAGGACGGCGCCGTCCTGGGCGAACCGGACGGCACCGTCGGGGCCGGTCGAACCGTCCTGACGTACGGTTATAGCGGGCCGGCAGCTGATGGCCGTGGTGTCCCAGGTGCGCATCACCCCGTCGCTGATGGTGAGAGCGGTCCCGTAACCGTCCATCTGCCAGATCCCGTCCGCCGACAGGCTCTTGCGGACTTCGGGCGCCGAGGGCGCGGCGGCGGCCGTGCCCAGCGTTCCGGTCAGCGCGAGGACGGTCCCCGCCGCCAGGAGCACACCACGCCGGGCCCGCCGCCCAGGTCCTCCGGAGCCGCCGGGTCGCCCGGATCTCTCTGATTCCTCAGTCCCGACGGAAAGCGTCGATAACGTCACTCTGTTCCTCCCCATGGGTGCGGTCGGCCCTCATCGTCCCGTGGGCACTTCCGCCACCGCGTCACCCCAGGAGCACCGGGCCGGTCAACCCAAAGAGGTACAAGAGGGGTTGGAGACCCTTAAGGGCCGGCGCTCGGCCGACGCGGGCCGGGTCCGGCCGGTGGCCAGGACAATGCACTCCGGCGCTCCGCGCCTCAACTTGTTCTTCATCTACCAGGATCGGGTTGATCCGGTCCCGCGCCTGGGCTTCGGCCTTGCCGTAGTTCACGGTGTCGGTGGCCGTGGTGACCGCCGGTTCGGGCCAGGTCTCGGGTTTGGCGAAGCTGAACTCCGGCCCGTGCTTGGGCACGCGCCCGCCTTCCAACCGGGGCAGCGGCAACTCGGCGAGCAGCGCGCGCAGCCGCTCGACACGGCCTTCGGTTGATCCCGAATCTCTGTGACGGAGCACAGGACCGAGCGAGGGCCGTCCGCCTGTCCGGCGCATCCTCAGGTGAGTGATCCAGTTCGAGCACTGTTCAAGACCGGATCGGCTCACGCTCGCAGAACTCATGGTCGTAGGACTCACGGTCGGTCGATCCTGAACCTTTGGGCCGATGCCCCGCCGGGTCACTCCCCCATACGCTGCCGCATCCAGAACATGATTCAGGACGAGGAGCATGACATGCCCGCCACCGGCCAGAGCCATATCCGCATCGCCCGGCCGTCGCGTGACCTCGCCTCGGCGGCGCACTTCTGGGTCGGCGGGCTCGGGCTGAGCATACTTTTCCGGTCGGAGAGCGCAGGTCGGCCGGACAAGCACGATCTGTTGATGGTCGGCTGGCCGGACGCCTCCTGGCACCTTGAGCTCGTCCACGACGCAGCCGTCGAACCGCGACCTACCGAGGAAGACCTGCTCGTCGTCTACCTCGACGAGCAGGTCCCGCAAACGCTGCTCTCCCGCCTGGAAGCCCATGGCGGCAAGCGCGTGCGGGCCCGTAACCCGTACTGGGACACCTGGGGCACCAGCATCGAAGATCCGGACGGTTACCGGTTGGTCCTCAGTACCCGCCGCTGGACCAACTCCTGACCCTCAGAAGCTGGAGATCGTACGGCCCTCTCCCCCGGGGCGAAGGCTGAAAGTCAAGCTGAGGGCTGTCCCCCGTAAACTCATCGCGACCACGTTGCACGAAGATCCGAGGAGGACGGTGCTCACGATCGGCCGGCTCGCGGCAACCGCCGGCGTGACTGTGCGCACCGTTCGCCATTACCACCACGTCGGCCTGTTGCCCGAGCCCGAGCGCGATGCCTCCGGTTACCGCCGCTACAGCGCGCAAGCGGCGGTGGATCTCATCCGGATCAGGACCCTCGCCGACGCGGGGGTGCCACTGGCCCGCATCGACGCGCTGCTGCATGCGCGGCCGACCGAGTTCGCCGCGGCCATCACCGACATCGACGCCGAATTGCAGCGCAAGATCGACCAGCTCGCCGAATACCGCCGCAGGATCGCCGAACTGGCCGGAGGTGAAAGGCTTTTCCTGCCCCCCGAGGTGGTCGCCATCCTGAACCGGATGCGCGGTCTCGGGGTCAGCGAACTGCGGGTACGGCTTGAGCGCGACGCGTGGATCCTGATGCAGGCACTGGATCCGCAGGTCATGCCGCAGCGGATACGGGACAAGAACGCCGCCTTCGACGATCCCGAGACGACGCGCCTGTATCTCGCCTGTGATCAATCGGTCGACTGGGATCCGCACGATCCACGCCTGGACCGGCTCATCGACGACCTGGACGCATGGGAGATCACCCACGAACGAGACAGCAACCGGGCGGGGTACCTGAAGCTGGTCTCGTCCCGGATCTCCGAGGCCTCACCGGCATGGCAACGCATCCTCGATGCGCTCGCCCACCGCGCAAAGCAGCGCCGGTCCGCCGGGCACGACAGCTGAAACCGGCGCCTCCTGCCCAAGTGGTTGCCTTGTGGGCAGCGGCGCCGTACCGAGCCGCAGCTCTCCAGGAACAGGGAGCCCGGAACGTGGCTACCGTGCTGGAGGGATTCGGTAGACCGAGACGTGGGAACGCGACTCGGCGGTGAACGCGGCGCCCGCCCAGTCCGCGTGCCTGGTCTCCAGCTCGAATCCGGCCAGCTGAGCCATGAGGTCGAGTTCGGCCGGCCAGATGTAGCGGTGAGGGCTGCGGAACAGTGTGGCCCGCGTGGTCTCGTCGAAGCGGAAGTGGTGCGATACGACGTGCTGGCGCAGGACGTCGTAGGTGTCCAAACCGATGCAGTCCGGTTCGGACTGCCAGACAGTGGCCGTCTCGCCCGGCGGTAGCTTGCGCAGCTCGGGCACCCAGAGCTCGACCACGAATCGCCCACCGGGCGCGAGGTGGCGGGCGGCGTTGCGGAAGCACTCGACCTGCTCGGCCTGGGTGAGCAGGTTGGAGATCGTGTTGTAGACGAGGTAGACCAGTGTGTACTTTCCGGGCACGACCGTGGTCGCCATGTCACCGATGACGACGGGGATCGTCGCGTCGTCCGCCTTGGTACGCAGTCGCTCCACCATCGGCAGTGACAACTCGACGCCGGTGACGGGCACTCCTCGCCCGGCGAGCGGGACCGCTACCCGACCGGTCCCGATGGCGAACTCAAGCGCCGCTCCCTCCCCCCGCGAGATGGGCGAGCCGGTCCACGGTCGGGCCCAGGACCTCAGGTGCGGACATGCCGGATCCTGGCGTGTCGTAGCGGAGGGCGGTATCGGCGTCCCAGATCTTCTCCTGCCGCATGCCGCCAACGCTCGCCGTCTGCCCGAGCCCTGTCCAGCGATTATTCGCCCCGGCCTGCCGCGCTCTCGCCCGTCGGGTATGGCGCCGGGCAGGTGTTTCCCACCGAGAAACGTGTCAGTCGGTCGTACAGTCGACGCATGCCCGAGCTGAGCCACCGACGGAAAATGCTCGTGCTGGCGATCTGCTGCATGAGCCTCCTCATCGTCAGCCTCGACAACACCATCCTCAATGTCGCCCTGCCTTCCATGCAGCGCGAACTGCACGCTTCCGTATCCGGGCTGCAATGGACGATCGACGCGTACACGCTCGTCCTCGCCGCCCTGCTGATGCTCTCGGGGTCGACGGCCGACCGGATCGGCCGCCGCCGGGTTTTCAAGATCGGTCTCGTCCTGTTCACACTCGGTTCGGCGCTCTGCTCCATCGCGCCGAACCTCGAATCGCTCGTCGCCTTCAGGATGGTGCAGGCCGTCGGCGGTTCGATGCTCAATCCCGTCGCGATGTCGATCATCACCAATACCTTCACCGGGCCCCGTGAGCGCGCCCGCGCCATCGGCGTCTGGGGCGGCGTCGTGGGTATCTCGATGGCGGCGGGCCCCCTCATCGGCGGACTTCTGGTGGACTCCGTCGGCTGGCGGTCGATCTTCTGGATCAACCTGCCGATCGGAGCCGCAGCCCTGCTGCTGACCTGGCGGTACGTTCCCGAGTCCCGCGCCCCCAAGCCCCGTCGGCCCGACCCCGTCGGTCAACTGCTGGTCATCGGTGTGCTGGGCGCGCTGACGTACGCGATCATCGAGGCCCCCTCGGCCGGCTTGACCTCACCGCTGATCGTGTCCTTCGCCGCCGTGTCGGTCCTGTCTCTGACGGCACTCGTCCTGTACGAGCCGCGGCGTGCCGAGCCACTGATCGACCTGCGGTTCTTTCGCAGTGCGCCGTTCAGCGGGGCGACCGTCATCGCTGTGTGCGCCTTCGCGGCGTTGGGCGGGTTCCTCTTCCTGAACACGCTCTACCTCCAGAACGTACGAGGTCTGTCCGCACTGCACGCCGGGCTGTACATGCTCCCGATGGCTGCCATGACCTTCGTCTGCGCCCCGCTCTCGGGCCGGCTGGTCGGCAGCCGCGGCCCGCGCCTCCCGCTGTTGATCGCCGGGACCGCGATGACGGCGAGTGGTGTCCTCTTCGCCGCGTTCGACGCAGAGCGGACGACGGCGCTGATGTTCACCGGATACGTTCTGTTCGGCCTGGGCTTCGGCATGGTCAACGCCCCCATCACCAACACCGCCGTCTCCGGCATGCCCCGCTCCCAGGCGGGCGTGGCGGCGGCCGTCGCGTCCACCAGTCGCCAGATCGGCCAGACGCTGGGCGTCGCGGTGATCGGCGCGGTGCTGGCGGGCGGAGCCGTGGGCGCGGTGGGCTCGGCGCCGTACCGTACGGGATTCATCGACGTGAGCCGTTCGGCCTGGTGGATCATCACGGCCTGCGGTGCGTGCGTCCTGTTGGTGGGCGCGCTGACCAGCGGCTCGTGGGCGGGGCGCACGGCACGACGTACGGCGGAACTCCTGGAGCCCGCGAAGACGGCGGCTCGGACCTCGGCCGACACCGGCACCGGCACCGGGGCTGACAGCAGGTAGTCGTCTCGGTGGAGGGGGCCATCCTCTGGCTGAGCACCGGCCGCTTCGCCCGGCGGGTGGCGGTGAAGCCGGGGCGCGCGGCCCACGCTTCTCGGTGAGGGCCCCGTTTCGACGGCACAGGCCGGCCGGGTGCGCTCCGCCTGCGGTCCTCCCTGGGGTGGCCGCCGCCGGTCCGTCTCTACCTCCGGTTAGAGGCGGCGATCCCCCTTCGGCCGGAGGCATGCCGGGTGTCGGCGACCGTAGCCTCGTCACATCATGCAACGAACCGACGACCGGCTCCTACCGGTCCTCCTGCTCGCCGTCCAGGCCGCTGTATGGCCCGGCGCGGCACTGCTGCGCGGCGTCGAGCCATCCGCCGCCCAGCTCCTCGCGGCCGCTCTGACGGGTGGTCTGGTGACCATCGCGCTGGCCGCCCGGCGGGCTCGCCCCGTGCTCGCCCTGCTGGTGGTCGTCACGGCCTGCGCGCTCGGCGCGGGTCCGCTGCCCGTCGGTGCCGTGGCGGTTCTGGGCACCGGCGGCGTGGCCCTCGCCCTCCTCTCCGTGGCCGTCGAGCGGGACACCACGACCGCGCTGCTGTGTGTGGTGACGCTTGAGGTCTGGCAGGCGCTGCACGGCATCACGCTGCACGGGCTCGGTCAGCGCGACGGCCTCGATCTCCTCCTCACCACCCTGCTCTACGCGGCCGCTTGCGGCACCGGACTGCACCTGCGCCGAGTACGCGCCGCGCGCGACACCGCCGAGCGGCGCCTGCGCCGGGCGGAGACGGAGCGCGACCGTCTCCCCGCGACCGAACGCCGACGCATGGAACGGGAGTTGCACGATGTCAGCGCACATCACCTGACGGCCGTCGTGGTCACCTGCGAAGCGGCCCTGGGGCTGCGGGAGCGCCGCCCCGAGCTGGCCCAGGAGGCGCTGGTGTTCGCCGCCGACACCGGCCGCGAGGTAGGACAGGCGTTGAGCGCCGTCCGGTCCCCACAGCCCACGGCGGAAGACGGCCCGGCCCCTCGGGAGCACCTGAACGCGCTGGTGAACGGCTTCCGCAGCCTGGGACAGCCCGTGTCCAGCGACATCCGCGGCCTGCCGGGCGGCTCCGCCGACGAGGTGGTGTACGGGATCGTCCGCGAAGCTCTCACCAACGCGGTCCGCCATGCCTTCGGCGCCCCCACCACGGTGCGTTGCACCCACGACGACTACCGCACGGAGGTCATCGTGCGGAACGGGCCCGTGGACCCGCCCGCCGGTGCTGCGGCACCCGGCGCGGGCCTGGGCGGCGGGCGCGGCCAGACCTTCCTGCGTGGGCGGGCGCGCGAGGCGGGCGGCACCCTGAGCAGCGGGCCGACGCCCGACGGCGGGTGGGAAGTGCGCGCGCTACTGCCGGGACGGGTCGCGGGGCCGCCGCGGGCGGCTGTGCCGAGGGCGTACCGGGTCGCGCAGTTCGCCGCAGCCGCGGGGCTGTGCCTGCAACCGCTGTTGCCGGTATTGGTCATACGGGCGGACGACGCGTCCGGCGGGTCGGGCGTCTCGCCCGGAGTGCTGTTCGCGTTGCTGGCCACGGCTCAGGCGGTGGCGCTGCTGTGGCTGCGGCGGGCGCCACGAACCGTGCTGGTCGCCCTGGCCGTGCTGGCCGCCCTCTGGCCGGCCGCGATGGCCGCGAGCGGATACGCGGGGCCTGTCGTCCTGCCGCCCCTGATGAGCATGATCGCCACCTGCGCGGCGCTCGTCATGCTCGCGTCCCGCACTCCGTCCGATGCCGACACCGCGGCGCCGCCCCGCCTGGCCGCGCCCGTGGCGCTCGCCGTCGTGCACGCGGCGGCCACGACCGTCGTGGTACTCCTCACCGACCGTGGCGCGGGTGCGGTGGCGGTGGCCGGGCTCGCGAGCGCCGGAGCGGGCCTGGCTGCGGGTGCCGCCTGGTGGGCGGGCGTTCGGTACGGCCGTCGCGAGCGGGCCGCCCGTACCGCGGACGACGACCGCCTCGCCACGTGGACCGGGGAGGCGGTCCGGGACGCCTGGGCCGAACGCCGCCGCATCACCGCCGGACTGGAGACGACCGTGCTCGCGCGCACCGCGGACGTGGTCGAAGCGGCCGAGGCGGGGCGGCTCGCGGAGACGGCGAACCGGGCCCGTGACGCGCTGGCCGCCATGCGCGCCCTGCTCGACTCCGTTCGTGACGGCGCGCCATCGGCCGAACTCCGGCCGCAGCCCACGCTGGAGGCGCTCGATCTGCTCGCCCACCAGTGCCGGGCCAGTGGCCGCGAGGTCGAGGTACGACGTACCGCCAGGGTTCCGCGGCGGCTGCCGGCCGCGGTGGACCTCGCCGCCTACCGCGTCGCGGAGACCCTCCTGGCGGCCGGTGACGACGGCCCCACCTCACTCGTGCTCGACGCGGCGGACGGCGTCCTGAGCCTCACCGCCACCGGTGCCCCGCACGCGACCCGTCCGGGCGTACAGGAGCGGCTGGCGGCGCACGCGACCGCCCTCGGTGGCAGCCTGTCCACCCCACAGCCGGGTACCGCACTCCTGCGCCTGCCGCTGGGGCCCACGGCGAAGAATTCCGACCGGAACAATGACACCTCGGATCCCGGGGCGCCCGCCCCGGAACGGGGAGACGAGGAGGGGCCCCGATGCCCATCACGGTGATGGTCGTCGACGACCAGAGTGTCGTCCGAGCGGGTTTCGCGGCCGTCATCGACGCGGAGCAGGACATGACGGTGGTGGGTGAGGCGGGCGACGGCGCCACCGCGGTCCGGCTGGCCGGACAACTCGCCCCCGACGTGATCGTCATGGACGTACGGATGCCCGAGCTCGACGGAATCGCCGCCACCCGCATTCTCACCGGCCGCGAGGGCGGGCCGCGCGTGCTGGTGCTGACGACCTTCGACCTCGACGCCTACGTCTTCGACGCGCTGCGCGCCGGCGCTTCCGGCTTCCTGCTCAAGGACGTCCAGGCCGCCGAACTCCTGCACAGCATCCGTGTGGTGGCCGCCGGGGAGAGCGTGCTCGCCCCCTCCGCGACGCGTCGCCTCATCAGCCATTACGCCGCCGGCCCGCGCACCGGGCCCCGGGCCGGTGCCGAGCCGGGAATCCTGGACCGGCTGACCGCACGCGAGAACTTCGTCCTCGCGCTGATCGCTTCGGGGCTGAACAACACGGAGATCGCCGAGGAGCTGGGCATCACCGTCGGCACCGTCAAATCCCATGTCAACGCCCTGCTGCGCAAGCTGGGACTGCGCGACCGGGTACAGGCGACGATCCTCGCCTACGACCTCGGCATCACCCGCCCGAACCCGCCCGCCGCGTAACCGCGATTCCCCGGGACGCACTGAACCGAGCCCATCCCCCCGCTCCTGTCGGCGGGTCCACCGGCACGCCGTGCCGGCCGAGTCACCACCAGAAAGGACACCACCCATGAACACGTCCACCACACACGAGGAGCACAGCCCCATGACCGCGTCCGGCAGTCCTTTCCTGCGCACCGTGCGTGAGGCGCTCAGCAGCGTCGTCGCACTCGTCTACCTCGCCGTCTGCGCGATCCTGCTCATTTGGGCGCTCACGGTGGACGCCGGCGACGACGCGTCCTTCGCCGGGGTGATCCCGACGTTCGCCACGGCACCGGTCAGCCTGGTTCTGCTGGTGCTGCCGGACCACATTTCCATGGCGATCTTCGCCATTGCTCTGGGAGCGCTGGTGAACGCCGTGCTGATCGGCTGGTGCGTCCGCACCCTGCGCCGGGGCCGGGGCGATTTCACGCCGACGGCCTGAGAGACCGACAGTCGGCCTTGGGGGGTCGGCACATGGCTCGCCCCCCTATGTCGCCAAAGCGCTTACGCCACTGTGGCGTTCGCCTCGTTCGGCTCGTTCGGCTGTACCCGCTGTACCGCTTGTACGGCGGGTACAGCCGAGGCCGGGCCGCTACGGGCCGTCCTTGCCCGGCTGGGTCCGCGGCCCGCGCCACCTGATCATCAGGAATGAGGCAACCGCCAGCATGCAGCCGAGCACGGCGAGTGCGCCGCCCGCCCATTCGGCGACCTCCCATGTGGTGCTGGTCGAAAGTCGGCATGCCGGGTCGCACTCCCACGAGTTGGCGGAGTGGCGCGTCACGGCCCAGAGGGAAGCCAGACCGAGAAGGAACAGCAGGATCCCGGAGCAGAACATCCTGCGGGCGGCGAGCACATAGCCGCGCGAGTAGGTGTCGACCATACGGGCCACGGTCCCAGGCAACGGGCCCGGCAGGCAACACCTGGGCGGCGAGGCGACCGTTGCCGCGTCACGGTGACTTCGCCGGGCGTGCGATACCGAACGTTCCCCGTCTCCGGAAGCGGGACCGCCGAAGCCTCCTAAGGGGCCGGGTGGCTGACCCGTCGTTCGAGGTGAATCTCGGTGAAGACGGCGACCTTGGCGCGCAGGGCCCAGGGGTCGAAGGGCTTGCTGATGTAATCGACCGCCCCGGCCGCGTACCCACGCGCGGTGTGCTCGGGATCGACGCCCATCGCGGTGAGGAAGATGATCGGTACGTCCCGGTTGCGGGGCCGGCGCTTGATGTGGGCGGCGGTCTCGTAGCCGTCCATCTCGGGCATCTGCACGTCCATGATGATGACGGCGAAATCGTCGTGGTGGAGCAGCGCCTTCAGTGCCTCCCGGCCGGAGGAGACGGTGACGAGTTCCTGGTCCAACGTCTCCAGCACGGCCGTCATGGCGAGCAGGTTGTCGGGCTGGTCGTCCACGACAAGGACCTTGGGCATGGGCATGAGCTGGGGTGCGGGCTGGGGCAGTGCCGCCGGATGCTCGACGGCCTCCAGCTGGCGCTCCAGCAGATCGCAGCGGGCTTCCGCGTCCGCCCGTTGCTCCTGCGCTGCCTGGAGTTCCCTCCCCAGCCGCGCCACCTCCTGCCGCAGGGCGTCACGCTCCCCCAGCAGTTCCGAAACGTCGGGGTGCGCCGCGGCCAGCTGGCCGGCACGCTCGCGCTCGGCCTTGAGCGTCGCTTCCATCTGGTTGAGCCGCACTCCCAGGTCAGCGATGCGGTGCTTGCGGTCCAGCAGGGCGTCGCCCAAAACGTCGCCTCGGACACTGGAGCGGCGCGAGACCCGGTCGGCGTCGGCCAGTTGCTGCTCGATGATCTGTGCCGCGTGTTTCGGGGAGGAGTTGGCGTCGACGGCCGACCCGTAGAGCTCGCGTACGAACTCGATGGTCTCGGCGGTGACGGTGGTGCCGCGGTGCTCGGCCAGGTCGGCGAACAGGTCCATGACCACCGGCCAGGGAGGTAAGCGGGTCCCGTTGAGGTAGCGGGAGAACGTGCCGGGATCACGCTGGTGTCTGGCCGCGTACCGGCGCACGGACACCTCCAGTCCCTCGAACAACTCCCGCAGGGCCTCGGCCAGTGCGCGTGATTCTCTCGTCAGGTCCTGCCCCAGGGGCCGCAGTTCACCCATGGTCCTCCGCCTTCCGACAGACGCCCCCGTTTTCCCCGGGTGCGATCAGGCGGTCGAAGAACGGAATCGCCAGCCCGGCGACGGCGAGGCAGGCGAGCACGCTGCGCGGGGAGCCCTCCCCCGCCAGCCAGGACAGTGCCCCCGCCGCTGTGCCGCTGAGCGCTGCCAGCAGGAAAACCAGAGCCGTTTTCAGCGGCAGCATAGGCCGATCCATGTGAGTCTCCATTCATCTGCCCCGCTCGGGGGCGGGAGAGGTATCCCGCCCGACTGACGGCCAAGTGGGTGACACACAGCATGGTGCGTCACCGGGCCGTTGCGGTACGTGATCAAGGAATAAGGCAACGAAAACCGTCGTTGCCACGGGCCCGCTCCCGGGCGAAGTCGTCGTTCCCGCAGTTCAGAGTGCCGGCCGGGCAGTACGTTGCCAGTGTGTAGCCGTGCAACGTTGCCGGCACGGTGTGGGCAACACCGTCCGGAGCCGGGCAGCACGAAGCCCCGGAGCGATTGTGGCTCCGAGGCCCGGACGGGTATTTCAATCCGGACCGCATTTCAGCCCGGACGGCATTTCAGCGCTTGGGGTAGACACTGGCGACGCATGCCGACGAGGAGGCCCTCCGCGTTCGCGGCAAGCGCCGCACCGGCCGGCAGCCGGCCGCCACCCCGGACACCGGCGACCCATTCTTGGTATGGACACGACCAAATACCCTGGCTAGTCTCGGAGTTGGTCTAGACCTAGTGGAGTGGAGCATGCGCCCTCCCCACTCGTCTCGCAGCGCCCCCACACCTCCCTCAGGAGCGAAGCATGCGCCGAAGGATCACCTCATCACTGCTCGGGCTCGGCATCGCCGCGGCCTCCTTCCTCGCCACCACCGGCAGCGCCCAGAGCCATGGCTACACCGATGCCCCCATCAGCCGTCAGCAGCTCTGCGGCATCGGCACCGTGCACAACTGCGGCCAGATCGAGTGGGAGCCGCCGAGCGTCGAGGGTCCGAAGGGTTTCCCCGCCCGCGGCCCGGTCGACGGCACCCTCTGCGCCGGTGGCAACGGCCGGTTCTCCGAGCTCGACGACCCGCGTGGCGGCGCCTGGCCGGCAACGAAGATCACCGGCGGGCAGAGCTACACCTTCCGCTGGCAGATCGAGGCACGCCACGCCACGACCGACTTCCGCTACTACATCACCAAGGACGGATACGACCCCACCAAGCCCCTCACCCGGGCCGACCTGGAGTCGCAGCCGTTCCTGACCGTGCCGTTCGGCGGCCGCCTGCCGGGCTCCACGGTGTCCCACGCCGGTGTCCTGCCACAGAAGTCGGGCAAGCACCTGATCCTCGGTGTCTGGACCATCGCCGACACCGGCAACGCCTTCTACGCCTGCTCGGACGTCACCTTCTGAGCCCGGCCTGAGCCCGGCCCGCGCCCGCAAGCGCAACGGGCCCGGAGCGGGCGGTCCAGGAAAGTGGGGCCGCCCGCCCCGGCGGGAGCGCCCCCGGGAGGCTTGCACGAGTGACAGCGGAGCCCGGCCCTGTTCTCACCGCCCGGGGCCGACCGGTTCCGACGCGGTCCCGTGGGTGGCGACGCCGCAGAACTCGGCCTCCAGCACTCGGCCCATACCGGCGGAGCTCCAGTCCCCATTGAGGTTGAAGGCCAAAGCGTGGCTGCCGTCATCCGTCGTCGCCGCGTAGGAGAGTGAGCCGATCCAGCCACCGCCGTGCCCCCACAACGTGGTGCCGCAACTCGTCGTCAGCTGCTCGATCCCGAGACCGTAACCGGAATCGAATACGGTGGTCTTCATCGCCTTCAGTTGCTCCGGGGCGAGCAGTCTGCCTCGCATCAGGGCACTGAAGAATCGATGGAGATCGCCCGCGTCGGAGATCATGTCGCCCTCGGCCCACGTCTGGGACGCGTTCTGGACGGTGACGTCGTGGACCCTGGCCGCATCGGTGTCGTCACCGAGTGTCGAGTACGCCCTGCTGCTCGGCTTGGGCATGCGCGAGCTGTCACCCGGCACGAGGGTGGCGTGCAGCTTGAGCGGCTTGATGATCCGCGTACGGATCTCGTGCTCATAGGTACGGCCGGTGACCCTTTCCATGATCAGACCGGCGAGCACATAGTTGGTGTTGGAGTACGCGTACCGAGTGCCGGGTTCGAAGGCCGGGGCGTGCGCCATGGCAGCGTCCACCGCCACCTTCGGAGACCTGGTGTCGTAACGGTGCTTGAGAAAGCCGGTGCCGAGATACCTCCTCGCGTATCCCGGGTCGTCGGTGAAGTCGAAGATGCCGCTCGTGTGGTTGAGCAGCTGACGAACCGTGATCTTCCGGCCGTCGTGACCGTGGCCGCGCACCACTCCAGGAAGCCAGGACTCCACCGTCCCGTCGAGATCGAGCCGCTTCTCTGCTTCCAGTTGAAGCATGACGGTCGCGACAAAGGTCTTGGTGATGCTGGCGATTCGGAATCGGTCGTCGGCACCGCGTGGTGCGCCGGTTTTGAGGTTGCCCACACCCGCCGCCCCCTTCCAGATGCCGTCCTCGGACCGCGACTGGGCCGTGATCCCAGGGATGCCCGCCCGCACAACCGCGTCCAGTGCCTGCCGGGTTTCCTCATGGCCGGTGCGGCCGACGGGCTGACCGGGGCCGCCCGCTGATGCCCGCGCAGGCCCCGTGAGCGCGGTCGTGGCCATCGCCAGCACCACCGCCGACCCCACCACGTACCTGCGCGACCTGGACCGACGTACAGTCATGTGTGCTCCTCGTCATCCCCGGGACCCGCCCCCGCCCCGTCCCGACACGAACCAACGGCGGTCACAGTGCTCAGTCCGTCTTCTCACGCTCGCGACCCGCACTCGGGGATATAGACCGCAAGCGGCACGGCAATGGTTGACCGCAGGCTCCGACGGCGAGAAGCACCGCGCCTCCACCTTCGTCGAGGCGCCACGGTCCAAAAGGCCGGGACCTATGAGACAGCTACCTGTCCACCCCCTCCGTAACAACGCGGGCTCGGGCGCCCCCTGTGTAAGGGAGCGTCCGGGGCCGCGGGTTCAGTGCCCGGCAGAGGCTGGTGGCCCCGGTGTGGCTGTTGCCGGACCCACCTCCGATGCGGTCGCCGGCCTCGCCGGAGCAGGTGCGGGAGAGAGGGACCGCTCGGTACGTGATCTGGCCGGCGAGCGCGGGCGCGTCAGCGCTCTCGCACCGCTGCGTGAAGGTCAGGTACACGAGTGCCGCCGGGCCCGATGCGTTGAACTCGATCCGGCTGACGCCGAAGTGGCGGATACCTCGTTGCACCCTCGGTTGAACGCGGAGGCGTGCGGGCCCGGCGCCCGCCCCGCCGCCAGAGGCAGAATCTACGTTCTCACCCGACCGGCCCGGGACTCCAGGTAGCGACGCTCGGCGATGCTGGCGGTCGACTTCGCGGCACGCCGGTAGCGCTCGTACGCCCCAGTCGTGTCGCCGACCTTCTCCAGCAGGTGCGCCTGTACCGACAGCAGCCGGTGATGCCCGGCGATCCGCTCATCACTGTCCAATGTGGCCAGCAGGGCCAGCCCGGCCGCCGGGCCCTCGGTCTCGGCGAGCGCGACGGCGCGGTTGAGGGTGACCATCGGGTTGGGTGCGATCCGTTCCAGGATCAGGTAAAGGGCGTGCACCTGCGGCCAGTTGGTTTCCCCGGTCGTGGCCGCGTCGGCGTGCGTGGCGGCGATGGCGGCCTGCAGCTGGTACGGCCGCAGCGCCGGGCCTGCCAGCGACGCCTTGACCAGCCCGAGGCCCTCGTCGATCAGCTCGTGGTCCCACCTCGTACGGTCCTGCTCGTCCAGCGGCACCAGGTCGCCGTCCGACGTCGTACGTGCCTCCCGGCGGGCGTGGGTCAGCAGCATCAGCGCGAGCAGCCCGGTCACCTCGCCGTCCTCGGGCAGCTGTGCGTGCACCGTCCTGGCCAGCCGGATCGCCTCCTGCGCGAGGTCGGTGCGGTGCAACTCGCTGCCGGAGGAGGCGGTATAGCCCTCGTTGAAGATCAGGTAGAGCACGTGCAGGACGACCTGTAGCCGCTCCTCCCGCTCCGCGCCGTCCGGCAGGCTGAACGATCTGCCGGCGGCCTTGACGCGCTGCTTGGCCCGGCTGATCCTGGCCGCCATCGTGGCCTCCGGCACCAGGAACGCGCGGGCGATCTCGGCTGTGGTCAGGCCGCCTACGGCCCGCAGCGTCAGGGCGGTCTGGGAGGCCGCGGTCAGCGTCGGATGGCAGCACAGGAACAGCAGAACGAGTGTGTCGTCGGTGTCCGGCACCTCCTCGGGGATCACCTCGGTGGCCGTTGCCGCCTCCCGCTCCCGGCGCGCGCGGTCACTGCGCATCTGGTCGATGAGCCGCCGGGACGCGACGGTCACCAGCCAGCCGTGCGGGTTGTTCGGCACACCTTCGGCCGGCCATTGCACGGCGGCGGCGAGGACGGCCTCCTGTACGGCGTCCTCGCACCCTTCGAACTGGCCGTGCCGACGTACCAGCGTGCCGAGGACCTGCGGCGTGAACTCACGCAGCAGGTCCTCGATGGTGGGCGCTGTCATGCCTCCAATTGTCCGTCAGCGAACATCACCTGGCGCACCTCGACCCCAAGACCCTCGATCGCGGCGTCCGGGATCCGCGATGCCAGCTCGATCGCCCGTTCCTTGTTCTCGCAGTCGATCAGGTAGAAGCCGCCCAGATACTCCTTGGCCTCCAGGAAAGGCCCGTCGGTCACCACCGGCCGGCCGTTGCGTACGGACACCACGGCGGCCTGTGACGGGTCGACCAGCGCCTGCGTGGCAATCAGCTCGCCGGACTTCTTCAGCGCCTCGATGAACGCGCCGTGGCCGTCGCCGATCGCCGCCTTCTCCTCATCGCTGAGCGCGTCCAGCACGGCCGGGTTGATGTGCAGGCCGATCAGGAACTTCATCTCGTACTCCTCGTGGTTCGCGAGCCCCCGCCGGGCCCTTCGACCTGTTGGTCGGAGCCGCCGCCGTCGCCTTGACATCCCTGCCCGAACTCTCGCAGGACATTTTCGCCGTCGCGTCGCCCGGCCCGCGACGACGTCATTGCTCGTGACGCCCCACCGCGGCGGACGCGGGGATCGCCGTCCGTACCGAGGTCAAGAAGCTCTCGACCACTCCGGCCACTCCGGCCAACCGGCGAAGCGTCAAGAAAGCAGGGTGTTTCGGATATGCGAGCCAACCGGGCGCGACTGGGACTGGTCGTCCTCATGCTGCCGACATCGCTCGTCGCGATGGACATAGACAGCATTGCTTCTCGTCCTCCCACAGCTAGCGCCGACCTGGGTGCCACCGATGTCCAGCAGCTGTGGATCAGTGACAGCTACGGACTCGTGGTGACCGGCCTGGCTATCACGATGGGTACGCTCGGCGACCGGGCCGGGCGGCTGGACCTGGCCGTCGTCGGGCTGTTCGCTCGTGGCGAGCCCTTCTGATGGTGTACGGCATCAAGCAGCTGACCGTCGAGAGCATGGCCGTCGTGCCGGCAGTGACGCTTGTCGTCGGCGCGGTCATCGGCATGATCTTCGTACGCAGGAAGCAACTGCGGCCGAAGGCGCCGCTGCTGGACCTACGGCTGCTCAGCAACCGCCCGTTCACGGCCGCACTCGTCGCGCTGGCCTGCGTCGGCGTCGGCGTCGGCGTCGGCGTGGCTGGTACGGGCCTGCTGGTGACCCAGTTCCTCCAGAGCGTGCTGGGCTTCTCCCCCGCCGCGTCGGCGGTGCCGCTCGCCCCCATGGGCCTCGGCCCGGCGACACCACCCCCCGGACCATCATTTCGGTAGACGGGACACCGTCATTCCGGGCCGGAGGCCGACAGCCCCGTTGCAGGGCCGCGAGAAGGATAACGGGGGCGAAGCAATGAGCGGCGGCCGGTGTGGCGTGGTTGTCAGCTTTCACCGGCGGTGAGTTCGAGGAGGCGCCGGGTGGTGCCGACTGGGTCGATGATCTGGTGCAGGTGTGCGCCGGGGAGGTGCGCGGTGCGCCAGCCACGTTCGCGGGCGTCGGTGGCCATGTCGTTGTACGGGGGGCCGAACAGGAGGTAGGCGCAGGGGTGGTCGTCCCAGCCGCCGGGGACCGGGATGTGCTGCTCGTAGTAGGCGAGTGGAAGCCTGGGCTGCTCGGCGGTGACCTTCTGCCGTGTTGCCGGGTCGGCGAACATGGGCGCGATGTCAGCCTCGTCCCACCAGTCGGTCCAGCGCGGCAGTGTGCCGTTCACCGCCATGGGACGGAGGAACTCCAGCAGTTCGGGCGGGGCCACCGGGGTGGGTCCGGTGCGGGCCGGCAGCGCGGCGTCGACGAAGATCGAGCAGATCACTGGCTGGTCGAGCCCGAAGCGAATGGACGGGACGAACAGCCCCGCGTTGCTGTGCGCCACCAGCACGAGCGAGCGACCCGTAGGGATCTCCCCGAGGTCGTCCCGGACGGCCTTGACGATCCGGGGCCAGAACGGTGGTTCACCTGCGCCCACATGCAGCAAGGACGGCACCCGCACCTGATATCCCGCCGCGGTCAGTTGCTCGGCCACCGGATGCCAGGTGGCGGGACCCACCGACGGACTGTGCACAAGAACGAAGATCGGCTGCATACGACCATCCTGTCGCCACGCCACCGCCCGTCGCCACCGCCTCGGCCGACGGCGAAAACCGGGCGGATGAAGCCCTCGTCTGCCTGCCGCAGAAGTGGATCCAGTAGCTTCTTCGCCCTCAGGCGGTGGGTGACGCGGGAAGCCGTGAGGGGTGCGCGGGCATCGGCATGGTGGTGGCCGATCGCCGGGTTGGAGAGGTCTTCGAGATCATCGCTGCCTCCTCCGGAACTCGGGCTCGCCGCGCCCGGTGGAGGTCTTTCCACACAGTCACACGGACGAGACCCTTCGCCTCCCAACCAACCTACAGCGCCTGAATCAAACGAAAGCCCCGTCAGAGCACTTCAGTTGACACTCCCGCTCCCGTCTGCACGTCGCAGGCTTCGCGGTAGCGTTCCAGGATGAGCCCGACCAGTTCAGGCGCGTCGCCCAGCGGCTCGGAGATGCCGACCGCGCCTGCCTCGGTCGACGCGTCGGCTGCCCGGCGAAACAGCAGACCAGGAGCAAAGCAATAGGACGCGACCACGACCCGGCGTGCTCCCGCGAGGCGGAGTTGCGCTACCGCCTCCGCGGCCGTCGGCGACGCGGTCGACGCGAAACCGGCCAGGCACGGCAGACCGAGGTTCGCGCCCAACGCGGACGCCATGGCGGTCACCGACGAACAGGCATCACTATCGCTACTGCCCGCGGCCGCCACCACCACAGCGTCGAACTCGACATCCAGCTCGGTGAGACGGCGCCGCAACGCTGCGATCAGCCGCTCGTCGGGCACCTCCGGAGAACTGCCCAGCACCGGCGTCACCACCGGCACCAGGGCCGGGGGGTCGGTCAGCGCCCTGGGCAGGTCGACTCGGGCGTGAAACGCGGACGTCAACAGCAACGGCACCACAACCACACGGTCGTGTCCGGTCTCGGCGAGCGTGCGCAGCACTTGACGCGCCCTGGGACGGGCATGCCGCAGATACGCGACCTCGACCCGGCATGCCTGGGACAGCCCGACCGCATGGGCGAGCGCGCGAGTGGACTCCTGCGACTGGGGGTCGATACTGCCGTGCGCCAGAAGGAGCAGCGCGCTCGCGCCGGACTCGGCGGCCTGTTGATGCGGCGTCTCAATCACGTTAGTCACTGTCGTACCACTCTCGTCACGCGGCGTGGGCGAAGTTGAGTGATGGCTACCTTACCGTCCGTGACCGAACTTTCGGCGCGATCGGTCAACTCCACAGGCCCGGCCGGAGGCACGTGGCGGGCGGTCAGTCCCAATGACACCGCGCGGTAAGTCCCCGCGATGCCGGTGCCGCGGTTCCTGATCGCCGACAGCCCTTTCACCATCCTCGGCAGCAGCCCCAAGGGCCGGCGGAGGCAGGGCTGCCCGCACCGGAACACAGCACACGGCACACCACCCACAGCCCTGCCGCCGTTGCTGTGGCCCTCGTCCATGCCCCACCCGACATGTTCCCCGACCGAAACCGGGGCGAACTCGTCCCCGCGGCTACCACGTCAACTACTTCGGCGGCTCCATGCTCGCCGCCCGCAGTTCGTGGACGACGCGGAACCGGCAGTGGAGGGCGGATGCCGAGTAACTGCTGCGCGGCCCGGTGTACGTACACGACCACGGCCGTCTGAACTGCCGCCCTCTCCACACCCACGGCTACGAATGGTCAACCCCTCCATCCGCGATGGCCTCCGCAGCGCTGTCGGCGCCCTTTCCGCGGTGTACCCGCCGACGCACGCGGCAGGGAGTGACGAGTCAGGGAGAGGCAGTCGGCGAGCCGCTCCTAGTCGTCCGCGTGAGGAGGCCCGGTCCCAAGTCCGCGTGGGCGACCACGATCAGGTAAGAGGTGTCGGCAACGCGACCCGTCGTATGTGCTCGACCCGGATGCTGCGGAACTGCTCCGCCGCTCCCTGCATGTCACCCCAGGTCAGGCTGACTTGACGAGACTCTCCCTCCAAGTAGAGCCAACGGTCGCCACATTCGAATTGCACGTCTTCATCGCGTTCAACGCGCGGGCGCCGACCCTCCGCCGCCCGCAGCCCAGCAGGCAGCTGACCACGTACAGATGCTGAGCTGATAGGGGAACCCCGCGATGCAACGCGGACATCGGGCGCACGGCGCACTCTCCGACCAGCGGCATCCAGCCGAGTACGACCTCAGCCCACGGCCGCGCCACGTAGCCCCACCGCTACCGGAAGCCGTTCCGCCCACGCCGGACACCGGGTCACAGAGAGAATCAGGCTGACGTCGGCTTCGGCCTGAGTAACCCGGGCCACCAGGTCCGCGACCCGGCCCAGTAGTACGGCAGGGGTCCAGAGCCTCGGAATGATGAGCCGAGTTGGCTGGTAGGCGGCGCTTCACCCATGTCAGCCGACGTTTCTGGCTTGGACGATTTTCGGTCGCACCCAAGCCCGTTGCGAGGTCGGGTCCGAGTTGCTCTACCACGCATCGGTCCGGTGTCTCCGCTTTACTGGGTAACATCAGCCGCTACAACCCGATTGGCGCACATGAATAGACGAGGATCCCATGTCTGAAAACACACCCACGTCCGGTCTCACCGCAGATTACGCGCAGAGGATCGCCGACGACCTTTCAGCCAACCAGACTGAGCAGGAACGCGTACGTGCCGAACTGACTCGGCTGCAGGACGAACTTGTCCAGCTGGAGGAAAGCGAGCAGGTCCTGGTCAAGATGCAGGACGTCCTCGGCGGCGCCACCGCACCGGCCACCAAGACCGGCAAGGGGCGGAAGGCCGCCGCTGTCGCCGCGCCTCTGCGCCCCAAGCGCAAAGCGACTGCCCAGAAGGCTTCGCGCAGGTCAAAGCCTGCGACAGGGGAAGGACACAGCGCCCCTGCCCGGAGTTCCGGTGAGCCGACGTGGCGTGAGCTGATCGCTGAATACCTCGCCGGGCATCACGAGCCCAAGTCCGCGGCCGAAATCGCTGCGGCCCTGACCGAGGCCAATCCGCACCGCGATGTGAAGGTGACCGTCGTGCGCAGCACTCTGGAACAGGGTGTCGCACAGGCACTGCTGGAGCGCTCAAAGCAGGGACGCTCCGTCTTCTACAGCCCGGCCGCTGCCGCGTCCCGCGACGAGGCCGAAGCTGCGGCTGAGTAACTCGCGGTCAACGCTCCAGCAGTGGCCGGCACCCCTGCAAGGATGACGGGCTGTCCCGGTTCGGGCCTCTGCCGATTCCGCCCCGTACCGGCCCGTCGCCCCTCAGCCTGCGGAGACCCCGTACGGACGGAACCGGCGATGGGATCGTAGGAACTGCCCCCGCCGCCCCCAACCTGGTCGGTGGCGATCATAGGCATCAGCTGGGTGACGTCGGTGTGGTTTCGGCCTGTCAGGGACACCGCGAGCGGGATGGCCTGCCCGTCGACGAGGACGTGGTGTCCGCTGCCCGGCCGTGCGCGGCCGACCGGGCCGGGACCACTTTTCGGGCCCCTACGAGCGGCCCGGGACGTGGGCGGAGCCGATCGCCCGCCCTTCTTGGGCCAGCCGCGTCACGATGCGGGCTTGGCGTACCCGCCGCAGACCAGCCCCTCGCCGCGGCGGGTGTTGCGAGTGACCCAGGAGAACCCTTCCCGACGGCTGTCGCTGCTGAAGGTGACCATTTTCGGCACCTGGACGCCGAAGCCACCTCCTCCTTGCCACGCCTCGCCCTGCTTCTCGGCCACCAGTGATGTCGAGCCGTTGCGCAGAGCCGTGATGAACAGAACGACGGCGGCACTGAGCGAGGCCGAGCGGAACGATCTGGCGGCCGGACGGGCCCAGCGCCGCACCCCAGCCCGCCGTCGCAGGGCCCTGCTCTCCGGGCCGTCCACGGCCGTGGCGTTCGCCCTGGTGCTCGGCATGCTCTTCGTCGCGGAACGCCGGAGCGGCCAGGAGCGCGCAGCTCTCGGCGCCTCCCGACGCAGAAGGCCAAGAACGAGTTGCTGCGGCAGTACCTCCACAACACGAACTACGACCGGGTGCTCTCCGGCAGCCTCGGGGAGAACGTCTTCGACACGAGCCGGACGGCAACATGGTCCTCGCGGCGTCCAAGCGCTCCGGGGCCACCCTGTTCGTGCACGCGCTGACCGGGCGGGTGCGCAGCGTACGGGTTCCCTCCGGCGACGAGATCCAGTACGTCATGGTGTCGGCCGACGGAAAACACGCCGCGTACTTCCAGCAGGACGGGAAGGCAACATGGTTCGAAGTACGCGCCGCCGCGGAACGCTCCTTGGGCCCGCTGCACAGACTCCCCGCCGACCCCGGCACCGGCACCGGCACGGACTGGAGCGACACGGTCACTCCCTCGATGTCGCTCGACGGCAGGATGATCGTCACCCACGCGGGGGAGAACGATCTCCGGCGGGCGCAGGGTGCGGCGGCGCAGGCTCACTCACCTAGGCTGGCCGTCTCATCCGAGGCACCACGACGAGGATCAACCATGCCCAGCAGCACCAGAATCCGCCTGATAGAGCCCACCGACGCCGCACCGATCGCCGCGCATCAGGCGCGGGACTTGGAGGCATTCCGGCCGTGGGAACCCGCCCAGCCGGCCGACTTCTTCACCCCGGAGGGCCAGGCGGAGCGGATCGACAGCCTGCTGGCCGGATACCGGGCCGGCACGGTCTGGCCGGGCGTGGTGCTCGCCGACGACCAGGTGATCGGGCAGGTCACCGTCGGAGGCATCCTGCCGCAGCAGCACCTGCGCCGCGGCTCCGTCGGATACTGGATCGCCTGTGTCGCCCAGAATCAAGGGCATGCCGGGCACGCCGTCGGGCTTGCCCTCCGGGTGATGACGGACGAACTCGGGTTGCACCGCGCCGAGGCGTCCACCAATCTGGAGAATCTGCCGTCGCAGCGGGTGCTGCGCCGCAACGGGTTCAGCCCGTACGGCGTCGCGCACTCCTCGATCTTTCTCGACGGGAGCTGGCGGGACGGGCTGCTGTGGGAGCGGATCCTCGGCGACTGAGGGCTCGCAGAGAATCAACGTGTTGCTTCCGGCTGCGCGGTTCGTTGATCTGCTACGAGCGTGTGACGGGAAACGAGGAATCAACTCGCCTTGAGGTTCGGAGAGTTGTTCCCGCATCTGGATGAGCGGGCGGCAGCGGCTCCTGCTGATGCGGGGGCCGAGGCTCGGATGTTGGACCACGGCGGAATCCGAGCCTCTTGGGCGGGTTCGCCGGGCGGCGGCCGAGCGGCGGCCGAGCGGCGGCCGAGCAACGGCCGCAAGCCATGGAACCGGGATTCGGGACGGGGTTCGACGGGAGGTTCGGGGATGAGTTTGCGACTGGCAGCGTATGCCGTGTGCATCGAGGGCGAGCGGGTCCTGCTCGCCCATCACGTACCGCCGAAAGGCGAGACGAACTGGACCCTTCCGGGCGGCAGGGTCGAGCACGGCGAGGATCCGTTCGACGCGGTGATCCGGGAGGTCGCCGAGGAGACCGGCTGCGACGCGCTGGTCGAACGCCTGCTGGGTGTGGACTCGCGGGTGATTCCCGCAGCCGAACGCATCATCCCTGGCGGGCCCGAGCACCAGAATGTCGGCATCTTCTACCGGGTCCGCATCACCAGCGGCCGACTCCGGCCTGAGCCGAACGGTGAGACCGCCGAGTCGGTGTGGACTCCGTTTTCCGAAGTGACTCGCCTCCGCCGGTCATCGCTGGTCGACATCGGCCTCGCGCTTGCCCGGACCGTTCCGGCAACCGGCCACGTCGATCCCGTCCCGGTGGGCGGCCTGATCCAGCACTGAGGCACAGGTGCAGGCACACCAGCACCTACCTCGCGCGTTCGACCGCGCGTTACGGCTGGGCCGGCTGAGGCTGGGTGGGCAGCAGTGCCTCGGTGGTCTCACGGCGGCACTGATGAAGTGGCCGTACTGGGAGAGCAGGCGGTATTCCGTCTCCCGAGGCTGTCGGTGCAGCCGGAACCGGCGAAGGTGAGTTCCCAACCACCTTTGCGTTCGCTGAACTTGGTGCCGACGTTCACGTACAGTGCGGTGAAGTCCGCCCTTCGACAGCGGCTGTTGCCTTCCGGACGCCCGTGGTCAGCGACGAGAAGCGAGGCAGGGATCCGGATGCAGGCGATGGTCGACGGCACTGGGATGCTGCCCGATGAGCGGCTGGCTGCCTATAGCACCGTTTCCACGTCCCTGGCCCTGCACAGTGATCGAGGGCTGGGCGAACTCGCGGACGCTGCCGCATCGCTCGGTTCCGGTATCGGCGGGAGGTCGGCGCTACTGGAGGTTGCGGGTACGCCGGTCTTCGTGAAGCGGGTCCCCCTCACCGAGGTGGAGCTTCGGCCCGAGCATGTTCGGTCCACGGCGAACGTGTTCGGGCTGCCTGTCTTCTGTCAGTACGGTGTCGGCGGGCCGGGATTCGGGGCGTGGCGGGAAGCCGCCGTCCATGCGATGACCACCAACTGGGTGCTCTCAGGGCAGTATCAGGGGTTTCCGCTGATGTATCACTGGCGGGTTCTGCCGGACACGGCCCCGGCTCTTCCGAAGGAGCTTGCCGATGTGGATCGGGCCGTGTCCTACTGGGGAGGCGGGCCGGAGGTACGTCGTCGTATCGAGGCCCTCGCGAAGTCCCCGGCGAGCCTCGTGCTGTTCCTGGAGTACATCCCGCAGACGCTGCACGCGTGGCTCACCGAGCAGGTACGGGTCGGTGACGAGGCGGTCGCCCGGGCCTGTGCCCTGGTGGAGAGGGAACTGGAGGCCGGTACCTCCTTCATGAACGACCGCGGTCTCCTCCACTTCGATGCCCACTTCGAGAACATCCTGACCGACGGCCGGCGCCTCTATTTCGCCGACTACGGCCTGGCTCTGTCGTCCCGCTTCGACCTGACCCCCGCCGAGGCCGAGTTCTTCCAGCGGCACCGAACGTACGATCGCGCGTACACGCTCAGCTACTTGGTGAACTGGCTGATCACGGGTCTGTACGGGTGCGCGCGGGATGAACGGGTGGCGCTGATTCACGCGTGGGCCGAAGGGGCACGGCCGCCCGCGGGTCCGCCGGAGATCGCGGAGGCCCTTGCCCGTCACGCACCGATAGCGGCAGTCGTGACGGACTTCTACTTGAGGCTGCAGCACGAGAGCCGAGAGACCGCGTACCCGCTGGCGGCGATCCACCAGGTCTTCGAGTCGCGCTACAGCTGAGCGTCCCCGAGGCCGCGTGCCGCGAGCGGGGAGTGTCAGGCGTCCGACACTCGGAGACAGCCGATCCGGTGAACCAGGGCGGGCGTGAGGTCGTGCTCACCGGGTCGTCCATGTGAGGCGCGGTTGGCGCGCGAGAAGTACGCCTTGTTCCCGGCCACGGCGGCGGGCCGGGTCGCGGGCGTCCGACGGGCAGTCGGATACGGACCCTTGCGCAGGACGGGGACGAACTGCGGGCTGCTCTCGCACGGCTTCCTCCAGGGCCTCCATGATCTCGGGATCGATGCGCGTCCCGACGGCGCCGTGATGCGCGCGGGCGGTCGTGGAATCCACGCTGACCAGCGACAGGTCCGTCTTCCTCTGTCGCGTGGCCTCGGCGATCAGTCCTTCCAGTAGCGCCGTGAACACCCCCGCGTCCCGCCAGACCCGGAAACGGCCTTGGACGGTGGGCCGGGTGTCGGACTCCTCGGGGGCGTCTCCCGCCACCGAGCACCGGACCGGAAGCGCCAGTTCACCCCCTCGAACTGGTCACGCAGCCTCACCGGGCAGGGGCCGTACTCGCCGATCGGCAAGTACGGCCCAATGAGCCTCCATTGGTCATCGCTGTGCTGTCGGCGCGTCACATCGGCGTTCTACCGCGATCCCCTGACACGGCAGCGGAATACGAACATCGATCACGACCTCACACGCGCCTGGAACCCATGCACCCGGCCGGGGGCCCACCCTCCTCACGCTCTGGTGGGCGCGCCGCCTGCCCCCGGGCGCAGCACCGGCAGTCCGGCCCGCAGCCGTTCCAGGAAATCCGGCACGTCGATGCTTTCGCCTTCCGGGTCGACGACCTCGGCGACGAACGACTCCACGATGTTCTCGCTGCCGAAGTCCGCTTCGTCGTCGTGGCCGTAGTTGTCCACCAGGCGGGCGCCGGGGGCGGAGACGCGGAGATCGTGGTCGTAGTTGATGACCCATGGGGTCTCTATGGTGCGGGTCTCCAGGATGCCGTTGTTGTAGTCGCCGTAGACCAGATGGGTGAAGGTGCCGTTCTGGATGTAGATCTCGCAGTCGCCGCCCTCCAGGGTCTCGGCCCGGGTGGTACCGCCGACGTAGAGCCCCGGCAGAGACCCGTAGAGCGCGATCGGGCCGGACACCGTCAGATCGCCGGTGATCACCACCAGGTCCACGCCGTCCAGACTCCCGATCCCGGCGACGGCGTCGAGGAAGCTCCCCTCCAGTACCAGATCGCCGTCGAAGAGCAGGACGTTGTCGTAGTAGCGCTCGAAGGAGGCGGAGAGAGCCGGCACGAGGCGAGTGTCGGCCTCTGCGAAGGAGAGGCGTTCAGGTGCGGAGTTGTTGGCCATGCGAGCGACGATAGGACACGGGTATGACAGTCCTTCGATGTCCTCACACGTCACCCCGCGGTGGAAAGTCCCACAGGTTGATCATGACTCGATAGGCGCCCAGGGCGAACTCGTACCTGCTTCTCGGTGTTCGGGGAGCAGGTACGGGGTGGTCAGCCGGTGGTCGCCCGGGATGCGCCGAGGGGGGAGCGGTACCGATCCATGATCCCCTCAACGATTCTCATCAGCCGATCCCCCACCTGATCGATGCTTCCGTTCTGCGAGCTGACCTGCGCGCCTTCGAGTACGAAGGTGATCTCGGCCGCGACCTGCTCGGGGTCGGAGAGCCCCGCCTCGGCACACATCCCGACGAGTCTGCGGGTCTGGTGGGCCTTGTGCCCCTCGATCACCTGCCGTGCGGGATGGGAGCGATCGGGCAGCTCGGCGATGGAGTTGATGAACGGGCAGCCCCGGTGCGAGATCTCCGGCAATCCCCCGGCGATGAAACGGGCCAGGCCCAGGATCTGCTCCCTGGGCCGGCCGGGGTATGCGGCCTCGACCCGGTCGAAGGCGGCCTGATAGTCGGTGGCGACGATCCGCAGCCACTCCGCGACCAGCGCGTCCTTGGTTTCGAAGTGCCGGTAGATCGCCATTTTGGTGGTCTCGGCCCTCTCGGCGATCGCCTGGACGCCCACCCGCCGGATCCCCTCGCTCTGGAAGAGCTCTTCCGCCGCGTCGAGGATGCGCTCACGAGGCGGCAGTTTCGCCACCCTGCTCGGCCTTCTGACGGTCGATGCCATGACTGCTCCGTGACGTCCGGTCGGTTGCGGGGCCCCTCACCCCGCACTAAGGTACCAGTCCGTTCCATACGATACCGATGGGTATCGTCAGGGACCCATCGGTATCATCCTTCCACTGGGAGTGACAGTGAGAATTACCGAGTACGTGAGCTTCGACGCGGTCGGGCTCGCGGAGCTGGTGGCCAAGCGCGAGGTGACCCCCGCCGAACTGGAAACAGCCGCACGCGAGGCCGCACAGGCGGTCGATCCGCAGATCAACGCCATCGTGGAGACATGGCCGGCCGACGACGAGCCCGACCCCGGCAGCACATCACTGGCCGGGGTTCCTTTCCTGATCAAGGACATCGGGGTCTCCATGGCCGGGCGACGAATGGAGCTGGGCAGCCGTCTCGCGGTCGGCAACGTCGCCGGCGCCGACTCCTCCCTGATGCTGCGTTTCCGTCGCGCCGGCCTCGTAACGTTCGGGCGTACCGCCACACCGGAAATGGCCTACAGCATCACGACGGAACCGATGCTGCACGGCCCGACCCGCAACCCGTGGAATCTGGAGCGGAGCGCGGGCGGGTCCAGCGGAGGCGCGGGGGCGGCTGTCGCTGCCGGGGTGGTACCGATCGCACACGCCACCGACGCCGCCGGCTCGCTCCGCATCCCCGCCGCCTACAACGGCCTCTTCGGGTTGAAGCCCACCCGCGGCCGGGTCTCCATGGGCCCCGGCGTCGACGAGGGTTTCAACGGCCTGGCCGTGCACGGCAGCATCAGCCGCACCGTACGCGACAGTGCGGCACTGCTCGACCGGATCCGAGGCCCGGAACCGGGTGACCCCTACTTCGCCCAGCAGCCGTCCCGGCCCTACTCGGAGGAAGTCACCCGCCATCCGGGCTCGCTTCGGATCGGTGTCCTCGCCCAGGCATGGGGCGGACGCCGCACCACCACACCAGTGGCCGAAGCCCTCGCTCGCACCATGCGTCTGCTCGAATCCCTCGGCCACCAGGTGGAGGAGGTCAAGGTCGACCTCGGTGCCGACTGGGAGGAGTTCGTCCTGGCCAACGCCCGTCTGTCGACGGCAAATCTCGCGGCCTCGGCCGACGAGCTGGCCGCCGCCCTCGACCGGCCTGTCGACTCCTCAACCCTTGAGCCGGCGACCCTTGCCGGCTATCACTACGGACAGCGGGTCAGTGGCGCCCAATTCGTCACCGCTCTCGCGATCCGGAACCGGGTCGCTCGAAGCCTGGCGCGGTACTTCGACGCTCACGACATACTGCTCACCCCGACCTTGCCGGAGCTTCCCATGCTCCTGGGGACCTATGCCGAGGGCGCGGAGGCGCTGGACGGCCTCGGCTGGATCGACCGCCTCAACGACCGCTCGCCGTTCACCATGCCGTTCAATGTGGCGGGCACACCCGCCATGTCCGTGCCGGTGATGGCCGACGCCGGGACAGGGCTCCCGATCGGTATGCAGTTCGCTGCCGACTACGGGCTCGAAGACCGCCTCTTCCGCCTCGCCGGACAACTCGAACAGGCAAGCCCGTGGTCGGGCCGAACCCCCACGGTGTGGGCAGGGAACCGCACGAGCCACTGAGAAGTGCTTCTGGAGAGCCGGGAGTTCCATGGCCAGGCCTGGCACTGAGCGAGCAGCAGAATCACGTCGTGCGTGCCGTCCCGGTACTCCCGGCGTCCCGGGGCCGGTCCCGAGCGAGGCTCCCGCTTCGGCGATGTCAACCTGGTGGTGTCGCACAATTGGCGAATGACGTACACGGAGGATGCGGCCACCGCACACGCCTGGACGGCCCTGGGGGGCCGGGATCAGCTGGTTCAAGGTGTGTCTTTCAAGGGAGCCGGCGATGTCCTGCCGTCCCGTCTGCCGGTCAGGGAACTGGCGCGGGCCTGCGTAGGGGTGTCCTCGCTGGCGGCGGCGGAACTGCTCGCGCTGCGCAACCGCGTGCCGGTGCCGGCGGTGCGGGTGGACGAGGCGGCGGTGGCCACCGCGTTCGTCAGTGAACGCCACCTGCGGATCGACGGCCGGGCCCCGACGTCCTTCGCCCCGTTGTCCGGGTTCTGGCGGGCGGCCGACGGATGGGTGCGCACCCACGCCAACTATCCGCACCACCGTGCCCGGCTGCTCAGCGCACTGGGCGTCGCGGACACCGGACAGGACCAGGCGCTGGTGGAGGTGCTCTCGAAGGAGCTGGCATCCCGTCCGGCCCTGGAAGTCCAGGAGACCGTCTACGCGGCGGGCGGTCTGGCCGTGGCCGTGGCTTCCGCACCCGCTGCGGCCGGACCCGCCCTCATCGAGACGCGGCGCGTGGGTCGGAGCAGCCCCCGCCTGCCGGGTCCCGCATCCGTACCGGCCCAAGGCGTACGGGTCCTGGACCTGACCCGTGTCATCGCCGGTCCCGTCGCCACGCGCACGCTGGCGCTGCTGGGCGCCGACGTACTGCGCGTGGACACTCCCCGGTTCCCCGAGGACGCGGATGCCCACGCCGACACCGGTATGGGCAAACGCTCCACGCTGCTGGACCTCACCGACCCCGCCGACCGGCACGCCTTCGAGGACCTGCTCAGCCAGGCGGACGTCGTGGTGACCGGCTACCGCCCCGGGGCCCTGGACCGGCACGGGCTGAGCCCCGACGAGCTCCTGGCCCGGCGTCCCGGACTGATCGTCGCCCAACTGTGCGCCTGGGACCGGTCCGGTCCCTGGGCCGGGCGCCGCGGCTTCGACAGCCTGGTCCAAGCCGGAACCGGAATCGCCGCGATCGAGGCCACGGCCGACGGCCGCCCCGGTGTACTGCCCGCGCAGGCACTGGACCACGGAACCGGCTACCTGCTCGCCGCAGCCGTCCTGCGCGCACTGAGCGACCGTCAGGCCACCGGGGGCGGACGGCATCTTCGTCTCTCCCTGGCGGGCACGGCGTCCTGGCTGCTGCACGGCATCCGCCCCGCTCCCGCACAGGACGAAGCCGACACCTACGATCCCGGATCCTGGCGCACCGAGACGGAATCGCCGTACGGTCCGCTACGCCATGCCTTGCCCCCCGTCCACTACGACGGCGCGCCCTCGAACTGGAACCGCGCTCCGACCCGGTGGGGCACCGACCTGCCGAACTGGACCTGAGCCGAGGGCGCTTGGACCGTAGTAGGCATATCGATCCGATCGCATGATGAGGCGGCCGACACCACAACAGATCCACGACACCCAAGGCACCGGCCACTGCGGCGGCTTCTTCGTCATCGACCTTGCCCGGCGCACCCTGGTGCACCGGGCGGACATGAGCGCGGTCAGCAACGGCTTCGCGGCCATGGTAGCCAACGGCGGCGTGGTCTACGGCGTCTGCGATACGACCGTGTCCCGCTTCGACCCGCGCACGTTCGCCATCAGTACGATCGTGTTCATGGGGCGCCTCCGGGTCGTCGCCGTACCATACGTACGCAATGGCGACCTTGGGCGTGTTAGGAGCAGTGACGCTCGGCCAGCTGTATGGCGAGCTCAAGCGGTCAGCGCATCACCGCTGTTCAGAAGGTCAGCGTAGACCTCTGCCGGAAAGTGGTAGCCGTGGGTCTTGCGCGGACGGTGGCTGAGTTCGTGGGCGACGGTGTCCAGGTCGGCCTGGCTGAACGTGCGGAGGTCCGCGCCCTTGGGGAGGTACTGCCGAAGCAGCCGGTTGGTGTTCTCGTTGGTGCCGCGCTGCCACGGGCTCCGCGGCTTGCAGAGGTAGACCGGCATCCCGGTCTCGGTGGTGATGGCCTGGTGCTCGGCGATCTCCCGGCCGCGGTCCCAGGTGAGCGTCCGCCGCAGTTGGGGCGGGATAGCGAGGAGGCTCCTGGTGAGGCTGCGGTCGATCGCCTGGCGCCGGCGCGGGCCGTAGAGCGAGAGGTAGATCGCTTCGTGCGAGATCCGCATGGAGGTGTCACCAGGGAACTGGCGTCGCAGCCAACCTGCGATCTGCTCGGGAGGCCAGCACAGAGCCAGCTTGGCCTCCACCAGGGCACGCAGAGCCGGCCGTTGGGCGAGTTCGGCCCGCTTGGGCCGGCGCCCGGGCGCGTAGGCGGCCTCATCGGCGGAGGCGCACGGTAGCGGCCCCGTCCGCCGTTGCGGGCGATCTCGCGGGAGACGGTCGAAGGCGATCGGCCCAGCCGGCTGGCCAACTGGCGCGCAGATTCCCCGGCGGCGATGCCTCGGGATATCTCTTCACGCTCGCTGCCGCTCAGATGCCGCTCCGATCGCTGCTGCGGGGCAAGGCGGACACCGCCACTCTGGCTACAGGAACCGGCGGGCGTGCCGCATCGGTGCCCCGAGCGCCCGCCCGATCAAGCTGAACGACTGCCCCTCGCGTCAGCGTCTCCAGATCTCATCCTGCTGAGCCGGCGAAAACCCGTAGTCACGCACCTGCGCCTCCACGATCACATGATCATCCGTGGGTGGTGCGTTGATTACTTGAGGGCGCCATGTCTACCGACATGCGCCGCTGAGTGGAGGCGTCGCGGATGTTGAGCATTGCGCGCCAGTGTCAACGTTCCGGCTTCGGGTCAGGCTGGCGGGTCGGGGTGTATCTGGCGAGCATGGTCTGGACGGCCTGTTCGACGGCGTCGTGGATGTCGGAGGCTGCGGGGTTCCAGTCGGTCAGCAGCATGCGGGGCCACAGGACGTAGTTGGCGATCATGCCGAGGAACTGGTTCGCGGCACTCGCCGCGTCCGGGACATCAGCGTTGCCCGCCTCGTGCTCGGATTCCAAGTAGTGCTGAACGGAGGTGAAGTAGGGCAGTTTGCCGAGCTGGAACTGCATCCGTCCCAGTTCGGGGAAACGAGGCAGTTCGGCGATGACGATCCGGAACAGGGCTGTCATGCCGGGCTGGCCGACCAGGTCGGCATAGCGGTGGCCGACGGTTGTCAGTCCGGAGCGCAGATCTCCGGTCTGTGGCCGCGCGGCAGCGTCGCCGGCGTCACGCTGCCAGGACTCGGTGACGATGGCCTCGAAGAGGGCCGCCTTGGTGGGGAACCGCTTGAACAGGGTGGACTTCGAGACCCCGGCCGCTTCGGCGATCCGGGCTAGTGAGGTGCCGTCGTAGCCGCGATCCAGGAACAGTTCTGTGGCTGCGGTGGTGATCGCCTCGCGTTTCTGCTCAGCGAGTCTGCGGTGGTGTGCGGAGAGTTCTGCTGCCATGCGGACAGTATGCCGCAGACCCGAGGCGAGTCACTTGACTCACCTCGGGAATCTGCTTACGGTGCACCAACAAGGCGAGTCGGGTGACTCGCATCTGATCTGTGGCACCTAGGCGCATTCTGGGGTTGTCGCACGGTGGAGGAAGTTCATGACAATCGACGAAATCGCTTTGGTGACCGGTGCGAATCGCGGCCTCGGGCGCAGCGCGGCCATCGCTCTGGCCACACGCGGGGTGCGGGTCTTGGTCACCCACCGCGGTGATGCGGCCGGAGCTGAGAAGACGGTGGAACAGGTGCAGGCGGTGGGTGGGACTGCCGCTGTTCTCCGGCTCGACATCAGCGACGTCTCCTCTTTCGCGTCCTTCACCTCCGAACTGAGCGAGCAGCTGGAGCGCTGGGGTACTTCGCGGCTCGACATCTTGGTCAACAACGCGGGAGTGGGGGTCTTCGGACCGCTGGAGGACGTTACGATCGACGACTTCGACACGGTGATGGGCACCAACGTCCGGGGCACGTCCTTCCTCATCCAGTCACTTGTGCCGCTGCTGACCCGAGGCGGCCGCATCATCAACGTCTCGACGTCACTGACCCGCCACACCAGCCCCGCCACCTCGGTCTACTCCGCCTCGAAGGCCGCCGTCGAAGCCTTGAGCCGCACCCTCGCCGCAGAACTCGGCCCGCGCGGAATCCGGGTCAACTCCATCGCCCCGGGACCGACCGCCACCGATTTCAACGGTGGAGCGATGCGGGACGACGCCGGGATGCGCCAGGTTCTGGCCGGACAGACCGCGCTCGGCCGCGTCGGCGAACCTGAGGAGATCGGCGACGCCATCGCCACGCTGGCCTCCGAGGGCCTGCGCTGGGTCACCGCCCAGCGCATTGAGGTCTCCGGCGGCGCCCTCCTCTGAGCGACCGGGCCACGGCCTAGAGAGACGCAGGCAGCGACGGCCCCGACTCACTCCCAGCCGGTCTCGTCCTCGTCCGGTTCCGGCGCATCAGGGTCCCGAAGCGGGCGCAGGACGTCGGCGGCGGAGGTCGAGGCGGTGAAGCTGTAGTGGCCGAGCAGGTTCTTATCTGGACACTCCCGGGTGGAGTTCACCTTTTCGGCGTCGCGCTCCTCGTCGCCGCTCGTTGATGGTGCTGTGGAGTGCGAACTGCGGGTGGTGAAGGACCGAGACGGCGGCATCGTCCGTCGCGTCCGGTTGATCGACGCATCCGGTTCCGAGGTCGGTCCGGTCTGCCGGTTTCTGGGGCATCTCAGTGATCGGGGGCTGTCGCCGAACACCTGGTGCGCCTACGCCTACGACCTGAAGTGCCTGTTCACGTTCCTGGCCCGGGAAAGCCTGGACTGGCGGGACTTCCGGGCGCCCGACGCGTTGCGGCTGCTGGGCTTCCTGCGCCGTCAGCCGAGCCGCCGGCCGGCCCAGCGTCTCGGGTTGACCGTCGTGGTCGGCGGAGCGGACCTGCCTGGCAGTCTGCTGTCGCCGTCGACGGTGAACCGGATCCTGGCCGCGGTGTCGAGCTTCTACGACTGGGCCATGGTCGCCGAGGAGTACGACGGCGAGAACTCGCCGATGCAGATGCGCCCGGACCCGGCTCTCGCAAGGGTGCCGGGCCGGCATCAGCCGTTCATGGGTAAGGCCAGCCGCCAACAGCCGGTGCGGCGCACGGTCACGGTCAAGCAGCCGCGGCGGCTGCCGCGTCCGATGGACGAGGCGGTGTTGGAGGGCTTCATCGCGAGCCTGACGAAGCTGCGTGACCTGGCGATGTTCCTGTTGATGCTGGACGGGGGGCTGCGGCCGGGCGAGGTGCTGTCCCTTCATCTGGCCGATCTCTCCTACGGGCGGCGACGGGTGACGATCGGCAAGCGTGACGACCACCCCGGCGGAGCCCGCGGGAAGTCGCGCTCCGAGAGGGTCGTCGACCTGCACGATCCGCGCACACTGGACGCGGTCAGCCGCTACGTCATGCACGAGCGGCCCCTGGAGTCCGCCAGCCCATTCGTGTTCCTCATCGGCGGCAACGGAGCCCGCAGGCTGGAGCCGCTGAGCTACGACGCGCTCGTCCGGCTGTTCTCCCGCCGGATGGCGAAGCTCGGCGCGCGCACGCCGGAGGCCACTCCGCACGCTTTGCGGCACACCCACGCCACGGCGATGTGGGAGGGCGGGATGCGCGAGTTGTCGCTGCAGAAGCGGCTCGGACACGCTTCGCCGGAATCGACGAAAATCTATACCCGGGTTTCCGATGAGGCGGTGCTTGCCGACTACACCCGGGCCTTGGAGAACAAGCGGTGAATGCCCTGGCAGCGGTCCCGGGCCTGCCGGACCGGCGGCGCCACGTCCCTCGGGAGGAGTACGCCGCGTGGGTCCGCGCCACCTTCGCCGACGCACGAGGGACGATTAGCTCGCGGCTGTTCTTCTACAACAGGTTCGTCCAGCACTGGCCCGACCTGGAGGACTGGTTCGCCGCCCCACTGCTGGACAGGCTGGACCTGCACGCCGACGCGCCCCCAGGCTCCGGCAAGCACATGGGTATCTCGCACGAAGCAGGGTCCTACCTGGCCTACCTCTCACTGGTCCACCGAATCCCGATGGACGCCGGCTGGGTGTTGGCCCGGAACTTCGACAGCCTGTTCAACCCCCGCGTTGCCCCCACACTCGGGATGGACCTGGACCTGGTCGACGCGCTGGACGAACGTCAGCGGCAGCTCGGCTACCGCAGCGGCCGCTCGCTGCTGACCTGGGGAATTGCTCGCCTCGTCCTATGGAGGGGCGATCCGGACATCACCGCCATCACCTACGACGACCTTGGCGCGTTCGGCGAGGAGATCCGCCGCTGGTGCGCGATGCCGGAAGCCCAGACTGTCCGGGCCGCCCACGTCCACCGAAACCGCCGCGACAGCGACCCTGCCACGCTCACCGCCGAGTTCGAAAAGGCATGCCTGAGCCGCCTGCACGGCCTGCACGTGCTGCTGTTCAACACCGGGCAGGTCAAAGAACCACCGTTCCACGGGCTGAAGACGTGCGAGCTATGGCGCCAGGAACTCACCTCCCCGGAAACCCCGCCCGCGATCGCAGCGCCGGTTAACCGATGGCTGTCCGGACGCCTGCAGACCACCGACCGAGCGGAGTCCGTGCGCAACTGCCGGGACGCTTTCCGCTACTTTCTGCGCTGGCTCGCCCAGTACGCCCCCCAGCTGACGAGCCTCGCCGAGCTGACGCGAACGCACATCGAGGGCTACCTGACCCATCAGCACGAGCGGATCAACCCCCGCAACGGCCAGCCGCTGTCAGCGCGCACCCGCTACACCTACATCAGCCCGCTGCTTCAGTTCTTCCGCGAGACCAGCCAGTGGGGCTGGACGGACGTCCCGGCCAGGCCCTTGTTGGGGCGTTCCGACCTGCCGAAGCTGCCGTCAAGGCTGCCCCGGTTCATCCCACGCGACGAGCTGGACCGACTCATGCAGGCCATCGAGGACCTGGAGGACCCCCACCAGAGGACAGCCTTGTTGCTCCTGCGGTGGAGCGGTGCCCGCCGCGGCGAGATCGCCCGCCTGCCCGTCGACTGCCTCGATGCCTATCCCGACGGCTACCCACGGTTGCGCATCCCGGTCGGCAAGACCTACACCGAGCGCATGATCCCGCTGCACCCGCAGGGCGCCGACGCGCTGCGGAGCCTGATCGAGACGGCCAAGGTCGGCAACGCCGCAGCCCGCCACGACCCATGGGCCCAACGGCCGGTCCGCTACGTGTTCATGCGCCGGGGCAAGCCAATGGGTCGGCAGTTCCTGTTCGACGACGCCCTGGAGATCGCTTGCCGCAAGGCCGGGCTCCTCGACGGCGACGGCAACCACACAGTGACCGCCCACCGGTTCCGGCACTCCGTCGGCACCCAGCTTGCCGAAGGTGGCGCCCAGATCCAGACCATCATGGCCATCCTGGGCCACCGCAGCGCGCAGATGTCGGCAACCTACTCCCACATCACCGACCCCGTCCTGAAGGAGCAGTACGAGAAGGTCATCGCCGCCGGCGGTCGGATTGCGGGCCCGGCCGCAGAGGAACTACTCAGCAGCAGAATCGGCGAGGACACCCTGAACTGGCTCAAGACCAACTTCTTCAAGACTGAGCTGGAACTCGGCCACTGCCTGCGGGCACCAGCCGAAGGACCCTGCGAGTGCGACCTCTACCTGCGCTGCTCGAAGTTCCTCACCACAAGCGAGTACGCCCCGCGTCTTCGGTCCCGACTCGCCCGCGAGCAGCAGCTCGCCCAGGACGCCGTTGAGCGCGGCTGGCCACGCGAGGTCGAACGACATAACGCCATCGCCTCCCGGATCGGGCAGCTTCTCACTGACCTCGGCGAATCTCAGGGCACAGAAACCACTCCGGATAGCGCGGCAGGGCACCTACCATGCGGCAGTGGATCGTAACTGGATGCGGCAACAGCTCGAAGCGTTCGACAACCTGGCCATGCGCTACGAAAACAGCACCAGGCCCGGCGACTACATCGGGGACGAGGCCCTCCTGGAGCAACTGCATCGGGCTGAACCCACGGTGAAGCAGATCCTGCGACGCCTTGACCCTCAACTCGCGCAAGAGATCAACGTCGACGCGATGGCGGGAGAGACACACGCCCGGAACCAGGTGCAGCGAGGGCTGGGCATCCTCACCGACATGGATGAATGGGCAGCCAGGTTGGCACCCGACGCTCCGGCCCTCCCGGCCGACCAGTTCCACCCCTGGGTCTGGGACGCAGCCCGCACCTTCTGGGACTCTCAGCACTACCGCGCAGCCGTGCACGCTGCCGCCAGCGCGATCAACGCTCACCTCCAGGCGAAGCTCGGGCGCCGAGATGTTGCCGACGACAAGCTCGTGCAAGAGGCATTCAGCGACAAGCCGGCCGAGCCGGGCAAGTCTCGGCTCCGTGTCCCCGGCGACGCGACGAGTCCTACCGTCCAAAGCCGGCAACGCGGTGCGCTGCAACTCGGGCTCGGATCGTTCTTCGCCATCCGCAACCCCGCCGCACACGACACGGGCGAGTGGACGGAACAGGAGTCACTGGAACAACTGGCCACCCTCAGCGTCCTTGCCCGCCTCATCGACAGCTGCCAAGTGTCCAGATAAAGGTTCAGGTTGCGGTGCTTGATCGGGGAGAGCCGGGCGATGTCTTCGTCCCGGATCTCGTGGCCCTCGGCCTGGAGCTGGGCGACGGCGGCGTCGATGTAGCGCGTCGTCCAGAGCACGATGGCGTTGAGGACCAGACCGAGCGCGCCGAGCTGGTCCTCCATGCCGTCGCGGTACGCCTGGTGGATGGTGCCGCGCTTGCCGTGGCACACATCGCGGGCGAGCCTGTGGCGGGACTCCTGCACGGTGAGTTGGCGGTTCGTTTGCCGACGGTAGGTGTCGTCGACCGGGTCGACCATCCGCAGCAGGTGTTCGGTCTTGGCGATGCGCCCGTATTCGGCGAACGCCTGCCCCAGCGGGGTGGGGCGTCCCTCGCGGCCGAACATCCGCAGCAGGTCGTAGGCGCGGACCTGGTTGGTCACCAGGGAGCCGGCGGCCTTCAGTATGTCCGGCCAGTGCGTGATCACCTTGTTCAGGTTGACCCGGTTACGGGCCAGGTCCTCCAGCACTCCATACATTCCGGTCTCCACCCCGGGCATGATCGCGCGCCGGAACCGCTGGTCGTCCAGGTCCCGGAACCGCGGGCTGAAGTTGTAGCCGAGGATCTAGAACAGGCCCAACACCATTTCGGAGTAGGAGGCGTTGTCGGTCGCCACCACCTCGGGCTTGACTCCGCCGTCGAGGTTCAGCAGCGCGTCCAGGATGTGCAGGGAGTCGCGCGGGGTGCCGGGCACGACGATCTGCCCGATGCCCGCGACCTGGTCGTTGACGACATTGAGCCAGGTGATACCGCGCTTGAAGCCGAAGTACTTCGGTGATGGCGCCGAGCTGATCGTGCGCACGGGGACGACGAACCGCAGTCCGTTGACCGAGGCGAGTACTCCGCTGCCCCAGAACTGCACGATGGGCACCTGGGCTTGGGCCTCGATCAGCTTCGCGTTTGCCGCGGTGATGGTGTCGGCGCGCAGGTAGTACTGGTCGACGTGGACGAGTCGGGCCCGGGTGCAACCGACGAGCAGTACGAACGCTGGTTCCTGGCCGACTGCTGCCGCTGCGGACGCCGCAAGCACAAGGCCGGCACCTGGCCGGACGGATACATCTGCCGGACGTGCTCGGACCGCGCGGTGCGGATACGTGGCACCTGCCCGGGATGCTGCCAGGACCGGGCGCTTCCCGGCCTCCGCCCCGTCGATGGCGCCGCGATCTGCACGACCTGCGTCGGCTTCTCCCAGACCTTCGACTGTTCGCGCTGCGGCTTCGAGGGGAAACCCCTGGGCGGGCGGCTCTGCGAACACTGCACGCTCGCCGACCGGCTCACCGCTCTCCTGGACGACGGCACCGGCCGCGTCCGGCCCGAGCTGATTCCGCTGTTCGACCTGCTGATCGCCATGGACAAGCCCAGCAGCGGGCTGGCCTGGCTGGCCCTGCGCCACGATCAGCCGGGAAACGCTTCTGAGCGGCTGCGGCAGCTCGGTCTCGGGCAGATACCCCTGACCCACGACGCGTTCCACGAGCTCCAGCCCTGGCGGTCAGCCGCTCACCTGGAAGAACTCCTGATGGCAAGCGGGGCCTTGCCCGCCGTCGACAAGTACATCTGCACTTTCCAGCGCTGGCTGCCCGGCCATCTGGCCGATATCGCCGATCCCGAACACGCGAAGACGATCAAGCTCTTCGCGACCTGGTGCGTCCTTCCCCCGCTGCGGGCACGAGCCGACCGGAGCCGCATCACACCCAGCATCCGCCGGTTCGCCGCCGAGCAGATCAAGTACGCGACCGCCTTCCTCCAGTGGCTCGGCAAGCGCAACACCTCTCTCGCCTCATGCGGCCAGATCGACGTCGACGCCTGGTGGGCCGAGAACAATGAGCACAGCCGCAACGATTTGAGGGCCTTCCTCAACTGGGCCATGCAGAGCCGCTATTGCCGACGCTCGCTCTCTATTCCCGCGATGAAGGCCACCCGACGAGCCTCGCTGAGTGAAGACGAACGCCTGGACGTCCTCGGCCGGCTGCTGACCGGCCAGGACACACCGAAGAACCTCCGCGTCGCCGGCGTCATCGTGCTCCTCTACGCGCAACCCCTCACCCGGATCGTCCGGCTCACCGTCGACGACGTGGTGCACGACGGAGAAGCGGCACTTCTCCGGCTCGGGGAGCCGGCCTCACCCATCCCCGAGCCAGCCGCCTCCCTGCTGCTGGACTACATCGCCGACCGCGACCACATGAACACCGCCACCAACCAGGCATCCTCCTGGCTGTTCCCCGGCCGCCGGGCAGGCCAGCCCTTCCGCCCCGACCACCTGTCCGCCCTCCTCAACGAGATCGGCGTCCCAGCGGCTGCCGCCCGCGGCGCCGCCATCCGGCAACAACTCCTGGAGATACCCGCTCCCGTCGTCGCGGACGCTCTCGGTTACCACGACAAGACAACCACCCGGCTCCTCAAAGAGACCGGAGGAACCTGGAGCCGATACGCCGCTGGAAACCACCTACGGTCACCATCCGGCTGGGCATCACAGAGAACTGACGACAGTTGAACAAGCAAGCTCACCGGTATCAGCCCCCGATCATGTCCCGATCCGGATACTCCACCGGGTGCGGCCGCCGCTGCTGCTATGGTCCGGCGCCATGAACACTGACGACTGGACGGCGTTCAGCGCCATTGCTGCCGCGGTCGGGGTGGTGGTCGCCGCGGTCATGGCGTACTGGACGACCCGCAAAGCGGCGGCGGCCGCCGCGGACTCGGCTTACACCGCGCGAGAGGTGGCGAAGATCGAACGCGATCGCTGGCACCGCGAGCTGACTCCTGAGCTGACCTTCAGCCTGATCCGCGTGGGCCCCAACCGTCTGAGGCTCACCACCACACTCGACGGCCCGGTCGGCCTGGATCACCTCGACACGATCACCCTCACGGTGCGCGACGAGGCCGGACGGGATCACTCAGCCAGACCGCATTACGACGAAGCAATGCGTACGGAGCTGTCGTCGGTGATCTGGGGGCCCGCCCGATTCAGCCCCGGGGTCGACGGGGTTGCCGCGCCCGGCCGCAAGAGCATTATCCGGAGCCTGGAGCGCGGCAACTTCGTGTACCGGCAGATGGATAACTCGGGGCCGCCGAGCTGGTTCCAGGACCCGGGAGACTGGGTGGACGCGTACTGGGACGCGAAACTGCGCCTGCATGCGGTCTGCGAGGTGGAGGGGCGTAGACCCTGGATCGTCGTTGCCGAGGTCGAGAACCCGGGGATGGAGTACATCTCCGACGGCTCAGACGAGATGGAAATTCCGGAGCAGTACCGCTGAATCACGGCTGCCCGGGGTCGAAGCCCGGGCGGCCCCAGCAGCGCCGGAGGACCCTGGCGGCAGGCCCTCGCCGAGCGCCGCTGAACGCCACCCGCCCCGGGCCAGCACAAGCAGCTCACCCGGAGTCCAAACGCCGCTGGAGATCACACACGGTCACCAGCGGGCTGGGTTCCTCGGGGAAATGGCGACAGTTGAATACGCGAGCTCACCAGTACCGAGGCCGGACAACGCGCGGCCGCTCCGCACAACTTGGCGGCGAAGGACTCCAGGCGCGATTCCCTGGAAACCGACGGCTTGATCCCGGCCCGGTGAGACGCGACCAAGGACGGTCTCGCTGAAGCGACAAGGCGTCCGAGGCGGTTCACAGCAGGTCCCCCCACACCGTGTACGTGGCCTTCGGGCACCCGTCGTTCGGCACGGCTCTCTCCTGGTCGGGATAGGTGCCATAACGCTGCTGCCGACAACGAAGTCTGGGTCAGCGAGCCATTTGGCCAGCTGGTCCAAGTCATCATCGGTCGTGGGGGCAAGGCGCGAACATGACCGCACCATGGCCTCGTTGGCCTGAGGTCAGACTCACTGACGACCCCTTTCGCACACCCGGCCCGCGATCGTCGTGCGACCTCACCGAACACTGCCCATGCCTGAAGTCACAGCCACGTTGTCGCCAGCCAGCTGGTCACGGCCCCGGCGACAATGAGCGTGAGGTTGAGGGCGATCCGACGGTCTCCGCGGCTCAGGTGCAACCTGGTCGCGCCGATCTGCAGTGCCTCGAACCCGATGGCCGCAGCCAGGGCCAGCCAGGGCGTGATGCCGGTCAGCGGCGGGAGGATCAGCCCGATCGCGCCGAGCACTTCGATCACACCGATGGCCCTGACGACCAGCATCGGCATGCTGTCCACCCAGGCCATCATCGGTCGGAGCCGCTCACGGCTCTGGACCACCTTGACCCCGCCCGCGTAGAGGTAGAAGACGGCCAGCAGACCGGCAACGATCCAATATGCGATGTTCACGATTCCCCTCCGTGATTGCCAGGGGCGGGTGACCACGTCGTCACCGGGGCGGCGCCGACAACAGGCACACGCGGGTGCGCAAGTGCTTCTGCGGCACGGACGTTCCCAGGCAGGAGCCGCCTCGGCTGTACGGATCCGGCAGGGTCAGCCATGACTGCGTCGCCCTTCCGGCCGCTCAGCGAAGTCGGTGGCAGGCTCGGTGGCGTAACGGCTCATCGTCCGGATGGTCGCCTGTGGGGTCATGGCCTGACCGCCGGCGATCATGTCCTGCAGGTCACGGAAGTACTGCACATACAGGTCGGGCGTGAAAGTGCTGAGCATGACAGCCGGTTGGTCGGTGGTGTTGGCGAAGGTGTGCGGGGCTCCGGGCTGGACCAGCACGAATGTGCCCGCCGTAGCGTCGTGGTCCTTTTCTCCGACCGTGAAGCGCACCGTGCCGGAGATGATGTAGAAACCCTCGTCGTGCTGGGCGTGACGGTGTTGCGGCGGTCCGGGCGTGTGCGGCGCGAGGACGGACTCTACGAGCCCGAGGCGGTGCCCGGTGTTGCTGCCGTCTTCCAGGACGCGCAGTCGCGTGGTGCCCAGGAGGATCGTCTCACCCTCGCCCGGACCGACCACCGATACGGCGGGGTCGGCCAATGTCTCACTGGTCTTCGGTTCGTCAGTCATGCGTCGATTCCACCGCCGTGGCGCTGCGACTGTCCAAGACCTGTTCACCGACATCGATACCGTATGGGTATCGTCGCACTATGGAGCTACGTACGCTGCGCTACTTCGTGGCTGTCGCCGAGGAACTCCACTTCGGACGGGCCGCCACCCGGCTGCACATGAGTCAGCCGCCCCTGAGCCGGGCGATCAAGCAGCTGGAAGCCGAGGTCGGCGCCACGCTGCTCGACCGATCGTCCGCCGGTGTCACGCTGACTCCAGTGGGGGCGGTACTGCTGGATGAAGCGCGCGCCTTGCTCGACCAGGCCGACCAGGTACGTGTACGCGTGGCCGCGGCGGCCGGAGCCGCGACCATCACCGTCGGCATCCTGGGTGACAGTACCGATCCGGGCGCAACCCGGCTGGCCGACGCCTACCGACGGCGGCACCCACGCGTTGAGGTCCGCATCCGCGAGACCGACCTGACCGACCCCACCTGCGGGCTGCACGCCGGTCTGGTCGACATCGCCCTGACCCGCGGGCCGTTCGACGAGACCGGCCTGACCGTTCACGAGTTGCGCGCCGACCCGGTGGGAGCACTCCTGCGCGCCGACGATCCGCTGGCCCGCCGCGACCAACTGAAGCTGGCCGACCTCGCCGACCGCCGCTGGTTCCTGTTCCCACAGGGCACTGATCCCACCTGGCAGTCGTACTGGAACGGCGGAGAACCTCGGGAGGGTCCGGTGGTGCGCGCCGTCCAGGAATGCCAACAAGCCGTCCTCTGGAACGGCACGGTCGGTATGACGCTCCTGGCCCACCAGCCGGCACAGGGACTCACCGTGGTGCCGCTGATCGACATGCCACCGAGCCGGGTGGTGGCGGTATGGAACGCGGGTGACACGAATCCGCTGATCCGCTCGTTCGTCCGTATCGCGATCACCGCGTACCACGCCTGAGCACCTCACAGCGACATACCAGCCCGAACTGCTCTCCCAACCGAGCGCCTGAATCCGCTACCGGTTCCAGCCGCACGTCCGGACGGTCCGGCGCCGCACGCGGACACGGCAGCCCGGAGTCAGTCCCACTCGCCATCGACGTAGCCCAGGCGCCGGTACATCTCGACAGCGCTCGCGTTCGCCGGTTGGTGGATCGTGCGGATCTTCACGGACTACCGCTACTCCGACCAACGGTTCCGGCGCAAATTCCGGGTGGGTTCACTCTCCGTATTCGAACTCAGCAGAGCCGAGATCGATCTTGGTTGGCGTAGAGCGTTCATGAAGACAGCGCGATTGTTGGCTGTGTGGTCGTGTTCACGCCGGGACCAGTCGATCCGGGCGAGAATCTGCTCGCTGTCAGCCACGCGTGGCTCTGGGGTATTGAGGTGCTGGTGCCACCGGAGGGCGTTGCGGTTCTGGCGGTCAAGAATGGCGTCGACGAGGTTGAAGCGCTCGGAGGTCGCCAACCCGTAGGAGTTGGCGAGAAGTCGTACCTGGTCTGCCTGTGCGCGGGGAGGTGGGGCTTGCGACCTGGAGGAGACGCACCAGGTCCAGGCCATGTATCCAAGATCTTCCAGGGTCGCCGGGGGCCGCGGTGTCGAAGTCGATGAAGGCCATCGGGCGATCCTGCTGGAAGACGACATTGTTCGGGCCGGGATCGTGATGGCAGACGATCGGAGAGGTTCCGGTAAGGCGACTGCTGCGCGTGGCCTCATGCAACGAGCGCACAAGAGCGCCGGCAGCCGCAACCTGATCGTCTTTCCAGAGCTGGAATCTGGCCGGCACTCGGCCGGGCACATAGGTGAACGTGTCGCGACCCGCACCGTCGAGTCCGAGATACCGTGGCGCGCCTGTGAACCCGCATTGTTGCAGGTGATTCAGCAATTCCGCGACGAAGGACGATCTAGCTGTGACGGGGCGCCGCACGGTGTCGTCAACGCGTACCACCCCCGGAGTGATCCGGCCTCCGGACAGTGGCACTTCGCCCTCTCCTGTGTTCATGGCACCAGCTTCTCGTCCCTCGGCCGCTTCAGATGGCATCTGCCTGAGCGCCGCGTTCACGGAGCGAGAAGTACGCGTTTCCGGAGGAGCTGGAAGCCTGCTCCTCCGGAAACCTGACGCTTGAGCATCTTGATCCGGTTGACGTGCCCTTCGACCACGCACCAGCTCCAGCTCCAGCTCCAGCTCCAGCTCCAGCTCCAGCTCCAGGGCAGGGTCAGACCGGCGAGGGTGTAGAGGCTGGGCAGTTCGTCCTTGCGGACGGTGTCGAACCACCGGGCCGATCGCGTCGGCGAGCGACCGCGCGAAGGCCGAGCGGTACTCGTCCTGCTGGACGCAGAAGTACTCTCCAGGTGAAGAAGGTCGGCCTACCGTCAGGCTCCCTCACGCAGCCGTGTGCGAAGTGGTAAGCCAGGAGCGCCGATCGCGCTGCCTCACCCGCGCCTCATCACATCGGCCAGAAGTTTCGCCGTGGCTTCGGGGGCCTCCACGGGGAAGTGGTGGCTGCCCAGGTCGACGAGCACGATGTCGAAGCGGTCCCCGTAGCGGTCGATCGCCTCCTGTGTCACCAGGTCGCGAATACCGAACACGGTGATCGGCTGCTTGGTCTCGCGCAGCGCCGCGTCCATGTCCCAGTGCACCAGGCCCTCGATGGCACGCAGTCCTGCGGGCTGCCGCACCACGACCATCTTCTCGAAGTAGGCATCCCTCAGAGCCGGGTCGGTCCCGGCCGGAGAACCCCCTTCGACGAGGCCGCGCACCGCCGCGGCGAAGTCGTCGCGGAACATGCCCAGCGTGGCTCGGGTCTGTTCCTCGCTCTGGGCCGGGAACAGGGACAGGTAGTGCAGCGCGTCGAGCGCGATCACATGCGAGACGGTGTCGGGGAGCAGCCGGCCGACTTCGACGGCGACCGCCGCGCCGTGGGAGTGCCCGGCAACGACGGCCGTGGTCACCGACTCGGCCTCCAGTACCGCGGCGACGTCGCGGGCGAATTCCTCGATGGTCCACACGTCCCGCGTCGACCGGGACTCGCCGTGCTCGGCGAGGTCGACCGCAAGGACCCGGTAACCGCCGGGCAGATGGCCGGTCACCGCGTCGAAGTCACGCCGGTCGCATGCCCAGCCGTGGACGAGGACCAGGGCCGGCGCGTCGGCCGGGCCGGCGGCCGTGTACCGGATCGTTGTGTGGTCCGCTCGCCGGACGACGAGGTTCTCGCTGGTTCCGCGGCTTGTGGTCGTCATGGTGTTTCCTTCTTTCGCACGAGTAATTCCGTGTCGGTTTCGGTGTCGGTGTTGGTGTCGGGCGGGGAGGGATCCTGCGGGCAGGTGCGTGCGGTGCGTGCGGTCCGGGTGGTCCGGGTGGTGCGGGTGGTCCGGGTGGTGCTCACTCACCCGGGGCCGCGACGGCGCGCCCCCGCAGCTGGTTCAGGCGCAGGAGGAAGGCAGTGGAGACGATCGCCGCGATCGCCAGTGCGTAGATCTCGGTGGCGGTCCGCAACCCCATGGTGGTGACGGCGATGCCGCCGAGCACGGCGGGCACGCTGTTGCCGAGGTAGTTGATGATGTTCGCGGAGGCGAAGACCGCGCTGCGCTCGTGTGGCCTGGCGATCCGGGCAAAGGTGCCGAACGTCGCCAGAACCGAGCCGCCGAAGCCGACGCCCGCCACGACGGTGCCGACGGCGGCGAGCAGGACGAGATCCGCCATGATGCCGGCGAGCGCGGTCAGGACGCCGAGCCCGAGCAGCGCGGACGAGGGAGCCAGCAGCGAGGACGCGGAACGGGAGCGGAGCAGGGCGACCGTCAGTGCCCCGGTGCCCGCCAGCAGTGTCACGACGACTCCGCCGGCCAGGTGGCTCCGCAGCCCCAGCAGTTGGGCCGCGACGGACGGGCCGAGGGAGAGGAACAGCCCGGCCAGCGCCCAGCTGGCGATCATCGCCGGCACCACCGGGACGATGTCCGCGCGCAGATGCGCGGGCAGCGCCGCCCGTGGGCGCAGCGAGGCGACGGCTCCGGGCCGGCGCGGGGAGGTCTCCGGCAGAAAAGCGGTGAGCGCCCCCGCTACCACCATGGCGCCGAGCAGCAGGGCGTAGACCAGCCGGGTCGGGGCGGGGCCGAACTCCACCAGTACACCGGAGCCGAGAGCGCCGAGCGCGAGCCCGGTCAGCGGGGCCACCGAAGTGACGACGCCCGCGCGCCCACGGGCGTGGGACGGTTCCAGGTCGACGAGGGCGGCGCTCAGGGTGGTCGTCGCCGCTCCGGTGGCGATGCCCTGCAGCACCCGCGCGGCGGCCAGGACCACCACGTTCCCGGCGGTGAGGAACAGGACGAGCGCGAGCATCTCCAGTGTGATCGCCGCGGCAAGCACCGGCCTGCGGCCGAGGTGGTCCGACAGCGCGCCGACGACGAGCAGCGAGCCGAGCAGGCCAACCACGTACAGGGCGAAGACGACGGTCAGCACCCACGCCGAGAAGTGCCATCGCTGCTGGTAGATCGGGTAAAGCGGGGACGGCACGCTGGATGCGGCCAGAAAGACGACGAAGACGGCGGCCACACCGGGGAAGGCCGCCCCGCGCAGCACACGGCGGGTGCCCGCGTCGGACGGCACGGTGGATACAGCAGAGTCAATAGGCATGCGATTCTCGCAGTGATCGATGCGTTAGTTGCTTGACGCTAGCATAAACGCAGAGATCACTGCGTTACTCCTGACGCAGTGATCAATGCAATACTGGTCGGGTGTTCACTACCGCTTCCACCGCCCCGCAGACCGGGAGCCGGCCAGGGGGCCGCTCCGCCCGGGTCCGCGCGGCCGTCCACCAGGCCGTCAAGGAACTGATCGCCGACGAGGCCGGCGAACCAGTGACGATCCCCGTCATCGCCACCCGCGCGGGCGTGCACGCAACCACGGTCTACCGCCGTTGGGGCACCGTCGCCGAACTGCTCGCAGACGTCACGACCAGCCGCTTCTCCGGCGACATCGTGGTGCCCGACACCGGCAGTCTCCGCAGCGACCTGGAACGCTATGCGTACGACCTCGCCAAGGACCTCTGCGACCCGGACACGCTCGCCCTGGTACGCGCCACCATCGGCACGGGCGGAGAACAAGGCGCCGCCGTATGCCGCGGAGAACGCCAGCGACAGCTCGAAGCGATCCTCGAACGGGATCAGGCCCGGGGCAATCTGCCCCCGCCCCTGGAACGCGCCACGGACGCCGTGCTCGCCCCCCTCTACTACCGGGCCGTCTTCACCGACGAGCCCCTCACCCCCGAATGGGCACAGACCCTCGTGTCACATCTGCTGCCGGACTGACCACGACGGGGCGAGATGTGGGCGATGGATCAGGCGCCCGCCTCGTCGGCGTACGAAGGAACGCACACCCCCTCGTACGGATGTGATCACACCGATGTCGATGCCGTGACCGGGGTGTGTCCGCTGTTGCGTGAGAGCAACGCCCACCCGGAGCATCCCGGTTTCCTCGCGTACATACCGAGCGCCGGAACCTTCACCGGTTCCCCGGGAGCCGCTTTGGCCACCGGGTTCGCCGTGCCCACCGGATGGCGCCCGACGGGGCCCGCCGCCAGTGCGATCGAGTCGGCCACCATCGGCTGGTTGGTGGACCGCTGGGTCTCTCCGCAGGAACGTCGGGTCTGCTCGTGCCCGGTGTGGCTTCGTAGGTGGAACGGGTTCTGGCTCAACTTCTGGGCTCTGTCGCTATTTCGGTGGCAGGTGGGCAGCTATCAGGCGTGATGGGTGGGGTTCAGGTCGCGGATCTTCTGCTGCCTGGTGTCGGGGTGAAGGTCGAGCAGCTGGTTCCGACGAACGCGGACAGCGGCTTGGGCGTGACCGCGGGCCGGCCGGTTCCCGGAAAGCGACTGCCCGGTCAGGCGTCGATGGGAGGAGCTGGAAACGGCCGGGCCGTCCGACACCCATGTGCCGCACTCCTCCCACTCGGTGGCAGGGGCAGCGAGGACAGCCTCGGCGGCCGCCCTCAGCCCGTCATCGGATTCGGCGGCGAGCCAGGCTCAGGAAGGCCCGGTGCTCGGGCAGGTAACAGCTGATGGCCGGCTCATCCGCCAGTACCAGCGCCTGCGCGCCACGTCACCGACGGCAATCACGCCTGCCGGAGCGTCCACCGCACAGGCACCGTCGTAGTCGTCTGCAGCGGTGGAGTTCCCCACGATGGCACCGGTCTCCGTGCACCCGCGCCGTGCGGCCAGCGCGGAAGCGGGAATGACGAACAAAGGGCCGCCCATCGACTCCACTCAGGCAGGGGCGGCATCGGGCGCGTCGGCTGAAACGGACGAAGAGGCGCTCATACCGTCAGTGTGCCCCCACCCACTGACACCCCCTCGGGGGACCGGCAGTCCGGAAGAGAAACGACTCAGCTCCTCCAGCCGGCAGTTGCGGGACAGCCTCTCCGGGGAGAGCCGGTAACGGACTTCGGATACAGACAGGCCGTCGTGGTCGTCGGCCTGGACTGCACCATGTGCATCAGCCTGGGGCGTGGCGCCGGAATCCTTCAGTTCGCCCACAAGGGCGGCACCGCGATCTTGAGACCAAGCACGACGAGGCGTCGGCCAACGCTGAACGGGCAGCCTGAGGGCTGTCCCGAAAACCCTGGTGGAACAACGCGCGCCAGGTCGGATCCGGCCCCGACCGCCTCTACAGCCAGTCGTGTTCACGCGCGTAGCGAGCCGCTTCGTGCCGGGTCCGTGTCTGGGTCTTCTGCATGGTGTTCGAGAGGTAGTTCCGCACGGTGCCTTGCGCCAGGCGGAGGCGGGTGGCGATGTCAGCGACGGAGTACCCGCCGCCGGTCTCCCGCAGGACGTCGATCTCCCGGTCGGTGAGTGGGCAGTCGTCGACGACGGCGAGCGCGGAGACGTCCGGGTCGATCCAACGCTTGCCCTCATGCAGAGTGTTGATGACCGCCGTGATGTGCGCGGGTTCCGCCGACTTGCTGACGAAGCCCTGGACTCCGAGTTTCAGGGCTTTGCGGAGCACCCCCGGCCTGGCATGGCGGGTCACCATGAGGATCACCTGGTCCGGCCGTGCGCGGCGGATCTCCGCGACAGCGCCGAGTCCGTCCAAACCGGGCATCTCCAAGTCGATGACCAGCACGTCGGGCCGGTGTCGCAGTGTGGCCCGGACGGCCGATTCGCCGTCCTGCGCTTCGGCGAGCACCGTGATCTCGCCTTCGAGAGTCAGCAGCGACGCCAGTGCTCTTCGGAGAAGGGCCTCGTCGTCGGCGAGCACCACGGTCACGGTGGTCATCGATCGTCCTCCTGCCCTGCGGAGGGCATCGTCGCGGAGCGGAGGTACGGAAACGCCGCTGCCGTGAGGAAGCGCCCGTTTTCCTGCTCCACCGTCAGCTCGCCTCCGTTGTCGCTCACTCGTTCCTTGAGGGTGGCCAGTCCGCTGAGCGCGGGAAGGGGAACCTCCCGCGCGCCGTCGTTGACGATGGTGATGCCCGACTCCGAGAGAGTGATCCGCACCCGCGTGGCTTGCGCGTGGCGCAGGATGTTGGTCGTCGTCTCACGGAGGACCTGGCCGAGCAGTCCGTTGACGCTCTCGTCGACGTCAGCTTCGCGGTTGACGCGTACGCGGATGTCTGCGGCTTCGAAGAGGTTCTTCGCGTTCTCCAGCTCCACGGACAGGTTGAGCCGCCGCTGTGCGTAGGCGAGCTCCTTGGTCTGGGTAATGGTGTCGCTGACCAGAGCGCGTACCTCCTGCAGTTCCTCTTCCACTCGCCCGATGTCGCTGCGCAGCAACTTCTCGGCCAGCATGATCTTCAGCTTCACCACATGCAGTGTGTGGCCCTGAATATCGTGCAGATCACTGGCGAAACGAATGCGCTCCCGGATGACGGCCAGTTCCGCTTCGCGTTCTCGTGATTGCTCCATGATCTTGTAGAACAGCTGGTTGGCGACCATGAGGCCGGTCGCCACCACTGTGGCGCCCGTGGGGATGACGACGTACCGGATCAGAACACCGGAAGCGTCATCCTGCGATTCCATCAGCCTCGCCGTGCCTACCGCGGCGACAAACGTGATGAGCGCCAGAGTTGCCACGCCTCGATAACGGGACAACTGAGAAACGAGGTAGGGGCCCACGATCAGAATGCCGTAGAACGCCGTGTGACTGTCGGCCACCAGCACTCCGAACGGCCACACGGCCGCGGTGATGATCAGGCAGGGGAGCGCGACGCGGGAGGTGTCACCCGCTGTCCACCGCTCGACGACCATCAGGGCCGCTATCACGCTCAGGCTCAGGACGACGGCGTCCCACCAGGTCCGGGCATCGATCGCCACCAGCATCGCCCCTACGGCAGCGAGCGGCGGGACGAACGCGATGAGGTTCCATCTGCGCAGCCGTCCCCGCGTCGTCTCGCTGTGCTCGGACATCTCGTGCGCCGCTCGCGGGGCCGGCCTCACCGATCGCCACCCAGCCGCTGAGTACGCAGGCTGAGTGAAGGGGTCGCCTGAGCGCTCACCACGGCGAGGGCGGCGGCTGTCCACATCAGCCACTGGCTGTTCTGGAACCAGAACGCCACGCCATCAGGGTAGAAGCCGACGCCAAGGCAGTGGAGGAAGAAGACCGCGCAGACCAGGAGGAATGCGGTGGTATTGGCCGTCGCCAGAATATGCGGGGGTCTGGTGTCCATGTGCGGCTCTCTCCGGGATCGAACAGCAGAGTCTGCCACGCAGTATTCTTCCGGCTCGGTGGGTGACAACAGTGACACTGCGTCATGCCTTCATCCCAAGGAATGTCATGGCGCAGTGATGACACCATGCCACTGCCGGACGCGCGCGATGGCGACTGAGATCGATGCATGACCTCGACACCAGTCATCGACGTTGAACGTCTGAATCTCAGCTACGGCGACTTCCACGCCGTGAAAGACCTGTCCTTCCAGGTGGAGAAGGGGGAGCTCTACGCGCTGCTCGGCACGAACGGGGCCGGTAAGACCTCGACCCTGGAGACGGTCGAAGGCCACCGTAGGGCCACCTCGGGCACCGTGCGGGTCTTCGGGCAGGACCCCCGCGACCGGCGCGCGGTGCGGCCCCGGATGGGCATCATGCTGCAGGAGAGCGGGTTCTCCCCGGATCTGACCGTGAAGGAATCGGTCCGGCTGTTCGGAAACCTCTCCCAGCGTACGGACAGGGTCGAACGCGTACTCGACATCGTCGACCTCACGCACAAGTCCGACATCCAGGTGTCCCAGCTCTCCTGTGGTGAGAAGCGCCGTCTGGACTTCGCCACCGCTGTGTACGGGAACCCGGAGCTGATCTTCCTGGACGAGCCCACCACGGGCTTGGACATCCAGTCGCGGGACGCCCTGTGGGACGCCGTGGACAAACTGCGCCAGGACGGATCCACCATCGTGCTCACCACGCACTACCTGGAGGAGGCTCAGCAGCGCGCCGATCGCATCGGGCTCATGCACAAGGGCACCTTCCACCAGGAAGGGACCGTCACCGAGCTGACGCAGACCCTGCCGGCCGCCATCCGTTTTTCCCTCCCGGCCCCCGCACCGGCACTACCGCTGCGGGCCACGCGCGAGCTGGACGGAAAGGTCCTGATCAAGACCTTCGGCCTGCAGAGGGACCTCCACACCCTGCTCGGCTGGGCGCACGCCAACGCGGTAGAGCTACGGGAACTCCAAGCCGGACCGACGAGGCTCGACGACGTCTTCCGCTCCATCAGCAGCGAATAGGCCCTCCTGTACTCCCCGCACTCCCCAAGAGAGAGACCTTCACCATGCTGTCAATCGCTCTCAGCGAGCTGATCCAAATCTTCCGGAATCGACTGGTTCTGGTCACCAGTTTCCTCATTCCCATAGCGGCCTGCGCGTACTTCGTCTACAAGCACGAAGCCATCGCGGACCTGCGCAGCCTCGGATACATCGCGGCGGTGGTGATGTTCACCGTGGGCGCGTTCGGGCTCTACACCACCGCGGTGACCACGCTTGCCTCGCGCCGTCAGACCCTCTTCCTCAAGCGGCTGCGCTCCACCCCGGCGGGCGACGCCAGTATTCTCTCCGGGCTGACGCTCCCGGTCACCGTCCTCGCGCTGGTCCAGATGACCGCGATCCTCGCCGTACTGGCCGCGGTCGCCGGCGGGCCGGCCAGTGTTCTCCTCCTGGCGGCGGCGGTTCTCGCAACGGTGCTCATGATGCTCGGCCTGGCGCTGGCCACGGCGGGGGTGACGAACTCCCCCGAGCACGCCCAGGTGACCACGCTGCCCATCAGCCTCGGCGCCATCGCCGTCTCCAACTGGGTAGCCATCACCGGCACCGAGGAGCTCCCCCTGCTCAAGCGGCTGCTTCCCGGCGGCTCGGCCACCGAACTGGTCCTCAACGCCTGGAACGGCGGCGTTCCCGTGGCTGACTCCCTGCTTCTGCTGCTGCCCACCCTGAGCTGGGTCATCGTCGCCGTCGCGCTGGCCTCGCGCCTCTTCCGCTGGGAACCGCGCCGATGACCGCGCTTCGGACCCGTTTCCCCATGTGGGTCTTGGGTCTTGGGTCTTGGGATACGTCGCACTGAGGCACTCCGGGCCGGTACATCTGTTCCCAGACCGGCCTGACAGCGCTCGGCCTGGGAAGAGGGCTGCGGTACCGACGGGCGGCCGAGGTCACATATCCGGAGTGTGGAGCGCCCAGACCTGCAAGGCGTCATGGGACTCCGACAGAGTCCACCAGGCGCCGTTGCCCAGCGCGGTCGGCTGGCAGGAGACCGGCGAAGGATAGGTGACCTGCACGAGCCCGCGCGTACCCGTGGTGTCGACCAGCCAGTGCCGGCTCCGGCCCCACTCATCGTCGCTCTCGCCGGTCGAGACGATCAGGGTCGTCTCATCGACGAAGCCACCCGCCCAATCCCAGCAGACAAGCATCTCGTCGTCATCGCCCGAGGGAGCGTCAGGGTGCCTGGGAACCACTGCCCCGGCGTCCCACTCCAACCCCTCCACCACGGCGCCGTGGGAGTCGCGAACGGCGAGCGAGTCCTGATCATGGGCGACCGTCATGAGCCGCTCACCCGAGGGGCTCACACTCAGCAGGCACAGATCGCCCTCCACGTAGTCGACGTCCACGCCTGCCCCGTCCCACCGGCCCCAGCGCAGGGGCGCCCCGTCCTGCCCTTCTCCGATGCTCAGCCCCATCTCATGCGGGTCGGTCGGGTGGGCAAGGTGAAAACTGCCGGCCGCCGCGGCCTCGGCGTCGACCCGCGCGAGTACTCGGCCGTCCTCGGCGTCGAGTACCAGCCACTCGTCGGCTGCGTCAGGGCTCAGCCTGCCCGAGGGCAACGGGCCGCGTATGTGCGCCCAGACGAGTCTGCCGTCTGCCGAGAAGCCGACCGAGCCGCCGTCCGGGTACCGATGGTCCTGGCGATCCGCGTACTCGCCGTACGACTCGTGCATCTCCCGGCACCCACCGCTCCAGCATCCATGCCGAACCTCCCAGCGCGTCGCACCCGACGGCTCCACCGCCCGTACGGCATGAACCCCGGCGAAGACAGCGACACTTGCGTCTGGCGCCACCTCCCACGTCCCGCAGCGGCGCGGCCAGGGCGCGGGAATGGAGACCCTCGGCGCAGAGGGTACGACGAAGGCCTCGTCCAGCGGCCGGGCCACGACCTCGTCGTCGCTCCGCTGGACAAGCATCCTGTGCCCCAACAGCCCGGCGATGTCTGGCGGACCGGCCTGTGACACGGGCATGAGCGCGGGAACGGTGGCACAGAGCCGGGCACGACCAGACACGCCAAACCTCCGAGGGCAGTGAAACTCCGCGAACACTACGGCACACATCAGACATCCGGACGTGCGCCCCTACATGGCCGAGTTGGCGAACCAGAGGGACGAGATCGGCCGACGTCCGGTCGTACGCAACGGTTTCCGCCTGCCGAGGAAGGCCATCACGGCGGCCGGAACAGTCGAGGTCGAGGTCCCACGGGCGTTCGTCAAGCAGTACGGGGCGAAATCCCCAAGGCCGTCAAGCGGATCAACGACGCCGAGGACGAGCTCCCGGCATGCTCCGATTCCCCCGCCAGGCACTGCATCCACTGCGGGCCAAGAGCCCACCGACCCAGAGGTCCGTGGCGGCGGACTGGGTGTCGCCGTCGCACGTGTCATCGATCGCTTCGAGGCTTGAACGAGCCGGTCGAGGTCGCGACGAGACATGAACAGAAGAACCGCTGCGGCCCACCGCCACCCGCCGGACCCAAGGTGACGACTCTGACCCCCAACTGGCCAAGCCGACTCGGCGAGTTACCCGAACAGTTCGTGACGTGTTCAGCGCATAGTCGCCGGGAGGCCCCAGACTTTGCCGGGAGCATGAACACGCTCCCGCCTGCCCGACCCCCTCAAGAGAAGGACCGGCCACCTTGCGTACCCACTGGCGTAGACAAGCCCACATCACCGCCGTCGCCCTGACCTTCCTCACCCTTGGCCTGTCCGGTGCGCCGGCCTCGGCGCAGGAGCCGTCCACGGTACGGATCAACGAAACCGAGTCGAGCGGCGGCAGCCCGGGTGACTGGGTCGAGCTCGTCAACACCGGAACCGCCGCGGCCGATGTGTCCGGATGGATCGTCAAGGACAACGACGACTCCCACTCCTACAAGATCGGCAAGAACACGTCGATCGCTCCGGGTGCTTTCCTGGCCCTGGACGTCGACTCCTCGTTCGGCCTGGGCAGCTCGGACTCCGCGAGATTGTTCCAGGCGGACGGTTCCACGCTGGTGGACTCCTACACTTGGACCGACCACGCCACCACCACCTTCGGGCGTTGCGGGGACGGCAGCGGCGCCTTCACGACCACCACCGCCCCGACCAAGGGCACTGCGAACGCCTGCGGCGGGGGCGGTTCCGACGCCGTGTGGCCGGGCGGCGGGGCGGTGACCGTCGCCGACGGCTCGAACGTGTTCGGGGAGAACCTCAGCGGTCTGTCCTTCGAGAGCACGGGCGTGCTCTGGGCGGTACAGAACGGCCCCAGCAAGCTCTACCGGCTCGTCCCCAACGGTACGACGTGGCGCCCCGACCCGGCCGGCGGATGGGCATCCGGCAAGAGCCTGCGCTACGCGGGCGGCAGCGGCGAACCTGACGCCGAGGGTGTGGTCGTCACCCCCGACGGCATGTTCGTCGCCACCGAGCGGGACAACAGCAAGAGCTCCACCAGCGCGCCGAAGATCCTGCGCTTCGACGCCTCCTCCACAACGTCCTCGCTGAACGCGACCGAGGAGTGGAACCTCACCTCCGACCTGCCCTCCCTGCCGGCCAACGCCGGCCCCGAAGCCATCTCGTGGATCCCGGACACCTTCCTGACCGCGCACGGCTTCCGTGACGAACGCACCGGCGCCGCCTACGATCCGGCCGGCTACCCCGGCCACGGCAGGGGCCTGTTCTTCGTGGGAGTTGAGGCCAATGGCACCGTCTACGCCTACGCCCTCAATCAGTCCGGTGGCGGATACACCCGCATCGCCACGGTCACCAGCGGCTTCGCCGGCGTGATGGACCTGGAGTTCGAGCCTGCCACCGGACACCTGTGGGCCGTCTGCGACGACACCTGCCAGGGCCGCACCGCGACCCTCGACATCAGCGCCCAGGGCAAATTCGCCATCACCCACACCTACGACCGCCCCGCCGGCATGGCCAACTACAACAACGAGGGCTTCGCCATCGCCCCCAACACAGCCTGCACGGGCGGCCACAAACCGGTCGTCTGGTCCGACGACAGCAACGACGGCGGCCACGCACTGCGCGCCGGAACCCTGAACTGCACCCCCTGACACCAGCCACTCGACCTTGGCCCCGATGAACCCCGGTGGACGATCCGCCGGAGTCCGGCAAACAGAGAGACCGACCCCGGTGGCCACCCCGCCGCCGGGGTCCCCTCGGCCATCCGGGCCCCATCAACACCCGCGGGGGGCCCCAACGCTCCCCCAACGCTCCCCGACACCGCTGGAGGAGCAGCTCCTCCGGGAACCGCCGCTTGACCCGCAGGCTGTACACGGCGAGGGGAGCGGACTCGCGGGAGTCCCGCCTCGGCCCACGCTGTACGCAAGGCCCAGAAGGCCGTCCGCCTCAACGACGACGGTCCGGACCCCCCTCCGCCCTCCCCCGCCGCGCTGAGCGATAGTCACGCGCCCGCAGGCACTGTGCGTACGGCCTGACGATCTCTTCGCGCATACCTGACACCGAAAATCGGTGGGCCTGTTCGAGCATCACAGCCCCGCACAGTGGCCCGAGTGGCTTTGCGATCTTCCGAGCGTCGACGGTCCGGCCAAAGCCGGCCCCCGACGCTGTATCCGACGTCCGTCGCCCAAAGACCGCACTCGGTAGACCGCACACGGCGGGAAGCGGGTCAGGCGCGGGGGCGGCGCTCTGCGGGAGTCGGTCAGGAAGCCGGGACGGGGCCGCCGGGCCGGAACCGCTCCACCCCGACGATGTGCCGCACCTTGACCGGGCGCACGATCACCGCGACCCGTTGCTCCCCCGGCATGATCCACTCGAACCGCTCGCTGCCCAGGTACTTCCGGGCCAGCCGGTCCATCCGGTCCTGCGACTCCTCGCCCTCGATGAAGCGGGCCACCTCGCCACTGATCTGTACTCGGTCGAAGGGATCGGTGGCGTCCGCGTGCGAGAGATATACGCGGGGGTCGCGGCGCAGGTTCTCCTCCTTCACCCGGCACACCGAGGTGTTGAACGTCAGCTCCCCCTCCCCCTCAAGGTCCACCCACATCGGGCTGACCTGCGGCGCTTCGTCGGCGAACACGGTGCCGACGGACCAGATGTGAGGGGCTTGCAGCCGGGCACGGACAGCTTCGTCGAAAGTCGCGGTCATCCTCGCAGGCTACCAACCATGATCGGCGGGACGGCCGGTCGACGACGGGCAGAACGGGGCACAACACGCCGCCAAGCAGTCCGACACCGTCGGCACCGAGGTACGGGCCAGGCACCTCACCCGATCTACGGCTGGAGCACCGTAGGCGCGGCCTCCGTGATCGGCGGTACGGGGAGATCCGCTTCATCGGCTCGGGCCGGACCTCAAGCGGTTGCGGCGTCGCCCGGCACAGCAATTGATCACATACACAAATGCGCGCCGACCGTATCGATCTACTGATCTTGCCCGTTCGGTCCATGAAATGGCGCGGATGACTGGTACAGAGGGGCAAGTGCCCGCTGCTCCTTTTCGGTGAAGGTGGTCTTGATCGGATTCCTTGAGTGGTGGTGTACTGCTCGGCGCACCGCCGCGTGAAAGCGCGTCAGGCCAGCTTTTCCCGTTGGGATCTCTTGTTTCGCCGACGGGGTACGGAAGACGGATCGGCCGGATTCAGGCTGGCCAGATGGGGGAACGTCATGTTCGACGAAAGCTACGCATTCCCGTCCGACCTGCGGGAGCGGGTACGCATGGGCGACGGCTTGGGCCGGGTGGCGGTGATCGGCGCCGGTGTCGCCGGACTTGTGGCGGCCTACGAGTTGCAGCATCGCGGCTACGACGTCGTGGTGTACGAGAGGGCGAGCCGACCTGGGGGCCGGGTCCGCACCCATCGTTTCTGGGACGACACGCACGCGGAGTTGGGCGCGATGCGCATTCCCGACAATCATCACTGCGTGTTGCGCTATGTCCAAGAGTTCAGCTTGAGAGTTCGACCATTCATCAACTCGAATCCGGACGCCTACTATCATTTGCGAGGGCGGAGAGTCCGGATGCGCAACGCGCATCATCTCTATGCGGGTTTCGACTTGCGAAGCACCGAGGAGCAACCCCCTCTGCTCCTTCTCGACCGCCTTCTGCGGACGGTATGGGAAACGCTGAACTTCGAGCAGCAGCGCCGCGTGCTGCAAGGTCAGTGGGATGATCCGGCTCTCGGCCGACTGGTCTCTGTATCCTTGTGGCAGTTTGTGCACGAACACATGTCAAGGGACGCCTGGGACTTCGTAGGACATGCCACAGGACTGGTTCACTACGAGCACTCTTCGCTACTGGAGGTGCTCGTCGACCATTTCGGCCTGTTCCACACCACCCAGTTGGAACTGGTTGACGGAATGGATTCCCTGGTGCGCGCTTTCGTGGAGCGGCTGGCCCCGAACACGGTCCGGCTGTCCACCGACATCAGGGAAATCGTTCTGACCGGCCGCGGGGCGTCGGTGCGCGGCCAGCGGACGGGGACGTCGTTCGAGAAGGATTTCGACTTCGTCATCTGTTGCGTCCCCGCTCCCGCACTCGACCAGATCGCGTTCCTGCCCGGTCTGCCTCACCATCAGCGTCAGGCCATCCGGGGTATCAGTTACGCCAGCAGCTCCAAGACCCTGCTGCACCTGACGCGCCGCAGGTGGGAGTCGCGCGACGGCCTGTTCGGTGGGGGCAGTTTCACCGATCTCCCGATCCAGCAGTGCTGGTATCCCTCGGACAACGCCCGCCCCACGGGGGAGAGTTCCGACGGCCTCGCCCCACGCTGGACCGCCCGGGACCCGCAGCGCTCCGAAGCGCCCACGGCCCTTCTCGGGGCCTACCTCTGGGGGGCCAATGCCCGCCGCTTCGCCGCGATGCCGTCCGACGATCGCGACCGCCTGGTTCTGGACGGTCTGGAACAGCTCCATCCCGGCATCGCCGAAGACGTCGATGACATCGTCCACTGGAACTGGGGTGAGCAGGCGGGAATGGGGGGTGGCGCCTTCGCGCACCTGCGACCGGGCGAGCACGGCCGCCATCTCGAAGCGCTCGGCTCTCCCCATCCCGTCGAGAACCCACGCGTCTTCTTCGCCGGTGAGCACCTGTCCGGTGCGCACGCATGGTGTCAGGGCGCGGCGCAGTCAGCTCTCCATGTCGTCAGCCAACTACTCGGTATGCAGCAGCACGCAGAGGCCGCCACCCCTGTGGGGGCGGCGTGACCGGAAGGGCCGCCTTGAACCACGAAGACCTCTCCACTGTCATGGCTCCGTCGCCGACGGCGACGGAGCAGGTGGGCATCGAAATCGAGTCCGGCCTCGTCTCACCCGACACCGGACGCGCCGCTCCCTATCAGGGCAAGAACGGGGCGCTGGCAGTGCTGGAATCAGTTCTTGAGGAGTGGGGCGGTGAGCGTCTGGAGGATGCGGGACTACTGACCGGCATCCGGCTGGAGAGCGGCACCCAGATCACCCTCGAACACGGCGGGCAGGTGGAGTACTCATCGACCCCCGCGCCCAATCTGCAGAGCGCGGTGGATGACGCACGCGACACCTTGCAGCGGCTCGCGGATCTTGTCGGCCGGTTCGGTCTGGCGCTCCTGCCCGGCGCCAACCTTCCCTTCGACGACCCCACCACCATCAGCTGGGTGCCCTCCACCCGTGGGGCGCTCATGCGTGACTTCTTCCAGCGCCTGGGTACCGCCGGGAGCGGCGCCGAACAGATCATGACGAGATCACTCTCCACCCAGGTCCACGTGGACTACCTGGACAGGCAGGACTTCACCCACAAACTGCGCATGCACACGGCCGCCGCCCCCGTAGTAGCCGCACTCTTGGTCAACTCGCCTCTACAGGGAGGGCGTTCGTACGGACTCCTGTCGCACCGCTCGGACGCGTGGCTGCGCATGGACCCACGCCGCTGCGGCACGCTGCCCCCTGCCCTGCGCCCGGACGTCGGGATCGACGATGTCGTCGACTGGGCCCTGCAGGTTCCCATGCTCTACCACCGGGCCGCCGACGGCGCGTACCACGCGGCTCCCGACCGCTCCTTCGCCACCATCCTGGACAACGGCTTCGACGACGGAACCATGCCCACGATGCACGACTGGATCTCTCATCTGTCGCAGATCTGGACGAATGTTCATGTACGCAGCACCCTCGAACTGCGCGGTGCCGACGGACCTCATTACGACCACATCCCAGCCGTGCCCGCCTTGTGGGTAGGTCTCAGCTACCACGCACCGTCACGCGAAGCCGCCTGGAACCTGCTCGGCCACCACACTCTGCGGGATCACGAGGATGCCCTGCGCAATCTCCCACGCGAGGGGCTGCGGACGAGGCTGGGCAACGACCGCATCCACGATCTCGCCGCAGAACTGCTCCGCCTGGCCCGCCAGGGTCTGACGGCCCGGGTCAGAGCCGGCCTGGAACCCGCCCAGGTAGTGGACTACCTCGACCCGCTCGACGAAATCCTCGCCACGGGACGGACCTTCGCGGAACAGACGCTGCACCTCTGGGACACCGGTCTGCGCCGAGACCCCCAACGATATGTGACGGCATTCCGCGTCTGAGAGGGTGTTATAGAGGGTGCTATGAGGCTCTGTTGCCGTTTCTGATATCGTTCGGCCCCCATCTCGCCGACGAACTCCCCGCCGCCGGCACCGGCCGGCTGATGCGGGCCGGAGACCTGCGCGAGGCCCTCGACCTGCCCATCCTGCCGGAGAGCACCGAAGGCGAGCCTGAACCCGGCTTGTTCACCCAACCCCACCCGTAGCACAGGCCGCGAACCCGCCACCGGCCGACCTTCCCCAACCGCAGGGAAGGATCAGACATTGAGCCCCGTAATTTCCTCTCAGTAGACGAAGAGGCTCTTGCGCGCCAGCTGTTCGGCCTCCATCACCGCAATTGCGTCACGGCAGGCATTGGTGAACTTCCAGAAGTCCGCGTTGGTGGTGGCCGCGCGGTTGCTCGCACCGGAGAAGTTGCCGAAGAGGCTCTGACGGAGTTCGGTGGTGATCTCCAGCTGGCCGCCGCCTTCGCCCGTCAGGGTGCGGTTGCAGATGTTCTCCGGCAAGTCGCCGTTGATGGCATCCGGGTCACCGCCGAGCACCTGGAAGCCCGCGCCGCTCAGCTTCGTGGACAGCAGCCGGCGGAAGCGGGTGTTGAGACCGCCGACCACGACCGCCTTGGGCTGTCCCGTGGGCGCGCCGGCCTGAGCCGCGGTGCAGCCGTGCAGGCTGAGGACATTGGCGCTGCCCGCGGCCATGGACCGCGCGACCGGGTCGTCGCAGTGTGACGCGGTGACGTGCAGCTCGCCGTTGTTGGAGGAGCGCAGTCCTTCGAGCATCCAGTAGTCGTATACCGGGGCGCCCGCCGTGACGGGGGCGAGGCTGTCGGGCCGGTAACCCGCTATGCCCAGGCAGAGTTCGGAAGTGCCCATCTCGATTCCACCGCCGTGGATGGCCAGCACACTGGTCAGACGAGGAGGAGGGGTGGTGGTCTTGTCGTTGTCGACAGCCTCGTGCCGCTTGAACCGGCGGGCGAAGTCCTGGCCCTCGATCGCCTTCGTGTACAGGTCCGAGTTCGATGCGTAGAGGTCACCGCCGGCGGCGGCGGCCGGAGTCGCGGCGAGGCCGGTGAGAAGCGGACCACCCGCAGCTACGGCCACGAAGGAGGCGAGGATGGTCCTGCGACTGGCATGAGACTGGGACATCGTTGTTCCTTGAGTGCTGTGCGGGCCGATCCGCGGATGCGTGCGGCGCCGGGTTCCCGGCCCGGAAGCAGGAAGGACGGCGCGTGCCACACGATGGCGCGGCTGAAGAGTCGGATCCCCCTTCCGATGGCCGGAATTCTAGCGGCTGATTCGAGGAGGCGGAATGCGAGCGAAGGGCTCTCGGTACCCTCCCGCACTGGTCAGGTGCATCCCGGCCGAGCGTTCGTCGGATAAGTCGCCCTGGTACGGCCTGCGTTCGCTCACACAGCCACCCCAGCAACCCCAAGCCCATTGACCGGCATGAGCACCTCGGAGCCACTCGGGCCCCGGCGGACCCGCGACGGTCCGTCCCGCGAGGTGGGGCAGGCCCTACCCCCGAACCTGCGGTGTACCCCAGTGACCGGGCGACCGCCCGTACGAAATGGTGAGGGGCAGGACAACAGGTCCGAGATGTCGTTCCAGCCGGTCCAGCGTGCTGTGGCGGAACCGCGCATCGAACGTCCTGGCTCCGGGACCCTGCCGCGCCGAACTCCTCAACTGGCGGATCTGCAGGGACCGGCGCGCCGTCCCGCACACTCCAGCGAGCCGAAGGAACCTCCTTGCGCAGCCCCGTAGCCCCGCCGCGATCCGCCGGAATATCCGCCCGCACACTGGCTGTCCTCGTCACCTGCGCCGTGGCCCTCGTCGCCGCCTTCGTCGTCGCCCCGGGCACGCTGGCAGCGAGGGGGGCGGACGGCGGCCTCGCCGATAGTCACCGCCTCACCGAAGCCGTCCGCCAGGCGCTCGTCGGGTATTGGAGTTCCGGCGACCGGGAATTCACCCCGGGCTTGGAGAGAGTTGTCGATTACTGGTTCCGATACCACGTCGCCAAGGCCGTGATCGCTGCGATCTTGCTGATCGTGCTCGTTGCGCTCGGCGTTCTCCTCTGGAAGGCGTTCCTGAAGGCCGGCGGTCTCGGAGCGGGAAGGAGGGTCGCCCTCGCGTCGGCCGGCGTTCTTGTCACGATGCTCGCGCTGCTCTCGTTGGTGACGGTCATGGCCAACGTCCAGGGGGCGGTGGCGCCCCTCTCCTCGCTGTTGCCGCTGCTGGCGGTCGGCACAACCGACGGAGAGCTCGCCGATACGCTCGATCACGTCAGGCAGCGACTGGCTGACTCCCTGGGCACCGGTGGCCAAACGCCTCCTGCCCTTGAGGTGATGATCAGCGACTTCGCTCGGTACCACGTGGCGATGGCCGTGGTTGGTTCGATCGTGGCGGTCGTACTCATCGGCATGAGCGTGGTGTCGTGGATGAGGTTTGCGAGAACGGAGTTGTCCGACAGGCGCACCAGGCGCGTGTGGGGGTCGTTCGGCGCTCTCTCGGCGTTGTTGTCGCTGGTCGTCATCGTTGTCGCGGTGGCAAACACGACCACCGCGGCAGATCCGGCGCCGGCGCTCCTGGCCTTCTTCGAAGGCGGATGGTGAGTCGCCTCGTGGGCGATCAGCTTCCTCCCCGGACCCGGCAGTCAGCGATGGCGCCGGCGAGGGCTCCCAATGCCGCTGAAACATGCAGCGGGTCCGGTGCAGTGCCTGGAGGCGGCCTTCGCCGGCTGTCCCGACCGTGACGTACGGGAGTGGGCACGTGCATGCGTACACCGACAGCCGTACCTGCGGTTGCCCCTCGCGTCCCCTCACAGCCCCTCACGGCGCCTATCGATCGCGCCGGGCGCGGGCGGGGAGGTCAGGCGGTGGGCGCGCCGGCCACGCGGCGCTCGCCGCCGTTGCACTGCTGCCACGCCTTGTAGACATCGGTGGCGGCATCGCGTGCCTCGTGGCGCATGGGCAGGCGTCGCTCGGTGTAGTCCTTGGCGAACTCGCCGTAGAAGGATTCGAGTTCGAAGTACTTACGGTCGTCGACGTAGTGCGGCTCGTACGCGTCCCGAGTGGTCAGGAAGACGACCTCGTCGGGAGAGCAGTAGTAGAGCGAGCCCAGGCACATCGGGCACGGGTGCGCGAGGACGTAGATGGTGGTGCCGGTCAGGTGCTCGGTGCCGAGCTTCGTGCACGCGTCGCGGATGGCGAGGATCTCGGCGTGCGCGGTGGGGTCGCTGGTCTGCGCGACCAGGTTCGGGCTCTCTGCCAGGATCTCGCCATTCTTGACGATGACGGTGGCGAACGGGCGGCCGCCCTCTTCGACGTTGCGGCGGGCTATGTCGATCGTGCGCTGTGCGAAGTCCATGGAGGTTCCTCCGGGAAAGAGCGGCGGGGCCGCTCGGTGGGGTGATGAAGAGGGGGGCCGGGGCGGGCCGATGGCATGTGGCCCGCCCCGGGTTTGGCCTGACGGCAGTGCGGTCAGAAGGGCTTGGTCGGCAGGTACTTGCCGTCCAGGGTGATGACGGCGCGCTCGCCGCCGTCGGGGTCGGCGACCTTCTTCACATCGAGCTTGAAGTTGATGGCGCTGATGATTCCGTCGCCGAGCTCCTCGTGGACCAGCGCCTTGAGGGTGGTGCCGTAGACCTGGAGCATCTCGTAGAAGCGGTAGATGGTCGGGTCGGTGGGGATGCCGCCGGGAATGGAGCCGCGGGTCGGAATGGTCTGCAGGATCATCGCGTCGTCGGCGTCCAGGTCCAGGAGCTCGGCGACGGCCTTGGCCGAGGCCTCGGGCAGCGGGTGCTGGCCGAGCACGGCGGCGGTGACGAACGCGACGGAGAAGCCCGCGGCGTCGGCGATCTGCTGCCAGGACAGGTCCTTGCGCACCTTGGCGTCGACGGCCTTGATGGACAGGGCCTGACGGGCGGAGTTGTCGAACTGGGCGTGCACCATGAGAAGTGTTCCTTTCGGTTGTGCCGCTCGCCGAGAGAGAGAAAGGGGAACGGCAGGTACTGGGGGGCAGGCGGTGCTCCCGGGACAGGCCGGGGCACAGGAGCAGGTTTCGAGGCCCGGTGTCAGGCGGCGTGGGCGGCCGGCCGGGAAGCCTCAAGTTCCTCGACGGCGCCTGTGGGTATGTCGTAGACCCAACCGTGCAGGGTGACCGTGTTCGCGGCCAGGGCGCGTGCCACCGAGGGGTGGGTGGCCAGGTTCACCAGCTGGGCGCGCACGTTCGCCCGCACCAGGGCATTCACCCGCTCGGCGCCGGTCTCGGCGGCGGTGCGGGCCCGGGAGGCGTCGGCGTGACGCAGCCAGTCCGCGATCGCCGGGGCGGCGCTGAGGTCGTGGTGCTCGGCGAGGGCGGTCATCGCGCCGCAGGCGGAGTGCCCGCAGACCACGATGTCGCTCACTCCCAGGACGGCGACGGCGTACTCGATGCTGGCCGCTACGCCGTCCGGGCCCGGCGTGTAGGCGGGGACGAGATTCCCGGCGGTACGGATGACGAACAGCTCGCCCGGCTCGCTCTGGGTGATCAGTTCCGGCACCACACGGGCGTCGGAGCAGCTGATGAACAGGGTGGTCGGCCGGTGAGTCTCAGCCAGGTGGGCGAAGAGCTTCTCCTTGGCCGGGTAGACATCCCGCTGGAATCGCGCGACGCCCTCGGTGAGGTCTTGCATGGTCACTTCCTTCGGTGGGTGTCGGCCCCGTGGGGCTGACGAGATCCACCATGCATGACCTGTACCTATAGTGTCCAAGACGCAATATCAATCCTTGCTATCGATGACATCTATAGTTGAGTCATGACCCCGGACCTCCGTCACCTGCGGTACCTGCTCGCCGTGGCCGAGCACGCCAGCTTCACCCGGGCCGCCGAAGAACTGCATATCTCCCAGCCCACGCTCTCCCAGCAGATCAAACAGCTGGAACGCGCCGTCGGCGCACAGCTCCTTGACCGCAGCGGGCGCACCGTACGGCTCACCGACGCCGGCGAGGCCTACACCCACTACGCCCGCCACGCCCTCCACGACCTGGCCACCGCCGAGCGTGCCGTCCTGGACGTCGCGGACCTCTCCCGCGGCCACCTCCGCCTGGCACTCACCCCCACCTTCACCGCCTACCTCATCGGCCCCCTCACCGCCGAGCTCCACTCCCGCCACCCCGGCATCACCCTGAACGTCAAGGAGATGACTCAGGACCGCATCGAGACCGGCCTGCTGGCCGACGAACTCGACCTCGGCATCGCCTTCCACGGCCCCCACCTGCCCGGCATCACCGCGACCCCTCTGTTCACCGAAACCCTCAGCCTCGTCACCGGCACCGGCACCGGCACCGGCACCGAGCAGGCCCGAACCGCTCCCGAGGAGCCGATGCCTGTCCACGATCTCGGCGACCGCCAACTCGCCCTGCTCAGCGGCGACTTCGCCACGCGCAACCATATCGAGGACTACTTCAGCACCCACCGGGTGAAGCCGAGCATCGCTGTGGAGGCCAACTCCATCCAGGCCCTCACCGAGATCGTCCAGCGCACCGAACTGGCCACCGTCCTGCCCGACGCCATCACCCACGACCATCCCCACCTCACACCCATCCCTCTGGAACCGGCCCTGCCCACCCGCACCGTCGCCCTCCTGCGACGAGAGAGCACGTACCAGAGCGCCGCCGCCAGTGCCTTCACCCGCCTCACCCAGCACATCGTCCACGCCCGCCACTACACCCCCGCCTGACCCGTACACCGCAGGACCAGCCGGGCGCACAAACTGACATCGAGGCGCGCGCCGACCGGGTCACCGCCGCCGGTGCCCGGCGATGACCCGGTCGGATCTCGCGAGCAGCGGCGCGACCGCGGGTGCGCCTCGAGGGCGCAGATGCTGGTGACGACGGGCCTGGGCCGGGACGTGGAATGCGGTGGTCACCGCAGGATGTGGGTGCGGTGCACCCGCGTGAGACAGGGCAACGTGAAGCGCGTACGGCGTCGGAGGCCGGGGCTGGTGTCGATGAGCCGTCCGAGATCGCGCTCCGGGCGGGCACGTCGACGGTTGTCGGCAGAGATGTCGACGGCTGTCGGCGGGGACGTGGAAGGAGTGGCTGCGGTACGGGTCGAGGAAGCTGCCGCGGGCGCGCTCGACGCCGAAGGTGATACGGCGTTCGCCGAACGACACCGCGCACCCGCCGTCGCGAAACGGGGCGCGGGCACATGCCCGGACAGTGTTCGCCAACGGATTCCCCGTTTGCGGCAGGCGCCTGTGACGCGGACGCGTACACGCGGCAGCGCCTCACCATGGCCCGCCGAAGAGAACACGTCCACCAGCTCAACCCGAAGCAACCCTCCGCTATGGCCTTTCGCGGTGAGTCACTCTTCCTCGGTGGCCCCGCGTCCTGCCGCCGGGGGCGTTGCCGCCGGAGGTGAAGTGTGCTGCGGATGAGGCCGCGACGGTGCCGGCGAGCTCAGCTGTAGTCGTTCTTCTTGAGCTCGATCACCCAGGCGCGGCGCTCGCAGATCTTCGCGTCACGCATGCGGAACACCTCGGCCATCGACATGCGCATCACCTCTCCCGTCTCGCGCCTCACCGTTCCGGTGAGCTCCGCCATGACCACGTCGTCCTCCTCGACCATGCGCACGACCTCCAGCTGCGGCGGCGGGACGAAACCCGGACCCTCGATGGCGGCGTCGTACGCCTCCTTGCCGGTCAGGCGGAAGCCGCCGAAGACGGTCCACTGGATGTCGTCGGTCAGGCAGCTCAGAATCTGCGCGTGGTCGTTCTTGCGGAAGCCGTCCAGGTAGGTCTCGACGGTCTGCTTGTTCGAGGACATGGTCCCGCCTTCCTCTTACCGCTCGTGCTTTGCAACCACTAGAAACACTAGTCAAAGGTGCTGGTACGTGATGTCCGGTGATCGTCGGCATTTCCGGCCGCTGCAGTCGGAGTCGGAGGAGGGCATCGCCTCCAACATCCTGGCAGACCGGCTGCGGAAGCTGGTCGAGGCGGGGCTGCTCACCCGCGATGATCCCGGTCCCGGCCGCCGCGCCACCTACAGCCTCACCGAGCCCGCGGTCCAACTCGTCCCGGTCTTCGCGCAGCTCGGCGCCCGGGGCCTGCGCCACCGCCCCACGGCCCCGGCCCCGCGCGTCCGCGCCGAGCTCCTGGAAGCCGGCGGTCCGGAACTGTGGGACGACTTCATGACCGAACCGCGCGAACCAGACGCACACCCCGCACGGGCTGGAGTCGCGGCACACCTGCGCCCCGCGACTCCAGCCCGCCCCGTCGCGGCCTGTTCCGATTCGTAGCACCCGAGGTCACGTCACATCCGTGTGCCGACCGCTCGGAGGACTCCCCTCAGACTGGTGAGGCTGCTGTCGGCATGCCCCGCCGCCACACCGCGCCGGAACACGTCGAGCACCGCTTCGGGCAGAGCGACGCCCACCCCTGCGGCCCGCACCGTGTCCACCACGTGTTCCATGCTGGCCACCCCCTGCGGCGTGTCGGAGCTGAGGTTGGCGACGACCCTGCCCGGCAACGCGGCGGTCATCGGTTCGAGGATGGCGTACATCGCGTCGTAGTCCGTCAGACTCAGGATCACCAGGTCATTCGCGGTCAACGCGTCTTCGGCCGAGGGAGCGAGCACCGCACCACCGGCCACGAGGCCGTCCGCCTTGCTCGCCGTCCGATTCCACACGGTCACCTCATATCCTCGCGGCCTCATTGCTGCTGCAACGGCAGGGCTACGACGACACAGGGATCAAGCAGATCGCCCAGGAGGCCCGAGAGGCCCAAGCCACGCTCGGCTCCGTGTACCACTTCTTCCCGGTCGGGAAACAGGAGTTGGCAGTCGCCGCGATCCACCACGGCGACCAGGAGTTCTTCGAGATGCTGCGCGCCGTACTCGGCCACGAGGAAGACCCGGCTCGGGCCATCGCCGCCCTGTGCCGCACCCTCACCGAAGGTCTGCGCGCCTCCGACTGGATCGACGGTTGCCCGATCACCACGACATCACTCGGCACGGCAGGCCGCGTTCCGGACGTGCAGGTGACCGCCGCGGAGGCGTTCGCCCGCTGGCGAGGCCTCGTACACGACAAACTGCGCGCCTCCGGCATAGGCGAAAGTGACGTACACGACCTGGCCCATACGGGTGATCAGCACGATTGAGGGCGCCGAACTGGCAGCCCAAGTTTCCCGAAGCAAGGAGCCACTGGAAATCGCGGGCAAGCACCTGGTCCGTTTGATCTCCCTGCACCAGTAGCAACGGACACGCCCCCTCGGCCAGCCCGATGACTGCCACGTCGCGGTTGATGAACCCGAGTTCGGACCCGTAGAGGGTGCGGCCGTCCGGCGCGGCATCGCTGTCTTCCATGCCCGCAGCGGCCGGATTTTCCACGACTGCTCGCCTCGCGCCGACCGCCCGCTCCGACCGCCGCGCCCGCGCCTCCTGCCGCCCCTTGCCCCCCAACACGGCTACGCCTCGGCCTGCGGTTCGTGGGCATGCTTCAGCGCCATCCGGGCAGCCACCACATCCCCGGAGCCCACGGTCTCCCAGAACGGGTGCGTCGACACCGTGATGGACAGCTCCAGCAGTCGGACCCGGTAGTCGGCGATCCGCCGCACCTGCTCATCCGAGTAGCCAGGACTGTCGGGCTTGGCGGAGACGTAGGTGCTGTGGAGCTGCTTGTCCGTCTCCCACCCCGGCATCGGCTCCACTGACCACGGCAGGGTCCGGGCGTACTCCTCGTACTCGGCACGGGTCTGATGGAGGGCGAGCTGAGCCTCCCGCAGATCCTGCGGGAAAGGGAAAACGACACTGGTCTTCGGCACACGTGAATGCTCTGCCTGTTCGAATACGCAACACGAGCAGGCGCGCCGAAATATCTCATAACGCACGAAAATCGGCGCATCCGCTGCCAGTCAGCCGTCAGGGCATCACTCCACGCAGCACCCGACGCGGGTCGACGGTGGAGAGCGCTTGTTCCAGCGATCGGCCTCGCAGCCGTTCGTCCGGCCGAAGCGGGCAGGGAGTTCGGCGGCAGGCCGGGCCACAGTCACTTTCGACACGATCGGCGACGGGCAGGGCAGGGCAGGGCGGGGCTGCAACGCCCGCGGCACCCATGTACCGGCGACCCGACCGCCGTCGCCCGCCCCTCCCCCTCCCCTCCCCCCTCCAGCCTCGCCAACATCCCAGGCCCAGCCCCTGGCTGAGTTCCCGTCCGGGCGACACGTCGCCGGGACGGGAGGGAGCCCGATGCGGCCCTCAGATCCACCTGAGCACCGCCTCAGCACAACCTTCCTACGACACGACACTGTCACCGGGCTGTTCGCAGCCGACGAACCCGACGACGATCAACGTGCCCGGATGTTCGGCGTCCACGGCACTGCTGAGGAGGGCGCACTTCCAGACGACGTCGGAGTCGGCCAGCTTGATCTCCCCGGCGCCCTGATATCCGGCCGGACCGCCGGTACAGCCCACCCCGCCGATCCGGTTGATGTCATCAGCCACGACGGACTGACAGGTGTAGACGGGGTCAGCCGCGGACGCGGTACCGGTACCGGCCAGGACGACGGCCGCAGTCAGACCAGCAGCGATGATCATGGTGCGCGAGCGCATGTGTTCTCCCGGAAAGCGATCGGACATGGAACTCTGATCGGACCAGACCCCGCGCACTCCGGACCGGGATTCAACGCACCGTGGGCGTTTCGGCCCAACGACGAATTCCCGCACCGCCACCGGCCCCGACCGCGCCCGGCGGCGGACGGCGGAACGCCTCGGCCGAACGGGCGCGGGACGCTGGTGGTCAGGAACAACCGGAGCTGATTTCGCGGAAGTTGGTGTAGTGGTCGCCGGTGTACCAGACGGTGTGGGTGCCGGGGTCACGGATGAGGCGTTCGGCGTCCCGGTGCTGTCCGGGCGTGCGGGGGTTGACGTCGTACTCGCGGTAGGAGCCCTGGACCGGGAGGTCCTGGGAACGGTTGTAGAACTGGTTGCTGCCGCGGATGACGAACGGGGTGTTCACCACCGGGTAGTCGGTGGGACGGGCCGCCTGCGGCCAGTCCAGCTCCTTCCAGATCCCGCAGGCTTCCTTCACCTGCCCCGGGAACGCTTCCACCGGCAGGGGCGGCCCGATCACGTCGGCCCGCACCGACAGGTGCTGGGAAGCGTTGAGGGGCGTCCCGGCGGATGCCGAGGACACAGCCGGAGCGGCGAGCGCGGCCACGAATACCGTGGCGGCGGCCGCGTACCTCAGATTGCGCAGAAGAATCATAGACAGCCCAACCACTCACCAGCCGCTCGGGTTACGCACCGTCATCCATCCCGATGCCCCGAGCCGGGCAGCCGGCCGCGGGATCGGAGCGGGACCGACAGTGGTCAGGCACCTTCGAGGGGAGACTGAACAGCCGCCCGCAGAGACATGGCGCGGGTTCACACCGGCGGATGGAGGTGGGTGCGCTGCCCGTCGTGATCGAGGATGCACAGGATTTCCGCCGGTCCACCGTGCGCCTTGATGGCGTGGGGGATCATGGTGGAGAACTCCGCTGCCTGGCCCGCCTCGACCCGGATCGAGCGCTCGCCGAGGATCAGCGTGATCGTTCCCGACAGGACGGTGAACCAGTCCTTGCCGGGGTGGACTCCGAGTCGGTCGCCCCCAGGGCCTTGCCCTTCATCGGTGATCCGCATCTTGGCTACAGTGATGCTGGCCGGCCCGGATCCGCGGTTCAGCAGCCATGTGGTCAATCCGCGCTGTTCGTCGCGCTGCGGCCTGATCACGACATCGTCGTCATCGACGGTTTCCACCAGCTGGTCGAGCGAGGTTCCCAGGGCGCGAGCCAGTGCCGTGAGCTGGTCGAGGCTGATGCGCCGGTGGCCGGTCTCGATGCGGCTCAAGGTGGACGGGCTCAGGAAAGCGCGCTCGGCAAGGTTGTCGAGCGACCAGCCGCGCGCCTGCCTCAGGCTCCTGATCCGCATGCGGACCGTACTGTCCAAGTCGCTTTCTTGCGTCATACGCAAGAGTGTATGTGTTACACGCAAGGTCGGGTTAGCGTCGGAGCATGAACACCACCGAGACGAGCACCGTTCACTCGCACCAGAACCACACCGGGGCCGACGCCGACACTGTCGCCATGGCCGAAATGCTGGAACTGGACGCCGAGGTTCTGGGTACCTACCTGTCGGAACTGACGGCCTGGCTGGATGAACTGACCGACCGGGAACCTCGCCGCATAGTCGATCTGGGCAGCGGGACCGGGACCGGTGCCATCGCCCTGGCGCGGCGTTTCGCGCGGGCCGACGTGACGGCCGTGGATCTTTCCCCGCAGATGCTCCACCGGCTGACGAAGAAGGCGTCCGCACTCGGTCTCGCCGACCGGGTCATCGGCGTCCAAGCGGATCTGAACGACGGCTGGCCGACCCTCGACACCTGCGACCTGGTCTGGGCTGCCGCCTCCCTGCATCACATGGCCGACCCCGACCATGTTCTGGCCGGAGCGTTCGATGCCCTGCGGCCGGGCGGACTTCTGGCCCTGACCGAAATGGACTTCTTTCCCCGCTTCCTGCCCGACGACATAGGCGTGGGCAGCCCCGGCCTGGAGGCCCGCATCCATGCCGCCCTGTCCCCGGGCCCGGCCGTCGACTGGACCGATCACCTGGCCCGCACGGGCTTCGCGCTGGAAGCCAGGCGTCCCTTCACCATCGACCTGCCCGCCCCGCTGCCGACCGCCGCCGCCCGCTACGCCCAGGTGTGCCTGCGGAAGCTGCGCTCCCACCTCGACGAACAGCTGCCCGCCGAAGACCTGGCCGCACTCGACGCCGTCCTCGACAGCGAAGGCCCCCACAGCGTCCTGCGGCGCGAGGACCTCACCGTCCGGACTACCAGGACCACGTGGGCTGCCCGCCGCCTCTGACCGGCAGCGGGCAGCGGGCAGCGGCACCGTACGGTCGCGCCGACAGCGCGGCATACGCCGACGCGATGTCGGGGTACGCCGCCCTGGAGCGGGACGAACTGGGGCCCGTGACCCAGGCGTTGTGGGCCGAGCGGACAGGGCGAAGGGGCTCGCTCACAGCCTGACCGGCAGGCTCAGCAGGTGGAAGCCGTGGGGGCGATCCCCGTGTCGATGAGCAGGAAAACGATGCCGACCAGCTCGTCGTCGCTGAGCGGGTCCTCGCTCTTCCGGGCTCCTTCGACGAGGGCGGAGATCAGATCCTCGGCTGGGGCGGCCCTGCGACGGGCGATGAGTTCCTTGCAGTACTCCACGATCCCGGCCAGTGCCTTGCCCGCACGGCTTCCGTCGCCGCACGCGAAGTCGCGGATCCACGCGCAGACCTGGTCGCGGTCCCGTTCGTCGACACCGACCAGTTCGCAGATGACTTGGGTGCTGAGGGGATACGCGAACTCCCCCAGCAGATCCGTACGGCCGCCGTTCCGTTCCGCCGCGCCCAGCAGCCCGTCGGCGGTGCGCTCGACGAACTCGCGCAGGGCGGCGATCCTGCGGGCGGTGAAAGCCTTGGTGAGCGGGGCGCGGCGGCGAGCGTGCTCCTCGCCGTCGAAGAGGGCGAGATGTCCGGCGAAGTACTTCACGTACTCGGCGGGCAGGCCGGCGGAGGCGGCCTCCCGCCAACTCGTCCTGCGGGTCCGCCTCTTCGCGTTCGCTCGTGATCGCCCTGCGGTCGCGGACGAGCCGCGGCTCCGTGAGAGCGGCTTGACGTCGGCGTACCTGGTGACGAGCCGGACGGGGGTCCGGAGGCCAGGGAGGACGACATGGGGCAGTTCGGGGCGCTCGCGGAGTTCGGCGTAACCGTCGACCGTGCTCTGGACCTGCTCGGGGGTGAGATGGACGGTGGTCATGACGGTCTGCCTTTCGCCCGCGTACGGAGTGGGGAGGGGCCGGCGGGGGCATGGGAGAGCCGCTTCCTCGACCGGACGCCACCTGTGGGGTTCGAGGTGGAGAGGATGTGGACGGTGGCTGTCCTGCCGACGGCGATGGCCGGCGGTGCACCGGGCCGGTGTTCCGGGGTGGAGCCCCGTCGTGAGGTCATGCGGCAGAGCTTGGCCGCACCCGGCTTCAGCCCGGCTACACCTCGGTTTCACCCCACACGCCGCGGCTTCAGCCCCGGACCATTCCTGATCCCGCTCCGGGCAAAGGGACCCTTGCGAGGACTGCCGGGCTCCGCGGTCACACCCACTTCGCGGACTCCGGGTCGACGCCGTGGGCTGCGGCGTTCGCGAAGATCACGTCGCGCAGCCAGACGGTGAGGCCCGGCGCGAGTGCCTCGTAGGCATCGGCATACCCGGCATCGCTGACGTACATCCGGCCCATGCACGCCTGCATCGAGTGCGTGCAGTCGAAGTGCCCCGAGATCAAGGCGCGGTGCCGCTCCGCGAGGGCGTTCGCTTCGTCGGATCCGGGTGCGACACCGGCGTACTTCGCAGTGGCGAGGTCGGCGTTCAGGGCATCGGTGGCTGCCGCGACCGTCTTCCAGTCCTGCGGCGTCGTCCCGGCGGCCCGCTCGGCGTACTGCGTCCACTGTGCGCTGTCGCCCCATCGTGCCTCGGCCTGCTCGGCCCAGGCGGGCTGCCAGTCGGCACCGAAGATCTCGACCTGTTCCTCCGGGGTCAGTCTCATCCCGGGTTTCGATGCCTCCATCACGCGATCGACCGCGCCGACCATCTTCTGCAGGCGGGCGATACGTTCCACGAGCTGTGACCGCTGCCGACGCAGGTGCTCGCGCGCATCGGCGTCAGGGTCGTCGAGGACCCGGCCGATCCCGGCGAGCGGAGACCCGAGCTCCCGGTAGACAAGGACGCGGTGGATGCGGGCGATGTCGTCGCCCGAGTACACCCGGTACCCGGCCCAAGTGCGCCCGCTGGGACGCACGAGGCCGATCGCGTCCCAGTGGTGCAGCGTCTTCACACTGACGCCGACGAGCGCAGCCGCTCGGCCGACGGTAAGCCCGTCGGGACCGAGCGGTTCGGCGCCCTCCCCAGTGAAGGTCGGCTCGTGCTCGCGGGCATCGCTCGTCATCGGCTCAGTGTCGCTCACCTCGCCGATGCCCGGACTTCCGGGACCCGCACTCCCGAAGCGGCCGCAATGTGGCGAGTGGTTCAACGTGCTGCTCCTCTCTCGAATCACGGTGTGGTGCCCTTCCGTGTTCCGGTCGCTGCGATACCCGCAGTGCACCGGTCGTTCGCCTCCGCCTCGCCGCACGGTCCGGCCGAACGGGTCACGCGCCGGTCGGCACGCCCGCGTTCGTGAGGATGTCGCGTGCCGGCAGCGCGGTGCTCCGGGCAGCCGTCAGACCGGAGGCCGCCAGGTGGGCGTCCACGATGCGCAGGCCGCCCGCGTACCCGGCGAAGTCAGGCAGTCCGACGGGCTGCTGTCCCATGCTCCGTGCGGTGGCATCGCCGTACACGTACGCGGGCAGGTTCTGCATCCCGGCCACATCGATCCCGGCCGAGAGCTTCTCGTGGACGTCGTCCAGTTCCGCACCGGACAGCGCCGTCGCCCAGGGCCCCATGGCCTGCTCGCCCGCCAGTTCCCGGACGAACGCCTCGGCCAGCCCTTCGGCCACGACCTGCTCGCCGACCGTGACCGTCAACGGGTTCCAGACGACATTGGCGTAACGCACGTTGTGGTGGAGCTCGTGTGCGGCGGCGTAGCCGATCTTCGCCAGACTGGTCTCGGTGGGCCACATCGTCAGCTGGATCGCCCCCGGGATACCGCCCATGCCGAAGTAACCTGCGTTGCGGACCCTCAGGAGGTCGTCGTCGGGGTCGCCGAGCACCAGGACGACGTGCACGGTCTCGGCGGTCCTGATTCCGGGCACCTCACCGCTCAGTCGCTCCCACGCCGCGGTGAGGCAGTTCTCGATCTGGTTCCAGACCTCCGCGTCCCGCATCTGACTCAGGGCTGTCAGATAGCGCGGGTCCTCACGATCGATCCGGAAGCCACTGCCCATCCGATGCATCTGGACCATGTCCAGATCACCCACCGCGGACATGGCGCTCTGCAGCTGACTGAGCAATTCCCGCAGGGCGTCGGGCCGCTCCTCCAACGGTCGATGCAGCAGATCGAACATGGCGGACGCTGTGTCATGAACAACAATCTTCATGGCCTGGGACCGTAGGGCCTCCTGTTACAGGAGGGTCAAGCCGCGGCGCGGGACGAAGCGTCGAAGCTCAGTCACCCGTTGCCCCGTCGGTGCGCTCCCGTAGGAGGTCGGCGTGGCCGTTGTGGCGGGCGTACTCCTGGATCATCAGCACGTACACCCAGCGCAGGCTGAGGGAAACCCCGCGGGAGGACATGAAGGTCTCGTCGAGGTCGTGCCCGGCCACCGCCGCGTCGCATGCCGCGACCTCGGTCCGCAACAGTGCGAAGTCTCTCTTCGCATCGGCCTCGTGAACTCCGTCGAGTCCCTCATCGCCATCCGACGGGCCGGTGAAGACATCGCCGACAGCCTCACCTGCGAAGCTTCGCCGGAACCACCATCGCTCCACCTCCGCCATGTGCCGGACCAAGCCGAGGAGGGTGAGGTTCGATGGCTCTACGGCCGTCCGCGCCAACTGGGCCGGCTCAAGCCCGGCACACTTGGCCAGCAACGTTTCCCGGTGCCAGCTCAGCCAACCCTCCAGCATCTGACGCTCGGTTACGGTACCCAGATCGCCCAACTGTTCGCTGCGCTCGACCGGCGGTGCTGTCCATGTCATGGATCCACCCTGCACCGCCGCTCAGGAGGGTTCAAGCAGGCTTGACGGCAGCGCGGCAAGGCCGGATCCGGCGTTCTTCGACCGCTGCGCGGTCGGCGCGGTGGCGGGCGTCGGTTGCGACGCGGCTGAGGTGTCTTGGCTGCGGCGGCACGGAGGTGTCGAAGAACCTGGTCTCCGGTCCCGTCCGGCGTACAGATCCCAGTGGTCCAGAGCGATCGCGTCCGGGGAGCGGTAGGGAAATCCGGTATCGGTGAGGGTGGCCGAGGTGGAGCGCCCGTGGGACGGATCCGGATAGCGGCGCACTCACCCGCGGTTCTCGTGGCGGCCGACCGTGTTGGACAGCCGGGAGAGGGTACTGGCGGTGAACCGGGCCGCCTCGCTCATCCACAGCGTGCACTCCGGCGCCATCGGACAGCACCACGTAGTCGACGTGGCCCATGTTCGCATCGCGCTCCATCCGGGCCTTCAGGGCAGACGGCAGCAGGGGCAGCACATGGGCGAACGCGTACCACTGCTGCTGCTCGTCCGAGCCGAGCCAGCGCGGCGCGGCGCGGCGCCTGAGGAGCTTCCCGAGGTTCTTCCATGCCCCCACGTCAACTTCACACATGAAGTGAAGCAAGCGAAGGATCACTTTGAGCATGAGGTCATCCCAGGGCGTGACGTCGGAGTTCGTCGTTAGGATGCGGGGTGTCCTGCGAGTAGATGATCTCTCGGTGCCGCCGTGGCCATGGCCGGAGCAGGAGTGTGTGCGATGAGGACGTCGACGAGGCCCTGGAAGCCCGGGTTCGCGGAAGTGGCCCTGGTGTCGGTTCTGCTGACGACGGTGGGGTGCGCCGGCGGGAGCGGAACCGAGCCGGGCGGCGGGATGGCGCCGAAGGCCAGGACCTATCTCGCCTCCGCCCTGGACGTGATGGAGAAACACTCCCTGGTCACAGCGGACGTGGACTGGCCGAAGGTCCGCCGGGACGCCTTCACGCGCGCGGGGAGTGCGCGGACGCCTGCCGAGACGTACGCGCCGATCCGGCAGGCGCTGCGGGACCTGGGCGACCGGCACAGCACCTTCTTCGACCCGGAAGAAGCCTCCCAAGCCCTCAACGCACCGGCTGACGACCTGATGCTCCCCGAAGGGCGCCGACTGCCCGGCGGTATCGGCTATCTGATGCTGCCCCCGGTCCCGTCCGACAGTGTGGCCGCGCCGTACGTCCGCTCGGCACGCTCCACCGTGGGCAGGATGGACGGCCAAGGGGCCTGTGGCTGGGTTGTCGACCTGCGGCACAACAGCGGCGGGGACATGTGGGGGCCGCTCGCCTCCGTGGGGCCGATACTCGGGGACGGCATAGTTGGCGCAGCTGTCCACGCGGACGGCGAGAAGACCCCGTGGACGATCGAGAACGGCACCCCCCGTCAGCACACGGACGACTGGGGCCCGGCCGAACCTCTCGCCCGGCCGGCGCCGCCGGTGGCTGTCCTGACCAGCCGCAGGACCGCGAGCGCCGCAGAGGCCGTGGCCATCGCGTTCCGGGGGCGCCCCGACACCCGTACGTTCGGAAAGGCGACGGCCGGTGTCCCCACCGCGAACGCGCCCCATCGTCTGTCCGACGGCGCGTTGGTCATCCTGACCGTGGCACGCGAAGCCGACCGGACCGGGCACCTGTACAACGGGCCCATCACACCCGACGTGGAGGTCCCGGAAACACGCGGAGACGACCAGGCCCTCGAAGCCGCCACGGACTGGCTGAAGACCCAAAAGGCCTGCCGGACGCCCTGACCTCCCGACCACGCAACCCACGAGACCATTGCCCGACAAGCCCTGACCGACGCCTGCGATCGGGTCTCGCCGACCCGGGCGGCGGTCTCGGTCCCGCGGACTGCAACTCGCCGCGCGTCGCACGTACATCGCTGGAGGTTGGCGCAGGGTGATGCGGTCCCAGGCCGAGCACACACGCGATGACCACCGGCCACCGGCGGCCGGTGCTTTGACCGGTGATGACGTAGGCCGCCCACACCCGACACCGGCACTCAACACACCCTGAAGCACAGTCGGTTCAGGGCGGCCCCTTGCCGGTCCGGTGAAGGGTCGTCCTGTTACGTCCCCACCATGTGCTCATCAAGGCGCCATCATGCGGGGCCGGAACAGTGACGCGCATGAACACGAGCATGCGTGTGAACACAGCCCCGAACCCGAACCTGAGACGAGGGGTACTTTCCATACTCCTGGCCCTGTCCGCCTCGGCCGCCCTGGCCGCCTCGGCCGCCCTGTCCGCACCCGGCACAGCCGCCGCCGCCCAGGAACCGGCCGACGCCACCGCCCCTGTCCCGCGCATCAGTTGGGGCCCCTGCCCCAAGTCCGAGCCGCCCTACCCCGATCCCAGCCCGAAGGCACAGTGCGCGACGGTCAAGGTGCCACTCGACTGGTCGAAGCCGACGGGCCCGAAGATCGGCATCTTCGTCGCCCGCTACCGCGCCACCGACCCCGCGCGGCGGATCGGTGTCCTGATGTCGAATCCGGGCGGCCCCGGGGCGCCCGGAGCCGATGACGCGCTGTACGCGGACGACCCCATCGGGGGCTACTCCCCGGCCATGCTCCAGCGCTTCGACATGATCGGCTTCGACCCGCGCGGTATCGGCCGCAGCCAGGGCGCCCGTTGCGACGAGAAGGTCGACGGCCCGGTCCCGGCCCGCCCCCGCGACGCGGCCGGGTTCGAGCGGCTGCGCGCCCTGAACGGCCGACTGGCGGACAGCTGCCTCAAGCGGACGGGCCCGCTCGCCGCCCACATGGACGGCGAGAGCGTGGCCCGCGACATGGACGCGATCCGCGCCGCCCTCGGCGAACGCCGGATCAGCTTCCTCGGCCACTCCTACGGCACGTTCCTCGGCGAGCGTTACGCACGCCTGTTCCCGGGGAACCTGCGCGCGCTGGCCCTCGACAGCGCGATGGACCCCGACCGGCCGGACGCCGAGCGCTACCTCACCGACGGCAGTGTCACTCTCAACAGCACCCTGAAGAAGCTGGCGGCCTGGTGCACGAAGGACGCGGCCTGCGCGCTGAAGGGCCAAGACCTCACGGCCGTCACCGACCAGCTGTTCGCCCGCGCCGACGCGGGCACGCTCCGCGAGCCGGGCCCGGAGGGACCGACACGGACAAAGGTCGACGCCGATCGGCTGTCCGACTTCCTCACCGGCGAACTCCGCGGATGGAACCCGGAGGGGACGGCGCGGCAGCTGGCCGCCCTGCACACCGGAAGGGGCGAGATCCGCTGGACCAGCGGCGGCGCCGACCTCGCCGCGCAGCTGGTGCTGTGCCGGGACTACGACTTCCGGATCCGCGACCACGCCCAGTACCGGGCCATCCGCGAGCGGGTCGCGAAGGCCGCCCCGCACGTCCGTCACAACACCCAGGCCCTGGACCTCGTCCTCGGCTGCCAGGGCTGGACCATGCCTCCGAAGCCCCGGCCCGCCCAGGCGGATGGCGAACTCCCGCCCGTGCTCGTGGTCAATGCCAGTCATGATCTGGCGACCCCGCCGGCGGGTGCGCACCGCATGACGAACGCCTTCCCGAAGGCGTCCCTGTTCACGATGGACATCGTGGGCCACTGGCTCTACCGCAGGGGCGCCCCGGAGGAAGCGATGCGGGTGATCGACACCTACCTGACCAGCCTCAAGGGATGAGCCGAGAAGGCCGGAAGCTGCGGCGCACCGGATACGCCGTACGCCTCCTCTACCCGCCTTCTGCTGCCGCACCTACCGGTCACCGGCGTCGTGCACCCGTGCACCAGTTCCTTGCGGTCACACGCGTCCAAGTCTCCGTGCATGGCGGTCATTTCGGCGGCATCGGGCGTGGGGAGGTCTCCGCCCCGGAAGGCGGGGCGGAGACCTGCACCGGTCACTGGCGTCAGGTCCAGACGACCGGCGACACCCACGACTCATTTCTAACACATTGATGTTTATTTGAACAGTGCAATGTGAGAATGTGGATTCGGGCAGGACGGACGAGCGGGCCGTCAGGTCGCACGCGACGTGGCGCCTTCCCGTGAGATCCGGCCAAGGTGGTGGCGAGTCCTCCTCCGGAGTGGCGAGAGTGGCTCCGTACCCACAGGGCTACGGAAGGCGGGGAACCGTGCCGCGTGACACCTTCGATGAGGCCGCGGAGCTGTACGACCGGGCCCGCCCTGGCTATCCGGCCGCACTGGTCGGGGAGTTGGTCTCGCGATCCGGGCTGTCCTCGACCGGCAGGGTGCTCGAAGTGGGAACCGGAACCGGTCAGTTGACCGTGCCGTTGGCCGGATTGGGCTGCTGGATCACAGCTGTTGAGCTGGTCCCCGCGCTCGCGGCCGTGGCTCGGCGCAACCTTCGGCCGTTCCCTCGTGCTCACGTGGACGTTTGCGCCTTCGAGCGGTGGGACCTGCCGCAGGATCCGTTCGATCTGGTGGTGAGCGCGACGGCCTTCCACTGGATCGATCCAGTCGTGCGCGTGGCCAAGGCGGCTGCCGCGCTGCGCCCGGACGGAATGCTCGCCCTCGTCACCACCCATCATGTGGCGGGAGGCAGCGGCGACCTCTTCGCGCAGGCCCAGCGTTGCTACGAACGCCGGGACCCTGCCACGTCGGCCGGCCTGCTTGTCGGACGGGGCCGCGGTAACTTCGATACGCGCGAGGCGGGCCGTTCCTCCGAGTTCGGTCCGGTCGAGGTGCACCGGTACGCGCAGGAGATCACCTACTCCACGTCTGCCTACCTCGATCTGCCGCTGACCTATTCCGGGCATCGCGCCCTGGAGGCATCCGCTCGCGAGGGTTTGCTGAGCTGCATCGGGGACTTGACCGACCGTCGCCATGGAGGCAGTGTCACCAAGCGTTATCTGCATGAGCTGATCACGGCGAGGCGCACGGCGTGACGAGCCGTCTCGAACTCGCTCCCCTGCCGCCCCGGATGTCGCAGACAGGCACGTGGCGAGAACGGGGTACGGCCGAACGGAGCAGTGGGCGGGCCCGTCGCAGGAATGAACCGGAGAGCGACGTTTCCGGGACAGTTTCGCCCTGATGCCCGCAAGCGGGCCGACCGAAAGCGGCCCGGATGTACGGACGGAAGACCCGCACATCCCGGGCCGGGCATGACTCGATCAGGTGATCTTGACGTGTTGTAGCGGGTCGCTGCTTGCGGAGCCGTGTCCCGACTGCCCGGTGCTCGGTTGTGCGGGGCGGCCGTGTCTCCGCGCGGCCGCTCGTGCCCGTCCGCCCCGCAAGGAGACAACGTGGTGCCCGTCTCTCCTCCGAGCCTCATCGGCTCCGAGTCGTTCGCCATCCCCCGAGTGCGCCTGCCCTTCGGCACACCAGGTGAGCGGCCTGACAGTGAGGCGCTGCGGGCGCACGCCATCCGGTGGGGAGAGGACTTCGGGCTGATCGGCCCACGGGGCGGGGCGCGGCTGGCCGAGACGTCGCTGCTGGGGCTGGGGGTGGCGCTGACCGGGGCGGCTCCCCGGGCCGGAGCGACCGTACTGATGGACTGGTTCCTGTGGGCGGTGGTCCTCGACGACCGCGTCGATGACGGCCCGTGGGCGGAGGACGGCGCCCTCGACCGGTTCTCCGCCGCGGTGGACGCGATCACCCGCGGGCAGGAGGGCCAGGCCGGCGTTCACGACCCGATGCTGACCGTGCTCACCGACGACCTGTGGCCGCGCACGGGCCGCCTGGCCGACGGGGCGTGGCTGGAGCGGCTTCGCGGGCATCTCCTGCACCATCTCGACGCCCAGCGTGATCTGGTGCGGATGCGGGAGACTGCGGCCGACATCGGGTCCGACGAGTACGTACGCATCCGTCGGCACACGTTCGGTGCGCCGCTGTTCTTCGACTTGATCGAAGCCGCCGACGGCGTGGTGCTGCCGGCCGACCCGTGCGGGCAGGGCTGCTGGCCAGTACTGCGGGACCGGGCGGCCGACGTCGTGTCGTGGACGAACGACATCCATTCCGTGGCGAAGGACGTCGTCCTCGGCGAGCGGTTCAACCTGGTGACGGTCCTCGCGCGGGAACGGAGCCTGGCTCCGCAGGCGGCGGTGGACGCCGCACACGAGATGCTCGCGACGGCGGTGAGCGACTTCACCGCCGTCAAGCGGCGCCACCTCGGGCACGAGGACCTCCTGGAGGCCGACCGTCCGGACGTGGCGCGGGCGGCCGACCGGTTGGAGCAGGTGATGACGGCCTGCGTGGACTGGCACCGCACCACCTCCCGCTACCACCTCCGGTCCGGCAACCCCGCGCAGGACGGTCACGGGTCCGTACACACCGGGGAGGCGACGCCGACGCTGAAGTCCCGGCAGTTCGAGAGGGACCCGTATCCGCTGTACGAACAGCTGCGCACCGACTTCCCCATCGCCTATGACGAGCCGACCGACACCTGGCTGCTGAGCCGCCACGCCGATGTCCGCGCCGCTTTGACGGACCAGCGGTTCACCAACGCCAACTACACCTGGCAGATCACCCCGCTCCTGGGCCACAGCATCGTGTCCATGGACGGCCGCGAGCACACCGCGCACCGGGCCCTGCTCACCCCGGAGTTCCGCAGCCGGGCCCTGGCCGTCATGCATGACTCCATCACCGAGGTCGCCACCTCGCTGGTCGAGCGACTCCGCGGCCATGACACCGCCGACCTCATCACCGAATTCACCACTCCCCTGCCCGTCCAGGTGATCGCCCGCCTCCTCGGCCTGCCCACCGACACCCCCGAGCAGGTCGCCCGGCTGCGCAACTGGACCAAGGTCGGTTTCTCCTATCTCGGCAACTATCGCCAGGACCCCGGCCTGCTCACCTACGGGCTGGCCAGCCGGGACGATTTCTACGCCTATCTCCAGCCCTACCTGGACGCCCGCCGCGCTCGGCCGGGCAACGATCTCATCTCGGTGATGTTCGACTCCGTCGTCGACGGGCAGCCCTTGTCCGAGGAGTACATCCGCGGCTGCTGCGCCATCCTGCTGACCGCGGGCAGCGAAACCAGCAACGCGGGGCTGGCCAACCTCATCGTCAACGTCCTCGACGAGCCGGGCGTCCGGGACGCCGTCCGCCGCGACCCCGCACTCGTCGATCGTGCGCTCACCGAGACCCTGCGCCGGGACGCGCCCATGCAACTGGTGCTGCGCCAGACGTCCGAGGCGGTGGCGCTGCCTTCCGGCAGCGTTCCGGCCGGAGCGACGGTCGCCTGTCTGATCGGGGCGGCCAACCGCGACCCGGAACGCTTCCGACTGCCCGACGAGTTCGACCTCCACCGCACCGACAGCGTCGACCGCGAGTACAGTGCGGCCTCCTCCCACGTCGCGTTCGGCGCCGGCCGCCACTTCTGCCTCGGCTCCCACCTGGTCCGTGCCGAACTGACCACCGGCCTGCGCATCCTGCTCGACGCTTTCCCCGACCTGCGGTGGGCGCCCGGATTCACCCCCGAACCGGCCGGCTTCGTCAAACGCTGCCCCCCGCGCCTGGACGTGGCCCTGTGACCACACGCGTCGAGGCCGCCTCCGACCGGCCCGCCGTGCCCACCGGGTACGGCAGCAGCTACGTGGCCCATCACACTCCGGGCGAACGGTCGCGCCTGGGAACGCTCGAAGCGGCGTTCGACCCCGCCACCATCCAGGCCCTCACCGGCCTGTCCCTGCCCGAGACCGCGGTCTGCCTGGAACTGGGGGCCGGTGCCGGATCCATCGCGGCCTGGCTGGCCACCCATCGCCCCCGTGGTCACATCGTCGCCACCGACACCGACATCCGTTTCCTCCGCTTCCAGCCCGGTGCGCCTGTGCGGGTCCTGCGGCACGACATCGTCACCGAGGACTTCCCGGCCGCCTCCTTCGACCTCGTCCACGCCCGCGCCCTGCTGTGCCACTTACCGGACCACGACCGGATTCTCGAACGCGCGGCACACTGGGTCCGTCCCGGTGGCTGGCTCGTCGTCGAGGACCTCACCGTGCAGCCCGTCGACGCCTCACCCCACCCGATCCTCCGCAAGATCACCCGGGCGGGCGAAGTCCTCTTCCGTACGACCGTCGGCACCGATCTGCGGTGGGCCCAGACCCTCCCACAGCGACTGCGCGGCATCGGCCTCCATGATGTCCAGGCCCGGACCACGCCCGGAACGATCGGTGACGGCGGTGCCACCGACGCCTTCTGGACGGCCACCTTCGAGCAGTCCCTTCCCGCGCACCTCGCCGCCGGCACTCTCCGGCACGAGGACATCGAGGCCATGCGCGCTCTGCACCGCACTCCCGGCTTCACCGACACCGCCGTGGCCATGGTGAGCGCCTGGGGCAGACGGAAATGACCCGTCTCCCTGTGCATCGGGAGAAGGAGCCTGCCTCGGGCTTGACGCCATCCGGCCGCGGCTCGAATCTGCTCGACAGGACCTATCTCTCGTACAACGGCCGCGACCAGCCGGTCATCACCTTGGCCATGGACTATCGCGGAACTCCGCCCACCCTGGATCTGCTCGTAGGGCGCGTGAAGGAGCGTGCGGCGCACATTCCTCGTCTCCACACCGGCACCGCCGCCCTCGGAAGCAACGTCTTCGGCACCGACGTGAGCGATATCGACAAAGAGACGGGCCGCGTCTCCCGCAGCCCGTTCGATCTCGTCGGCGGACTGCCGCTCTGGGACGTCCGGCTCCTCGCGGGAGATCCCGGGAGCGCGTTCTTCCGGGTCTGTTTCAGGGTCCACCACGGCTTCCTGGACGGAGTGGGCGCGACCCACGCGGCAACGGCCCTGCTGCCGGACGAGCCCGGCGAGGGCGCCCGGCCGCATCCCCCGGAAAGCCCCGGCGTCCGTGGCATGGCTCGCGTTCTCAAGGACATGGCCTCCTCCTTGGTGCACCGGTCCGCATGGTCACCCCCGCACTCCACCGCTCCCCACCACACGGACGGGCGCTCCGTATACCGGGACGTGCCCGTCGCGGTCCTGCGGGCCTACGCCGACACCTACGGCGTGAGCGTCAACGATGTGAGCCTGGCCGCTCTCGGCCTGGCGTTCGGCGATTGGCAGCGCGACCGCGTTCCCGCGGAATCCCGGCGCGACATCGTGGCAAGCGTGGCGGTGTCGACCAGAACCCCGGAGGAACGGCACCACGCGGGAAACCGCCTCGGGGTGTACCGCCTGACGTTCCCCCACCGGATCGAATCGTTCGCGGAAGCCGTCTCCCTTGTGTGCCGGCAGACGGCGCGAGTCCGGGACACCCGGCAACGCGATGCCCTGCGGAAGGCACTGGGTGTCCCGGTCCCGCCGAAGCTCGGTGTGCGGGCCTTCAGTTCCATGCTGAACCCGCAGGCGACCCCGTTCGTGATCAGCAGCGTTTCCCTGCCGGAGAACCACACCTTGTTCGGCGCCGAACTGCGTGCGGCCTCGATGACGCTGAACGTGTTCGAGAACTTCCCGGCCTACATCTCCTTCACGCGAACCCCTGAGAACGTCCGCTGCGCCGCAGTCTCCGACCCGAGCCGGAACTCCGTCCTCGCCGTGCCGGACCACTGGGCGAACTGCCTCGCGTGAAGGCGCACGGCGGCCGGGTCCACCTCGTTCCGGGAGGTAGCCACGCCTGGTGACGGTACAGCGGCTGCGGAAGCTCGAAAATCGCCGATCGACCCATTTGAGGCGTGCGCTGAGACACGTTCCCGGATTGCTGGAACGTAGGTTGGACGCTGAACAGTTCACGCATCACGCATCACGCATCGGTTGAAAGACGGACGGTACCCATGACTGACCACGCCAGAACGCCCGGACCGGCGGTGCATCAGAAGATCGACACGTCGGTGCCGCACTCGGCCAGGATCTGGAACTACTGGCTGGGCGGGAAGGACCACTACCCCGTCGACGAGGCGGCCGGCGACGCGTACAGCGCCGTCTTCCCCGGCATCGTCACCATCGCCCGCAGCAGTCGCGCCTTCCTGCGCCGCAACATCACGTATCTGGTCAACGAGGCGGGCATCAGGCAGTTCCTTGACGTCGGGACCGGCCTGCCGACCGAGGACAACACCCATGAGGTCGCCCAGCGACTCGCTCCCGAGAGCAGGATCGTCTACGTCGACCACGACCCGATGGTCCTCGCGCACGCCCGCGCCCTGCTCACCTCCACCCCCGAGGGGGCGACCGCCTACGTCGACGCCGAACTGTCCGACCCGGATCGCATCCTGGCAGCCGCCGCGAAAACGCTGGACCTCACCCGCCCCACCGCCCTGATCCTCAGCAACATCCTGGGCCACGTCGCCGACTACGACCAGGCACGCACCACCGTCACCCGCCTCATGAACGGACTGCCGCCCGGCAGTTACCTTTCCATCAATGACGGTTCACGCGGCACCGACGCCGACTACGAGCAGGCCCAGGACGCCTACAACGAGACGGGCGCCGTCCCGTACTTCCTGCGTCCCGTCGACGAGATCGCGGCGTACTTCGACGGTCTGGAGCTCCTGGACCCCGGGGTCGTCTCGGTTCCCTTCTGGCGCCCGGAACTCACCTCCACCGCCCCGGAACCCATCGGCGAGCACGGCGGCCTCGCCCGCAAGCCCTGACGCCCCGAACGTCCGGAGGGCCCGGGGGGGGGAATTGCCGCAACGCTGGGCGATCCTGAGCCGGCGGCCTACGGCGTCTCCGTGGTGACGCGGGCGCCCCGGTGACCGGCAGGGAACTGGTTTCAGGTCACCGGGGTTTCCCGCACCTCACCCTGGCCGATCGGAGGATTCCTCCCTGTGGTCGTTGCGGACCGCAGGCCGGGGGCGGCGGACGTCCGAGGTCAATGGTCAGCGGCCCCTGGCGCACAGGGCCGCGTCCACGGCCCCCTGGAGGTGACGCAGATTCTCGCCCTCGGCCGCCCAGGTCGTGGTGTAGACCGTCACGGTGCCACGGTTGTCCGTGGCCCGGCCGCCGCCCACCGAGTCGCCGGGCAGATCGCCGCCATGGCCCCAGTAGACGCCGCCGCAGCTGAGCGGGATCGAGGCGACGCCGTAGCCGTAGCGGCTGCCCGCCGGGTAGACGTCACGGTCGCCGACGGCGGTGGTGTCGTGGGTCATCAGGCGCAGCGCCCAACCGGGCAGGAGCCGCCCGCCGAACAGGCCGTCCCAGAAGGCGTTGAGGTCCTTGGGCGTCGAGACAAGGCCGCCGGATGCGCCGAACTCGTACCCGGGAAGCTCGGTCACGTCCACCCGGCCGTCCTCCGGACGCGCCGGGTGGACACCGTAGTTACGGGCATGCGGCCCGCGCAGGGTCAGCTCGCCGGGAGCGGGCCAGTACGTGTCGTCCAGGTGCAGCGGGCGCAGAATCGTGCGCTCGATGTACGTACGGAAGTCGACGCCCGACGCCCTGTCGATCACCATGCCGAGCACCAGGTAGTTGGTGTTGGAGTAGCCCCAGTCGGCGCCGGGCTCGAAGACGGGTTTCTCCTTGAGCGCGAGGGCCAGATAGTCCTCCGTCGTGCCGGGCCGGGTCCAGTCGACCAGCGCGGAGTACTCCGGCAGCCCGCTGGTCTGCTTGAGCAACTGACTTACGGTGATGGCGCGTTCGGAGAGCTGCGGGACGTAGGTGCCCGCGCGGTCGTCGAGTCGGATCCGCCCGTCCGCCACCAGGTTCATCACGGCGGCCGCGGTGAACGCCTTGGTGTTGCTGGCCAGCCGGAAGCGGCCCTGCGCGTCGGCCATCGGACGGCCCGAGACCACGTCCGAGACACCGGCGGTACGCGTCGCCCTGCCGTCGTACGCGAGAGCGCCCGGCACCCCGCCCCGGTCGACCAGCAGGTCCAACTGCCGCTGCACCGGGTTGGGTTGGTGGGCCACTGCCGCGGGCGCGAACGCCCCGGTCAGCGTTGCGGCGAGCAGGGCTGCGACAGCCGGACGCTTGCGATGCATAGAAGTTTCCCCCTGGTCGTGGCCCGCCCCGCGCGGGCCGATCGGTCGCTCGCCGACGACTCTGGCAGGCTTCCGGCTCAAGATCCGTACGCCTGGCCCCCCGAATCAGAGGTGTTGCCACACCCCCTTGACACGGCGCGGAACGCCTCGCCCGGCACCGCGGGGCTCCGGATCACCGGTGCACGGGCCGTGCGAATCCGTTCGTTCGCGGGTGGCGCCGGCAGGGGCGGGTTTCACCGTTCCCTGGAAGACAGCCAGGTGAGGGCTGCTGTGGTCATCGCTTCGATGCCGGTGCTCAGCGTGGGTTCGATGAGCGGGGCGAAGTGCGGGGAGTGGTTGGACGGGATGTCCCGGGCCGTTGTTCCGGCGGCGGCGGCCTTCCGGTAGGTGTCGGGGTCGGTGCCGCCGAAGAACCAGTAGCAGACCGGTGCGCCCGACGCGGTGCCGAAGAACCCACAGTCCTCGCTGCCGGTCACGGGTCCCGGGTCGAAGACCCGCTGTGCGCCGAAGTGGCCGCGGAAGGCCGTGACGGTGCGCCGGACGGCCGCCTCGTCGTTCACGAGAACGGGGAAGGTGGCGATCGGATCGATGTCGGGCGAGCGGGTGGCACCGGATGCCTCGGCCTCGGCCCGCACGATCCGTTTCACCGCTTCCAGTACTCGGGCCCGTACCTCATCGGTGTAGGTACGGATGTTGAGTTTGAGCTCGGCGGTGTCCGGGATGACGTTGTCCTTCGTGCCGGCGTTGAGCGCGCCGACGGTGACGACGGCGGTGTCGCCGCCGGCGATCTCGCGCGAGACGACGGTCTGCAGGCGCATCACGGTGGAGGCGGCCATGACGACGGGGTCGATGGCGGCCTCGGGGCGTGACCCGTGCGCGCCCTTCCCGTACATCGTGACAGCGAGCGCGTCGGCGGCGGCGAGCGCGGGACCGGGGTGGCAGCCGACCGTACCGGCCGGAAACGGGCCGACGTGCTGGCCCAGGACGACATCCGGTGTACCGAACCGGTCGAAGAGGCCGTCGTCGACCATGGCCTGGGCTCCGCTGCCGATCTCCTCGGCGGGTTGGAACACGGCCGTGATGGTTCCGGACCAGTGGGCCCGGCCGCCGGCCAGCAGGTCGAGTGCGCCCAGGAGGCAGGTGACGTGCATGTCGTGGCCGCAGGCGTGCATGACGCCGTCCACCGTGCTGGCGTAGGGCAGGCCGGTCTGTTCGGTGACGGGCAGCGCGTCGAAGTCGGCGCGCAGCAGGACGTGGGGGCCGTCGCCGTTCGTGAGAACACCGACCACGCCGGTGCGGCCGATGCCGGTGGTGACCCGCAGACCGAGCTTCCGCAGGCGCTCGGCGACGATCCCGGCCGTGCGTGTCTCGGCGAAGGACAGCTCCGGATGCTTGTGCAGGTCCCGGTAGAGGTCCGCGAGTCCGTCCCGCACGTCCGGCAATAGCGTCGGCGGAGGAGAAGCGGCCGTCGCGTCGGAGGCACTGTCAGGGGCGCTGTCGGTGTCGCTCATGTGTTCATGGTCGGGGGACCACGCGGGCTCGGCCTGTGGGCTGGGCCATTCGTGGGCCGGGCATCAGGACTGCGGCGACGAGGGCCCCGGCGAACGTGTGGACGGGCGTGGCATCCCCCGCGGCCGGGCGTGGAAACGTCGCGCACGGCGTGCGACACCCCCGAGCCGCGTGGCTCGGGTTCTACTGGTCGTCACGGGGGCTGTGGTCCGCGCTTTTGGGCGGGGTGGCGGGACCGTCATCAGGTTCGACCGTCAGTCCGAGCAGGCGCAGCTCTCGGGTGGACTTTCCGGCGATCTTGCGACCGAGCAAGGGGCGCCCGTCGTCGTGGCGGTAGACGCCCGCGGGTTCGGCGGCCAGTGGTTCCTCCCAGCCTCGGTACAGCGCCGTGAGCCGCACGGTGAAGCCGACCAGGAACGCGAGCGGGGCGCTCGCGGCGCGGGGCAGTCCGAGCTGGTCAAGGGCGATCCACACCGCACCGGTCAGCGTGGCGATGGCGACGAACCACTCGCCGCGGACGAACTGTTTGGGCGGGACACCGCAGGAGACGTCGATGAGGAAGCGTCCCGCGGTGGGGCCCACGACGGCGAGCGCGAGGCAGCCCAGAACCGGTAGGCCGACGTCCACCCCGGTCTGTGCGCCGACGATGGCGTACCAGGGCAGAGCAAAGGAGGTGACCAGCTGGAAGAGCCCCTCCCGGAAGAGCTGCCCTTTGCCGTAGGCCAGGTGGTGGCCGATGACTCCGGCGATGAGGCACAGCACGATGTACGAGGAATTGGTGAGTGCGGCCGGGACACGGCCCACCAGGACGTCGCGGCTGACACCTCCGCCGATGCCGCCGAGCAGGGCCATCAGCAGGATGCCGACCACGGTGAAGTTCTTGTAGTGGTCGGGACGGCGGGCGAGCAGCGCGCCGTTGAGGGCGTTGGTGGTCGCCGCGACCAGGTTGATGAACGTGCCGCCTCCGGTGAACTCGAAGGATCCGAAGCCGACGGTCATGGCCAGCTCTCTCGTGCTCACGGGGTTCCTTCCGTGGAGTGCTGCGGGAGCGTCCGGTGTACCGGCCGGTCAGGGCGCGGGCGCGCAGGGTCGTTCCCGAGCGTGTGGTGAGCCCGCACCGCGGCCTTGGGCAGGTCCAGGAGGGCCGGACCGCGGCCGTCGCCGGTCAGCGCGGTCCACGCCGCCCGGCCCGCATGCCCGCGCTGCGGCGCGGGTGCGCTCTGCGCGGATGCGGCTGTCCCGGCCGTGGCTCGGGGCAGCCGCGTCGTGCGCGTGGTGGTGGTCAGGGCGTGACGATGGCGAAGTCGGGGTCGGGGGTGTCGAACAGGCCCGCGAGAGTGGCGAAGACCTGTGGGTCGCCCTGGACCTTCACGCCGTCGAGGCCCGCGCCCCCGAGGACGCCGAGCAGTTGCCGCTTCGTCAGGGTCAGCGTCAGGTCGGCGGCTGGCGCCGAACCGTGCGCGTCGGCAGTGCCGTCGGTGCTGCGGTACGTCAGTGCCCCGTTCGACAGCAGCAGGTGCCAGGTGCGGCCCTCGTCGGTGACGTTCCAGGCCATCGTGAGCTTCTTGGTCCATGCGCGCGGCCCGTCGATGCGGATGGCGAGTGAGTCGATGAGCATGTCGACGGTCAGTGCCATCGCCATCTCGGGGTTGGTCATCTCCAAGGAGGTGTGCGCGACCGAGCCACGCAGTTCCTGTGTGCCCATCAGGTAGAAGTTGCGCCAGGTGCCGTTCTCCGAGCCGTGACCGAGCTTCTCGTACACCGAAGCCAGTGCCTCCTTGGCCGCCGTGTCGCCGGGGGCGGCGAAGACCGCGTGGCCGAGCAGCGTGGCGGCGAAGCGCAGGTCTCCCGAGGCTGCGTACTCCTGCCCCTTGGCGACCAGGGCGGCGACGCCGCCGTAGTCGGCGGCGAAACGGGTGGCCAGCTCGGTCGGCGGGTGCTCCCACAGGTGCGCGGGGTTGCCGTCGAACCAACCCATGTAGCGCTGGTAGATGGCCTTGACGTTATGGCTGAGCGAACCGTAGTAGCCGCGGTTCGCCCACCGGCCCGCGATGGCGGGCGGCAGTTCGATCCGCTCGGCGATCTCGCTGCCGGTCAGTCCTTGATTGGTCATGCGCAGGGTCTGATCGTGCATGTAGGCCCACATGTCGCGCTGGCCGGCCAGGTGGTCGACGATGCGGTCCTTGCCCCAGGTCGGCCAGTGGTGGGAGGCGAACGCGACCTCGGCCCGGTCGCCGTACAGCGCGATGGTCTCGTTCAGGTAGTGGGCCCAGATGCGGGTGTCGCGGACCACCGCACCGCGCAGGGTCAGGATGTTGTGCATGTTGTGTGTCGCGTTCTCCGCCATGCACAGCGCGCGCCGGTCGGGGAAGTAGAAGTTCATCTCCGACGGTGCTTCGGTATCCGGCGTCATCTGGAAGATGATCCGTACCCCGTCGACGGTCTCCTCCTGGCCGGTGCGGGTGATGTCGAGCGTCGGCGGGATGAGGGTGATGGTGCCCTTGGAGGTCGTCATGCCCAGGCCCGCACTGATCTGACCGGCGGGCCCCTTGTCCAGTTCGGCGCCGTACATGTACACCGCGCGGCGGGTCATCGCGCCACCCGCGTACACGTTCTCCGCGACGGCGTGCTCCAGGAACCCGGCCGGGGCGATCACCGGCACCGGGGCGTGACCGTGCGGCAGGACGCCGAGCGAGCCGCCGAAGTGGTCGCCGTGCGAGTGCGTGTAGATGAGTCCGGTGACCTGGCGGTCTCCTCGGTGCTCGCGATACAGGGCGAGCGCCGCCGCCGCGGTCTCGGCGGAGATCAGCGGGTCGATGACGATGACCCCGGTATCGCCCTCGACGAGCGTCATGTTCGACAGGTCGAGATTCCGGACCTGGTAGATCCCCTCGGTCACCTCGAACAGACCCTGTTTGTTGCACAGCTGGCTCTGCCGCCACAGGCTCGGGTGCGCCGTGTCCGGGCATTCCTCGTCCAGGAACGCGTACGCGTCGCCGTCCCAGATCACCCGGCCGTCGTCCGTCCGGACGACCGCCGGTGCCAGGGCGGCGATGAATCCCCGCTCGGCGTCTTCGAAGTCGGACCTGTCTGCGTAGTCGAGATCAGTCATATGCGATAAGTAACCCATATAACATCAAATTACTCATTTTCATATGGTGCGTCTCACCGCGCGGCACTCCCCCGGGCTCCCCGGTGGTGCTCTCCGGCCAGCGGTCGCCTCCTTCCGCGAAACAGTCCTCGCGGCGCGAGGCGCCACCCGAGCAGGCGGCGGCCCGACCGCCGAAGCCGCACCGTCCGTGCATCACCGTTGATCCAGTCATGACCCGTACGCCACACTCGGTGATTGGCGCCGCTCACGGGAGGGCGGCGGCCGGACAACGGGACCGCTGTCCCGTATCACTGGAGGTACCAGAAATGACACCTCGGAACACCGAGTTCGAACTCGGGGGAATCAACCATCTGGCTTTGGTCTGTGCGGATATGCGCAGGACCGTGGATTTCTACTCGGGCATTCTCGGTATGCCGCTCATCAAGACGATCGAGCTCCCTGGGGGAACCGGCCAGCACTTCTTCTTCGACTGCGGGGGCGGTGACTGCGTGGCCTTCTTCTGGTTCGCGGACGCCCCCGATGGCGTGCCCGGAATCTCCGCCCCCGTATCCCTCCCCGGCCAGGGGGAGTTCCTCAGTGCCGTCGGCTCGATGAACCACGTCGCCTTCCATGTGCCGCCGGAGCGGTTCGACGAGTACCGCACCCGCCTGATCGCCAAGGGGGTGGAGGTCAGCCCGGTCATGAACCACGACGACAGCCCGACGACAGTGGCCGCCCGTCTGCAGGAAGGGGTGTACGTACGGTCCATGTACTTCCAGGACCCCGACGGGATCCTGTTGGAATTCGCCTGCTGGATCAAGCAGCCGGCCGGTGAGCCGCACAACACCACCGACGAGCCCAGAACAGCGGCCGACCGCACTCCACGCACGCCGGTCCCGGCCTGAGGATTCGTACGGCACCGCACCCCTCCCCCACCGCACCGCGACGCGGGGAGCGGTGCGGCGGGGGTCCCGCCACCACATGACGGCCGGGGGGGACCCCTACCCTGGCGGTACGGCGCGCCGGGCAGACTGTGCGGATGGACAACTATCGCCCGGTGGACCGGGATCCCGCTCCCGAACGGTACGGACGCCTCCGCGTGCAGACGGCTGTCGCGGGCCCGGCCGACTGGCTCACCGAGCGCGCTCCGGGGTACGGGGACTTCGGAACGGTGGCAGGCGTCGCCGCACCCGGATTCGCCGCCTACGCACGGGTGTTGCATCCGGCCTCCCTGGGCGAGCTGCCGGTGCGGTGGGCGGCGGTGGCCGCCGCCCACGGCCGCGAGGTGGTGCCGGGCACGGACTGGCACGATGTGATCGGGATGGACCGCGACTACCACAACGCCTCGGAGTACGGTTTGCCCGGCGTCTGGGACGAACATCCGGCGGAGGGACCGACCCCGCCCGCTGTCGCCCGGATCCTCATCCCCGTCCTGGCCCGGCACACCCGGACCGCCGAGCGCTGCTGGTTCGGCCTGTGGAGCGGCTACGGACGGTGGGACTTCGACCGGGTACCCACCTTCGAGACCCCCGGCCGCGACGAGGTGCTGCTCGCCGGGACGCTCGCCGAAGCCGTCACACCGGTGTCCCTGGACGAGTTCGCCGAGCTGCCCGACCTATGGTGGCCGCAGGGCCGTGCCTGGTGCCTGGGCGGTGACGTGGACCTGGTGAGCACGTACGTCGGCGGCTCCAGCGACCTGATCGCCGACATCCTGGCAGACCCTGACCTTGAGGCGCACCCGGTGGCGCCCGGCGACGGGGTCAGCTGAGCCCTCCCCCGGGCTGCCGGGGACACCGGGCACAGCCCCCTCCGCTCCCACGCCGCCCGCGGAGGCCACGCTGCCCACCTCGCCCGCGCAGGCCACGGCCAACCGGTGTCCCGCCCCCAGGCGGACGTCAGCCGGCCAGGCAGGTGCGTACCGCCGCGATCAGGCGGTCCGCGCGGGCGTCGCCGTGACCGATCATGCGGTTGGCGACGTACGCGAAACCCACGCCGAACTCGTCGTCGCCGAAGGCGAACTGGCCACCGGCTCCGTCGTTGCCGAAACCGCGCTCCCCCAGCATCGGCCGGAACGCCGACGAGTCGAGGAGGAAGCCCGAGCCCCAGCGAGCCCCGGCGTCGAAGCCCAGCCAGCCCTCGCCGGACGACACCTCCCGGACCGCGTCCGTCACGGTGTCCGGTGCGAGCAGCCGCTCCCGGCCCTCGATTCCGGTCACGGCAGCGGCGTAGAGCCCGGCCAGGCCGCTCGCCGACGCGGTGGCACCCGCTCCCGGCAGTTCCATTCCGAGCAACGCCGGGTCGTTCCAGCCGTGCGGCTCGTCGAGGCCGGGGAAGATCAGGGCCCCGTTCATCGTCACGATGCGGGTGAGCAGGTGTTCGGGCCCCGGCATGCCCGGCCGCCCCTCGGCCTCGACGAGCCGCGCACGGCCGTCCGTCTCCTCGGCGGGCAGGCCGATCCAGGCCCGTAGCCCCAGCGGATCGCCCACGGCGCGGCGGAAGTACGCGCCCGGGGTGAGACCGGTGATGCGCCGGATGACCTCACCGATGAGGAAGCCGAAGACATGGCCGTGGTATTCGTACGCCGTGTCCGGCTCCCACAGCGGCTTCTGCTCCTCGACGGCCCGGATCACCGGTGTCCAGGCGGCGATCTCCTCGAAGGTGAGCGTTCGGTCGAGGGCGGGAAGGCCCGCCCGATGTCCGAGGACCGTGCGGCAGGTGATGAGCTCCTTGCCGTGCCGCGCGAACTCGGGCCAGTACCGGCTCACCGGGGCGTCCAGGTCGAGATGTCCCTCCTGGGCGAGGAGGTGGGCGCACAGGCTCACGATGCCTTTGGCGCAGGAGAAGACCGGTACGGCGGTGTCCTGGTCCCACAACCGGCCGGTCCGCCGGTCCGCGACGCCGCCCCACAGCTCCGCGACCTTGCGGCCGTCGACGAACACGGTGACGGCTGCGCCGAGTTCGGGGAAGTCGGCGAAGTTCCGCGCGAACGTGTCGGCGATGACTCCGTAGTGCTCGTCGGCCCATCCCCCGTATTGCTCCACTGTGTCCGGCCCTCCGCATGATCATGGTTGCCCGTGGGGCCGCCCGGGGCAGCGCCCGCGCGCCCCACGGTTGTCGACCGGTCACAGTACGGCGGCGGGCGGCACCGGCACGAACGGTTTGGCCGGGCGGCGGAGAACGGCGGTTCCGGGGCCTCTCCTGGACCGCCGTCTCCTTCGCGGCGACGGTCGTTCGGCATCGAATTCCCTTCTACGAGGCAACCCTTGGCCACAGGTTTCCGTCCTCGGGGGCACAAGAGCCTCAGAGATGACCGGGGCTCCATAACGCAAGTGATGCCGAGGAGTACCACTTTGATACGGGTCCTGCACGTGGCCGGCGCCGCCGTGGCGGCGCTCGCGCTGGCCGCGACGACACTGGGATCGGCACACGCCCTGCCGACGACGGACCCACTGCGGTCCGCGCGCTCCGCGAACGCCGAGGGAAACCTTCCCCCTGGGTGGCGGTTCGCCGACAGCGGCGCCGGGAAGCAGCTGATCTGGACTTCGTCCGACCCGGTGCCGATGGGCGACGCACGGGTCGAGTTCTACACCGGGGACCGGCTGCTCGGGCTGCCCGTGGCGGCGAAGGACCGGCGGTCGTTCCGGCTGTCCCTGGACACCGCGCGGCTCGGCCGGGCGGAGGATCTGCGCGTGCTGGCCGCCGGACGCCGGCTGGACGAGGCGGGGAAGCGGGCGGCGTCGCGCCTCCCGCGGCTCGCCCCACCCGCGCGGCCCGCCGCCACGCTGCCCGCCGCGAAGACCGATCCCGGCCTCCCCGGCCGCTACCGCACCGCGACGGGCGAGTACGCGCTCACGTCGGTCCGCCTGCCGGGCTTCCCGGCAGCGGTCGAGATGCGGGCCCGCGTGGTCGGACCCGTCGGCGCCCCGGGCAAGCGGCCGCTGGCCCTGTTCCTGCACGGCCGTCACTACACGTGTTACAGCACGGCGGGCGACCAGGGCATCGACTGGCCCTGCAAGCCGGGCACCCGATCCGTCCCCAGCTACCAGGGCTATCGGAGCGCCCAGAAGCTCCTGGCCTCGCAGGGCTATGTCACGGTGTCCATCTCCGCCAACGGCATCAACGCGCAGGACGATCAGGCCGAGGACGGGGGTGCTCAGGCCCGCTCCTCCCTCGTGCGCCTGCACCTCGCCCGCCTGGCGGACTGGGCCGCGCACCGCGGCGCCGCTCCCGCCGCCGTACGCGCGGTCTCCCCGGCCGACCTGTCCCGGGTGCTGCTCGTGGGTCACTCCCGCGGCGGCGAGGGCGTCAATCGCGCCGCGCTCGACAGCCTCTCCCCGCCGCCCGCCGACCAGGACGGCTACCGCGGTCCGGTGCGCTGGAACATCCGCGGCAATGTGCTGATCGGGCCGACCATCTTCGGGCAGAACCCGGTTCCCGACGTGCCGTCGACGACCATCCTGCCCGGTTGCGACGGCGACGTGTCCGATCTGCAGGGCCAGATCTACGCCGACGGGACGCGCGGCGTCAGCCGCGGTGCCGCCCTGCACAGCGCGGTCTACATGACCGGCGCCAACCACAACTTCTTCAACAGCGAGTGGACCCCCGGGCAGGCGAAGGCGCCCGCCGAGGACGACTTCTCGTCCGACGACGCGGCGGACCCGGTGTGCACCCCGGGCACGAAGACCCGGCTGACCGCCTCGCAGCAGCAGACGGCCGGGGCCGCGTACATCGCCGCTTCGGCCCGGCTGTTCGTCGCGGGTGACGACCGGGCCCGACCGCTGTTGGACGGCTCCGGCGTACGCATGCCCTCGGCCGACCCCGCGCGGGTGCTGACCAACGCCGTCGGCGCGCACCGCACGCCTGCCTTCCTGCCCGGCCCGTCCGTCTCCGTCCGCGGCGGGCGGCTGTGCGCGGCGGTGGACTCCGACCCGGCGCGCGCCTGCCTCCCCTCCGACGTGGCCGGGGCATCGCCCCACTTCGCCGCCTGGGAGGCCCCGGCGGAACCCGGACGCGACGCGGTGTCGATGACCTGGTCCAAGGCCGGATCACCGGTCCGGATCCGTTCCGCGCGCCCGGTCTCGTTGTCGGGAGCCGAGGCGCTGACGCTTCGGGTGATCGTGCCGCCCAACACCACCGGCACCCAGCTGGACGTCGCCGTCGTCGACGCCTCGGGCCGCCGCGCGGCGCTGGGCCGGGTCCGTGTCGACGGGCTGCCGGGCAGTGACCGGACCGCCTCCTACTGGGGACGTGAGATCCGGGTGCCGCTGTCCGCGGCCCGTCCCGGTCTCGACCTGAAGCGGGTGACCTCCCTGGAGCTCACCCCGCGCTCCGGCTCCGGCCGGGCGTGGCTGGTGGATGCCTGGGGCTGGCGCCCCGGCACTCCGGCCGTGAAGCCCGCGGCCATGCCCCGCGTCGATGTCGGCCGGCTGACGGTCAAGGAGGGCGACTCCGGCGTACGGCACTACCGCGTGCCCGTGCGCGTGGTGGGGAAGGGCAGCGGCCAGGTCCGGCTGTTCGTCCCCGAGCCGGAGACGGGCAAGGTCACGTACCGCACGGTGACCGTGCGCGCCGGAACCCATGCCGTCGACGTGCCGGTCGAGGTGCGGGGCAACACCCGCTACAGCTTCGGCACGTCGCAGGAGGCGTACGTCAAGGCGGTGCACGGCGCGGTGGTCGGCTCCCACCGCGGCGGGGTGACGACGCTCGACGACGACCCGATGCCCAAGGTGACCGTGACGCCCGTCGCGGACCGCGTCACCGAAGGACGGCCGCTGGTATGGCGGATGACGCTGTCGGAGGCCGCCGACGTGGACATCTCCGGCATGCTCTCCATCCTCCCGGTCACCGGGGGTCCGGAGCTGTCCACCATGGACGTCGACCCGGAGTGGCTCGACTACAACTTCAGCCAGTTGCCCGCCCCGGCCAGAGCTCTGTCCGGCATCGAGGAAGAGCCGTCGGTGTACGCCGACGTGCCGGCGGGGGCGCTGAGCTCCGAGGTGAGCGTGCCCACCGTCACGGACGGGGAGATCGAACCCGATGAGTTCCTGAAGCTCCAGTTGATCACCTACGACGACCAGTGGGAGCCCCAGGAGGGGCCCGTGGTCACCGGCACGGTGACCGCCAACCCGTAACCCCGGGAGGCGGATTACCGCAGGTCGACCCTGGGCAGGCCCCCTTGCGAGGGGGTTGCCCAGGGTCGCCCCGTTCCCGCCCGAACGGAAAACCCCTGGTCCGCAGTGCCACCGCCGGGCAAGCCGCCGCGGGCTCCGACACCGGTGATGGATCCTGACTCCGCCCACGCCCTGGCAGGGCGGGCAGCACTTCGATGTGACCGGGCCGCGAGTAGACGAGCATTTCGATCATCGCGGCGGGTGTGCCGAAGTTGGCGTCGATCTGGAAGATGCCGCGTCCCTTCTCCACCTCGTGGATGTCGAAGAGGTTGGATGCGGTGCCGTTGCCACCGCCCGTCGAGGGGCGGAGGTTGTCCACGATCAACCGGTAGGCGCTGTCGGCGTCCTTCAGTCTGGCCCAGCACAGGCCGCGCCAGGCGTTGGTCCAGCCGAAGCTTTCCGCGCCGCGGGCGGTCAGCGGGGCGCGGGCGCCAGATACAGCCGTTCCCGCAGCGCAACGGTCCAGCCCGCGATCCTCCCGCTGGAGTTGCGGTAGCGGTTGCGGGGGTCGTTGAAGAGGGTGCGGGTGAGTTCGGTCCACGACGGCAGTTGGGCGAGGCAGTAGTCGGTGAAGGCGTCGAAGCTGTCGGGCAGGGCGGCCCGGTCGGCCATCCAGTAGTTCACCTTGAGGTTGATGTCGGTGTGGTAATCACCCATCCGGTCCGGGTCGTTGCCGTCCAGCCACAGGCCCTGGAGGTTCAGCGGGAGGCTGCCGCGGGATCCGGCGATCGTCAGATAGCGGCCGTACTGGAGATAGGCGGCTTCCAGTTCCGGGTCGGAGGTGCCCTCGGTGTGGCGGGCCTTTATCCGTTCCCGGGTGTCCATGGCGCGCTGCTGGGCGGTCGAGTCGCCCAGGGAGAGGTCCATGCGGGCGAACCGCTCGCGGTGGTCGGCGGAATGGGTGCGCAGCAGGGTATCCGCCGTGTGCCCGGCGGCGTCGAGGACCTTGGTACGGCCACCACCCGCCGCAGCGGGGCGCCGCTGTTCATTCCGACGCCGATGGCACCGGCGACCCTCCCGGTACGGGGCGGCCTCGGGCCCTCCTCGGAGCGCGCGCGTCAGGCGTTGGGGTCGAAGGAGATGCCGGCCGGTTTGGCCTTTTCGAGGTGGTAATTGAAATTGCCGTCCTTGAGACCGAAGACAGCGCTGCCGAAGTCGGCCTGCGACAGCTTGTCCCGAAGGCCCGCGGGATAGCCGTTCCAGCCGACGAGGCTGGGGAACTGCCAGCTGTGGTGATGGTTCTCCGGCGGCTCGTCGTTGGAGCCGGCCGGTCGGAAACAGTGCGTGCTCACACCGTCCTTGTGGTACACGACCTTGGGATGCGTGCCGTCCCACCGGATCTGGTCACTGCCGTAAATGTCGAAATTTCCGTGGGCGGAGGTGGATACGTACCGTGCCTCGTTGTTCTGTACCCACACCACGACGTGTTCCCAGTCGTGGCGGTGCCCGCCGAGACCGCTGCCCGCCACAGCCTGGTCCTTTTCGAAGTAGAGGCCGTACATGATGGCGCACCAGCCGTTGTTGCACTTGTAGCGCGCGTACCCGTTGGTGTTGTCCAGATCCCCGGCGTCGTGGCAACTCCCGTTGACGGCTCCGGTGGTGTTGAGACCGGGAGCGATGGTTCCGTCGGTGCCGATGGCAGGGGTGGGATAGCAGCCGTCCCCGTCGTAGTCGAAGGCGGGCTGGAAGGTCTGCTCCAGCCCGTCCGCCTGGGCGGGCAGGGCGCTGGGCGGGGCGGCGAAGGCGCTGCCCGCGGAGGCGACGATCAGCATGACCGCGCTGCCGAGGACGAGAGACGCCTTGCGGATCCTTGCTCTGTGCTTCACTGCTGCCTCCTGGTCGGCGCGCGTCGGGCGACACGTCGAGTGGCATGCCCATGACAACGTTGCCGAAACCTCGCGTCCCCGACCCGTCCAACCCGCGGACCCGGTGCGCGGGCCGCCCCCCCGAGCCGGCCCGGTCGTACCGGGCGGGCGGAACCTGCACCGAGACCTTCAACACCGGAGTGTCCGGCCCCGCCCTCGGCACCGGACAGGGGCTGTTGACCAACCCGGCAGCAGGCGGCTCGGTCTCCTTCCGCGCCGACGGCATCGACCGGAAGAGTGCCACGTTCTCGCAGACCGTCATCGACGCCTACCGCACGAAGTGACGCACCGGGCGCGCGTCTCTCCCACGGGTGGTGCGCGCCCGGTTGGGTGTGGGGACAGCCGGCCCCCAGGTCAGACCGACTCCGCGTCGAAGGCGGTGAACATGTCGACCAGTGGCTGCGGTGCGCTGTCGTTGAAGATGACCTCAAGCGCTTGGGCGGACTCGCGCGCGATTCCTTCGCTGCGGGGGAAGAGGATCGCCTCGTACGCCGCCAGAGCCGCCTCGGGATCTCCGGGATGCTCGACCAGGCACCGGCCGAGGTCCGCGCCGTCGATCATGGCGAGGTTGGCGCCCTCGCCGGCGAACGGGGACATCAGGTGTGCCGCGTCGCCCAGCAGCGTGACGCCCGGCACCCGCGTCCAGCGATGGCCGACGGGCAGGGCGTGGATCAGCCGAGGGACCAGCGGGCCGTCCGCGTCGGTGATGAGTCCGCGCAGCTCGGGTGCCCAGTCGGTGAACTGCCGCAGCAGAGCGGACTTGGCTGAATCCGTGTCGTTGAAGTCCAGCGTGGAGAGCCAGTCCTCCGCGGTCCGGAGCGCCGTGTAGATGTGCAGGCTGCCGTCGGTCTCCCGGTGGCCGAGGAAGCCCTTGTGGTCGCCGAGGGCGAAGAACATGCCGCCACCGAGCAGTCGCGCGGACTCGGGGTGGCGGGCATCGGCCTCCAGGAGGTCGAGTTCGATGAAGGCGATCCCCGAGTACGCGGGTGTGGCGCCGGACAGCAGCGGCCGTACGCGGGACCATGCGCCGTCGGCGCCGATCAGCAGGCCGGTGGTGAAGACCGTGCCGTCGGCGAGGGTGACTTCGTGTCGTCCGTCGGGCAGCGGCCGGGTGTGCGTGACCTTGCTGCCCCAACGGACGGTGTCGTCCGGCAGGGAGCCGAGAAGCAGGTCGCGCAGGTCCCCGCGGTCGATCTCCGGCCGTCCGCCCGTCCCGTCGTCGGTTGTCTCCAGCAGGACACGGGCGTGCCGGTCCAGGACGCGCATCGCCTCGCCGCCGGGGTGGATCTTGGTGAGGAACCGCTCGTGCAACCGAGCGGCGTGCAGGGCGGCCTGTCCGGTCTCCTGGTGGATGTCGAGCATGCCGCCCTGAGTGCGGGCGTCCGGGGAGGTTTCGAGGTCGAGGACGGTGGCCGCGATGCCGTTGACATGCAGGACGCGGGCGAGCGTGAGGCCGCCGAGTCCGGCGCCGACGACGGCAATGGGGTAGTGGGGTGTGGTGCTCGTGGAGGTGCTCATGGACGTGCTCTCCTTCGGTCCGGGGGCGGAAAGCCGCAGGCGGACAGGGGTGTCATGGTGTCTTCCGCGGGGTGACACGGGTGCCGTTGATCACCGCGCGGAAGATCCAGGCGAGGCGCTGTCCCGGGGTGCCGGAGACGAGGTCGTTGCCGAGCGTGGCGATGCGCGGGTGCGTGTCGGAGGAGGCTTCGCGCAGTGCGGCGACCAGGGCGTCGTGCTCTTCCGCCGCGTCGGCGGACTGATCACGGCCCGATTGCTCGGCGGCGGTGGCGGTCGCCACCTGGAGGAGCACGTCCACGCCCCAGGCGGCCTGCCCATCGGGCACCTGACCTTGATGGAGGAGCGAGAGAACGGCTTCCACCAGGGCCAGGTAGTGGGGGCCCGAGGGCCGGGCGACCAGGGCGGAATGGGCCAGGCTGGGGTTCCGGAACAGGATGTGCGTATAGGACTCCAGCAGCAGCGTCAGCCGCCCGCGCCAGTCTCCCTCGCCGTCCACCGGGGAAAGATCGACGGCGCCGAGGAGTTCCTCCAGGATCGCCGCGTGCAGCTCGGCCGTGTTGGCCACGTACACGTACAGCGAGGCGGGTCCGGTGTCCAGTTCCTGGGCGAGCCGGCGCATCGTGACGCGCTGCAGTCCCTCGGTCTCCATCAGGTGGACCGCGGTGGCGACGATGCCCTCGTAGGTGAGTGCGGGCTTGGCGGGCCGCTCACGACGGCTGCGGGGCACGGGGGTTCTCGAAGGCATGCGAACAGCGTACCGAACATGTTCGGTACGAACAAGTTCGTGGCTGATATCCACCTGCCCATCGGGGTAACGGGCCGCTTGTATGGAACACGACAGCGTTCCGGCGCCGTCCAGAGCAGTTCGATCCTCAGCGGGCCGCACAAAAACCCGCCACTACCGACCGAAGGGCTCCGCATGCACCCCGACCACGTGACCGCCACCCCGCCCCCCGCACCGGGCGAGCCGACGCACAGCCCGGGGACGGAGCTGCGGGATACGCCGGGCAAGGGAGCGGGGGTCTTCGCCACCCACGCGTTCCGGGTCGGGGAGGTGGTTCTGGCCGGTGCGATCAAGGCCGAACTCGACCGCAATGATGCCCACGCCTCACAGATCGGTCCGGACCGGTTCATCCGGCACGCCGGACTGATGCCCCGCGTCAACCACTCGTGCGATCCGAACTGCGGAGTCCAGGTCAACGGCTCCGGCGCCCACGACCTCGTCGCCCGTTTCCCGGTTCACGTCGGGCAGGAGATCACCTTCGACTACGCCATGCGGAACCACACCGTCCAGCACTTCCCGCCTCGCTGCCAGTGCGGATCCCGGCTGTGCCGCGGCCGGATCACCGGCTGGCAGGACCTCCCGGCCGATCGCAGGCACGCCTACCACGGCTACGTCGCCCCCTATCTCCTCCACATACCGCAGGCACCGCAGCCCCGGTAACCGACCGAACCGAACGCGGACTGAACAGCGGGACAGCGGGACAGCGGGACAGCGTTGGTGCCGGCTCACCACTGGTTCACGGTGTCCGGGTCGGGTCCGATCCGGGCACCGTTGTCCAGGGTGGCGATGTCCCGCAGGTCCCGCGGGCTGAGCGCGAAGTCGAAGACACCCATGTTCTCCCTGATCCGGGAGTGGGTCACGGACCTGGGAACCACCGTGTTCCCGAGCTGGAGATGCCAGCGGAGGACGACCTGGGCCGGTGACTTCCCCTTCTCCTCGGCGATCCGGGCGAGAAGGGGTTCGGCGAGCAGCTTCCGCCCCTGGGCGAGCGGGCTCCACGCCTCCGTGGCCATGGACCGCTCGGCGGCGTACGTGCGCATGGCGCGCTGCGGAAAGTAGGGGTGAAGCTCGATCTGGTTGAGGGCCGGCACGATGCCGGTCTCCGCCAGCAGCCTGTCCAGGGTCGCGGCGGTGAAGTTGGAGACGCCGATCGCCTTCGCGCGCCCCTCGGCGTAGATCCGTTCCAGCGCTCTGTACGACTCGACGTACGCGTTGCGCCGAGGGGTGGGCCAGTGGATCAGGTAGAGGTCGATGTAGTCCGTGCCCAAGCGCCGGATGCTCGCGTCGAACGCGTGGAGTGCGGCGTCGTATCCGTGGTCGGCGTTCCAGAGTTTGGTGGTGAGGAACACGTCCTGCCGCGGGATCCCCGTGTCTCGGACCGCGCGGCCGACACCCTCCTCGTTGTCGTAGACGCGGGCGGTGTCAATGCGGCGGTAGCCGCACTCAAGGGCGTGGGTGACGGCGGTGTACGCCTGGTCGTCCGTCAGCGGCCAGACACCGAGGCCGACCCGCGGCATGGAGATGCCGTTGTTGAGGGTGAGGCGCTGCATACGGGAGCCTTCCGATCCGTGGGTACGGGGACGGGCATGGGCACGGGCACGGCACGGGTGTCGATGGGGCGCTCGCGGTGGACGGCTCACCAGGTCACAGGGAGCGAACGAGGTGCCCGGGTCTTCAGGCCGGTCTTCCACTCGGGCGGGGCCGCCGCGCGCAGGCCAGGGAATCGGCGTACGAGTCCGGCCAGGGCCTCCTGGAGCTGGACGCGGGCAATCTGCGCTCCGACACAGTGGTGGACACCGTGGCCGAAGCCCATGTGCGGATTGCGGTCACGGTCGAAGTCGAGCAGAGCGGGGTTCTCGAAGACGCTCTCGTCGTGATTGGCGGACGAGTTGACGGCCATGACCGCGTCGCCCTCGGCGATGATGTTCCCGCCGAGTTCCACTTCTTCGGTGGCGACGCGCAGGTTCGCCTGAACATTCGTCTGGGCGTACCGCAGCAGCTCCTCCACCGCTTGGGGAATGGTGTCGGGCTCGCGCCGGAGCCGCTCGTACCGCTGGGGTTCGTCCAGCAGGAGGTGTGCCATGCCGGCCAGCCGGTCGGCGGTGGTGCCGTACCCTCCGGCGAGCAGCACGAGGCTGAAGGAGATCAGCTCGTCCTGGCTGAGCCGATCGTCCTCGTCGCGGGCGGAGATCAGGGTGCTCAGGAGGTCGTCGCCGGGGTGGCGGCGTTTGGCGGCGACGAGTGCGCTCAGGTAGCCGGTCATCTCTCCGACAGCGGCAGTGACCTCGGTGTCGGAGCTGGCCGTGAGGTTGCGCAGCCTGTCGCACCAGGTGTCGAGCCGGTCGCCGTCCTGCCGCGGGACGCCCAGCAGGTCGCAGATGACGGCCAGTGGCAAGGGGCGTGCGAACAGCGCCACCAGATCGGCGGGGCGGTCGTGGGCGGCGAGCCCGCTGAGGAGTTCTTCGACCAGCAGGGCCACGTCCCGCCGCATGGCCTCGGCGCGGCGGACGGTGAAGGCCGGGGCGACCAGCTTGCGCAGCCGGCTGTGCTCCGGTGGGTCCGCGGCGAGTATCGAGTCGGGCAGGGTGGGCACACGCGCGATACGCGGCCCTGATCCCTGGGTGGCACGTCTGCGGCTGAAACGCGGATCGGCAAGTACGGTGCGCACGTCGGCGTATCGGGTGACCAGCCAGGCCGGATCGCCGCTGGGCAGCTGGATTCGGGCGCAGGGCGCCTCGCGGCGCAGGTGGGCGAACTCCGGGAGCGGGCCGAGGCCGTCGTGATGGGGGAAGGGGAAGTCCACGGTGTGAGGGGGCGGTTCGGGGTCCGCGTAGGTCACGAGTGCTCCAGGGATGGTGTTCGGCCGCCCGGTCGCGGCCTTTCGCCCGCCGCCGGGTGGAGGCAGCGTCGGCTGACGGGTACGCGGGCGATCGGCGCGGGTGGTTGGGTACGGGGCGGGGCGGGGGCGGCGGGGGTGTCAGCGGAGCTCGTAGGCGGAGACGTGGTACGTGCTGTCCGGGGCGAGCGGGCCGCCTCGCCAGGAACCCAGGCGCTGTCGCAGCCGAAGTCCGGCGCGCTCGGCCATGAGATCGAGTTCGCCCGGTGAGGCGTAGCGGAAGCGGACCCTGAGGTGACGGGTGCGGTCCGCCTCGTGGATGAGGTAGTGCGACTGGTACGTCTGGGTCGAGGGATCGATCCTGCGGTGGCAGAGGATGAGGTGCTCGTCGGTCTCGGACACCACCTCGGGTACGCCCGATGCCGCGGCCACGGCGAGGGCTTCGGGCAGATGCGCGTCGAGGACGAAGACGCCGGTGGGTTCGAGGTGGGTGGCCACGGCCGTCAGACAGCGCTGTTGGGCGTCGCGTCCCGCGAGTTCGAAGAACGTGCCTCCGACGACATGGACGAGGGAGTACGTGTCGGCGACCGGCAGGTCGGCGAAGTCGCCCAACGTGACGTGGACGCGGTCGCCGCCGGGTTTTGAGCGGAGCCGTGCCACCATCGCCGCCGACGCCTCGACACCGTGGACGTCCAGGCCGCGCGCTGCCAGGGGCAACGCGACTCTCCCGGTGCCGATGCCGAGTTCGAGGACGGGGCCGTCACCGGCGAGCGAGGCGAGGGTGTCGACGGTCGCCGCGGTGATGCCCGGCTTGCCGAACCAGCGGTCGTAGTCGTCGGCGTGGAGGTCGGCGTATCCCTGGGATGGGGCCGAAGGTTGTGCCGGAGCGTTGCCTGGGCCGCCCGCGTTGCCTGGGGCACCGTCTGCCGCCGCCGTGGGCGTGGGTGCGGGGTGGTCGTGGAACGTGGACATGGTCGGGGTCTCCTCGGCCTGCGGTCGGTTCGGTCCCCGCGGCGCGGGCCGGACCGCGTGGATGGGGGTGAGGGCGCGGGCGTTGCGAGCGCCCGCCGGTCAGCCGAAGGGGTGCGGGCCCGGAGCGGCCGGAAGGTGGCGTTCGTCGTCCGGACCGGTGGGCAGGGCGTGGGCGCCGGGGGCCACGACGCGCACCACGGCGGAGCCCAGACCCCGCGCCGGTTCGCACGTCGTATCCACCAGGATGAGGTCCTGGCCGGTGTGGGTGGACAGCACGGCGGTGCCGGAAGGTTCGGCGACGGTGTGTGATCCGCTTCCGGAGCGGTCCGGGCCGGTGCGCGATCCGGGTCCGGAGCGGTCCGGGCCGGCCGATGGCGGTGGGATTTCCCGGGGCGTCACCGGGGGTCGTTCCGTCCACAGGCGCAGGCTGTCCTGCCGGTGGTAGGCCCAGAGCGCGTGCTTGACGGCGGAGTCCGGGGCGTCGCGGCCCTGCCAGCGCGTCCAGGTGTCGTCGGCCACCGGGGTGTGCACGCTCCAGCGCACCATGAGTGCCTCGTACGCGGCCTTCTCGATCAACGGGGCGATCCCCTGGCCGTCCGGGCCGCAGCGGGCCCCGAACGTCTGCCGGGTCCCGTCCGGTGCGTGCAGGCATACGGCGACGCATCGTGATCCGACGGGTGCCGGGAGGTCGAGCACCGTCGCCGTCACGCCGATTCCGTCCAGGAGGTTCGCCAGCGGTCCCGGGAGCTCACCTGCGGGAATCACCTCGGGAGCGCGGGAGAGTCCGTACCAGCTCCGGCGGATGAGGTCGCGTTCGAGAACCTCCCACGCGGCGTGCTGGACGGCGGCCTCCGGGTCGGGATGTGTCGCGAGACCGGTGGACCCGGCGCCGGGACCGGGGTCGCAGCCGACCGGCGGCCGGTGGTGCAGAAAGACGGCACCGGCCGGTACGTGCGTGTCCGCACCGGTGCGCAGGGAGCGGCCGCGTACCCAGAGCCGACGGGCGTGGCGGGAGTCGTCCGGGGTACCGGCCGGGCCTCCGGGCATCAGGTCCGCGGGATCCAGGGCGGGTATCCCCTTGCGGCGCAGTTCGCCATGGGTCGCCACGATCCCCGCGTCCGACTCGGCGTCGCGGCCCGCGAGAATGTTGCTCACGCGTTCGAGGAGTTCGCCGCGGGCGCTCGCGACGACGCGTGGTGGACGGTGACCGGCGGCGCTGCCCACCACGATGGGCCGGTTACCGGCGGCGCAGACGGGATCGAACTGCGGCGAGCGTGCCGCGACCCGCGCGAAAACGACCTCCGGCCAGGCGGCGTAGGGGGTGAACACCTGTGGTTCCCACGGAGAAGCGGACATCAGGCACGCACCCGGACCACCTCGGCGGCATCCTTCAGGACCGCCTCACCATGGTCGGTGAGCGCTTCGGTGTGTCCCGTCATGATGTGTACGGCATCGGCGGCGGAGCGGGCGAGATCGTCGTGGCGTGCCCGCGCGGCCGCGGTCGTACGGGTGTCCGCCGAGGTCTCCCCGAGCAGGCGCCGGTACAGCAGGACGCTCCGGGCCAGGACCACCATCTGCTGGAAAAGCCCGGTGAGCGGACGCGGGTCGAGGCGGAGCGGGGTGGTGACCAGTGGACCGCCGTTCGCCGCGGGCCGCAGGAACGGCTCCGCCGCCACGGAGGCGGCGTTGCACCGGGTGTGGGTGCCCTCGTGGACGAGTGCCTCGGCGAGCCGGACGGTTCCGGGGAGTCCGACGGTGTCCGGTCGCAGCCGGTCGCGCCGGATGAACACGGCGCCATGGACCGCGAAATCCGTGAAACCGTCCAGTGCGGGTCCGTCCAGCAGGACTGTCTGGAGAAGGATTTCCTTCAGTTCGGCATACGCGCCCGGCCAGGTGTCGGCGAGGAGGGCGATCGTCCCGCGGATCACCTCCGTATCCCCTTCGCGCCACGCGACGACTGCCGAGCCGCTTCGGGCGCCTGAGTCGGCGTCGGTGCGGGGGACGGCCTTCAGCGCGCGGGCGACGCTGCGTTCGAGGTGGGGTTGGGGCGCGGCGAGCCCGACCGGCCAGGGAAGGCCGGACGGTGGCGTGTCCGCGATGCCCGACCGGGCACGGTCGAGCATGCCCGAGAGGCGCGCGAGGTGTTCCGGGCCCGGAGGTCCCTTTCGCAGGACGCTTTGAGCGATGTGCGCGGCCTCGACGACCGCGGGGTGCACGGCCTCTTCCGGGGTGACGTCCAGCCCGGCTCGTTCCAGGGCCGACCGGGTCATGCGCGCCAGTGCGGAACGTTCTTCAGCGCTTCGGCGTGCGTCGGGCTCCACTCGCACCGCGGGTACCTCCGTGTCGCCGTTGGGGGACGGCGGGCCTTGAACGGCCCGCCGTCCGAGGTGACTTGCCGTCAGCTGGGCACGTCGATCATCAGTGCCAGCTCGGGCAGTTCCTCTTCGGGGACCTGCTCGATTTCCTCGTGCATATCGATCTCCCTTCGGCGACCGGCTCCACCGACGTCCGACGGGGAGTCCCGGCGGCGCCAAGGTACGCACGGCACCGACGTGATCACAAGGTGCGGTCGGATCGTCACGCTGAGGACGGAGAGGGCGGGAGGCCGACCCGGAAGAGCCCCGCCCAGGACATTCCCGGCCCGTCACGTCCAGCCCGGCAACGGCAGTCGCGCATCGGCTACGGCCTGCGGTTCTCGTTCCTCCGTCGACAGCGTTTCCACCCACGGGAGTTGGCCGCGCGCCGGGTCGGGCCACGGGACGAGGACCGGCCTGTCCGGCAGGGCAACCGGCGCAGTCCAGCCACTCTCTGTCCGGAAGAGGGGAGGCCGCTCCGGCTCGTTTCGCTGGGACGAGGCTCAAAGGTGGCCCGCTGAGGCGCGGGGCATGTTCGGCGCGGGTGTCCCCGGCCGACGGCACCGAGGTCGGGGGCGGGCCGTCGTCCGCCGGAGGCCCGTTGGCCCCGCTCCCGCGTGCACGGCGCCGCGGGTTTCCTCCGGGGGTGTCCCGCCGGGCGTGTCCCGCGAGCGCGAATCAGACCGTGGGAAAGGCTGAAATGCCGCTCTTGGAACGCTGACCGGCACCCGCGATGATGACCTCGCCCGACCGGCGGCCGTGGCCGCGCCCGCGGCGTTTCCTCGCACCCGACCCGATCAGATCGGGGTGCGGGGCCCGGGGCGTGCGACCGCGCGTCGAAGAGGGAGGTAGGGACCGACAACGCCGTGGGAGGACCGGCAGAGGCCCTCACTCACTGTCCACTCGTCGCGGCCACACGAGGAGATGCCAGTGGATCCGACAGACCCCGCCACAGACCCCGCACTTCACCGCAGCCCCGCCGCGGACGGCGCGCTTCACCGCGCCCCCGCGCAACGTCGCGACGCCGGCGCGGACCGCGCGCTTCACCGCGTCCCCGCCGTAAACCCCGCGCTTCGCCGCGACACCGCCACAGACCGCCGTCGGTCGCCCGCATCATCGGACCCGCAGGAGTAGGCACCATGCGCATCAGCTACCTGCATGGCGGCAGCATCCCCTCCCTCTTCGCCAATGGCGTCCACGTCATGCGCATGTGCGACGCCTTCGCCGCGGCCGGACACGACGTCACCCTCTACTCCATGCCCGGCTCGGACCCGGCCGAGGACCCGTACACCTACTACGGCGTCAGTAACCACTTCCCGATCCGCCTCGTCCCCGCCCCCGACCACACACCCAGCGGATACTGGCGGCGCGCGGACACGATCCGCCACATGGTGGCCCGCGGCCCCCTCCCGGACATCGTCTACGGGCGCGACCCCTACGCCCTGTCCGTCCTCTCCGATCTGGCGCCCTTCGTGTACGAGGTCCACCAACTGCGCAAGGACCTGGTTCCGGTGGGGACCGAGAGGAAACTGCTCGGCAAGCCCGGTCTGGCCCGCGTCGTCACCATCACGCATGCCCTCGCGGGCGATCTGCGGAAGAAGTACGAAGACCTGGGCACCTTGCCGATCCTCGTGGCACCCGACTGCGCCGACCCTCCCGGTCCCAACGCGACGACGGAGGCGCCGCAGCTGCCGGGCCGCCCGGACGTACCGCGCGTCGGCTATGTGGGGCACCTGTACGACGGACGCGGCATCGGCCTCGTCCTCGATCTCGCGGACCGCTTTCCCGGTCTCGACTTCCACCTGGTCGGGGGCACGGCCGAGGACCGGGCCCGCTGGGAAAAGACCTGCCGGGCCTCCCATGTGTACTTCCACGGGCACCGGCCGCCATCCACGCTCCCGGCCTACTACGGCCTCTTCGACATCGTCCTCGCCCCCTACGAGACCAAGGTCTACACCTGGGGCCGACTCGACGAGACCGGGCGCTGGGCCTCCCCCATGAAGGTGTTCGAGTACATGTCCCACGGGCTGCCGATGATCGCCTCCGATCTCCCGGTTCTGCGCGAAGTCCTCCAGGACCGGGTCAATTGCCTGCTCCGCCCGCCCGAGGATCCGGCGGCGTGGGCGGAAGCCCTCGGCGAGCTCGTCGCCGACGGGGCCCTGCGGCGCAGTCTCGGCGACGAGGCCCGGCGTCAGGTCCTGGAGCGCTACACCTGGCGCCGGCGGGCCGATGACGTCCTCGCGGACATCGGCCCCCCGGCCCGCCCCGGGACCGGGGAGACCGGGCTCCCGAAGTGACGGCGCCTGGTGCCGCGCGGAGCTGGGGCGACGCCGCCGCGCTCCCCGGTACCGCCGCGCGCGGCGAGGCTCCGCTGCCCGCCGGGGCGGCGGTGGACGGATATCCCGCACGGCCGAACGTTCGGGCCGGGGAGGTCCTGCGGTTCCATGTCTCGACCCGCGCGGACCGGTTCCGGGCCGACTTCTACCGCTGCGGCGCTCGCCCCCGTCTCATGGGCAGTACCGCGGGACCGGGCCGGTACGCGCCCCCCGGCCGCCATGACGCGGACTGGCACTGGCCCGGCCATGACTTCGCCGTTCCCGGGGACTGGCCCTCAGGGGTGTACGTCGCGGTGTTCAGCGCCGGCACCGCCCGGCCCGCCGTCCCGCCGCCGGCCGGGGCCGCGGACCTGGACGCCCGGCACTCCCGGATGCTCTTCGTGGTGACGGCACGCGAACCCGCACGCCACACGCGCATCCTGTACAAGGTGCCCGTCTTCACCTATCACGCGTACAACCGGAGCGGCGGCGCCAGCATGTACGGGGCGCTCCCCCACGACGAGGCGTACCGCACCGTCACTCTGCGCCGCCCCGGAGGCGGAATCGGCGGCCCCGTGAAGGGGCTGCCCGACGCCCACGATCCGCGGACGCCGCGGCAGACCTTCGCCCACTGGGACGCTCCCTTCATCTCCTGGCTGGAGGCCTCAGGGCACACCGTCGACTACTGCACCGACCTCGACCTCGACGAAAGCCCCCAACACGCCTATGGATACCGGCTTTTGCTTTCCGCGGGACACGACGAGTACTGGAGTGCGCGCACCCGTCGGCACATCACCGCCTTCCGTGACCAGGGGGGCAATATCGCTATCTTCGGGGCCAACACCTGCTGGTGGCGGGTCACGCCGACCGCCGACGGCACGGCCATCAGATGTGCCAAATACCCGCCCGGAGTCCCCCAGGGCTCCGAATCCGACCGGATGCGGGGCGCCCCCGACCACTGGTGGGAGGGTGAACCCGAGAACTCCCTCATCGGTGTCAGCTACCGCAACGGCGGCGGCCACTGGGAAGGCCCTCGCGAACCCCTGGGATTCACGCTCCAGCACACCGGCCACCCCGTCTTCGCGGGCACCGGACTGAGCGACGGCGACGTCCTCGGCGAGGAACACGCCCTTGTGGGCTACGAATGCGACGGAGCCGCCCACCGGCGCGACGCCCTCGGACGGGCGGTCGCGACCGGCACGGACGGCACGCCCGCCGACTTCACCATCCTGGGCGCGGCCGACCTCCCCACGGCCCCGGGCTCCGGCTGGAACACCGCTGTCCGGGAGGACACCGACCCGGGCAGGGCGGCGACCTTCGGCCTCTACACCAGGGGCGGCACGGTCTTCAACGCGGCCACCACCGACTGGGCGCGGCTGCTGGCCCTTGACCCGCTGGTGGACACCATCACCCGCAACGTCATCAGCCTGCTCCGCCGAGGCGGGGCGGGGCCGCACCGAGGAGCGCGCACTCCTTGATGTTCGCGAGCCGGTCTCCGCGCCGACAACTCGGCCCACCGTACGGGCCGACGGCTCAACAGCTCGACGGCTCGACGGCTCGACGGCTCCAATATCGACGTTCTCTTGACCCTCAGACCAGGAGTGGTGGGCATGAAGATGGTGATCACCGGGGGCGCCGGATTCATCGGCAGCAACCTCGCACACACGCTGACGCGGCGACCCGAGGTGTCCGAAGTCCGGGTCGTGGACGATCTGTCCACCGGGTTCAAGGAGAACCTCCGCGGCCTGGACGTGCACTTCACCGAGGGCAGCGTCCTCGACGGCGCCCTCCTGGACCGGGTGTTCCGGGGCGTGGACACGATCGTGCATCTGGCCGCGCTCCCCTCCGTGCCCAGGTCGGTGGCCGATCCGATCGCCAGTCACCACGCCAACGCCACCGGCACCCTCTGCGTACTGGAAGCCGCCCGGCGCGCGGGCGGGGTGCAGGTGATCGCCTCTTCCTCGTCCTCCGTCTACGGCGCCAATCCGCAGCTGCCCAAGCATGAGGGGCTGCGCACCGCCCCGCTCAGTCCGTACGCCGTGAGCAAGCTGGCTTCCGAGGCGTATCTGGGAGCGTTCCACCACTGCTACGGCCTACCGGTGCTTCCGTTCCGCTTCTTCAACGTCTACGGGCCCGGACAGCCCGCCGGGCACGCGTACGCCGCGGTGGTGCCCGCCTGGATCAGCGCGATGGCGGCCGGTCAACCCGTCCTCGTGCACGGCGACGGTCACCAGACCCGCGATTTCACCTACGTCGAAACCGTCTGCCGGGTCCTCACCCGGGCAGCCCTGCGAGGAGCCGTCTCCGCCGAGCCGGTCAACCTCGCCTACGGCACCCGGACCTCGCTCCTGGAGCTGATCACCGAGCTGGAGTCCGTACTGGGCAAACCCCTCACCCCCCAATACCTCCCTGCCCGTCCGGGCGACGTACGGCATTCCCACGCCGACAACGCCCGATTGCGCTCCCTCTTCCCCGAGGTCGAGCCCGTGCCTCTGCGAGAGGGGCTGGAGCGTACCGCCGAGTGGTTCCGCACCCGCGCCCAGTAGCTCACGGGCCATCCCCTCCTCCCAACTGGGCGAAGCGGGGGTCATGTTCGGGAACAGAGGCCGTGGCCTCCTACGCGGCTTTTATGTAAGGTGAGGCTAACCTAAGTAAACATCGACAACCCGACGCTCTCGCGGGCGGTCGTTGCAACTTAGGTTACCCTTACCCAACATTCCGTAGGAGGTTGCTCGTGCCTGAGCACATACCGGGCGGAAGCGGCGAGTTCGATGGCCGCACCGTCCTGGTGACCGGTGCCGCACAAGGCATCGGGGCGGCTGTCGCCGATCTGCTCGCCACCCTCGGCGCCCGGGTGGCCGCCACCGACCGCGCGCAGGACGGCATCGACGCCCTGGCCACCGCGTGGAACCGGCGACAGGCGAAGAAACCCGGGAGCGAACGCTCGGCGGGCCGGCTGGAGCCGTACGTGATGGACGTCACCGACCGGCCCTCGGTGGTGAGCACCGTGGCGCGCACCGAACGCGAACTCGGCCCCGTCGACGTGCTCGTGAACGTCGCGGGCATCCTGCGTACCGGCCCCGCGGCCGAACTCACCGCCGAGGACTGGTCGGACACCTTCGCGGTGAACGCCGGAGGTGTCTTCAACGTCTCGCAGACCGTCGCACCACTGATGGCGGGCCGGGGCAACGGCTGCATCATCACCGTCGGTTCCAACGCCGCGGGGATTCCCCGCACCGGCATGGCCGCCTACGCCGCCTCGAAGGCGGCGGCCGCCGCGTTCACCAAATGCCTGGGCCTCGAACTCGCCCGCAGCGGCGTACGGTGCAACGTCGTCGCACCCGGATCCACCGACACGGCGATGCAACGCGCCCTGTGGACCGACTCCGGCGCCGAACAGCGCGTCATCGACGGAGACCCGGCGACCTACCGCACCGGCATACCGCTGGGCCGGATCGCCGCCCCCGGGGACATCGCCGACACCGTCGCGTTCCTCGCCTCGGACCGCGCCCGGCACATCACCCTGCAGGAGCTGTACGTCGACGGCGGCGCGACCCTGCGCTGAACCGTCCTCAGCTCTTCCGTACACCTCATCCCCCCGCACCCGCTGGCGGAATCATCGAGAATGGAGTCCCCGTGTCGACGGCATCCCAGGTCGCCACGCACAAATCCCCGGCCGATCCGGCTCACCCGGCCGTAGGCGCGGCCACCTCGCTCCTGGACGCCTACACACCGGGCGACCGCTTCCTCGCCACCCCTGACCGCACCCTGCTGGCACACGGTGCGGCGCGCCAAGTACCGCACGACGAAAGGCCCCTGGACGAGCGGGTGAACGCCACCCTGGCCGAGGCCGGAGCCGCCGGACAGGAATCGCCCGTGGTCATCGGTGCCATCCCGTTCGACCACGAGGCACCGGCCGCCCTGAGCGTGCCGGGCGCACTGCGTGTCGCGCCGCCGCTCGCCTCCGATCCGCTGATCGCCCTGCCCGTCGGCGTGTCCGGCTCGGCGGACTGGCGGATACGCCCGGTGCCCGAACCCGAGGTCTACGGAGCGGGCGTCGCCTCGGCCGTGGAGCGCATGTGGCGCGGGGAGTTCAGCAAGGTGGTGCTCGCGCGCACCCTCGAACTCACCTCCCGCACCCCTCTCGACGTGCCCGCCATGCTCCAGCGCCTGGCCCGCCGCGACCCCCTCGGCTACACCTTCGCGCTGCCGACCGGGGCCGGCCGTACCCTCATCGGCGCCAGTCCGGAGCTGCTGGTCTCCCGGCAGGGGCGGCAGGTGGTCGCCAATCCGCTCGCCGGGTCCACCCCGCGCAGCGCCGACCTCGCCGAGGACGTCCGCCGGGCCGCCACACTGCTGGAGTCCGTCAAGGATCTCCACGAGCACGCCGTCGTCGTGGACGCGGTCCACCAGGCGCTGGCCCCGCACTGCACGGAGCTGACCGTCCCCGCCCGGCCGACGCTGATCCGCACCGCCACCATGTGGCACCTGTCCACCACGGTGACCGGCACGCTCACCGCTCCCGACACCTCGGCCCTGGCTCTCGCCTGCTCCCTGCATCCGACGCCCGCCGTGTGCGGCACCCCCACTCCGACGGCACGTCAGGTCATCGCGGAGACCGAGCCGTTCGACCGGGGCTTCTTCACCGGCGTGGTGGGCTGGGGCAATGCCCGGGGTGACGGCGAGTGGGTCGTCACGATCCGCTGCGCCGAGACCGAGGAACGCACGCTGCGCCTGTACGCGGGCGCCGGCATCGTGGCGGCGTCCGAGCCCGAGGCGGAGACCGCCGAGACGGCGGCCAAGTTCCGCACCTTCCTCAGCGCCGTGGGGGCCGAGCTGTGAACACGAACGACGCACCCACCTGGCCGTCGGAGTTCGCCGAACGCTACCGGGCCGCCGGCTGGTGGCGTGGCGAGACGTTCGGCTCCATGCTCCGGGAGCGGGCCGAGGCGCACCCGGGCCGGATCGCCGTGGTCGATCCCGTCGCGGGAACCCGATGGAGCTACGCGGAACTGGACCGGCGTGCCGACCGGCTGGCGGCGGGCTTCCTCGCCCGGAACATCGGCAAGGGCGACCGTGTGGTGGTGCAACTGCCCAACATCGCGGAGTTCTTCGAGGTCGTCTTCGCACTGTTCCGGATCGGCGCGCTGCCCGTCTTCGCGCTGCCCGCTCACCGCGAGACGGAGATCTCGTACTTCTGCGAGTTCACCGAGGCGGTCGCGTACGTCATCCCGGCGGAACACGGCGGCTACGACTACCGGGAGCTGGCGGCGAAGGCCCGCGCCGGTGCGGGCACACTGCGGCACGTGTTCGTCGCCGCCGGGGATCCGGGCGGGTTCGAGGCACTGTCCGACGTGGCTCGGGATCCGGTCGGCTACGGCGCTCCGCGCCCGGACGACCTGGCCTTCCTCCAGCTGTCCGGCGGCAGCACCGGCGTACCGAAACTGATCCCCCGCACCCACGACGACTACATCTACTCGCTGCGCGGCTCCAACGAGATCTGCGGGGTCGACGAGAACAGCGTCTACCTCTGTGTGCTGCCCGCGGCGCACAACTTCCCGCTCTCCTCCCCCGGTTCACTCGGTACGCTCCATGCCGGCGGGCGCGTGGTGCTGTGCCCGCAGCCCTCCCCCGAGGTGGCGTTCCCGCTGATCGAGCGGGAGGGGGTGACCATCACCGGGCTGGTCCCGCCGCTGGCCCTGCTGTGGACCGATGCGGCGACCCGCACCGCGCACGACCTCAGCAGCCTGGACGTCCTGCTGGTGGGCGGTGCCAAGTTCAGTGAGGAGGCGGCACGGCGGGTACGGCCGGCGCTCGGCTGCACCCTTCAGCAGGTCTTCGGGATGGCCGAGGGGCTGGTCAACTACACCCGGCTGGACGACCCGGTCGAGGTGATCGTCACCACTCAGGGGCGGCCGATCTCTCCGGACGACGAGATCCTGGTCGTCGACGACGAGGACCGCGAGGTGGCGCCGGGCGGGACGGGCCACCTGCTGACGCGGGGGCCCTACACGATCCGTGGCTACTGGAGGGCGCCGGAGCACAACGCCCGCTCGTTCACGAAGGACGGCTTCTACCGCACGGGCGACGTCGTCCGCGTCACCGGGAGCGGCCACCTCGTCGTCGAGGGGCGCGCCAAGGACCAGATCAACCGGGGCGGTGAGAAGATCGCCGCCGAGGAGGTGGAGAACCATATCCTCGCCCACCCGTCCGTGCACGACGCCAATGTGGTGGCCGAGCCCGACCCGTATCTGGGTGAGCGCGTCTGCGCGTATGTGATCCTGCGCTCGGGCGCCGGTCCGCTGAAGCAAGTGGACATCAAGCGGTTCGTACGGGGCCGGGGTCTGGCCGCGTACAAGGTGCCGGACCGGGTCGAGTTCGTGGACGCGTTCCCGCAGACCGGGGTCGGAAAGGTCTCCAAGAAGGACCTGCGGACCGCCGCCGCCCGTGAAACCCCCCTCTCCCCGCACGCCTGACCCTCCCGGGCCCGCGCGCCGGCCCGGCTTCCCAGCGACCCCGAACGGAATCTCCCGCACCATGGCCCTGCCCGCTATTGCCCCGTACCCCATGCCGACCGCCGACGAGCTGCCCGCCAACCGGGTCGAGTGGACCGTCGACCCGTCACGCACGGTGCTCCTCGTCCACGATCTGCAGAACTACTTCCTGTCGGCCTATGACTCCGGGGCCTCACCGATTCCCGAACTGCTGTCCCATGTAGCGGCGTTGAAGAAGGAGGCGACGCGCCTCGGCGTTCCGGTGCTCTACACCGCGCAGCCGGGCGGCCAGAGCGCCGAGGAGCGCGGTCTGCAGCAGGACTTCTGGGGTCCGGGCCTGCCTGCCGACCCGTACGCCGCCGCCATCGCGGACGACGTCGCGCCCGACGAGGGCGACACGCTGCTCACCAAATGGAAGTACAGCGGCTTCGTCCGCACCGATCTCCTGGAGCGGCTGCGTGAACAGGGCCGCGATCAGCTCGTCATCACCGGCGTGTACGCCCACATCGGTGTCCTCATGACCGCGTGCGACGCCTGGATGCGGGACATCCAGGCATTCGTGGTGGCCGACGCGGTGGCCGACTTCTCCGCGGCGGACCATGCGATGGCGCTGCGCTGGGCGGCGGGCAAGTGCGCCGTCGTCACCACCACCCGAGCCGTCTTCGAGGGGAAATGACCGAGGCGGCTCTGAATTCTGAGCGACCGCGCGCCTATGCGCTGTATGACGCCGAGGTCTGGATTCGCGCCGCCGAGCGGAGGCAGCCGGAGCGCCGCGACGCGTAGCGGCGCCAAATCGCCGACGGCGGGCGTGCGGTGCGGGGATCTCCGTGAGGTCACCCCGTGGGCGCCGGGGCGTTGTGCCGAACCGGGAGCACACCGCTCCGCGGTGGCCTCGCCGGCAAGAGGTCGCCGTGGTATCGGTGGAGCAGGTCTTCGTGGGCGGGGGTGAAGAGCGCCCGTCCGGTGCCCACCGCGACTTCGGCGTCATCGTCGGTGACCAGTGGTGCGGTGGCGAGCGCCGCCGACGGGTCGGGATGGCCTACGGCGTGCAGAAGTCGGGTGAGGGCCTGTGCACGGGCGCCGGTGGTGGCTCCGGCGAGTTCTTCGTGGGTGATGACACAGACCGCGGGGTGGTGCAGCAGCCACTGGCTGCGCCGGGCTTCTTCCATGCCGGGGAAGCCGGGGTCGGTCAGCGCGAGGGTGATCCGGTCGTCCAGGGTGGGCAGGGCGGCGAGGACGTCACGGTAGATGAGGTGCTCGGGCATCGAGCCGACGCGGTCGGCGGGTTGGGAGAGCATCCGGATCTGGCTGATGATCCGGTCGCGGATGTCTCGGTGGTGGAAGACGATGGGTGGCTGCCGCCCGGCGTGCCAGGCGCGCAGGAATCCGGCGTCGGCCCGTTGGAGGTCCAGGCCGGTGAGGTACCAGCAGCCACGGCCCGGCAGCAGTTTCAGCAGTGCGGTGTCCGGCAGTCCGGTCAGGCGGGCCTCGGTGCCCGGGTCGACGGGTGAGGCGAGCGTGGTGGGCTGGCCCAGGCGCATCCACCAGACCCGCCACAGGGCGCTGACCGCCTCCTGGAAGGCGGCCTCCAGTGCTTCGCGGTTCTGCCTCTGCTCGTGCAGCAGCAGGGTGGCCCGGTCCTGGCCGAAGGCGGCCTCCAGCAGGGGGTGGACCTCACCCGGGCCGGGCCGGTCGTCGCCTCCGCGCGGGTCGCCGCTCATCGTGCCGTAGGAGGTGTAGCCGAGGGCGGTGGTGATGTCGGCAAGGAGCGGGGTGCCGCTGCCTCGCAATGAGACGACGATCATCTGGGGCACGACCATGGAAGATCTCCAGCAGGAAGGCGACGGTCGGGTGGATCGGGGTCCCGCGCAGGGGGCGGGGAGGGTCAGCGGGACACGGTCACCCCGGTCGGCGCGGCGGTGGTGAGGAGGAGGTCCTCGTAGGTGTGGTGGTGGCGGGTGGTCGTGCGGTGGTGGAGCAGACCGGCCGCGCGAACGTGGTCGCCGGAGTCGATCAGGGCGCGGGCGAGGGTGTCCTGGATGATTTCGCGTTCCACGCGTACGCCACCGATGCGCTCCGCCTTCTCGCCCAGGGTGCTCAGCAGAATCACCGCTGCCCGCGGGCGGCCCGCGGTGATCTCTGCCAGCGCCTGGACCACGGGGGCCAGGACTTCGCGGTAGTCGGGGCGTTCATCGGCGGCGGCCCGGCGGGCCAGGGCACGCAGGTCGTCGGTCGCGGCCTCCACGGCCAGGGCGAGGGCGAGGTTGAAGGTATGGAAGACCTCCGCCGTCCCGCCCGGGGCACTCAGCAACTCCCGTACATGGCCCGGATCGCTGCGTCCGGCCGGTGCCTGGCCTGCGAGCAGCAGGCGCCAGTTCGTCGCGGCCCGCATCCCGACATCCGCATGCCCCAGTGCCGCGTCCGCCCGCCGTCGCGCGTCCGGGAAGTCACCGGCGGCGATCGACTGCAGCGCCGCGTGCCAGTTCAGATGACGTAGCTGCACCGCCTGCGGGTCAGCGGCGAGCCAGCTGTCCAAGAACGTGACGGAAGCGCGGCCGAGTCCCATTTCGTGTTCCGCGTGGGCGAGGGCATGGACGGCCACACCCGCGCGCGGGTACAGGTCCAGTGCCCGCTCGGCCAGTGCGTGAGCCTCCCGTACCCGCCCCTGTTCCGACCTGGTCGAGGCGAGCCAGCTCGTCCACGGCCAGTTGTCCGGGCCTGCCAGCACCGACTGCCGCTCCACGAGAGCGTCGCCGTGCGCGCGGTAGGCCGGATCCCCGCAGGAGGAGAAGGCTCCCAGCATCAGCCCCGCCACCTCGTCGGCGGGCCACCGGTCGAAGTGCAGCGTCAGGTGATCGGCCGCCGGCCGGTACTGCCGGTGCGTGTACAGGAACACCCCGTACACCAGGCTCGCCTGCCACTCCCCCGCTGCCAGCGCATCGCGGTGGGCGACCACCAACTGCTCCCGCAACGCCGCGTCGTCGAGGCTGTCCCCGGTCGCCAGTGCCAGCAGCGCCCGCGCCACACCGCAGCCCGGCTCCCCCGCCACCCACTCACGCAACAGAGGCATCGCCCGCCCGCTCAGCGCGAGCATCTCCGCCACCGCCGGGTGCTCCACCGGCTCACCTGCCGCCACAGTCGCCTCCATCTAGGCCGGACACCCGTCCTCGACCTCTCCTCCCCGGTCGGACCGCAGCCGGGAACAGGGCGGTGCACACGATGCCGCCGGTCCCCCAGCGATGACGCGGCAGGCTCAGCGGCAGGGCCACCTGGTTACCACTCACCGCACCGCTTGCCGTGCTGCGCATCCCCACGCTCATCGCGCTTCTCCTTCATCCCGGAACCGGCTTCCGTCCCGGAACCGGCTTCCGTCCCGGAACCGGCTTCCCGGTGGTCCGCCGACCGGACCGCTCGCCGGACGAACCCTGCCCGCACGTCGACCAACGACGGACCGCCACTCCCGACACGCCCCGAAGGTCGGGCCGTTGCCAGTCGGCCCGGTGGGTGACGCCTGGACGAGTCACGGGGGCCGCGCTCGGTCGCCGTTTCGACCGCGTCGGCGACGTACAGATCGATGGAGGCGTCGACGAAGAAGGGTGGCTCCTGCACCGTCCACCGGGTCCCGGCCCGCATCGAGAACGACGAGGAACGGTTCGCCGCGATCGCCTCACCGCCCAAGGGCAAGCACCGGTGGACGCCGGACGACATGCCCGCGACTGCTTCGAGGGCACCGGTTTCCGTCGGCGATTCGGGGACCGAGGCGGCTCGGAATACCCGAGGGGGGTATATTGCTGATCCCGAGGAGATACCCCCCTCCGGTATAGGAGATAGTTATGTCAGCCCCAACCGCACCTCCCAGTCCCCGCCGCTGGACGGCGCTCGTCCTCATAGCCCTGGCCCAGTTCGCGGTCATCATGGACACGTCCATCATCGGTGTCGCTCTCCCCAAGATGCAGGTTGACCTGGGCTTCTCCCCGGAGAACCTGTCCTGGGTGTTCAACGCCTACGTCGTTGCCTTCGGCGGGCTTCTCCTGCTCGGCGGGCGGCTGTCCGACCTGTTCGGCGCCAAGCGGATCTTCGTTGCCGGCTGGACCGTGATGGCCGCGGGATCCCTGGCCGCCGGCCTCGCCTCCGAGGTCTGGGTCGAGCTGACCGGCCGTGCCCTGCAGGGCGTCGGCGCCGCGCTGATCGCCCCGTCCGCCCTGACCCTGCTGATGATGCTCTTCGGCTCCCGCCCCAAGGAGCTGACCAAGGCGCTGGCTCTGTACGGCGCCGCAGCCCCGGCGGGTGGCACCGCCGGCGTCTTCCTCGGCGGTGTCATCACCGAGTACGCCAGCTGGCCCTGGGTGTTCTACATCAACATCCCGATCGCCCTGGTCGTGCTGGCCCTCACCCCGTCCGTCATGCCCTCGGCCCCGGTCCGCCGCGGCTCCATCGATTTCGCGGGAGCGGCCACCGTCACCGTGGGACTGGCCACCGCCGTCTACGCCATCGTCCGCGCCCCCGAAACCGGCTGGGGTTCAGCCGAGACCTGGCTCGTACTGCTGGCCGGCGTGGCCCTGATCGCCGCGTTCATCGCCATCCAGTCCAAGCGCCGCGAGCCGCTGATGCGGCTGGGTATCTGGCGGGCCCCCAACCTGGCCGGAGCGAACATCGCGCAGCTGCTGATGGCCGCCGCGTGGATCCCGATGTGGTTCTTCCTCAACCTCTACCTCCAGCAGGTCCTGGGACTGGGCGCCTTCGCCTCCGGCGCGGCCCTGCTGCCCATGACGGTCGCCACCATGATCATGATGATCGTCCTGGCGCCCCGCCTGATCGCCCGCTTCGGGACCAAGCCGCTGATCGTCACCGGCCTGCTGGGCCTCGCGGCAGGCATGCTGTGGCTGTCCTTCGCGCGGGCCGAGGGCACCTTCTGGGTCGACGTCCTGCCCGCCTCCCTGCTGGCCGCGGTCGGCATGTCGCTGGCGTTCATCCCCTCCCTCGGCACCGCACTGTCCAGTGCGCGCCCCGAAGAAGGCGGCCTGGCCTCCGGCATCGTCAACACCAGCTACCAGGTCGGCTCCGCTCTCGGGCTGGCCGCGATGACGGCCGTGTCCGCGGCGTACGGCGCCCGCGAACTCGGCAACCCCGGTGCACTCACCAACGGGTTCTCCGCCGCCTTCCTCGGCGCGGCAGCCCTCGCCGCCGTCGGCGCACTCGCGTCGCTGCTCACCCTGCGCACCGCCCCCGCGCCGGATTCCACTCACAGTCAGGAGCAGTCCGCCAAGGCGGACGCGGCCTGACCCCCGCCGGGATCATCACGCGCCCGCGCCACACGTGCCGCCTGACAGGGGAAGGAGCCCCGGTCGGGCGGCACGGGCGGGTTCAGGAGCAGCACTCGGTGGTGGCCACGCCGGAAACCGGCCTCACAACCCGTTCGCCTCCGGTGATGCGGCACGCAGCAGCCGGAGTTGACCGATCTCGGCGACGTTCTTCATCAGCTCGGAATTCACCCATCCGACCATGTGGGCGACGGTGTACGAGGGGTCGTTCCGCCACGGAAACGGGGCGGTGGCGTCCAGGTCGACGTCGGTGAGACGTTCCAGCACCTCCAGCCTTTCGACGCGGAGGGCGCGCAACCACTCGATGGCCGCCTTCCCCTCACCCGGCCAGACGATCTCGGTCCGCTCCCGTGGCGCCCGTCCCTGGGCGTGATCGGTGCTCACGCTCCACCACCAGCCGATATGCCAGGTAAGCCAGCCGATCGTGGGGATCGGTACGGGCTCGGGCTCCGTATCCGCCCAGTCCGGAACCCACGTTCCGTCGGTGTCCGCGCGCACCGTCCAGCAGAGGCGCGCGGGTTCCCACAGGAAGTCCTCGGGCTCCAGCCGCGCCATGTGGTGGTCGAACAGCGACCAGGTCAGGTCGAACTGCCGGCGCAGCAGGTCACATCGGGAGACGCTCACCGGCCGACCCTGACACACTGCCGCGTCACCTGGAAAGCGATTATGGGTCCTCTCCCGCCCGTTGGGGGCAAGCGAACCGCTGCCCCAGTCGCTTCCCTGCGGCGTATCGGCGAGCGAGGCCGAGACCACCCGGGGCAGGCGGCGTACATACCGCTCCTCGGTCAGTCCTGCGGCGGGGTGAGCGCCTTGAGGCTGGGGCGGATCGCCGCCGCGGCCGCGTCAGCCGCCGCGGCTTCGTCTCCGGCCTCGATCGCCGCCAGCAGCGCGTCGTGCGGCTCGGCACCGCTCTCCTGGATCACGTCCTGGCTGCGCAGCGCGTGCAGGCTGTCGTGGAGCCGGCCGACGAAGAAGCGGTAGCACTCCAGCAGCACACCGTTGCCCGCCGCCTCCACCACGGCCAGGTGGAAGTCGGCGTCGGTGCGGGCGAACTCCTCCGGTTCGGTGGCGCGATTCCGCGCGGCCAGCAAGCTGCGCAGCCGCCGCAGGTCGGCATCGGTGCGGCGGGTGGCGGCGAGCCGGGCCGCCTGAACGTCGAAACCGAGCTGCACCTCGAACACCTCACGCACATCGGCGGTCCCGAACCGGCGCAGCATGGGCGCGGGATTGGCCGTGGAGACCACATAGGTACCGGCCCCCTGCCGGGTCTCCAGTACGCCGAGGTGCACCAGGGCCCGTACCGCCTCGCGGATCACCGTACGGCTCACTCCCAGCTCCTCGGTGAGCCGCTGCTCGGTCGGCAGTCGGTCCCCGATCACCCAAGTGCCCTGCTCCAGAGCCTCATTGAGCTGACCAACGACCTCGTCGACCGAGGACCTGCGGCCGATCATGCGCATGAGTGCTCCCTTTCCCGCCGATTTGCGATCTTCCAGCCCTACCGTATCCTGATCACCTGCCGTCATTCATCAGTCATCATACAAATTTGGAGCTACGGTGAAGCAGTTCATCACACCCGATTCCCTGGCCTGGGCCGCACAGCTGCGGGAGGACACCGGGGCGGACGCGATGCCGTTCGCCCCCGCGGTCGTCACGCGCGGCGACACCGTATGGCTCTCGGGCGCCACCGCCTACCCGCTCGTACATCAGCACCCCCACGACGAGGCCGAGCTGACCGTGCCCGAGGGCATCGCCGAGCAGACCCGGGCCTGCCTGGACAATCTGCTCATCGCGCTGAAGGCGGCCGGCGGCGATGTCCAGGACATCGTCAAGGTCACCATCTTCAACACCGACATGGACGCCCAGGACGAGGTCAACCGGGTCTACGCGGAGTTCTTCGGCGAGCACAGGCCGGCCCGCAGCCATATCGGCGTCAACCGGCTGGTCGGGCCCGAGCTGAAGATCGAGATCGAGGCCGTAGCGGTCCTCGGCTGACAGTGCGTGACCCACGGCCGACGGTGCGCCGCCCTTGACCGAAGGCGCGTAGCCCATGGCAAACGGCGCGCAGCCCTTGGCCGACGGCGCGTCGACTACCGCAGGAGCGAGTAATGTCCCTCTTCATCCCCGACTTCGACGGAACCGTCGTCGTGCGCTCCGCCGACGCCGAATTGATCGGCAGGGGCGGCCCGGTGACCAACCAACTGCTCGTCGACAGTTCCGCCACGGGCGGCGCGCTCTCCAGCATGCGAGTCACCCTCGACAAGGGTGCGAACGGCGCCCGTCCGCACCACCACGGCAAGTCCGCCGAGATGTTCTACGTCCTCGACGGCACCGCCCAGCTACTGTCCGGGGATCAGGTGGTCACCGCGGAGCGCGGGGACGTCGTCGTCGTACCGCCCGGTACACAGCACGCCTTCGCCGCGGCACCCGGCGAGATCGCGGACATGCTGGTCATCATCACACCCGGCGTGGAGCGCTTCGAGTACTTCCGCCACCTGGAGCGCATCCGTTACGGCAAGGTGCCGCCGGAGAGCCTCCTCGAAGTTCAGGAACTCTACGACTCCTATTTCGGGACGAGCGCTGTCTGGAACGCCGCACGCGAGTAGCGCCGCTCGGCGCGGCAACGACCGGGGTGTGCGGGGAGGGAAAGCGCGGGGCGAGGCGGGCCGTGTCGTCCTTCGAGTGGGAGTGGTGGGAGTGGTGGGAGTCTCCAAGATCGGCTGCCCGTTACTGTCCCGGCCGGGAATCCCGCCCGTGTCTGTGCGGTCGCAGACTGACGGAGTGCGGTGGATCGGTCGCGGCCGCACTCCCCTCCCCCATTCCAAGGACACAGGCCTGTGAGCGAACGCGTCATCACCCCCCGTAACCGTGGTTTCCTGTTCATCGACTCCCACCCGACCGGCTGTGAGCGTGTCGTCGAGCAGATGTGGCAGGCCGTCTCCTCTCCGGACGGCTCATCGCACGGCTCATCGGACGGCGCGCCGGTCGCGCTCGTGATCGGCTCGTCCGCCGGCTACGGGCTCGCCGCCACCATCGCGGGCCTGGCGAGAGTCGGCATCCGGGGCATCGGCGTGTGCTTCGAGAAGGCACCCGACAGGCGTACGGGAACGGCGGGCTGGTACCGCACGGCTGCCACCGCCCGGCTCGCCCGCAGCCACGGCCGGGACATGACCTTCCTCAACGGCGACGCCTTCTCCGACGCCATGAAGGACCAGGTGGCCGATCTGCTCAAGCAGCGCTTCGACGGGCGGCTGGACTACCTCATCTACTCGGTGGCCGCGCCCCGGCGCACCGACCCGGACACGGGCGTCACGTACGCGTCCGTCCTCAAGTCCGTCGGCAAGGCGCACCGGACGAGGACTCTCGTCTTCGACGGTGACGGGGCGCCCGAGGTACGAGAAGTGGAGTCGCCACCCGCCGAGGGCGACGACATCGCCCAGACGACCGCCGTCATGGGCGGCGCCGACTGGGAACGGTGGATCGGCCATCTCTCGGCGCGGGGCCTGCTCGCGGACGGTTTCACGACGGCCGCGCTCTCGTACATCGGCTCGCCGTTGACCGCCGGTATCTACCGGCAGGGGACCATCGGCGTGGCCAAGGCCCACCTCGAACAGACTGCCCGGACGTTGGACGAGCGACTGGCCGGGCTCGTCGGCGGCAGAGCGGTCACCTCCGTCAACGGCGCCGCCGTCACCCAGTCCTCCACGGCCATTCCCGGCATCGCCCTTTACCTGGGGCTCCTGCGCGGGACCCTCGGTGACACTCTCGTACCACCGATCGCACAGCTCACCGATCTGTGGGACCGGCTCACCGGCATCCGCCCGCTCGACCTGGACGATGAGGGCCGCATCCGCCTCGACACCTGGGAACTCGCCGCTGACGTCCAGGCGGCCGTCACGGATCGCTGGAACCGCGCCACCACCGAAACCATCGGCGAGCTGGCCGACCTCGACTGGTTCCACACGGAGGTCAAGCGCCTGTACGGCTTCGCCGTGCCCGGAGTCGACTACGACGCTCCGGTCAGGACCGACATCCCGTGGCCCGGCACCGCGTCCTGACCGTCCGGGACGATGCCGCTGTCAGCGCTCTCCCGTGGGCAGGCCGAGGTGGTCGTGCAGCGCCGGGCAGAAGGCGGCCCGGGTGCCGTCGCCAGCAGTCCGGCCACGGCCGCGAGATCCACACCCACGTCGTGACCCGCGCGCTGAACGTCCATACCCCCGATCGTCGCCGATCTCCGACACGACCGTCAGCGCGCCACGACACTCCGGGCCCCGGGTAGAGCTCCCTCGTGCCCCGGGCGGACCTCGTCGTCGCCGACGACCCGCATCCCGCGGACATGGCGCTGATCTCCGACGCACTGGACCGGTTCAACATCGAGAGGACGGGAGTCGGTGACCGGCGGCCTGTCGCCGTCCTGGTCCGTGATCCCCGCACACATCAGGTGATCGGCGGGCTGACCGGACGCACCTCGCTCGGGCTGTTCTTCGTCGACCTGTTCTTCCTGCCGCCCGAGCTGCGCGGCAGCGGGCTGGGCGGCGAGATCCTCCGACAGGCCGAGCACGAGGCACGCGCCCGTGGCTGCCGCGCGGCCGTGCTCTATACGATCACCTTCCAGGCACCCGGTTTCTACCTGAAACAAGGGTGGCGGCATCTGGGAGAGGTCCCTTGCGATCCGCCGGGCACCAGCCGCGTCTTCATGACGAAGGATCTCGCCGCACCGGCCGACGACAGAGACTGACCGGGCAACCGGGCAACCGGGCAACCGGCAACCGGCAACCGGCAACCGGCAACCGGCAACCGGCACATGCTGCCCGGTACGGCACGAGCAGTGCTGCGTCACCTCAACTCGATCGGCGTCTCGGTCCTCCGGACGCAGACCGAGCGCAGTGCGTGGCTCAACGCCGTCGCGTGGAGGCGGTCGAGGTGCCGGTCGTGCCGTACGTGCGCCTCGGCCGCGGTCAAGGTGCCGCCGCAGGAATGAGCCGCGCGTGCCGCCGGGGAAGCGGCGATCGCACGCACCAGGTCGACGTTGACGCGGTTGATCTCCTCGCGCACCTCCGCGAGGTCCGGGCGTCCCACCGGCGCGTCGGAGGGATCCGCGTCCCAGCGGCTGTGCAGGGCGCGCTGCACCCGTTTGTTCGCCTCGATCTGATCCCGGGAGATCCGTACCGTCGCACCCGGATCGGCTCCCGCCTCGCGCGCCTGCCGCGCCACCGTGTCGAGGACCTGCTTCTCGCGGACCGGGTCGTCGACGGGGCTGCCCGTCCCCCACTTGGCGGCGGCGACGAGGTCGGCCGTGGCGAGGCGCCGGGCCGAGAGGTCGGCGAGCGGGAGGAGCCGGGTGTACGCCCCGTAACTCGCCCCGGCAACAGGAGCGGTCGGGGACGGAGCGGTCGGGGACGGAGCGCTCGGCGGCGCGGCGGCAGGTGATGGCCCGGCCGGGCCAGTGAAGACGGTGGCCGTGATCGCGCCGACGGTCAGTAAGCGCCTTGCGTACGCGGTCGGTTGCATGGGCCGATCGTACGGACCGCATAAGCCACGCCGACCGCCACGCGCGGAGCGGGCCGTCCACGTACGTCCGGATTCCGCGGCACGCTCCACAGCTCCCCACTTCGACGTGTGTCTATATTGACATTCGCCGATACCGAGTGCCAGGCTACAAGTATCGACATCGATCGAAACAGCGGCCTGTCCGGTCGCGTACCCCGGAGGACAGACCTGCCATGAGCACCACTTCAGGACTCCCCGTCGTCATCATCGGGGCCGGTCCCGTCGGGCTGGCCGCCGCCGCCCACCTCGTCGAGCGCGGCATCGCCCCCCTGGTCCTGGAGGCGGGGCCCTGCGCCGCCTCCGCGGTACGCGACTGGTCCCATGTGCGGCTCTTCTCCACCTGGGGCGAGGTCACCGATCCCGGCGCCGAGAAACTCCTCGCGCCGACCGGCTGGGTCAAACCCGACGCCTCCGCCTACCCGACCGGCGGGGACTGGGCCGAGCGGTACCTCCAGCCCCTCGCCGATGTCCTGGGCGACCGGGTCCGCTACCGGACCACTGTCACCGGCGTCTCGCGCGCAGGCCGCGACCGCGTTGTCGACGCCGACCGCGCGTCACAGCCCTTCGCCCTGCACCTGACCACCCCTGACGGTGAGGAGCGCGTCTTCGCGCGCGCCGTCATCGACGCCTCAGGCACCTGGCTCACGCCCGGCCCCGCAGGAGCCGGTGGCCTGCCCGCCCTCGGCGAGAAGGCCGCCGCCGACCTCTTCACCTACCGCGTGCCCGATCTCAAGGACCCGGCCGTGCGCGCCCGTTACGCCGGCAGCCGCACCGCCGTCATCGGCTCCGGGGCCTCCGCGCTCACCGCCCTGGCCGCCCTCGCGGACGTCGCGAAGGACGAGCCCGGTACCCACTCCACGTGGATTCTGCGGCGCGGGATCAGCGGCTCCACCTTCGGCGGCGGCGCCTCCGACCAGCTCCCCGCCCGCGGCGCCCTCGGCCTGGCCGCGAAGGCCGCCGTCGACAACGGATACGCCGACGCCGTCACCGGTTTCCGCACCGAGGCCGTCGAGCGGGTCAGCGACGGCCGTCTTGTCCTTGTCGGCGAGGACGGTCGGCGCTCGGACCCCGTGGACGAAGTCATCGTGCTCACCGGTTTCCGCCCCGATCTGTCCTTCCTCTCCGAGATTCGCCTCGGCCTCGACGAACGGCTCCAGGCCCCGACCGCGCTCGCGCCGCTGATCGACCCCAACCAGCACTCCTGCGGCACCGTCTACCCCCATGGCCACCGCGAACTGTCCCACCCCGAACCCGGCATCCACCTGGTCGGCATGAAGTCCTACGGACGCGCCCCGACCTTCCTGGCCATGACGGGCTACGAGCAGGTCCGCTCCGTCACCGCCGACCTCGCCGGTGACACCGAGGCCGCCGACCGCGTCGAACTCACCCTCCCGGAAACCGGAGTCTGCGGCGGCGCCGGACTCTTCGACGACCCGGCAGCCGGGCAGGCCGACGCCGGAGGCTGCCGCGATGCCCCGGAACCCACCCTCAGCCAGCTCGGTGCCGGCACTGCCGAACCCGCCCTCGACCGGCCCGGCGCCGCCCCGGCCGAACCCGTCGGGACCGGTGGCTGCTGCTCGTGACCGAGCTCGGTGCCCGCGGGGCCGCCACCGGAACGGACGACCGGTCGCGGCCCCGCACCGGCCTCCCGGCGCTGTGCGTCACACGGGTCACCGACCGGGCATCGTCCGCTACGCCTTCCCCGTGCTCAATCGGGACGCCGGGCCCAGGCCGGTGTCCAGGTCTCGCCATCGGGGCGTCCGGGGTACACGGCGGCGAGGTGGGCGCGGAGCGCGGCGAGGGCGGGATGCTGGTTGTCGGTGTGCCAGAGCAGGGAGTGCGGGTAGACCGGGGTCGGGTCGTGCAGCGGGATGCGCCGCAGGTCGTGGCCCGCGGGCCAGACGAGCGGGGTCCGTTCACTGACGAAGGTCCCCAGCGTCGAGGAGTCCGCGATCGTGTCGAGGAGGGGCTCGATACCGAAGTCGGGGCCGATCGCGTCGAGGGTGAACCCGAACGCGGCGGCGAATTCGTCGTAGTAGGCGGCCCACTCGGTACCGGGAATGTTGCCGGGCATCCAGATGCGGCGCCCGGCGAGCTGGGCGGGCGTGATCGCGCGGGCGGCCGCGAACTCGTGGGCCGGTCCGGTGAACAGCTGAAGGGGCTCGTCGAACACCGGGGTGGCCTCGACGCCGTCGGGGAGCTCCCGCCCGGGCATGGTGACGGCACGGAAGGTCGCGTCGATCGTTCCGGACCGGATGGCCGCGATGGCCGTACCGGAGTCCAGGAGGGTCACCACATCGAGTTCGACGTCGGGGTGCGCGCGGTGGAAGTCGCGCAACAGACCCGCCACCGAGAGCCGACGGCCGATCACATCGACGCGCAGGGCGCGGCGTCCGGGTCGCACGGAAGCCGCCGCCCGCTCCTCGGCTTCGAGAAGTGCGCGGGCGTGGGACAGGAACGCCTGCCCGTCGATGGTGAGCCGGGCTCCGCGCGCGGCGCGATGGAACAGTTGCACGCCGAGGTCCTTCTCCAGCACGGCGATGCGCTTGGAGACCGCCTGCGGAGTGATCGACAGGGTGAAGGCGGCTTCCTGGAACTGTTCCGCGTCGACGGCGGTGACGAAGGTACGCACGGCGGTGAGGTCCACGCGTCCCATCATAGGAGCGCAACCAATGGTTGTTCCATCCGGGCGAAATAGTTGTTTGATTCCCCTACTCGAAGCTCGCTTTGATGTCTCAGGTCAACGTGTGGTTTCGCAGACAGTGCAGCAGGACGGCGGCGTAACCGCACCGCGACGGACCGGGCCCCACCCGGGCGACCGATGCCGGTGCCCTCGGCAGCCGGCGACGGCTCCCTCGCGTCGCGGACCGGGGTGGGGCTTCCCTCTCGCATCGGAGGCGACCCGCCCATGCCGGATTCATTCGTCCATCTGCACAATCACACCGAATATTCGATGCTGGACGGCGCACAGAAGCTGAAGCCGATGTTCGGCGAGGTGGCCCGGCAGCGGATGCCCGCGATCGCCATGAGCGACCACGGCAATATGTTCGGTGCCCATGAATTCACGCAGGTCGCGAAGGGCTTCGAGGGCATCACACCGATCATCGGCATCGAGGCGTACGTGGCGCCCTCGTCACGTTTCGCCCGGAAGCAGGAGTTCTGGGGGCCGGGCGGCCGTCGCGCCGTCAGCGCCGACGGGGAGGGTTCGAAGGACGTCTCCGGCGGCGGCCGTTTCACCCATATGACCATGTGGGCGCGGAACGTCCAGGGCCTGCGGAACCTGTTCCGGCTCAGCACGCAGGCCAGTTACGAGGGCCAGTTCCCGGCCGGGAAACCGCGTATGGACCGCGAGTTGATCGCGGAGCGGCCGGACGGCATCATCGCCACCACCGGCTGCCCCTCCGGCGAGATCCAGACCCGGCTGCGGCTGGACCAGTACGACGAGGCGAAGGCTGCCGCCGCGGCCTACCAGGAGATCTTCGGCCGCGAGAACTACTTCCTGGAGCTGATGGATCACGGTCTGGACATCGAGCGTGAGGTCCGCGGCGGTCTGCTTCGCCTGGCCGGGGAGCTGAGCATCCCGCTGCTGGCCACCAACGACGCGCACTACGTCACCGAGGACCAGGCCGATGCCCACGACAGTCTGTTGTGCATCGGGGTCGGCAAGAACAAGGCCGACCCGGGCCGATTCCGCTTCAACGGCTCCGGCTACTACCTCAGGACAGCCGCCGAGATGCGCCGCCTCTTCTCGGAGCTTCCGGAAGCCTGCGACAACACCCTGCTGATCGCCGAGCGCGTCGAGTCCTACGACGAGGTGTTCGACTACGCCGACGAGATGCCGCGGTTCCCGGACGTGCCCGAGGGCGAGACCCAGGAGTCATGGCTGCGCAGGGAGGTGCTCACGGGCCTGGCGATGCGCTACGGGAGCCCGGTGCCCCCGCACGTCATGGAGCGGTTCGAGACCGAGATGACGGTCATCGGCCCCATGGGCTTCAGCTCCTACTTCCTCGTGGTGGCGGACATCTGCGCCCACGCCAGGGAGAACCGGATCCCGCTCGGTCCGGGCCGCGGGTCGGCCACCGGCTCCCTCGTGGCCTACGCCACCCGCATCACCGAACTGTGCCCCTTGGAGCACGGCCTCCTGTTCGAGAGGTTCCTGAATCCCGAGCGCATCAACCCGCCTGATGTAGACCTCGATTTCGACGACCGCCAGCGCGACAGAATGGTCCGTTACGTCACCGAGAAATACGGCGACGAGTACACCGCCATGGTCAACACGTTCGGCAGGATCAAGGCCAAGAACGCGACGAAGGACTCCTCCCGCATCCTGGGCTACCCCTACTCCCACGGCGAGCGGATCACCAAGGCGCTCCCGCCGGATCAGAACGGCAAGTCCGCTCCGCTGGCGGCCGTCTTCGACCCCTCCCACGAGCGGTACGGCGAGGCCGGCGAGATCCGGCAGATGTACGACAACGAGCCCGACGTGAAACGGGTGATCGACACCGCCCGTGGAGTGGAGGGCCTGACGCGCGGCACCGGAGTGCACGCCGCCGCGGTGATCCTTTCCAAGACGCGGCTCACCGACCGGATCCCGCTGCACATGCGTGCCTCGGACGGCGTGCGGATCACGGGGTTCGACTACCCGTCGTGCGAGGCCATGGGATTGATCAAGATGGATTTCCTGGGACTGCGGAACCTGGGGGTCATCGATCAGGCCATCGAGAACATCCGCGAGAACCGGGGGGTCGACCTGGCCACCGTGGATCCACTGGACGGCGGATCCTCGGCCGTCGTGATCCCGCTGGACGACACCACCACGTACCGTCTGCTGGCCGAGGGCAACACGTTCGGGGTGTTCCAGCTCGACGGCGGTGGCATGCGGGTCCTGCTGAAGCAGATGGAGCCCACCCGGTTCGAGGACATCGCGGCGGTCAACGCCCTCTACCGGCCCGGCCCGATGGCGGCGAACGCGCACACCAACTACGCGCACCGCAAGACCGGCCGCCAGGAGATCACCCCGATCCACCCCGAGCTGCGCGAGGCTCTGGAACCGATCCTCGGGAACACCTTCCATCTGCTCGTCTACCAGGAGCAGATCATGGCCATCGCCCGGGAGCTGGCCGGGTACACCCTGGGCGGCGCCGACCTGCTGCGCCGCGCGATGGGGAAGAAGAAGCCGGAGGTGCTGGCGGCGGAGTGGGACAAGTTCCACAGCGGCATGCGCGGCAACGGCTACACGGAGGAAGCGGTCAAGGCGCTGTGGGACGTCATGCTTCCGTTCTCCGGCTATGCGTTCAACAAGTCCCACACCGCCGGGTACGGCCTCGTCTCGTACTGGACGGCCTATCTCAAGGCCAACTACCCGGCCGAGTACATGGCGGCCCTGCTCACCTCGGTCGGCGACGACAAGGACAAGGCCGCGGTCTACCTCGCCGACGCCCGGAAGAACGGCGTCCGTGTTCTTCAGCCGGACGTGAACGAATCGGTCGCGGAATTCACCGCGGTCGGTGACGACGTACGGTTCGGGCTGCGGTCCGTACGCAATGTGGGCGACAACGTCATCGACGCCGTGGTGGCCGCCCGCCGGGGCAAGGGGAAGTTCACCTCCTTCTCCGACTTCCTGGACAAGGCCGGTCTGCCCGCGCTGAACAAAAGGGCTGTCGAGTCCCTGGTCAAGGCCGGCACCTTCGATTCCCTGGGGCATTCGCGCAAGGGACTCGCCGCCATTCACGAGGCGGCCATCGACGCGGTCATCCCGGTGAAGAAGGCGGCCGGTTTCGGGCAGGACGATCTCTTCGCCGGTCTGGGCGAAGAGGGCGGCGACGGACCGGCTTTCGGCCTGGACCTCGCCATCGACGACACGGAGTGGCCGCGCGGGCTGCTGCTGGCGACCGAACGGGAGATGCTCGGTCTGTATGTCTCCGCCCACCCGCTGGACGGTGCCGAGCACATCCTCTCCGGCGCGCGGGACTGCTCCATCGCCGAACTGCTCGCCTCCGGCCGCACGACCGGGGACGTGCGGCTCTCCGGGCTGATCACCGGCATCCAGCTCAAGGTGACCAAGCAGGGCAACGCCTGGGCCATCGTGAACCTCACGGACCGGGACGCCGGGATCGAGGTCCTGTTCTTCCCCGCCTCCTACTGTCTCGTGCGGCACGCGCTCGCCGAGGACAACGTCATCTCCGTCACCGGCAGGATCGAGGACCGCGACGGAACCGTGAACATCTTCGGCAGGGAACTCGCGGTACTGGACGTGTCCTCGGCCGAGCACGGCGGGAGGCCGCCCGTGCGGCTCGCGCTCCCCTCCCACCGGATCACCGAGCGGTCCGTGGGCGAACTGAAGAGGATTCTCGCGGACCACCCGGGCGGCAGCCCGGTCCACCTCAGCGTCCGCGGCGCGCGGAAGACCACCGTCTACGCGCTGGGGGCCACGGTGGACGCCACCACCATCGCCTCCGACGTGAAGGGCACGTTCGGGGCCGAAGCCTGGGTGGGTCTCGCGTGATGCCGGGCCGGGCGCGGCTACAGGACCGTGAAGGCTTCCTCCACGGCACGGCAGGTGGCCGCGAGGTCGTCCTCCGACACCACGGCGGGCACGAACCAGCAGGCCATGCCGTAGGCGTTGGTGTGCACCCCGCGCTTGAGCAGTTCGTGGCGGAAGGCGTCGTACCGGGGCTGGTCGGTCCGCAGCAGGTCCCGGTACTGCCGTGTGGGTGTGCCGTCCGGGGTGAACACCACCTGGAACATGGCTCCGACCCCCTGGACCGCGCACGGTACGCCGCTGTCGTGCGCGGCGCGTCGCACGGTTTCCATCACACGGCGCCCGGTCTCGTCGATCCGTTTGGTGACCGCGGGGTCGTTCAGGGCGCGAAGTGTCACGAGGGCGGCCGTGGCGCACAGGGGTGACGCGTTGTAGGTGCCGCCGTGTTTCACCTCCGCGCGGGCCAGTGGCTCCATCACCTCGCGCCGGCCTGCGAAGGCGGCGATCGGGAGACCGCCGCCCAGCGCCTTGGAGAACACCGCGAGGTCGGGCAGCACCCCGAAGAGTCCCTGGGCGCCGCCGGGGCCCGTACGGAATCCGGTGCACACCTCGTCGAAGATCAGCACGATCCCGCGTGCCGTGCACTCGTCGCGCAGCAGGTCCAGGAAGCCCGCATCGGGCATGGTGCAGGCGTTGTTGGCCACGATCGGTTCGCAGATGACGGCCGCCAGGTCGCGGTGGGCGTCCAGGACGGCCCGCAGGGCCTCGGGGTCGTTCCACGGGCAGACCACCACGTCGTCCACGACACCGGCCGGAATGCCGGGCGAGTGGGGTACGGAGTGGGGTGCGTCGTACGGCCCGGCTTCGGCGAGGGTGGGGCGGTTGGAGATGGCCAGGGTGTCGGACCAGCCGTGGTAGTGCCCCTCGAATTTGAGGATTCCGGACCGCCCGGTGTATCCGCGTGCCGCGCGCACCGCGCCCTGTACCGCCTCGCTCCCCGAGTTGGCGAAGCGGACCAGATCCGCGCAGGGCACCATCCGGCAGATGAGCTCGGCCAGTTCGACCTCCGGCACGTTGCAGGTGCCGAACATCGTGCCGGTGTGCAGGACCTGGGTGAGGGCGTCGGTGAGGAGAGGGGAGGCGTGGCCCAGGACCGCGCTGCCGTAGGAGACGAGGTAGTCGATGTACTCGTTGCCGTCGACGTCCCGGATGCGGGCGCCCGAACCGCTCTGCATGTAGAGCGGGTACGGGTGCGGTCCGGTCGAGGTCAGCCGGGCCGAGGAGCTGATCCCGCCGGCGAGGGAGGCCTGCGCGCGCTCGAACCAGGACCTGCTGCCCTCGGTACCGCCGAGCGCCGGGAAAGCGTCATTCATCGCTGCTCCTGTTTGGGTGGGAAGACTGGGGGACACGCTCCGAGAGCCACGCGTACGGTGGCTGACTCACGGAGAGAGGGTGTGTGCGACGTGGTGGTGAGAACGGCTGTTGTCACGGGGGCGGGGAGCGGTGTCGGGCGGGCCTGCGCACTGGGGCTGCTGGCCGACGGCTGGACGGTCGTGCTGACCGGCAGGCGTACGGCGCGGCTGGAGGAGACGGCGGCGCTCGCGCCCGCGGCGGACCGGGGCCGCGCCGTGCCCGTCGCCGCGGACATCACCGACCCGGTGGCCGTCGATGGCTTGTTCGCGGCGGTGGGAGAGCGGTTCGGCCGGCTCGACCTGCTGTTCAACAACGCCGCCGACACCATGCCGTACACCGCCACCGAGGATGTCGGCGTCGAGGACTGGCACCGGGTCATGGACTCCATCGCCACCGGCACCTTCCTGTGTTCGCGGGCCGCGTTCCGGATGATGAAGCGGCAGTCGCCGCGAGGCGGGCGGATCATCAACAACGGTGCCCCTTCCGCCCAGGCGCCCCGCCCCGACTCGATCGCCTTCACCGCGGCCAAGCACGCCGTGGCCGGACTGACCCGTTCCCTCTCGCTCGACGGCCGCCGCTACGACATCTCCTGCGGCCAGATCGACATCGGCAACGTGACGCCGCACGACCGGCCGCAGCCCGAGGTGCGCCAGGCCGACGGGTCGCTCCGGGCCGAGCCGACCATGGACATGGGGCATGTCGTCGACATGGTGCGCGCCATGGCCGCACTACCGGCCGGGGTGAACATTCAGTCCGTCCTGGTCATGCCGAGCTCCATGCCGTACATCGGCCGGGGATAGCCCCGCGACGTAGGCCCGCACCCATCGCCCGGGGACCAGGTGCCCGGCCTGCTGCCAGGCCAGCATCCGGTGCAGTCCGTCGAGGTGGATCAGCCCCTCGCGGACCGTCAGCGCCTCGTAGTCCTGGCCCGGCACCGCGCTGGTGCTGAGGAACAGCGGCCGGGGCCGGGCGTGGGTCTGGCGTGCGAGCTTGCGCCGGCACAGCGGATTGGTATCGGCGTACGACGTTCCCAGTGCGGTGAGCCGGGCCGCCGCCGCGGCCACGGTCAGGCCCGTCCTCGGGATCAGCTCGACCTCGCCGTTCTCCCCGAGATGCCAGGGCAGCACGACGTCGAGCACTTCGTCGCCCTCCAGCATCACCTCGTGCCAGCGGCCTCCGAGGGTCAGCTGGGCGTGGTGGATGTGGGTCCGGGCTTCGTCGTTCGAGTTGGCCTCGTCGTCCGGGTCATACGGGTGCTCACGGCTGAATCGGCTCATGAGTGCGTCAAAGGTGACCGCTTCCAACACCTTCATGCCGGCGTTCCCGTTCCTGTGCGGACGTATTCGCTGAAATGCCGGTCGGCGAAGAGTTCCGGCCAGCGCCCCTGCCCCAGTCCCCGATCCCGGCCCACGGACAATACCTCGCGCCAGTACGGCTTGACCGGGGGCCACAGCGTGCCCGTCCGGCAGTACGACGCGTCGATCATGTAGCGAGGGCCCCCGCCCCCCGTCGGACCGGGCGCGGCGCGCCGGGTGTGGAACAGCGCGGAGTGCAGGAGCACGGTGGAGCCCGGCGGGAGCTCGTCGATGAGTACTTCACCCGGCTGCGCGGTCGTCCCGAGGTGTGTCCACGCGTCCTTCTCGGCAACCAGGTGATGCGATCCGGGCAGCACGGCCAGGGAGCCCATCGTGGGCTGGAGCCCGCCTATGTAGTGCAGGGTGTGGATCATGGGCTGATCGCGGTCGCGTTGCGGCTGCTGCTCGTAGTCGTGGTGCCAGTTCTTGCCGCTGCCTCCGGACGGGCGGCGGTCGCTGTGCAGGTGGTGGAAGACGAAGGACGGCCCCAGCAGGCTGTCGTCACTGAGCAGTTCCAGCAGCGGGGCGTGGGCGGCGAGTTCTCCGTGCGCCTCCATCTGTAGCTCCACCGACGGCGGAGGGCATTCCTCCGGGCGTAAGCACGCGTCGATGGACAACTGCCTCAGGCCGGAATCGACCCACTCGTCGACTTCGCGCGCGAGGCGCTCGACAAGGGTGCCGGGAAGCAGTCCGGGCAGTACGAGGTAGCCGTTCTCCTTGAAGTTCGCCACCTGCGCTTCGAGATCCATGAAGCCGATCACGCGATGAAACCCCCACTATTCACCGAGATGCCAAGGGACGTACCGCTGAGCGTCCGGTCCTTTCTATCCCTCTCCACTACGGCGCACGCCCTGCCGACCGACAATGGCCAAAGGCCAGCGCTTTGGCCGGAACCGCCACGACGGTGGCCATCGGGCGGCACCGGCGGGGAGCCCCCCAGGGATCACGGGAGAGGCCTTGGCCCGGCCGCTTCCCGCCCGGCGACGCGGGCCCTCATCGGCGCCCCCGGTGACCGAGCCGCGCCGACAGGTCCTCGGCGCCCTTGGCGGCCAGCGCGGCGAGCTCCGCCTCGCGGTCCTCGCTCCAGCGGATCATCGGTACGGAGATGGAGAGCGCGGCGACGACACGACCGGTGCTGTCGCGTACCGGCGCGGCCACACAGCTCACATCCGGGTTGGACTCCCGGTGCTCCACGGCGATGCCGCGCTCCCGGACCCCGGCCAGGGCCGCACGCAGCTCATCGGGATCGGTGATGCTGCCGGGCGTCATCCGGGCGAACTCGCGCCCCTCGATGCGGGATTGGAGTTCGGCTTCGGGCAGCGAGGCGAGCAGCATCTTGCCGACGGAGGTGCAGTGCGCGGGCAGTCTCCGGCCGGCGGCCGAGACCATCCGCACGGCGTGCGTGGAGTCCACCTTGGCGATGTAGATGACATCGGCGTCCTCCAGGACGGCGACATGGACGGTCTCGTCGCAGGTCTCCGCGACGTCGCGGGCCACCCGTTGCCCCTCGGCGGCGAGGTCCAGTTGTTCGGCGTACCGGCTGCCGAGCTGGTACGTGCGTACGCCGAGCCGGTAGCGGCCGGGCTGTTCGGGGACGGCCACCAGATAGGAGCGGGCGGCCAGGGTGGTGAGCAGCTCGTGCACGGTGGTGCGCGGGAGTTGGAGCCTGCGGGTGACATCGGGGGCGGAGAGTGTCCCGTCCCCTTCCAGAAACAGTTCGAGTATGTCGAATGCCCGGGTCACGGCCGGTACCAATCGCCCCATGACGCACACCTCTCGCGTTCGAGATTCCGACCATTGGCCGGTATGACGAACAAAGGCTAGCCGCCGCGCGATCCATTGACACTACCGAGGGTCGCTGAATACGGTCACGCCAACATTTCGAACGAGTGACGAAATATCGAACAGAGCTGGGGGCAACTGCCGTGCGCATCACGGGAATCAGCACTCACGTCGTCGGAACGCCCTGGCGCAATCTCACCTATGCCGTCGTCCGGACCGACGAGGGTCTCACCGGTGTCGGTGAGACCCGGATGCTCGGCCGCACCGACGCCCTCGTCGGCTACCTCCGCGAGGCGGCGGCCAACCACATCACCGGTTCCGACCCGTTCGCGGTCGAGGATCTCGTACGGCGGATGAAGTACGGCGACTACGGGCGGGCCGGCGAGATCGTCATGTCGGGCATCGCCGTGGTGGAGATGGCCTGCTGGGACATCAAGGGCAAGGCCCTGGGCGTCCCGGTCTGGCAGCTGCTGGGCGGCAGGGTCACCGACCGGGTCAAGGCGTACGCGAACGGCTGGTACACCACCGAGCGCACTCCCGAGGCGTACCACCGGGCCGCCCGGACCGTCATGGACCGCGGCTACCGGGCCCTGAAGATCGATCCCTTCGGAACCGGGCACTACGAGCTCGACCGGGCGGGCACCACGTACGCGGTGTCGCTCATCGAGGCGGTACGGGACGCGATCGGCCCGGACGCCGAACTGATGCTGGAGATGCACGGGCGCTTCAGCCCCTCCACGGCGGTGCGGCTGGCGAAGGACCTGGCCCCGTTCCGTCCGGCCTGGCTGGAGGAACCGGTGCCGCCGGAGAACCTCGACGCGCTCAAGAAGGTGGCGGACAAGGTGGATCTTCCCATCGCCACCGGCGAGCGGATCCATGACCGGATCGAGTTCCGCGAGCTGTTCGCCTCCCAGGCCGCCGACATCATCCAGCCGGACGTCGGCCACATCGGGGGGATCCTGGAGACCCGGAAGCTCGCCGCGACCGCCGAGACGCACTACACGCTCGTCGCCCCGCACAATGTGGGCGGCTCCGTCCTGACCGCCGCCTCGCTCCAACTTGCCGCCTGCACACCGAACTTCAAGATCCTTGAGCACTTCAACGACTTCGCGGACGCGGACATCAAGCAGGTGGTCAGGGGCGCGCCCCGGGTCGATCCCGACACCGGCTGCTTCGAGGTGTCGCACGCACCGGGCCTCGGGGTCGAGCTGGATGTGGACGCCGCGGCCGAATTCCCCCAGCAGAGGGCCCGGTTCGACCTGTGGGCCGAGGGCTGGGAGCGGAGGGCGCCGAAGTGAGCCGCGCACTGGTCGTCGGGCGGCCGGGCGAGTACCGCCTGGTGCGCCGCGAGGTGCCAAAGCCGGGGCCGGGAGACGTACTGGTGCGGGTCGCCGCCGCCGGGATCTGCATGAGCGACCGCGAGGCGTACGACGGGCACCGCGACACCGGCCATGTCCGCTATCCGGTCACGTTGGGCCATGAGTGGTCCGGCACCGTGGAGGCGGTCGGCGCGGGCGTGGACCCGGCGCTCGTCGGCCGCGCGACCGTCGCCGAGGGGTTCAGGTCCTGCGGGACGTGCGAGCGCTGCCGGTGCGGCGAGACCAGCCTGTGCTCCGGCGGGTACGCGGAGACCGGGTTCACCGAGCCGGGCGCGTTCGCGGACCATCTGACGCTGCCGGCGCGGTTGTTGCACCCGTTGCGCGACGACGCGGACCTGCGGGCCGCGGCCCTGCTGGAGCCCGCCGCCGTGATCGCGGCCGCGGTACGGGCCGGGCGGCCGCGCCCCGGCGAGCGGGTCGCGGTGGTCGGCGCGGGCACTCTCGGGCTGCTCGCGGTACAGCTGCTGTCCGCCTCCTCCCCCGCCGCACTGACCGTGATCGACCCGCGGGTCCCGCGCGGCGAACTGGCCCTGCGGTTCGGGGCGAGCGAGGCATGCGTGCCCGAGGAAGCGGAGCACGGCCGCTTCGACCTGGTCGTGGAGACCGCGGGCGCACCGGCCACGGCGGCGTCCTCCTGCCTGCTGGCGCGCCGGGGCGGACGGGTCGTACTGACCGGGATGTTCACGCCCGGCGCGACGGGCATCGATCCGGTGCATCTCTCGCTGAGCCAGCTGGAGGTGCGGAGCATCTTCGGTGCGCCGTCGTCCGCCTGGTCCGAGGCAGTACGGGCCTTCGGCCTGGGGCTGCTCGACCCGGCGCCGCTGATCACCCACGAGTTCCCGCTGGAGCGGTTCGGCGAGGCCATCGCGCTGGTCGGCGGCGGGGACCCGGAGACCGGGAAGGTGCTTCTCCGGCCGTAGTCCGGGCACCACCGGGAGCGAGCCGGGTCACCGCTCCGGCGTGGCTTGTTCCGCCGCCCTCGCGCCCCCGCACGACCCCCCATCCGAATGACGCCCCGAGATACCGGACAAAGGAGTCCTGTGAACGCCTCCCACGTACCTCGCCGCCCCGGCGTCGCTGCCCTGGCCCGCATCGGCCATCCCTCCCCCGGCGTCGATCCGGCCGACGCCTCACCGCACTCCTTCCCGGACGGCGGCACCTGGCGCACCGAGATCCCCTCGGTGGAGGGGCCCGAGGCGCTGGCCGTCGTACTCGCGGAGAGCCTCCGCCTGGATGTGCCCGTCCACCGCGTCAGTCAGGGCAGCGGTATCTGGATGCTGACCGACGACGAGATCTCCGGGATGGCGGAGTCCTGCGCCGAACGCGGCATCGAGCTCTGCCTGTTCACCGGTCCACGCGGCACCTGGGACATCGGCGCGGCCACCCGCACCGACTCGGGCGGTGGCGGGCTCCGCGCCCGCGGCCATGACGCGCTCGCCGGCTGCGTCGAGGACGCCCTGCGTGCCACCGGCCTCGGGGTGCGCTGCCTGCTCGTCGCCGACGAGGGCGTGCTGTGGACGCTGCACCGGCTGCGCGCCGCGGGACTGCTGCCGGACGGCACCACCTTCAAACTGTCCGCGCTCACCGGTCCGGTCAACCCGGCCGCGTACTCCGTGTACGAGCGGCTCGGCGCGGACTCCCTCAACGTGCCCTCCGACCTGACCCTGGACCACCTCACCGAGATCCGCCGGGTCAGCCGCGCCCCGATGGACCTCTATGTCGAGGCCCCCGACGACCTCGGCGGCTATGTCCGGATGTATGAGGTGGCCGAGCTGATCCGGCGGGGCGCGCCGCTCTATCTGAAGTTCGGCCTGAGCAGATCTCCGGCCATCTATCCCTACGGTGCACAGCTGCGTGACCTCACGCTCGCCACCGCACGTGAGCGGGTGCGGCGCGGTCGCCTCGCTCTCGACCTGCTGGCCCGGCACGGGGCGGACGGCGGGATGTCGCCGCTCGGCTCCCGGCTGCCGGGCCCGCTCCGGCGCTTTTCCGTCCAGGAAGGGGACTGACCCATGCGCACGCGTACTCCTCGTATCGCCACCGCGGCAGCACTGGCCGCGGTGCTCACGCTCTCGCTCACCGCCTGCGGCCAGGAGGCCAGGGGCGGCAGCCGCTACCGGGCCGACGACGGCACGACCGGCACCATCGGTCTGGCGATGCCCACCAAGTCGTCGGAGCGCTGGATAGCCGACGGGAAGAACATGGCCGAGCAGTTCCGGCGCGCGGGCTACCGGCCCGACCTCCAGTACGGCGACGACAAGGTGGAGAACCAGGTCGCCCAGCTGGAGAACATGATCGCCAAGGGCCACCGGCTGCTGGTGGTCGCCGCGATCGACGGCTCGGCGCTCACCGATGTGCTGGAGCGCGCGCACGACGCGGGCATCCCCGTGATCTCGTACGACCGCCTCATCATGGGCACGGAGAACGTCGACTACTACGCGTCCTTCGACAACGAGCGGGTCGGCGAGCTGGAGGCGACGTACATCGTCGGCCGGCTCGGGCTGAAGCGGAACAAGGACACCTTCAACATCGAGCTCTTCGCGGGCTCACCGGACGACAACAACACCAAGTACTTCTGGAACGGCGCCATGAAGGTGCTGAAGCCGTACATCTCGGCGGGCCGTCTCGTCGTACGCAGCAAGCAGACCGGTCTGAACCAGGCCACCACGCTGCGCTGGGACGGCGGTACGGCGCAGAAGCGCATGGACGACCTGATCAGCAAGAACTACGGCGACGCGCGCGTGGACGCGGTCCTCTCCCCGTACGACGGGATCTCGATCGGCATCATCTCGGCGCTGAAGAGCGCCGGTTACGGCAGCGGGGACCAGCCACTGCCGGTCGTCACCGGCCAGGACGCGGAACTGGCTTCGGTGAAGTCGATCATCCGGGGCGAGCAGACACAGACCGTCTTCAAGGACACCCGCAAGCTCGCCGCGCAGGCGGTCCAGATGGGCGACGCCGTCCTCACCGGCAAGAAGCCCGAGGTCAACAACACCAAGGACTACAACAACGGCAAGAAGACCGTGCCGTCGTATCTGCTGGACCCGGTCAGTATCGACAAGTCCAACACCCAGCTCCTGGTGAACGAGGGGTACTTCACGGCGGGGCAGCTCACGTGACGGGCCGCCCGGTCCTTGAGATGCGCGGCATCACCAAGACCTTCCCCGGCGTCACCGCACTCAGCGAGGTCTCCCTCACCGTGCGCCACGGGGAGATCCACGCGATCTGCGGCGAGAACGGCGCGGGCAAGTCGACACTCATGAAGGTCCTCAGCGGCGTCCATCCGCACGGCAGTTACCGGGGCGAGATCCTCTTCGAGGGCGAGCCGGTGGCCTTCAGGGACATCCGGGCCAGCGAGCGGCAGGGCATCGTGATCATCCATCAGGAGCTGGCCCTGATACCCCACTTGTCCATCGCGGAGAACATCTTCCTCGGCAATGAACAGACCTCCGCGCGTGGCGTCATCGACTGGAACGAGACGCTGCGCAGGGCGAGCGAGCTGCTGAGGCGGGTGGGGCTGCGCGAGAACTCGCAGACCCCGGTCACCGATCTCGGCGTGGGCAGACAGCAACTGGTGGAGATCGCCAAGGCGCTGTCGAAGGAGGTGAAGCTTCTCATTCTCGACGAGCCTACGGCCGCCCTGAATGACGAGGACAGCGCGAAGCTGCTCGATCTGATCCTGGAGCTGCGCGCGGAGGGCATCGCCTGCATCATCATCTCCCACAAGCTGAACGAGATCAGGCAGATCACCGACTCGGTGACCATCCTGCGCGACGGACGGACCATCGAGTCCCTGACGGTCCGTGAAACTCCGCAATCGAAACCGGGGTTGTCCGAGGACCGGATCATCCGGGGCATGGTCGGCCGCGATCTCGACCACCGTTTCCCCGACCGCACCCCGTACGAGGGCGACGACGCCGGGGCACTCGCGTTCCAGGTGCGGGGCTGGACGGTACGGCACCCGGTCGACCAGCAGCGCACCATGGTCGACGATGTGTCGCTGACCGTGCGGCGCGGCGAGATCGTCGGGGTCGCGGGCCTGATGGGCGCGGGCCGCACCGAGCTGGCGATGTCCGTCTTCGGGCGCAGTTACGGACAGTACGTCGCCGGGACGGTGGAGGTGGGCGGGCACGAGGTGGCCACCAGGACGGTCTCCGCGGCGATCGACGCCGGTATCGCGTACGTCACCGAGGACCGCAAGCGGTACGGCCTCAACCTCATCGACACCATCACCCGCAATGTATCCCTGGCCTCACTGCCCGGCATGCGGCGTCGCGGTGTCGTCGACGAGCACCATGAGCGCCGGGTCGCCGAGCGCTACCGCACCACCATGAACATCAAGGCGCCGACGGTCTTCGAGCAGGTGGGGCGGTTGTCCGGCGGCAATCAGCAGAAAGTCGTCCTCAGCAAGTGGATCCACGCCGACCCCGAGGTGCTGATCCTCGACGAGCCGACGCGCGGGATCGACGTCGGCGCCAAGTACGAGATCTACACCGTCATCGACCGGCTCGCGGCGCAGGGGAAGGCGGTCCTGTTCATCTCCTCCGAGCTGCCGGAGCTGCTGGGGATGTGCGACCGGATCTACACGATGGCCGAGGGCCGAGTGACCGGTGAGGTCGCCCGCGACGAGGCCACGCAGGAAGTCCTGATGCGCCAGATGACCCTGAACAGAAGCTGAGGTCCCGTCATGACCACCGTCACTCCCCCGCAGGGCACATCGGCCGTGCCACCCGCCGCGGCCTCGGCCGGTGCGCTGATCGTCCGGAGCATGCGCTCCCACATGCGCCAGTACGGCATGCTCGTCGCCCTGGTCCTCATCGTCGCGCTGTTCCAGATATGGACCGACGGCACCCTGCTGCTGCCGAACAACGTGTCCAATCTGATCCAGCAGAACGGCTACATCCTCATCCTGGCCATCGGCATGATGATCGTCATCATCGCGGGCCACATCGATCTGTCCGTCGGCTCGCTCGTCGCCTTCGTCGGTGCCATGTCGGCCGTGATGATGGTGAAGCACGACATGCCATGGGTGCTCGCCCTGGTGCTGGCGCTGCTGATCGGCGCGGTCGCCGGTGCGTGGCAGGGCTTCTTCATCGCGTACGTCGGTATCCCGTCCTTCATCGTGACGCTGGCCGGCATGCTGCTCTTCCGCGGTCTGACCCAGATCGTGCTGGAGGGCCAGTCCCTCGCCCCGTTCCCCGAGGGCTTCCAGAACATCGCCAAGGGCTTCATCCCCGAGATGGGCCCCTACACGCAGTACCACAACCCGACCCTGCTGATCGGCCTCGCCGTCCTCGCCCTCCTGCTCGTCCAGGAGTGGCGCGACCGGCGCCGACAGCTCGCCTTCGCACTTGAGGTGCTGCCGGCCGGGCTGTGGGCGCTCAAGTGCGTGGCGATCGTCGCGGCCGTTGTCGCCTTCACGCTGACCCTGGCGAGCTTCCACGGGGTGCCGGTGGTGATGCTGATCATGTGCGCGCTGCTCATCGGCCTCGGCCATGTGATGCGCAACGCGGTGATCGGCCGTCATGTCTACGCGCTGGGCGGCAACAAGGCGGCGGCCGTGCTCTCGGGCGTCAAGGACAAGCGCGTCACGTTCCTGGTCTTCGTCAACATGGGGGTGCTGGCGGCACTCGCGGGCTGTGTGTACGCGGCACGCCTCAACGCGGGCACCCCGCAGGCGGGCCTCAACTTCGAACTGGAGGCCATCGCGGCGGCGTTCATCGGCGGCGCGTCCATGAGCGGCGGCGTCGGCACGGTGATGGGTGCGGTGATCGGCGGCCTGGTGCTCGGCGTGCTCAACAACGGCATGTCGCTGGTCGGCATCGGCACCGACTACCAGCAGGTCATCAAGGGGCTGGTGCTGCTGGCGGCGGTCGGGTTCGACGTCTGGAACAAGCGCAGGGCCGGTAAGTGACCGCTTCTCCCGCGAGGCCGCGAGGCACCGCGGCCGCCTCCGGAGCGGAGAGACCGTGCGCGTGGAGGTGCCACGGCTGTTCCCGGCCCCGGCGGTCACCCACGAGGAGGTCTCAAGCCGTCGAGCAGGGCGCGCAGCACGGCGAGGCGGTGGGCGCGGAGGCGGTCGTCCGCCTTCGAGCCGCCCGATGGGCGCAGCGCCCGGCGGGTCGCGTGGATGGCCAGTACGCCGAGGATCAGCCGGACCAGCGCGCCGCTGATGACGACGACCGCCGGCACCCACGCCGCATGGCTCAACTCCATGAAGAGCATCTTCGATCACACCTTCATCGGTCGGGAGTCCCGGTCTAGCGCGATCGCCCGACGACGCGCCGCCCCGCAGTCGCGCGGTACCGGTCCGCGCGGGGGTATCTCCGCGCGGCTGCGCCCCTTTCCGCCGAGCGCGTGCCGGGGAAGTATGCGGCCATGGCAAACGTGAATGAGCCGCGCGCCCCTTGGAGTAAAGGGCCGAAGCGCGATCTTCCCTTCCCTTACGACCGGGACCTGTCCGGGGTGCTGCGCCATCTCAACCGACGCACCCGCACCTTCCGGTCCCGGCTGGCGAACGACCCGGTCACGGCCGCGTACCTGGCGGCCGGGATGCGGCTGCTCGGGCGGCACCTCGGCCCCGGCTCCCCTGGCCGCGCCCACGGCGAGCGGCCCTTCCTCAGCTTCCTCTCCCAGCGCGCGATCGCCGCCGAGGTCGCCAACAACCCCCGGCCGTTCCCCCGGCAGGGCACCGTCGCGATGCTGCGGGACCGCTGGAGCGCCCAGTCGGAGTTCGTCGCCGATCTGATCAGCTTCGCGGTGTGGCGGGAGAACTACCGGCCGGAATACCGGGAACAGCGCGCCGCGAACACCGAGAAGCTGGTGAGCGGGCCGGACTTCGTCCGCGCGGTGCACGAGACGGCGTACCAGCACACCGCCGAGGGCGCCGCCATGCCCTCCGTCCGCCTCGGGCTGGCCCTCATGACCGCCGCCGAGGGGGACGAGGAGATCATGCGGGCCGTCTCCGCCATGTACGAGGACTATCTCGGTTCCTGGAAGGAGCTGTACAGCGCGGTGATGCGGGAGCGCGGCCTGCGGCTGCGTCCGGGTCTCACACTCGACGACCTGGCCGACGCGCTGTCCGCGACCACCGACGGAATGACACTGCGTGCCATCGGTGACCCCGGCTCCGGGGTCGTCGACCACGAGAGGCGCCGCTCCCTCATGGGCACGGTCGCCCTCGCCGTGATCCACGGGTTCCTCGAACCGGACGAGGATGCGAGCGGTCTCACGCTGGAGCAGGCCGTCTCGGCGAGATTCGACACCTGACCGGCGCGTAGGGACGGGCCTTGGGCTGGGCCCATGTGCATCTCCGTGGACCAGGCCGAATTCTCCGGATCCACTCTGTACGCCGGGCGGCTGCGTCACCCTCTCCACGGGCTGGTCCATGTGCTCGGCTACCAGAACACCGCGGTGAATCTGGCCGACGGCCCCAACGCCATGCTCCTCCATCTCCCCGCGTACCGGATGGGCCGGGAAAACTTTCTCGCGGCGGGGCGCAGTTCGGACGTTCTCGGCCGGATGGTCGACGCCGTCCGGCCGGTCGCCGCGGGCATGGCGTCCGACATCGCGTGGATGAGCTGGGGCGCCGGTGATGGAGTCGAGGTCTTCGACCACGACATCTACACGGTGCTGCTGGCGTCCGACGCCACTGCGCTGCCCGCCGCACTCGCACGGGTCCCGTCCCACAAGCGCCCCGAACTGAACCCCCGTCTGCTGCGCTACGCGGACCGCTACCCGGGGCACGCCATCGTCGTGTGCTGCTTCGACATCGCCGGGGCGGCCCGGGCCAAGCCGCTGATCATGTGGTACTCACCGCACGACCCGGACCGGCTGACCCTTCCGGCGCTGGACTGCCATACGGGGGAGCCGCCCGAGTTCACCACCGAGGTCGCGGTGGACCACTGGGTGCTCTTCGGCACCGACGAAGCCCCCGAGGGGTGGGGCGAGTTCGTCGACCACGACCCCCGCATGCGCCACCGGCTGCGCCAGTTCCTGCCCGACTCGGTGATGGGGGCCCCTTCGACGGTTCGCTGCCCAACGGCGATTTCTCCCTCACCCACGGCGATCTGCTCGCCGGGAGACTGGACCGAATCCAGCGCCTTCAGCCGTCCTCGTGAGGGCGTTCCGCGCCCGCCGCTACCGCCCGTCGTCCTGCCAGTCGCTGGCCGGGTAGTCGACATAGCCGCCGGCCCCGCCGATGTAGTACGTGGCCGGGTCGCCGGTCGCCAGATCGCGGCCCAGGGCGAATCGGGCGACGAGGTCGGGGTTGGCGATGAAGTGGGCCGCGAAGGACACGGCGTCGGCGGTTCCCGCCTCGATGAGGGCGTTCCCGGAGTCGCGGTCGAAGCCGAGGTTCGCGATCAGCGGGCCGGCGAATCGTCGCCGGTAGCGCGCGAAGGCGTCGAAGTCGGGGGTGGCGCCCGGGGCGGCGAGTTCCCGCCCCCGGAGGTGCAGATACGCGACGGGACGGTCGTTCAGCTCCGTCACGAGTTCGTCGTAGTCGGCCAGCGTACGGTCATCGGCGGTGAACCGGCCGCCCGTCCAGTACGGCGAGAGCCGGACGCCGACGCACTCTCCGCGCCACGGTTCGGCGACGGCGTCGATGATGTCGAGCAGCAGCCGCCGTCGGCCGGCGCGCCCCGCGCCGTACGCGTCGGAGCGGCGGTTGAGGCGCGGGTTGAGGAACTGCGGGATGAGATGGGCGCCGAGGGCGTGGACCTCGACGCCGTCGAACCCGGCGCGCCGGGCGTTCCCGGCGGCGTCGCGGTAGTCCGCGATCGTGCTCCTGATGTCCGCGGCGGTCATCGCACGTGGGGTGACGGTGTCCTTGAACCCGTTCGGCGTGTACGACCTCTCGTGCGGATCGATTGCCGACGGACCGGCGGGCAGGGCTCCGCGCAGATGGTCGGGGTGCGAGGCGGCGCCGGTGTGCCACAGCTGCATCACGATGCGGCCTCCGAGGGCGTGGACGACGTCGGTGACCCGCCGCCACCCGGTGATCTGCTCCTGGCTGTAGATGCCGGGTACGCCCGGGAAGCCGATCGCCCGCTCGCCGACCCAGGCCCCCTCGGTGATGATCAGCCCCGCGGCTGCCCGCTGACCGTAGTAGGCGGCGTGCATCTCGGTGGGCACCAGTCCGTCGTTGGCCGCGCGAGCCCGCGTGGCCGGGGCCATCACCACCCGGTTGGGCAGCGACAGGCCTCCGAGATCCACCCGGCGCAGCAGCGGCTGTCCGAGCGCGGTGACAGGGGTTGTGCTCATGGTGCGGCTCTCCTCGTCATACGGTCGGCAGGTGCCAGATGCCCTGCCGCTTCGGCGCGATCGTGCGCCTCGTAGGGTCGACGGGGCGCGACGGCGAAAGGTGACCGATGGACGAGCAGGACCGGCTGGCAGAACGGTTCGAGGCGCATCGCGGGCGGCTGCGGGCGGTTTCCTACCGGCTGCTCGGGTCGCCGTCCGAGGCCGAGGACGCCGTCCAGGAAGCCTGGCTGCGGTTGAGCCGCGTCGACCCCGACAGCATCGGGAATCTGGCCGCGTGGCTGACGACCGTCGTGTCCCGTGTGTGCCTCGACATGCTGCGTTCCCGCACCTCACGTCGCGAGGAGCCGGCCGGGGAGCACCTTCCCGACCGGTTCGCCGACGGCGACGAGGGAGGTGACCCCGAGCAGGAGGCTCTGCTGGTGGATTCGGTCGGCCGCGCCCTGCTCGTGGTCCTGGACAGGCTGGGGCCCGCCGAGCGGATCGCCTTCGTGCTCCATGACACGTTCGCCGTACCGTTCGACGTGATCGCTCCCATCGTGGAACGCACACCGGTCGCCACGAAGAAGCTCGCCAGCCGCGCGCGTCACAAGGTCCATGGCACCCCTGCCGTCACCGGTGCCGAGCTGGCCGCGCACCGCGACGTGGTCGATGCCTTCCTCGCCGCCGCACGCGGCGGCGACCTGGGCGCCCTGCTCGCGGTACTGGCCCCCGACGTCGTACGCCGGGCCGATCCCGCCGCCCTGCCGCCGGGCGCGGCGGCCGTGGTGCGCGGCGCGCGGGCCGTGGCGGAGGAGACCGTGCTGCTCGCCCGGAACTCGCTGTTCGCGGCACCGGCACTGGTGAGCGGAGCGGTGGGGATCGTCGTGGCCCCGCGCGGGCGACTGCTTCTCGCTCTCACCCTCACGATCGAGGACGGCAGGATCGCGGCGTACGAGGTGATCGCCGATCCCGACCGCCTTCAGCGGCTCGAACTGGCCGTTCTCGACGCGCGCCCCTGACGGGCGGCACCCCTGGGGTGCGGGTCGGACCGTGGCGGCCGGCCCGCTGTCCCGCGCGCCCAGCCCGTCCAGGACCGGATCGGCCGACGACGTACGCGGCAGATCGTCGTCCAAGGGCTCGCGGGTCAGCGGCGCTCGGCTGTGCAGGGGGGCGAGCAGGGCTTCGAGGGCCGGGCGCGGGTTCGTCCCGGCCCGGAGTTCACCCCGGGCGACGCCACGCTCGATCATCACCCCGGCCGGCAGGATCCTCGGTCGCCACGTCCACTCGCGTACGCCAAGAGCTCCTCGACGCGGGGCTGTTCACCGGCCGCGGGACGACCGCCCGACCGTGTCCTGCGCGTCGACGGCCGCGAGCACCGTGTCGACCAGCGCCTCGACGGACCGGCCGCCTCCCGCGTCGATACGATCGAGTCCCAGCCGGTCGACGGCGTCCAGCATGAGCGTCTGATAACGCTCGGTGCGGGCCAGGAACTTGTCCATGAGGTGCCGTTCCTCCGCAGTCGCCGTCTCGTAACGGCCCGCATCACGCACCCGGGCGCGCACGATGCCCGCGTCCGACGTGAGCCATACGGCAGCGGTGTTCGATGCCGATGTCGTCGCGACCCGGGAGGGCCAGAGAGCCGACCCCTCCAGGACCAGGCCCGGCCTGTCACCGCTCCCTGCCGCATGGGCCGTGATCAGTTCCTCGACGCGGGGCCACAGCCGTTCGTAGTGGTCGAGAACGGACGTGAGCAGCTCATCGGCCGTCAACGACCGGTAATGCTCGGCCACATGTTCCGGTACGTCGTGATCCGGCGTCCGCCAGGGCCGCCCCGGGTGGCGTGCCAGCCCGTCCGTCGACAGGTACGCGAATCCGAGCCGCGCCGCCACCGCCCGGCCGACGGTCGACTTGCCGACATTCGAGGTTCCCCCGATCAACACCACACGCACGCCTCGCATGCCGACAACCCTAAAGGCTGTCCCGTAGCCCGGTGCCGCCGCACCGACGGCACCCCATCGGTCACACGCCCCGATCTCCTCCTGCGGCAGACCCCGGCCCGCCTCCAGGGACATACTCAGTACGCCCACTCGTCAGCTCACCAGCTTCGGAGGCATCGCCATGACCACGCCACCCAGGACGCCGCAGGACGCCGTCAAGGCAGCGGGCGCGAGCACGGAGGCGGCGACCCGGCTGCTGGAGCGGGTGGCCGCCCGCCTCGGCGGCAGGGCCGCTGTGTCGGCCGTCTTCGGAGAGCCGGTCGTCCGCGAGGACGTGACCGTCATCCCTGTGGCCTCGGCCAGATTCGGCTTCGGGGGCGGCGCCACGCAGGAGGACGGTGACGGGAAGTCGAACGAGGGCGGCGGCGGGGGCGGCGGCGCGACGGCCCGGCCCCTCGGGTTCATCGAGATCAGCAAGGGCACCGCGGTCTACCGCCCGATCCGTCCCCCCTGGGCCGACGCGGTCATCCCCGTGGCTCTGCTCCTGGCCGCGGTCGCCGCTCCCCGAGCCGCCCGTGCGTTCGCCGGGCCCGGGCGCCGGAAGATCTAGAGACAACACCGTCGGAACGTCCCCGGACCGGCCGGATGCGGTTCCGCTGCCCCGGCCGGGGCAGCGTCCGCGAGAAATCCTTTGCCGACGCATCCGTGGCATGGCAGCGTGCGTCGCATGTTGCCCCAGCGTCAGATACGCGCCCAGTACGACGCTCGTACGATCGTCGTCTATCAGGCGTACTCGCCCGCGGTCGCGACTCCCGCTGTGCGCGCCAACCGCTTCGTGCCACCGTTCTCGTTCACTCGCATGACGTGGATCAAACCGTCGTTCCTGTGGCTCATGCATCGCAGCAACTGGGCGCGGAAATCAGGGCAGGAACGCGTTCTCGCCGTACGGATCACCCGGGAGGGGTGGGAAGAAGCCCTGTCGCAGGCTGTCCTGACAACGGCCGATCCCGCGCGCGTCGCCCGAGCGCCGGTTCATGTCCAGTGGGATCCGGAGCGTTCACTGCGCGGAGCGGCACTCAACCACTACAGCATCCAGGTAGGGGTGGGCAGGGGGCTGATCCGGACGTTCGCCGACGAGTGGATCGTCGACCTCACCGACATCACCGCGCAGGCCCGCAAGGTCGCAGGGCTCGTACAGAGCGGGAACGCCTCGAAGGCGCAACGGCTGCTCCCTCCGGAGCGCATCTACCCGGCTCCCCCGGCCTGCGCCGAGCGCCTTCGCATCGACGCCTCGGCGTGAGGCCCCCGCACCCGTACGCGCGACCGTCCGCGCACCCGTGAATTCGGGGGCTTCGGCGGCCGTCCCCTGGCATGATGCCCCGATGCGTGATCATGAGCGGGCAACGCCTTCACGGACGGCCGACGAGCGCGACTCGTTGACCGGATTCCTTCAGTACCAGCGGGAGACGCTCACGATGAAGTGCGCGGGCCTGACTGCCGACCAGTTGCGGAAGAAGGCGGTCCCGTCGTCCGGACTGTCCCTGCTCGGGCTGGTGCGGCATGCGGCCGAGATCGAGCGGAGCTGGTTCCAGGTCGTCTGGAACACGGAGGACGTCCCCGCGTACTGGCCGAGGAAGCCCGACGGCACGTTCGCCGATTTCGATGTGGACACGGCCGATCCCGATGAGGCGTTCATGTTCTGGCGGACGGCCTGCGCGCGGTCCCGGGCGATCGCCGAATCCGTCAACTCCCTCGACACCAGCGTGCGGTGGCGCGACGAGGTGTTCAGCCTCCGCTACGTCCTCACCCACATGATCGAGGAGTACGCCCGCCACAACGGGCACGCCGATCTGCTGCGTGAAGCCATCGACGGAGTCACCGGAGAGTAGTCGCCGCCCCGCGAGGGGGCGTCCAGCGAGAGGCGGCGAGGCGGCGTCCGGCGCACCGGCTCGTTCCTGCACCCACCTGCTCATGCGGCGTCAGATCACGCCAATTCCTGACCGTTCAGGATTCATTGTCGGCCGTTTCTGACTGTTATCCGTCATGAACGTAGACCCTGGATTCAGCCGAGGCAGGATGGCCTGCGTGATGGGCAACCTTCCCGTCGTGAGGACCAGTTTCATCGGCCGCAGCGGCGAACTGGGCAGCATTGAACGGGCACTCGAAGAACACCGGCTGGTCACGCTCACGGGCAGTGGCGGGGTCGGAAAGAGCCGGCTGGCACTGCGCGCGGCCGACCGTGCGGAAGACCGCTTCCCCGACGGCGTTTGGTGGGCCGATCTGTCCCATCTCCACGACGACCAGCTGCTCACCACGACGGTCTGCGACGGCGTCGGGCTGCTGGACCACAGCTCGCGCCTCCCCGAGGACGCGCTGCGCGAGTGGCTGGCCGACCGGCGGCTGCTGCTCGTCCTCGACTGCTGCGAGCGGGTGCTCGCTTCCTGCGGCCACCTCGTGGACGAACTCCTCGCCGCCGCGCCGGGGCTGACCGTCCTCACCACCAGCCGCCAGCCGCTCGGCATCGCACGCGAGCACTGCCTCGACGTGCAGCCGCTGCCCGCGGGCGACGACGGGGACGAAGCGGTACGTCTGTTCCGCGACCGTGCCGCGACCGCGGCACCCCGTCTGGCGCTCGACGACCCGGGCACCGCCATGGCCATCGAGGAGATCTGCCGCCGCCTCGAAGGGGTCCCGCTGGCCATCGAGCTGGCCTGCGCGCGGCTCCGCGAGAGCAGCACGGAGGAGATCACCGGCCGGCTCGCCTCCCGGCTCGACGCCCTCACCGACGAGGCCCGGTGGCCCCGCCACCACCGGGCGCTGCGCACCGCGATCGGCTGGAGCCACGAACTGTGTGAGCCCCTCGAACGCCTCCTGTGGGCCAGGCTCTCCGTCTTCCGCGGCGTCATCGGGACGGCCGACGCCGCGGCCGTGTGCTCCGGCGGTCCGCTCACCGCCGACGCGATCGCTCCGGCGCTGGAGAGACTCGCCGCCCGGTCCGTGCTCCAGCGGGTCGGTGAGGGGTACCGGATGCTCGACACGCTGCGCGAGTACGGCGCCATGTGGCTCACGGAACTGGCGGAGGACGCGTCCCTCGCGGACCGGCACGCCCGGCATTTCGCGACCGTCGCGGCGCAGGCCCACGCGGGCTGGCTCGGCCCGTCCCAGGTCGCCTGGTACCGCAGGATCGCCGACACGCACGCGGATCTGTGCGCCGCCCTCGACCACCTGCTGGCCGAGGACCCCGCGAAGGCCGTCGAGATGGCCGGCTGCACGGGCCTGTTCTGGAGTTGCTGCGGCTACCTGCACCAGGCCCGCGTCTATATCGAGCGGGCCCTGGCCCTGCCGCTCTCCCCCGGCCCGCACCGCACCCGCGCGCTCTGGGCCCTCGGGATCACGCTCACCCTCCAGGGCGACCACAAGGCCGCCCGGCGGGTCGGTGAGGAGTGCAACCGCGCCGCGCGGCGCGACCAGGACGCCGAATCCATACTCTCCGCCGCCCACTCCATCAGCTTCACCTATCTGATGATGGGCCGTCCGCAGACCGCCCACTCGGTGAGCGACCACGCCCTGCGTCATCTGCCGGACAGTTCGCGCGACGCCCCCTCGCACATGCGCTGCAGGGTGATAAGGCTCTTCGCGCTCTCCGCGCTCGGCCGCCTGGACGAGGCGTACGAGGAAGCCACCCGGCTCCAGCAGATCAGCCTGAGCCACGGCGAACACTGGGCCCGTGCCTACGCCGACCACCAACTCGCCCTGATACACCTGCTGCAGGGCCGACCGCGCCATGCCGAGACTCACGCGCGTGCCATGCTCGCGAGCAAGCACACCCTGCACGACAGCCTCGGTATCGCCCTCGGTCTCGACCTGCTCGCCGGGGCCATCGCCGCCCAGGGTGACGGAGTCGAGGCGGCCCGTACGTCCGGCACGGGACACACGTACTGGCGGATGATCGGCCACCCCCATCGCGGCACCCCCGAACTCGGCGCGATCCGCGAGCGGTGGGAGCGCCAGGCGCGGGAAGCCGCGGGCGACACGGCCTACGAGCGGGCCTACCACCGCGCCTCGGCCGACGATGCCGAACGTGGCCTGGCCCATGCCCTGGAACGGCAGTCCCCTCCCTGAGGGCTGTCCCTTCCGCCACTCACCTCCGGCGCGCCGGACACTGTCGTCACCGCGTGATCGTCATGAGTCGGCTGCGCCTGGACCGTGCCCCGGCCCCGCTCGCCTTCGAGCGGGAGAACCGTGCTACTTCGCCGCTTCGGTCCCGGACCGGGGCGACGACTGCTTCGCCCGCTTCGATGTACGGCACCACGATCTGCTCGCCGAACAGAGCGCCGGGCCGCATCACTTCCACATCGCGGAGGACGGCATCGTGGACGACGGCGAGGGCACGGTACTGAGCCGGGTCAACCTGATCGGTGTCGCGGACGGCTCCGCTGAGCTCGGCCACCGGATCGCCGAGCGGGCGGCGGGTCGCGGGCTGGCGACATCGGCCGTCCGCCAGGTCCGTGCACCGGCCGCCGCCGACTACGGATCCACCACGCTGCGGGCCCCGCCACGACCGTGGACAACGCGGCCTCACACGCCGTACTGACGCGTCCCGTACGTCGGCGGTGTGCCCTCACGGCAGACCGCCGACATACGGTCACGTCACCGACGGGTCAGTTGTTGTCGGTCTTCTCGCGAATGATGGTGTCGGTCTTCGCGTCCACGTCGAAGGTGGTCTTCATCCAGTCGGCGTCGACCACGTCGACCGCCCACATGACGCCCTTGCCGTTGTTGTCGTCCAGGTTGACCGAGGTGACCGTTCCCTTCTTCTTGTCCGTGGCCACCTTGGCCGCCTGCTCGGGCGTCTGAGTGGCCTCGGTGATCCACTGGGCCATCTGCTTCTTCTCGGCGGCGTCCTGATCGGTGTCCGCCTTGGCCTCGATCACCTCTCCGGAGACCGCGTCGATGCGAACGGTGTGCGCGGTGCCGTCCTTCTCCACGACCTCCGCGACCCATTCCGGCTTCACGGCGCCGGTGCTCGGGCTGCCGCTGGACATGGAGCTGGAGCTCATGGCCCCACTGGGGCTGGCGCTCTTGCTTCCACTGGGGCGGGTGCTGCCGCTCGGGCTCTTGGTCCCGCTGGGGCTCGCGCTCGCGGCACTGTCCCCGTCGTCCAGGTCGAGTTCGGCCAGCTTGCTCCCGGCCACCTCGCCGACCGCTGTCTTGGCCGCCTTGTCGAAGGTCACCTTGGTGGCCTCGATCAGCCTCTTGCGCTCCTTCTGGTCCTTGGTCAGCTGTGCCGTGGCCGAAGGGCTGCCGGACGCGCTCTTCGACGCGGAGGTCGTCTGCTGCGGGACGACCTTCGCGGCCTCGGAAGTGGCCGTGGCCGTCGTCTCGTCTCCGCTCGCTCCGCAGCCGGTCACCAGCACGGCGGCGGCGACCACGCAGAGGGCGCCTGCGACACGGAGGTTTCGGGCACGGGGGGAAACACGGATCATTCGTCGGGGCTCAAGTCTCATACGCGCATGCCTAGCCCTCCCGGCGATCAGTCATGTTGCCCGACCGGCCGGAGTCACCCGATCGACCGGCCACTTCGCCCGTTGGCCACCGTCCCCGGCGCCCTCGGGCATCCCGAGCACGTGACACCCCGTGCCACGAGTCCGCTCCTTGAGCGGGTCTCGCGGAGGTGGGAAACAATGGACGCAACGCGGGCGCCGGTTCCTGTCGCCGCCCGGTCGGGAGGCCGTCATGGAATACCCGGAGAGCTACGAACTGATCTTCCAGGCGTTCGGCGCCGAGGACGATGTGGTCACCGTGCGGCTGACCGCCCGGTCCGGGGCCGGTGGGTACCCGGTCTACGAGGACGAGACGGGGATCGTCCGCGCGGAGATCAGTGACCGCGGCGAGGTACGCATGCTGGCGAGCGGTGGACACCAGGTGCTCGGAGTGCCGCTCCTGGCCCGGCCCCTGAGCCAGGAAAGCCCGCACGCGCACTGAGCACAGCCCGAAACCGACTGACGCCCGTGGAGAGCGGGCAGCGGCGGGGCGTCTCCGTGGCCGGGCCGGCCACGGAGACGCCCCGCCGCTGCCCGCTCTCCACGGCGCCGCCCGTACATGCCCACTCTTCGCCCGATTGTGTTTACATTCCGGCACCCCGGACGTAATCTGATCGCGAAACCACAGACTCGGGCATGAAACGGATACGAAACCACATGTACGCACCGGAGCGGCAGCAAGAGATCCTCCGTCTCGCCCAGGAGGGCGGCCGGGTCGATGTGCTGTCCCTCGCCGAGGAGTTCCAGGTGACCGCCGAGACCGTTCGGCGTGATCTGAAGGCCCTGGACCGCGCCGGACTGCTGCGCAGGGTGCACGGCGGCGCGATTCCCGTGGGACGGCTCGGATTCGAGCCCGACCTCGCCGAGCGCGACGCGGTGGCGGCCGACGAGAAGGACCGCATCGCGGAGGCCGCGCTCGGGGAGCTTCCCGCCGAGGGCAACGTGATCATCGACGCCGGGACCACGACAGCCCGGCTCGCCGCCGCCGTCCCGATCGACTCGGCCCTGACCGTGGTGACGCACGCGCTGCCGGTGGCCGCCCGTCTCGCCGACCACCCCGGCCTCGCCCTGCACCTCGTGGGCGGCCGGGTCCGGCACCGTACGCGAGCCGCCGTCGACGCCTGGGCCCTGAGCGCGTACGCCGAGATCAACGCCGATGTGGTCTTCCTGGCGACCAACGGGTTCTCGCCCGACGCCGGGCTCACCACCCCGGACCTCGCCGAGGCCGCGGTGAAACGGGCCGTGATCCGGGCCGCCCGACGCGTCGTCCTGCTCGCCGACTCGGGCAAATTCGGGCAGGAACACTTCGCCCGCTTCGGCGCTCTCGACGACGTCGACCTGCTCATCACCGACACGGGCCTCAGCCCCGAGGACGCCCGCTCCATCGAGAGCCGGGGCACGGAGGTAGTACGCGCATGATCCTCACCGTCACTCCCAATCCGAGCCTGGACCGCACGTACGAGCTCCCGGGCCTCGTCCGGGGCGCCGTCCTACGGGCCGCCGCGGACCGCGTCGACCCCGGCGGCAAGGGCGTCAACGTCTCCCGCGCGGTCGCGGCGGCCGGGCACCGCACGGTGGCCGTCGCCCCCCTCGGCGGACCGGAGGGCGCCCTGCTCGCCCGCCTGCTCGGCGAGCACGGGATCGAGGCCGCCGGGGTGGAGATCGCCGGGAGCACCCGGGTCAACATCACGCTCGTCGAGCCCGACGGCACCCTCACCAAGGTCAACGCGACCGGCCCCGACATCACGGCGGCCGAAGCGGAGGACCTGCTGGAGGCCGTACGGACGCGGTCGGCGGACGCGGACTGGATCGCGTGCTGCGGCAGCCTGCCGCGCGGGTTGCCGCCCGAGTGGTACGCCGAGCTGGTGGCGCGCAGCCATCGCGCCGGTGCGCGCATCGCGCTCGACACCTCCGGGGCGGCGCTGACCGCGGCCCTGCGGGAACGCCCCGATGTGATCAAGCCCAACGCCCAGGAGCTCGCCGAAGCGGTCGGCCGCCCCCTCGCGACCGTCGGGGACGCCGTCAAGGCCGCCGCGGAGCTGCGCGAGCTGGGCGCCGGGTCCGTACTGGCCAGCCTGGGGGCCGACGGACAGCTGCTGGTGGAGGCGTCGGGTACGTACTTCGGCAGCGCCCGCGTGGAATCGGTCCGCAGCAACGTGGGCGCGGGCGACGCGTCCCTCGCGGGCTTCCTGGCCGCGGGCGGGGCGGGACCGGCCGCGCTGGCGGCCGCCGTCGCGCACGGTGCGGCGGCGGTGCAGCTTCCCGGAAGCGTCATGCCCACCCCGGCCGACATCGACATGTCGGTGGTCGTCACGACCTCCGATGTTCCCCTGGACCGCGCGTTGACGGAGTCCGCCCCATGAGCGGCGCCACCCGCCATCACGCGCATGAGCCTGCCGCCCCACGTCCCCCGGCCGCCCGCAGGGCGGTCCACGAGCAAGGAGCACCGCGATGAGTGAACTGATCACCGCGGCACTGGTCGACCTCGATCTGTCCGCCGGAACGAAGGACGCCGCCGCGAGGTCGCTCGCCGAGCGAATGGTCGCCGAGCACCGCGTCACCGACCTCGAAGGCTTTCTCGCCGACGTGGCGGCCCGGGAGGCCCAGATGCCGACCGGTCTGGACGGCGGCATCGGCATCCCGCACTGCCGCAGCGAGCACGTGAGCGAGCCGACGCTGGCGTTCGGGCGGAGCGAACGGGGCATCGACTTCGGCGCGGCCGACGGACCGGCGGATCTGATCTTCCTGATCGCGGCACCGGCCGGAGCCGACGACGACCACCTCACCATCCTGTCGGGTCTGGCCCGCAGGCTGATGGATCCGGAGTTCACCGCCGCGCTCCGTGCCCAGGACGATCCCGGTGCGGTGGCGGGTCTGATCCGGGGCGAGGAGCCCGCGCCCCGGAAGACCGAGGCTGCCGGGGACGTAGCGGTGGCCGACTCCGCCGACCCGTCCGCCCCGGTTCCCGCCGCGGCCGTGCCCGGCACCCCGGCCGGTGATGCCGAGCGCGCACCGTTCCGGATCGTGGCCGTCACCTCCTGTCCCACCGGCATCGCGCACACGTACATGGCCGCCGAGGCACTGGCGGCGGCGGCCCGGACCGAGGGCGTCGAACTCACCGTCGAGACACAGGGCTCGGCCGGTTTCCAGAAGCTGGACCCCGCGGTCATCGCCGCGGCCGACGCGGTGATCTGGGCCCATGACGTGGAGGTGCGCGAGAAGGCCCGGTTCGGCGGCAAGCCGGTCGTCGACGTCGGGGTGAAGGCGGGCATCAACCGTCCCGTCGAGCTGATCGCCGAGGCCCGCCGCAAGGCGGAGCGCGGCGAGACCGGCGCCGCCTCGGACACCCCGGACGGCGTGGAGCCCGGTACGGACCGGCCGGACGCCGACCACGCCCACTTCGGGGTGCGGCTGCGGACGTACCTGATGTCGGGCGTCAGTTACATGGTTCCGTTCGTCGCGGCGGGCGGACTTCTCATCGCCCTCTCGTTCGCCATCGGCGGCTACGAGATAGCGAGCGCCAAGTCGGTCGCCGACCACTTCGTGTGGGGCGAGGCCGACAGCTGGGCGGCCCTGCTCAACCAGATCGGCAGCGCGGCCTTCGGCTTCCTGGTCCCGGTCCTCGCGGGGTACATCGCGTACGGCATGGCGGACCGCCCCGCGCTCGTGCCCGGCTTCGTCGGCGGAGCCATCGCGCTCACCGTCAACGCGGGGTTCCTGGGCGGTCTCGTCGCCGGGCTGCTGGCCGGTGCGGTGGTGATGGCGATCCAGCGGGTCAAGGTCCATCCGACCCTGCGCGGCATCATGCCGGTGCTGGTGATCCCGTTGATCGCCTCTGCGGTCGTGGGATTCCTGATGTTCATCGTGGTCGGCAAGCCGATCGCCTCGCTGCAGAAGGCCCTCACCGACTGGCTGAACGGCCTGTCCGGCTCCAACGCGATCATCCTCGGCATCGTCCTCGGCCTGATGATGTGCTTCGACATGGGCGGCCCGCTGAACAAGGTCGCGTACGCCTTCGCGGTCGGCGGCCTCGCCGACCCGACGCCGGGCAGCCTCAAGGTGATGGCCGCGGTCATGGCGGCCGGCATGGTGCCGCCGCTGGCGATGGCCCTCGCCACCACCGTACGGAGCAGGCTGTTCACCAAGACGGAACGGGAGAACGGCAGGGCGGCCTGGGTGCTGGGCGCCTCGTTCATCACCGAGGGCGCGATCCCGTTCGCCGCGGCGGACCCGCTGCGGGTGATCCCGTCGGTGATGGCGGGCGGCGCGGTGACCGGCGCCCTGTCGATGGCCTTCGACTGCACCCTGCGGGCTCCGCACGGCGGCATCTTCGTCGTACCGCTGATCGGCAACCCGTTCCCCTACCTGCTGGCCATCGCGGCCGGCACGGTCGTGGCGACCGCCCTGGTCGTGCTGCTCAAGGGCATGCGCCGGTCGACGACGGCCGACCCGTCGGCGGCCGACGGGTCCGAGGTCACCGTCACCGCCTGATCGCCCCGCCCCCTTTTCCCGGTCCACCTCACCTTTCCGGTGCACCTCAAACAGGAGTGAACCCATGCATCAGCGCACCGTGACCGTTGGTTCCCGCAGCGGTCTCCACGCCCGCCCGGCCTCGCTGTTCGTCCAGGCCGCCACCCGTCAGCCGGTCAAGGTGACCATCGCCCGGGACGGGCGCGATCCGGTCGATGCCCGCAGCATGCTCGCGGTACTCGCCCTGGCGGCGCAGCACGGTGACCCCGTCGTGCTGTCGGCCGAGGGCGACGGTGCCCGTGCGGCGGTCGAGGAGCTCGCCGGGCTTCTTGAGCGGGACCTCGACGCGCGGAACTGAACCGGCGGACCCCCGGAACGGGCGAAGCCCCCTGGAGACGGCACCGACTTCGGTCGGTGCCGTCTCCAGGCGTTCGACGAATGGGGGACGGCCAATGGGGACGGCCAATGGGGTACGCCGAATGAGGTACGACGATTGGGGTACGGGGCAGCCCGTCGCCTCGCTAGATTGGCCGCGTGACTGAGAGCTGGAACCCTGCGGACAAGGCCGTCGTGCGCCTCCCTTCCGGGCGGACGGTACGTGGCCGCGGCCTGCGCCGTCCCCTTCCCGACGGGCCGGTACCGGCCTTCGGGGTCTATCTGCTGGGCGAGCGGCCGCCACCTACGCCGTGGGAGTCCGACTGGCTGCGCTGGCCGGACTTCCGGCTCCCCGCGGACCGGCGGGCGGCGCGTGATCTCCTTGAGGAGGTGTGGCGCCGGGCCGGCCACGAACGGGTCGAGGTCGCGTGCGGAGGGGGCATCGGCCGGACGGGAACGGCCCTGGCGTGCCTGGCCGTTCTGGACGGTGTCCCGGCGGATCAGGCGGTCGCGTACATCCGCCGCCACTACCACCCGCGCGCGGTGGAGACGCCGTGGCAGCGTCGCTATGTGCGGCGCTTCGGACAGGGCGAGTAGCGCCCGCGGCCCTGTGGTTGGATCTTCCCCTGAGCCGGTGCCGTCGGGCGGGAGAAAGCACATGGGTTGTCGTGGGGTCCTCTTCGCACTGGAGGCCACGGACGCGGAACGGCTGCTGGCAGCGGGAAGCGAACCCGGGGCGAGCGATACCGGGGTGATGAGGATCGTCGAAACGATCGAGGAGGGCTGGGACGTGTCGTCGCTGATGGAGCTCGACAAGTCCTGGGACATCCTGCACCGCTGTCTGACCGATGGAAGCCTGTCCTATGACGGAGGTGAGTACCCGCTCTCCCATGCCGTCCTCGGGGGCAGGCTCCTCCACGAGGGCGACGACTACATCGTTTCGTACGTCGATACGGCGGAGGTCCGGGACATCGCCCGCGCCCTGGCGCCACTCGACGGGGAATGGCTCAGGGAGCGCTTCGCCGCCCTCACCTTCTCCGAGTACCGGGGGAGCGGCGGTGAGGACGACATCGGCTACGCGCTCGCCTATCTGCCCGACCTGCGGGACTTCTACGGTGAGGCCGCGCGGGCGGGCCGGGCGGCGATCTTCACGGTCGACCAGTAAGCCGGAGCGCGGTGGGGCCCGCTTCCGCTTTCGCGTTCGCTTCCGCTTTCGCGTTCGCTTCCGCTTTCGCCGGAGTCGGGACGCGACCGTGACGTCGCCCCCGCCCTGTCCCGTCCCTGCCGGGTCTGCCGGGTTGCCGGGTCAGCCGCGGCGTACGGCCCGGAGCACGGCGTCACGGATGACGACCTGACGGCCCTCGGGGTCCGACGCCATGCGTTCGGGGGCCGCCGTCACGATCGATGCCCACGCGTCGGGGTCGAGCACGGCGGCCATCTCCTCCCCCGTCACGAACGTGTCCACTCCCATCGGCCGGCCCATGGACGTGTCCAGGTCCGCCGGGTGGTGGCTCACGACGAGCAGGGTCCCGCCGGGGTTCACCGCGGCGGCCAGCCTGCGGTACAGGGCTTCGAGCGAGGGCCGCAGGAGGTGCATGAACTGCGCCGACACCAGGTCGAACCGCCGCGGGGCCGGGTCCCAGCTGAGGAAGTCGGCGTGTTGCCAGGTGATCCGGCCCGCGATGTCCTCGCCCTCGTCGGCCGCCTTCCGTGCCGCGTGCTCCAGCGCGACGGTGGACAGGTCGGCACCGGTGACCTGCCAGCCGCGCGATGCGAGCCAGATCGCGTCGGCGCCTTCGCCACTGCCCACGTCCAGCACCGTGCCGGGGGTGAGACCCGTGACGTACTCGACGAGGAGTGGGTTGGGGTTCCCGCTCCAGTTGGTGCGCGCGCGGTAGCGGGCGTCCCAGAACTCCTGGGTGAAGTGGTGATCCGTGTTCTCGGTGTGGTCGCCCGAGTGATGATGGCTCATGCCGTCACTCTGACCCCGGTCCGGCCGGTCGGCGAATTTACTTGCCGTAACGGCAAAATGCCCGGTGCCGCGCTCAGTTGCCCGCCCGCCGCCGACGCCGCATCAGAACGAGCGTCAGGGCGCCGGCGAGGGCCGGTGCACCCGGATTCGCGGCAGCCATCGCACCGGCCCGGTCCAGAGCGCCCGGCACCGGCAGGGTGCCCCAGCGGGTGACCGGCCAGGCGACCACCACGGCGCGGCCCACCACGTCGTCGACCGGGACCATTCCGCCGTGGGGGTCGTCCTGGTGGTAGCGGGAATCCGCCGATGCCTGCCGGTGGTCGCCCATGACCCAGATCCGGCCTGCGGGCACGGTCACCTTGAACCGGCCTTCGTCGTCGTCGCTGCACGCGGTGTTTCCGGGGAACACGTACGGCTCGTCCAGAGCGGTGCCATTGACCTTCAGAGGGCCGTCGCCCGCGCACTCCACCGTGTCCCCACCGACACCGATCACGCGCTTGATGAGGTCCTTCTCCTCGGACGACGGCATCACACCGACGAAACTCAGCACCTTCTGGACCGTGTTGGGCCTGTCCACGGGTACCCCGCTGAGCCAGTTGGCCGGGTCGTGGAAGACGACGACCTCGCCGCGCTCGGGTTCCGATCCGAACCATGGGGTGAGCTTGTCGACCAGGACCCGGTCGCCCTCCTGAAGGGTGTTCTGCATGGACTCCGACGGAATCGAGAACGCCTGGACGAGAAAGGTCTTGATGAGCAGGGCCAGCACCAGAGCCGTGCCGATGAGCAGCGGGAGCTCCACCCAGAACGGACGCTGTTTCTTCGACTTGTTCCGCCGTGCGCCCGCAAGCACCATCACGCCGCTCCTCGCCCCGTGTTCACCGCCCGCCCCGTACCCGGAGCGGCCCGGGGGCCACTCTATGGCGTGTTGCGGAAGGCTGTGGGGCGGGTATTTCTCCGCGGGAACTCCGGCTGTGGGCAACACCTCGGTAGAGGCTTCGCCCTGCGTGAGGACTCCTCCCAGAAACACCCGACCCAGGCAGGGGAATCGCATGACCGCAGAACAAACAGCGAAGATCGCACTCGTGACCGGGGCAGCCAGCGGCATCGGCAGGGCGGCGGCACTGCGGCTGGCCGGGACCGGCTGGCAGGTGGCGGCCCTCGATGTCGACGGCGAAGAACTCAAGGCCCTGTGCGGCCTCAACTCCGCTCTGCACCCCTACAGTTGCGATATCACCGACCATGTGGCCGTGGCCGGGACAGTCACCCGGGTACGCCACGACCTCGGTGTCCCGTTCCGCCTGGTGCACGCGGCCGGCATCGCCGCCGTCGGCCCACTGCTCAAGCACGGCATCGTCGGCCTCAAGCGGCTCATGGAAGTCAACTACGGCGGCACGCTCACCATGATCGAAGCGGTCGTGCCGGTCATGGCCGAGAACGGCGGAGGCCAGGTCGTCCTCTTCGGCTCCATCGGAGGATGGGTGCCCCTCCCTGGAGGGGGAGGCTACGGCGCGGCGAAGGCCGCTGTGCACTTCCTGGCGGAGAGCCTCTCCTCGGAGGGCCGCTCCCACAACATCCAGGTGGTCTGCGTCTGTCCGCCGCCCGTGGAAACCCCCATGCTGGACCGCATGCGCGCCGACAACCCCGACATCATGGGTCCACGCCCCGGCCTGTCGCCGGATGCCGTCCTGAACTCGATGGACAAGGCCCTCGCCCGGCGGAGGCTGTGGGCCTTTCCCGGACGAAGCACCAGGGTCATGTGGGTCGCGCGCCGCCTGGCGCCGCGCCTCCTGAGTGCCGCGATCGCCCGTACCGTTTGCCGGTGAGCAGCCCCGCCTCTGGTCATGATCCTGTACCGCCCCGCGCGGCAGTGCGGCGTACGGGAGAGAGCCATTCCGCAACGCTCGTCAAGTGCGTTCGGCGCGGGAACGGACGCTACGGGGCAGGTGCCGGGGGCGGCTCCGGCGGGCTCCCCGCGACCGGGACTGTGGCGCCGTCTCCGGCACGTACCGCTTCGACCACGCTCTGATGGAACGCGCGGCTCTCTTCTTCGGAGAGGCACGGCACGGGGCTGCCCGCCAGGGTGAACCAGTCCGATGAGCCGCTGTACTGCACGGCCACCGATGCCTGCCCGTCGGACCAGGTCGTGTGGACGGTCAGATCGCCGGCCAGGATGCCTACCTCTTCGGTGCGGACTCCCCCGGTGCCCGCGTAGACACCGCTGGTCGTCCAGGATGCCCAGTTCATGACGTGTCGCCTTTCGGCCAGGGACAGTCTGTCCAGCGGGACTGCTTCCGAGTATGCCACCGGAATTCCGGTGTCGCACGGGTGTGCGGTCCGGCATGCTTCCCAGGACTGTCACCGGCCTCGCTGTCGGGGGTCACACGCGCTGCAACGAGCCCCTGACGAACGCTGCCTGACCGGCGTGCTGAAGACCATCGGCGAGGACGCTGACCAGCCGGACACCCAGGGTCACCGGGGGTGACCAGCCTTCGTCCACGATCCGGTCCAGTGCGTGGCCGTTCAGCCCGGCGACGAATTCCAGCGTCCGCTCGTGCACGGCGTCGTAGTACCCGAGGAGCGGTTCCGCCGAGTCCACCCGCACGGCGGCGACCTCTTCGGCACTGTGACCGTATCCGGTCGCCCGCTCCTCGAACGGCAGGGCGAACCGGTCGGACCAGCCCTGGGCGAGCCAGACCTGCTCGGTTCCGGCGGCATCGGCGATGTGGTCGTCCTGGACCCGCGCGAGATGCCAGAGCAGCCACGCGATCGAGTTCGCGCCGTCGTCGAGCCGGGCGTTGAGATCGTCGGGCGGGAGCCCTTCGGCCGCCGAACGCACCGCTTCCCGAACCCGGCCGAAGGCGTCGGCCAGCAAACCTGCACTGTTCATACGGTCACCATGACCCGCCGGCCCGCCGGGCGCACCCTGACCCGGGCGGGGCGGGCCGGGTTGTCAGGGCGGGCCCGGGTACTCGGCCCGTCGTCACAGCGCGCCCAGCCAGTCGGTCAGCAGGCGGTTGACGTCGTCGGCCCGTTCCTGCTGGATCCAGTGGCCGCAGCCTTCGAGGATGTGTGCCGCGGTCAGGGCGGGCAGGGTGGTGGGGAACGCGCTGATGGCGTCGGCCATCCACGTGGTGGAGGCGTCGAGCGCGCCGCCGATGAAGAGTGCGGGCCGGGTCACGGGCGCGCCGTCCCAGGCGGCGAGGTCCGACCAGTCCCGGTCGACGTTGCGGTAGCGGTTGAGTGCGCCGGTGAGCCCGGTCCGTTCGAACTCGCCGCTGTAGACGTCGAGGTCGGACTCGGTGAGCCAGGCGGGCAGCGGTCCCTCGGCGAACCGGTCGGAGAGCTTCGCGCCCGGGGGGACGAAGTGGAGGCTCGGGTGACCCTGTGGTGCGTGGGTGTCGCCGGAGAGTCCCGTGTAGAAGCCGGCCAGCCAGCCGCGCACGTCCTCCTCGATCTCCGCCTCGGCCCGGCCGGGTGTCTGGAAGTAGCTGACGTAGAACTCTTCGTCGCCTCCGATCCGGGCGAAGCCGTCGGTGGGACGGTGTCCGTCGCGCGGTGCGTACGGAACGCTGAGCAGGCCCACGGCGGTGAAGATGTCGGGCCTGAGCAGGGCGCTGTTGGCCGCGATGGACGAGCCCCAGTCGTGGCCGATGACGGTGGCGGTCTCCTCGCCGAGGGCGCGTACGATCCCGGCGTTGTCGGCCACCAGGTCGAGCATGCGGTAGGCGTCCACGGCGGCGGGCTTGGACGAGCGGCCGTAGCCGCGTACGTCGATGGCGACGGCACGGAACCCCGCGGCGGCGATCGCCGGGAGCTGGTGGCGCCACGAGTACCAGGACTCGGGGAATCCGTGGACGAGGAGGACGAGGGGGCCGGTGCCCTGTTCGACCAGATGGATACGGCCGCCTGGGACGTCCACCAGGCGGTGGACCGCGCCGGGAACGGCGGTGGACGGCCATGTTCGGTCCGTCGTCGGCGGCTGGGGCGTCGGGGTGGTCTGCGGCATGTTTCCTCCTCGGGCGTCCCGGACCTCGGGGACGCCGACGACCGGCGAGGCGGCTGATTGTCCGTCCTCGCCGCCCTCCCCACGATCATTCGACCGGGCCGCGGCAGGCACAAGATATTTTGCCGGTACGGCAAACCCGATGAGCCGCCGACGGCGGCCGGGCCCGCCCGGCGCCAGGCAGTTCTCGGTCACGGACGGCGCGGCGCCCCGGGCGGGGATTCCCGGCCGGGGCGCGGCGTACGGAGCCTCTAGCTGACGTTCACGTCGATGCAGGCGTAGAAGGCGTTCGAGGTGTCCGCGATGTTCCAGACCGCGAGGACCTTCTGCTTTCCGGTGTGGCTGCCGAAGTTGACCTGGTGGGTGACGGTCGCTCCCGGCTGGGCACCGTTGTCGTTGAACTCGGCGATCTTCTGGCCGCCCGCGTAGTACTGCCAGGTGCTGGTGGAGTGCCGGGCGGTGAGGGTCCACTGGAAGGACTGGGAGCGGCTCACGGGGCTGACCCGCCAGCCCTTGGAGTCGTCGTCGAGATCGGCGAACCTGCTGTTGCCGCCGCTGCAACTGGTCAGCCCCTTGGGGCCTTCCACGCTCTGCGGCTCGTACTTGATCTCACCGCAGCTGATGGTTCCGGCGGCGCACTGCGCCTGCCTGCTGGGCGGCGAGGAGATATAGCCGTGGGCACCGGCGGAGCTCGCGGGGAGGCTCAGTGCGAGCACCGGTGCGAGTACGGCGCCGACGGCGACTGCGGTTTTCCTTTTGGCGTGCATGCTTCTCCTTCACAGGAGGCCGTGCCGCGCGGTCGCGGGCCGTGGGGTGACCCGGCTGGGGCGGCGAGACCTCGCGAGTGTGGGGCCAAGTGGCGCGAAGGGCACAGCAAGAACCACTGCCGGAGCCCGGTCTGCGGCTGTCCGGAAAGGCCTTGCACTTGGACTAGACCATACCGATCGGCGCGTACACGTCAAGGACATCGGAGGGGAAGGGAGGCGGAAACCGGCCACTCCGTCGCCTGGGTCACCGCCGGTTCCGGGGACACCACCACCTGTCATCCGGCGAGCATGCCTGTTGACGGCCGTCGGCGCGAACCTATCGGCCACTCATCCTCTGGTCACCGTTGTCGTCCGACCATGTGGTGGTCATGGACGAGCCGACGCCGCCCAGGAGACCCAGCACCAGGAAGAGCACCACCAGGGCCTTGCCCGCTCCGCTCATCACCAGTGGCCGGGTATCGGAACGCGTCCGGGCCCGCAGTACGGAGAGGTCGTCGTCCCCGAAGAGGCCCTTGGGATAGGCGGGGGTGAGCATCATGGCGTAGGCGTAGAACCGCGTCTGGTAGCGCAGGGTGGCCGCCGTCGCTTCGAACAGCGGCCTCGGCATCCGGCCCAGGATCAGGGTGATCAGCCACCAGAGGAACGCCAGGACGAACCATCCGGTCACCGCGAGACTCTGCACGATCGCCGCCGGAAGCATCAGGAACAGCCGGAACAGCACGGCGAGCCGGTTGAGATCGGTGGCCCGGACCTCGGTCCGCACCGGGTAGTCCGGCGGCGGCGTCAGCGCGAACGGCGGGTAGCGGTCGACCAGCAGCATCTCGCTCGCGGAGACCCGCACGTGGTAGCCGAGATATCCGGAGAGGAAGCGGAAGACCGGCTGGGGCAGCCGCCCGAGCACCAGTGCCGCGAACCAGCCCACGATCACGGTGACCACGGCGGCGATGTAGAGGAAGAACAGCACGATGAAGTGCGGGATGAGCAGGAGCAGGCGCAGCAGCACCGTGAGGCGGCGTTGCCGGGACGGTTCGACGATGTCCACGACGGGCTGGAATTCGTCCGCGTCCCCCGCGACACGGCCCGGGGCCCACTGGCCGTCGGCCATCGCGCTCCTCCTCGGCAGGTGATCCGTACGGCAGCGGCGCGTACGACGTGACCCCACGCTGGGTCCGCACGGACCGTCCCGCAATCGCCCGCGGGCCGAACGGGTGCCCGCCGGGCGGCTCATGAGGACCGCACCGACCGGGCGTCCATGGTCTTCGTGCGCTTCCCGATGGCATACGCGGGTTCCTCCTCGCGGCTCGGCGACATGGGGGGCGTGCGGGGTCGAGCACAAGCCTTGAACCAGTGGGAGCGCTCCCAGCATGGAGACGGAGAAATTGGGAGTCAAGAGAGTTGAAGGGTCGAATAAATTCGATAGCGACAGATCAGAACGTGTGTGTTGACCGACACCTCATGACGCTCTAACGTCATGCCCCACCAGTGGGAGCGGTTCCATCAGTCGATGTGTCGTAGGGGACACGTCCGAACTGTAAGGAGTCGCTCATGCGACATCCCCCGCACTTACCGCACGTACGGCACCTGTTCCGGCTGCTCCTCGGAGCAGTGCTCACCACGGCCGGCATCGTCGTCGGACCCGTGGCCCCCGCCGCCGGATCCGCCCCTGTCTGCACGGTGGAGTACAGCGCCGTCAGCCAGTGGGACGGCGGCTTCCAGGGGGCGGTGACACTCACCAACCTGGGTCCCTCCATGGGCAGTTGGGATCTGAAGTTCGCTCCGCCCGGCTACGGGACGGTGACCCGGGGCTGGAATGCCCGGTGGTCGCAGTCGGGCAGAGCGGTCACCGCGGCGAACGAGACCTGGAACGCCACGCTCGCCACCGGGGCGAGTGTCACCGCGGGATTCCTGGTCTCGGGGTCCGGCGCCGCAGCCGGCTCCCCTCCCGCCACGTTCACGCTCAACGGCACCTCCTGCGACACGGATCCCGGCCCGGACCCGACCGATCCCCCCGACCCCACCGCCGGGCCGCCCGTGCTGAAGGTGACCGGCAACAAGCTCGTCGACGAGTCCGGTGCCACCCGGCGCATGCTCGGCGTCAACCGCTCCGGCGGAGAGTTCATGTGCGTGCAGGGCCATGGCATCTTCGACGGCCCGGTCGACGACGCCTCGGTGCGGGCGATCGCCGACTGGAAGGCCAACACCGTCCGTATCCCCCTGAACGAGGAGTGCTGGCTGGGCCTGGACAACATCGACCCGCGGTACGCGGGCACCCACTACGTCAACGCCGTGAAGGACCTGGTCCAACGGGTCCGGGACCACGGCATGACCCCCATGGTCGAACTGCGCTGGTCCTGGGGCCAGTACACGGGCGACTCGGCGGGCTGCTCCGATGTGCACGCGAGCTGCCAGAAGCCGATGCCGGACGCGCGGTACACCCCGGACTTCTGGTCCTCGGTCGCCTCGACGTTCAAGGACGACGCGACCGTGGTGTTCGACCTGTTCAACGAGCCGTATCCGGACCGCGCCACCCCCACCCCCGACCAGGCCTGGACCTGCTGGCGGGACGGTGGCACCTGCCCGGGTATCGGGTACGAGGTCGCGGGCATGCAGGATCTGGTCGACGCGGTACGGGCGACCGGCGCCGGGAACCTGATCCTGGCCGGCGGACTCGCGTACTCCAACGACCTCGGCCAGTGGCTCCGGCACCGGCCCCTGGACCCGGCGGGCAATCTCGCCGCCGCCTGGCACGTCTACAACTTCAATGTCTGCGCGAACGAGGACTGCTGGAACTCCACGCTCGCGCCGGTCGCCGCCGAAGTCCCCCTCGTCGCGGGCGAGATCGGCGAGAACACCTGCTCCCACAACTTCACCGACCGGGTCATGCGGTGGTCCGACGACCGCGGACTCTCCTATCTCGGATGGACCTGGAACACCTGGGACTGCTCCTCGGGCCCGTCCTTGATCAGCGACTACGAAGGAACCCCCACCCCGTACGGAATCGGGCTGCGTGATCATCTGCGCGCCCTCGACAGCTGAGGAAACGGAATTCGTATGAGCCGCACGAGCCGCACCACCTTGCGCCGATCACGTACGTCAATCCTCGCCGCGGCGGCACTCGTCGCCGCGGCAGCGGGCACCGCCGCCGCCTCCGATCCCCACGGGGCCTCCGCCGCAGCGGCCGGGTGCACCGTCGACTACACGATCCAGAACCAGTGGAACGGCGGGTTCACCAGCGCCGTCAACGTCACCAACAACGGCGCGGCGCTCTCCGGCTGGCAGTTGGAGTGGACGTTCGCCGGTGGCGAGCAGGTCACCCAGGGCTGGAACGCCACCGTCTCGCAGAGCGGCACGGCCGTCACCGCGAAGAACGTCTCGTACAACGCCGCCCTCGCCTCCGGCGCCTCGGCCTCCTTCGGCTTCAACGCGACGGCCGGCGGAAACAGCACCGTCCCCGCGACGTTCAAGCTGAACGGCGTGACGTGCAACGCCGACCCCACGGGCCCGGTCGATCCCACCGACCCCACCGGGCCCGGCGACCGCGTCGACAACCCGTACGCCGGCGCCCAGGTCTATGTGAACCCGGAATGGGCGGCGAAGGCGTCCGCCGAGCCCGGCGGCTCCCGGATCGCCGACGAGCCCACGGGGGTCTGGCTCGACCGCATCGCCGCGATCGAGGGCGTCAACGGCGGAATGGGGCTGCGCGACCACCTGGACGAGGCGCTGGCCCAGAAGGGCAGCGGCGAACTCGTCGTCCAGCTCGTCATCTACAACCTGCCCGGCCGGGACTGCGCGGCGCTCGCCTCCAACGGCGAGCTCGGGCCGAACGACCTGGGCCGGTACAAGGCGGAGTACATCGACCCGATGGCGGCGATCCTGGGCGACGCGAAGTACGCGGGGCTGCGCATCGTCACCACGGTCGAGATCGACTCGCTGCCGAACCTGGTCACCAACACCGGCAGCCGCCCGACCGCCACCCCGGCCTGCGACACGATGAAGGCCAACGGGAACTACGTGAAGGGCGTCGGCTACGCCCTGAACAAGCTCGGTGACGTATCCAACGTCTACAACTACATCGACGCCGGACACCACGGCTGGATCGGCTGGGACGACAACTTCGCCGCGTCCGCCGACACCTTCGAGCAGGCGGCCACCGCCGAGGGCGCCACGGTCGGCGACGTGCACGGCTTCATCACCAACACAGCCAACTACAGCGCGCTCAAGGAGGAGCACTTCGCCATCGGCGACTCCGTCAACGGAACGTCCGTACGCCAGTCGAAGTGGGTCGACTGGAACCGCTATACCGACGAACTGTCCTTCGCCCAGGCATTCCGCACCCAACTCGTCTCCATCGGCTTCGACACGAACATCGGCATGCTGATCGACACCTCCCGCAACGGCTGGGGCGGCACGGCCCGGCCGACCGGCCCCGGCGCGACCACCAGCGTGGACACCTACGTCAACGGCGGCCGCTACGACCGGCGCATCCATCTCGGCAACTGGTGCAACCAGTCCGGAGCCGGCCTCGGTGAGCGGCCGCAGGCGGCGCCCGCGGCAGGGGTCGACGCATACGTCTGGATGAAGCCGCCGGGTGAGTCCGACGGCTCCAGCAAGGAGATCCCGAACGGGGAGGGCAAGGGATTCGACCGGATGTGTGACCCGACGTACCCGGGCAACGTCCGCAACGGCAACAACATGTCGGGCGCGCTGCCGGACGCCCCGCTCTCCGGACAGTGGTTCTCCGCCCAGTTCCAGGAGCTCATGAGGAACGCCCACCCCGCGCTCTAGTACGACGGCCGGGTCCCGGCGCTCCCCCGCCCGGACCCGGTCGGCGCCCGCAGATCCGGGCGATCAGCTCACGCCCGCGCCGGGCCCGCGCCGCCACACCGGCGCGGGCCTTCGCGGCCCTGGCCCCCGCCCCGACCGGCCCCCTCGCGCCCGCCTTCCCCTTGGCCTGGGTCCGCGCCTTCCCGTCCGCCCGCGTCCGCTTCCCCTTGGCCTGCGTCCCCGCCTTCCCCTTGGCCTGGATCCGCCTCTTCCGTCCCCCGCTGTCCGTCCGCCCCGCCTCCGCCTCTCCCCCGCCCGCCGCGAACACGTGGTAGCGGTGGCTGAGCCGGCGCCCGAGCAGGAGGTAGCCCAGCAGCGCACCCGCCGTATTGAGGATCACGTCGTCGATGTCGAAGGCCCGTCCGGCGACCAGCGCACCCTGGACCAGTTCGACGGCGATCACGACCAGGATGGTCAGGAAGGTCATGCGGATCATCCGGAGCCGGCGGGGCACGACGATCGGCAGCAGCACACCGAAGGGCACACCCAGCAGCAGGTTTCCGCCCGCCTGCTTGCAGGCGGCGAGGAAGGTGTAGTCCTCGGCGTACTGCCGCAGCGACCTCCCGGGCCGCAGATTCGAGGTGACGAGATCCTCGGACGCGGGCGACGGCGTCAGCGTCACCTTCGCCAGGAGGACGGAGAAGGCCACGAGTCCCAGGAAGGCGGCCACCAGCACGGCCGCACGCAGCAGGACGCGCCACCGTCCCGCTGGGCGTGCACCACAATTCGTCTCTGGAGTCATGGCGGACGGGTGCCCCCGGCGTCCGGGGACACACCTGGGGCCGTCCGGGGACACACCCGGGCCGTCGGGGGACACACCTGGGGCAAAGTGGCGGGATTCCGCCTGCGACGATGACCCCATGAGCTCACGTGACAGGGACGCCCTGCTGGCCGAGGCCGTACGACTGCGCGCCGACGGCCGCCCCGAGGAGGCCAGGGAACGCCTCCTCGCTCTCACGGCCGAATTCCCGGACGACGCCGAGGTCGCGTACCAGACCGCCTGGGTCCACGATGTGCTGGGCCTGGAGGCCGAGGCGGTGCCGTACTACGAGCGGTGCCTGCGGGACACTGCGCTTGCCGCCGAGGACCGCCGCGGCGCGCTCCTCGGCCTCGGCAGCACCTACCGCGTCCTGGGCAGATACGGCCGGGCGGTCGAGACGCTCCGGCGGGGCGTGGCGGAGTTCCCCGACGACGGTGCGCTGAGGACCTTCCTCTCGATGGCCCTGTTCAACACCGATGAGCATCACGAGGCGATGCGCATTCTGCTGGAACTGCTCGCCTCGACCAGCGACGACCGCTCCGTGCAGAGCTACCGGCGCGCCATCGAGCACTACGCGAAGGATCTCCACGAGACCATGTGACCGCATGGAGAAGCCCCGGCCGGATCGGGGGAATCCGGCCGGGGCGGCCTGTGCGCGGGAGTGAAGGGCGGTCGCCTCTCGGCGGAGGGCTCCATGGGGCTTCAGCCGAACGATCTTCCCCATGGGCTACAGGTGAGGCCCGGGGACACTGTCCCCCTCACACCCACTTATAGATGAACGATAAACCATCCGGGCGTGTTCCCGGGCATCCACACCCTGCGTGTGATCCAGGGCACGGAACTCCCGGATCGCGTCAGTTTCCGGCCTTCGCGGCGCTGCCGTAGCGGCGCCGGAACTGCTCGACGCGGCCCGCCGTGTCCAGCACCTGGCGCGCGCCGGTGTAGAACGGGTGGCTCGCGGACGAGGTCTCCACGTCGATGACGGGATAGGTGTTGCCGTCCTCCCACTCCACCCGCTGCTCGGCGTCAGCGGTCGAACGGGTCAGGAAGGCCACTCCGGCGGCGCGGTCACGGAAGACCACGGGGCGGGAGACGGGGTGGATACGGGACTTCATGGATGCGTTCCTTCCTCACCGCGGGAGCGGTGGCGTACGTACGGACATGCGTTGCCCGGACGGTCAGCGGACCTCGCGGAAGAGGACGTGCTGCCTCGCGACCGGGTCGAACTTGCGCAGCTCCAGCCGGTCCGGGTTGTTGCGGCGGTTCTTGCGCGTCACATAGCTCAGGCCGGTTCCGGCCGTCGAACGGAGTGTGACGACGGGCCTGACCTCACTGCGTGCCATGGGCGCCTCCCGACGTGTGCGTGGACCCCGTTCCCGTAGCGGGAATGGGTGTCGTTTTCGTTCTGGTGTCACAACGCGGGAGGGTCCGCCCGCATTCCCCTGCACCGCTCCCACGCCCCAGGCTTCTCGTCGGCCTCATGCGTCCCGCCGACCGCATATGCCCCGACCTCCCTCGCGCACACCGCGCGGGGACCTCGTGCGCGGGCGCGCACGGTGGTCGCGCACGCCGGGCGACTTGCGTCAACATCCCTGCAAAGGCAAGGGTGTTCGGCGAGCCATCGCCCCACACAGCCCATGGCATATGCCGGACGCAACAACGTATCGAGTGTTGCCAAATCCCTTACGGGCTGCCGCAGCCTGTGCAACAGTCGTCTTCGGTCCACCCCTCAGAACTGGCCGCGCCGCGCCTGTATCGGAGTACGAGATGCCGTCCCATCTGTTCGCGGAGCGCCCCGCACCACAGCCGCCCGAGCACGATGCCGTCGACGCGTTGATCCATCGGACCCGTCGGCTGCGCGGAGATGTGGACGCCGTGCGGCGGGACGCCGTGATCGTCGACGAGGACGACCCGCAGCTGCGCTGGCGGCGCGCCCTGTGCGAACTGGCGGTCCAACACCTCGACGATCTCGACGCGCACCTGGGACAGCTGAGGGCGGGGGTGCCCGCGCAGAGCACCGGGGAGGCCGCGCCGGCCACCGGTTCCGCCGCCGCGTCCGGCCGGGATGCCTTACCCGAATCGCGGCCCGGTTCGCTGCTGAGCAGGGTCGGCAGCGCCGAATGGAACCTGCTGACCGACGAGGTCAGCTGGTCCGACGAGCTGTACCGCATCTTCGGCAGGCCGCCCGGGGCGGGACCCCTTTCGCTGGACGAACTGCCCTCCGTGCTTCTTCCCGAGGACCAGCCGTCGCTGACCTCGATGGTGACGGACTGCCTCGTCGACGGACGGCCGATAGACGGGGAATTCCGTATTCTGCGGCCGGACGGCAGGATGCGGACCCTGCACATGATGGGTGAGCCCGTCCTCGACGCGGACGGCTGCACCGCCTCCATGTGGGCGGTCCTGCGTGATGTCAGCGAGCTGCGCCGCAGTGAGCGGACGGTCGGCCGGACCCGTGATTCGGTGCGCCGCCAGGACCACATCGTCCGGACCGAGCACCGGATGGCCGTCGAACTGCGGGAGGCGGTTCTGCCGCCGTGGCGCGGATCGTTACGCCTCCCCCGGCAGGGCCCCGGCGCGATGGACATCGCGGCCCACTACCTGCCGTCGGAGTCGAGCGGTCTCATCGGCGGCGACTGGTACGACGCCATGGAGCTGCCGGACGGCAGGACCATGCTCACCGTCGGCGATCTGACCGGCCACGGCATCCCGGCCACCTCGGCCATGGCGATGATGCTCGGCGCCCTGCGCGGCATGGCGGTGGCCGGCATCGGACCCGGACCCCTGATGGGCCATCTCAACCAGCTGCTCGAATCATCATCGGTGCAGCCCGCACTGGGCAGTGCGCTGTGCTGTCGTTTCGACCCCGCGACCGGCGTTCTCTCCTGGGCGCAGGCAGGACACCCCGCCCCGCTGCTCTTCCGCGACGGAACGGGGCGCCCCCTGCCCCCGCCGGACGGGGTACTCCTCGGTGCGGCGTCCGGAGTCGCCTACGAACAGGAGGACGTGCCGCTGCTGCCCGGCGACGTGCTGGTCCTGCACACCGACGGGCTGACCCGTCGCGGCGACCGGGGTGCGGGCCCGGAAGCGCTGCTCGATCTCGCACCGCGGTTCGCCCACGCCCGCACGGCACAGGACTGCGTACGGACCGTCGTCGAGGGGTTCGGCGGGACCGAGCGCCCGGACGACGCGTGTGTGCTGATCGCCCGCATCGGGGCATGACGGAGCGCACGACGATGTGACGCCCGCCGGTGCGGGGAACCGGTGAGTGGACATGGGACAGGTGGACGCTGGACAAGTGGACACGGGCAGTTGTACGGGGACGGGGGCGCCGCTGCCCGGCAGCGCCTCGGATCAGATCTGCGTACCCCCGGCCTTCTTCGCCGCCCGCTGCGGCAGCACGAGCTCGATCTCCTCGCGCAGGTCCTGAATCCTGGCGGAACCCGCGAACCGGCCGGTGAGCCGGTACATCTCGCGGAGCCTGTCCCAGGTGCGGTGCGAGGAGGTCTCCCCCATCGACACGAGCGCGAGCCGTGCGTACCGGTCGGCCTGCTCCGGGTCATCGGCGATGAAGCAGGCCGAGGCGAGCGAGATGTAGTCGAAGAGCTTGGACCGCTGGCGTCCGTCGCCCCGCAGTTCCAGGGCCTCCTTCGCATGGCGCTGGGCCGTGGTCGCGGCCGACGGGTCGTGCTCGGCCAGCGTGCGGAACGCGAGCGCCTGCATGCCGTGCATGTCCGCCTCGTCGAACATCTGCATCCAGCTCGGGGGCGGCACATCGCCCTTGTCCGAGACGAAGAGCTCCTCGGCCTCGCCCAGGGTGCGCCGCATGGCCTGTCCGCGCCCCAGGGCCGCGTGCGCCCATGCCTCGATGGTGTGCAACATCGCCTGGGTGCGGGGCAGTGTCTCGTCGCCGGAGCCCGACTTGGCGAGCTTCATCAGGTCCAGCGCCTCGTCGGGCCGGCCCAGATGCACCATCTGGCGGGCCGCCCGGGAGAGTGCTTCACCGGCGCGTGGCCGGTCGCCGCCCTCGCGGGCCGCGTGTGCGGCGATGACGAAGTACTTCTGGGCCGTGGGTTCGAGACCGACGTCGTGGGACATCCAGCCCGCGAGGACGGCGAGGTTGGCGGCGACGCCCCACAGCCGCCGCTGCAGATGGTCGGGATGGCGGTAGGCGAGCATCCCGCCCACCTCGTTGAGTTGGCCCACGACCGCCTTGCGCTGGAGTCCGCCGCCCCTGGCGGCGTCCCAAGCGCGGAACACCTCGACCGAGTGCTCCAGTGCCTCGATCTCCTCGGATCCGACCGGTGCGGCCTCGTACCGGTCGAAACCGGCGGGGTCGGCGTGCAGGGGATCGTCGGAACGTGGAGCGTCGCCCGCCAGAGCGGGATCGCTGTGCAGCCAGTCGTGCATGGCGCCGGTGATGGCTGATCCGGCGGCGAGCGCGGCGCCCGCCCCCACCAAGCCGCGTCGGTTGAGCATGAGGTCCATTCCCGTGAATTCGGTGAGGACCGCTGCCGTCCGTTCGGGCGCCCACGGCAATCCGTCGGGATTCTGTTCCGTCCCGGAGTCACGCCGTTTCCCCACACGCCCGCGTCGGCCGAACCCGAGGTCCTCGATGGTCACGACACGGCCGAGCCGCTCGGTGAACAGGGCTGCCAGCACTTCGGGCACGGGATCACGGGGGGATTCCCCCATGTCGATCCAGCGCCTGACCCGCGAGGTATCGGTCGCCAGCTGCGGGTGGCCCATGGCCGCCGCCTGCCGGTTCACCATTCTCGCGAGTTCGCCCTTGGACCAGCCGGCCAGGCCGAACAGGTCAGAAAGGCGGGTGTTGGGTTCTCCGGTCACGTCAAGCCCCCAGGTTCTCGGCTGACTTGACACTAACCCCCTGTCAGATGCCGGTCGACTATTCGCCAGGGTTCGCCAGGGCACGCCAGATGGTCTGCCACCCGTGGCGCGGTGTCAGGTAGGAAAGCGCCACCCCGCCCGGCAGCCCTAGGTACTCCCCAGGGTGCCGATCGGCCGCCGGCCGGGGCGGCGCACGCAATCTGTCGGCGCGCGAAGGGATCTGTCCCGCCCATGTACACAGCATCGTCCTCCGTGTCCGCCCCGCCCCGGCCGCTCCGTCCCATGGGACCGGGCAGCGGCCCGTATCTCGCCCCGCACTCCGGCGCACCGGTGCCGGTGCTGGGCCGGCCGCGGCGGGCGGGGGGGCCGGTCGCCGGTCCGCTCAGCGGGAGGATCGACCTGTCCGGGCCACAGGGCGCGCAGGTAAGGATGGCCATCGTCTCGGTGCAGCGCATCTGCCCGGAGTTCAACCCGGTCCAGGTGCTGCGCCGCAGCGGCCGGTCCGTACTGATCGTCGGCGCCACCGGCCGCGCGACCGCCGTGGCCAAGTGCTTACTGGACCACTCCCCGGCATGGACGGAACGGTTCCGGCACGAAATAGCGGCGTACCGCGCGTTCGTCCGGCACCGCCCACCGGTTCGGGTGCCCCGGCTGATCGCGGCGGACCCGGAGAACTGCACGCTGGTCATCGAGCGGATGCCGGGACGGGTCGCGGCTCTGACGCGGCATCCGTCCGAGGCTCCGCCCCGGGCCGATGTGCGGGCCGCGCTCGGTGCGATCAGCCGGGTCAATGCCTGGCGGCCGCCCGCCGGGCTGTTCGACGCGCCGCTGGACTACGCCTCGCGGATCGCCCGCTATCACGAGCTGGGTCTGTTCACCGACCGCGATCTGGGCGATCTGCAGAAGCTGCTGCACGGTCTGGCGGTCGCGGGCGGGCGGCAGGGCATGGGGCAGTTCTGCCACGGCGACGCGCTGCTCTCCAACATCCTCCTGTCGCCCACCGGGCCGGTGCTGGTCGACTGGGAGCACGCGGGCTGGTATCTGCCGGGCTACGACCTGGCGACGCTGTGGGCCGTGCTCGGTGACGCGCCGGTGGCACGGCGGCAGATCAGCCAGCTGGCGCAGGCCGCGGGCCCCGCGGCACGCGACGCGTTCCTGGTGAATCTGATGCTCGTACTGACGCGGGAGATCCGTCAGTACGAGACGGCGGTGCAGCGCACCATGCGTGATATGACACCGGCGGGCACCGCCCAGGACCGACCGGGTCCGCACTTCTCGGGCGAGGAGCAGCGGCTGCTGCTGCGCAGGCTGCACGACGACTGCGCCATGGCGCGGCGGGCTGTGCGGGCCGCGGTCGGCACGCGGTGAACAGGACGAGGTAGGCAAGCGGGCCGTGGCACGGTGGCCCGTGTCAGGAGACCGTGGCGACGGGGAAGCGCGCTGTGGGACCGGTGCCGACACACCGGTCCCACAGCGCGCTGTTCGTTGCCCGGACGGTCCGGGGCCGGTCCGCGCCGGGCGACGGCCGGCCGGGGGCAGTGGTCAGCCGGTCGCGAAGTCCACCGCGTCCACGTCGAAGGCGTTGTTCTGCGGTGAGGTGAAGACCAGATAGAGCTTGTGGGTTCCGGTCAGTGCCTGGACGGGAACGGGTGGCGTTGCCCGGTAGGTGTCCCAGCCGCCGGTGTTGGGAACAGGGGTGGTGGCCAGCAGGGTCCCGTCGGGAGCGTCCGCCCGCAGTTCGATGGCGCCGACGCCGTTGGGTGAGGAGAGGGTGTAGCTGACGGTGGCGATGCCTTCGACGCTCATCGGGTCGAAGGCGACCCAGTCGCCGTCGGAGACGTCGCCGATCCGTTTGCCGTTCTCGGCGCCTTCCTGGGCGACGATCCGGGTGCCGGACTGGGCATCGTAGTACTCGGCCTGCTTGTGCTTGGGCTGGAGCACGGTGCGCCCGTATCCGGTGAGACGGGAGACGCCGTCACCGCCCTTGTCGGTGTACTTGGCGTTGAGTACGTAGGTGAGATCGGCGCCCTCGGGGTGGCCGCCCAGGTCGCCGGTGTCCACGGTGCCCTCGCAGCCGGGGATGTCGGTGGTGGGGTGCTCGTGGTCGTCGTGGCCGAGCGCCGGGTTGACGGTGACCGCGGCGCAGTCGACCGGGCCGTCCTCCGGGTCGGTGACGGTGACCTTGTACGGGATCTTGTCCCCGAACTCGATGAGTTTGCCGCTGACGGGGAAGTCGATGGTGACCTCGGGTGCGGTGTTGCCCGCCGTGATGGGGATGTTGGCGTAGCCGGACTTGCCACTGGAGTCGGTGACCTTCAGCTGGGTGGCGAAGTCCCCCTTGGCGGCGTAGGTGTGGCTGGGGGCGGCTTCGGTGGAGTCGTAGGTGCCGTCACCGTCGAAGTCCCAGGCGTAGCTGAGCGGGTCGCCGTCGGGGTCGGCGCTGCCCGTGCTGGAGAAGTCGACCTTCAGCGGCACGGGGCCGTCGGTGGCGGAGGCGGTGGCCTTGGCGACCGGGATGCGCTGCCCCTGTGCGTAGTCGACGCGGTAGAGGCCGGAGTCGTTGTTGCCGCCGCCGAAGGAGGAGCCCCATTCGAGGACGTACAGCGATCCGTCGGGGCCGAACGTCATGTCCATCGGCTTGTTGAACTTCTGCGAGGACAGGAAGTCGTTGATCTTCAGGACCTTGTTGTCCTTGTCGAAGCGGACTTCCTTGACGTAGTTGCGCGCCCACTCGTAGAAGAAGCTCGCACCCTCGAAGTAGGCGGGGAACTTGGTGGTGGAGGGGTTCTTGCTGTCGTAGTGGTAGACCGGTCCGCTCATCGGGGCGGAGCCGCCGCTGCCGACCTCGGGGAATTCCTCGGAGGCGCCGTATCCGTACCAGATCTCCGGCTGCTGGATCGGCGGGAGTTGGCTCAGGCCGGTGTTGTTGGGTGAGGCGTTGACCGGCTTGGCGCAGTCGAATTTGGGGCCGACTTCCTTGGTGTCGGGGTTGTAGGGGGCGTACGCCTGGTTGTTGCCGTGGCAGAACGGCCAGCCGAAGTTCCCGGCCTTCTTGATGACGTTGTACTCGACGAGGCCCTCGGGTCCGCGGTCGGTGGTGGGCAGGCCGCGGTCGGGTCCGTAGTCGGAGGCGTGGACGTAGCCGGTCTTCGGGTCGACGGTGAAGCGGAACGGGTTGCGGAAGCCCATGGCGTAGATCTCGGGGCGGGTGTTCGCGGTGCCCTTGGCGAAGAGGTTGCCCTTGGGGATGGTGTAGCCGCCCGCGGCGGTGGGCTTGATGCGCAGGATCTTGCCGCGCAGGTCGTTGGTGTTGCCCGCGGTCCGGGCGGCGTCGAGCATCTCCTTGCCCTCGCGCCAGTCGAGCGGGGCGTAGCCCTGCCAGTTCGGGTCGAGGTTGGGCGGGGTGTCGTCGCCGACGCCCAGGTAGAGGGTGCGGTTGGGGCCGAACTCGACGGCGCCTCCGGTGTGTCCGGGTTCGGGGAAGGTGCGGTCGCGGTAGGCGGGGACGTCGATGAGCTTCTTCTCGCTGGTGAGGTCGAGGGTCTTGTCCTTGATCGTGAAGCGGGAGAGCCGGTTGACGTCGTTCGTGGCGCCCGCGGGGGCGTAGTAGAGGTAGATCCAGTGGTTCTTCGTGAAGTCCGGGTCGAGTTCCATGCCGACCAGGCCGTCCTCGCCGCCGCCGTAGACGTCGAGCTTTCCGGCGGTGGTGGTGGCGTGGGTGGCGGGGTCGAAGATGTTCACCTCGCCGCTGCGCTGGATGTAGAAGACCCGGCCGTCCTTGGCGACGTCCAGTTCCATCGGGTCGGCGGTGTTGTCGTCGAGGGTGACCTTCTCGTAGCCGTTCCACACGGTGCCGCCGCAGTCGCCGGGCTTGTTGTCCGCTGCCCACCGCAGACCGCCGATGACGTGGTCGCGGAAGGCCGCTTCGGTGTACGCGGGGATGTCGTGGCCCATGGCGGTGGCCCACACCTTGCCGCCCTCGGTGGTGCGGCACCAGGAGATGGGGTGGTCGGCGCCCATGGCGGAGCCGCCCGGGTCGTAGGTCTTCTCGTCGGCCGTGACCAGGACATGGACGTCACCGCGGGGGTTGGCGTCGAAGTTGTACCACTCCTCGGAGCGCTCCCAGCGTTCGGGGAGACCCGCGGTGGAGGGGTGGACGCGGTCGGCGACCTTGGCGGTGCCCTTCAGGACGCCGGGCGAGTGGGCGGGCATGTGGGCGCCGCCGTTGATGGCCTCGTCCCACCAGGGGAACTGCTCCTCGACTCCCATGTCGAGGGTGTTGTGGAGGGCGACGATGCCGCCTCCGCCGCGTACATAGGTCTGCATCGCTTTCCGCTGGGCGTCGGTGTCCCAGACCATGCCGGAGTTCTGCAGCATGACGATGGCGTCGAAGTCCTTCAGCTTCGCGTCGTCGAAGATGGCGGGGTCGGCTGTCTCGACGAGGGAGAAGTTGTTCTCGGCGGCCTCCTCCTTGAACATCTGGATGCCTGCCGGTATGGAGGCGTGGACGTAGCCGGCGGCTCGGGTGAAGAGCAGGACGTTGAAGGCGGGTGCCTTGCCGGTGGTCGCGGCGGCGGCGGGCAGCGCGGTCAGGGTGAGGAGCAGTGCGCTCACTGACGCGACCAACAGTCGTCGTATGTCACGAACATGACATGTCCATCGATGGCGGCTCACGTGGGGGTCCTCTCTCGGCGGGTGGACGAGCGGGGGGCGCGGTGCGGCTGGGCAGCGGAGGGCGGGTGGGTCGAGGTACGGCGGAGGGTGGACCGGTCAGGGGGCGGCCGGGGGCCGGTCCAGGGCATCGAGGGCGTCGCGCAGAAAGGCCAGGCCCTCGGTCGCGATGGCGTCCTGAGTGGCGGCGAGCGGCCGCCAGACGGAGGCGGCGACCGCGATGGCGTCGTTGTGCGCGGTGAACGACTCGATGCACAGCGGCCCCCGGTACCCGCCGGTGACCAGCGCGGCGAGGAAGCCCGGCCAGTCGAGGGAGTCGGCGCCGGGGGTGCCCCGGTCGTTGGCGCACACCTGGACATGGACGATGCGGCCCGCGGCGCGCCGCACGGCGGCGGGCAGGGAGCGCTCCTCGATGTTCTGGTGGTAGGTGTCCAGCGCCAGGCCGATGGTGTCCTCGGGGAGCCCGGTCAGGGCGTCGAGGGTCTGCTCGACGGTGTTGAGCAGACTCGTCTCGTACCGGTTGAGGGGTTCCACCGCGATCCGTACCCCGGCCGCTCGGGCGTGGTCGACGACCGGGGCGAGGTTCTCGCGCAACTCCTCGTAGGCCGCACCGCGTTCGTGGCGGTCCAGACGCCAGGTGCGGCCGACCGCCGTATACACGGGTCCGGCGACGGTGGGGGCGCGCAGCGCGTGGGCGGCGTCGATACAGCGGCGCAGATAGTCCTGGGTGACCTGGACGGTCCGCGGGGCGGTGTGGACGAGATCGCGGTCGGGCGGCATGACCGCGATCACCGCGGCGGGCGCGAGCCCGGAGGCGTCGAGGAGCTTGCCGACCGACGCGGGTGACCAGTCCCGCTCGTTCTCCAGCGGGATCTCGACGCAGTCGAAGCCCCAGGCGGACAGGCGCGGCAGGACATCGCCGAGTGCTCCGTACGTCACCGGGGAGTGCCAGATCCACGGGTTGGCGCCGAGCGGCAGGGAAGCCGCGCTCACTTCTTGCCACCCCACTTCTCCGGGAAGCCGGGCATGTTCTCGCAGCCGCACATCGCGTAGTGCAGCGGGGGCATACCGGGTTTGAGGTACTGGTCGAGGGTGTCCTGGGTGACGGTGGGCTGCGGCAGCTTCCACTCCCGGGGAACCCGCTCGCCCTTGAGGATCTTCAGCGCGGCGATCACGGGCGTACGCCACTGGAAGGTCGGGTACGAGGGGGCGACGGCGGTGAGCCTCTTGTCCTTCCACACCTGGAGGAAGTCCTGCTGGTCCTCGCCGGTGATCGGCGGCACGTCCTTGCCCGCGTCCTCGAACGCCTCCACGGCGGCGACCGCGGTCGCGCCGGAGTCCATCCAGACGCCGTCGATGCCGCCGTGCCGGGTGAGGGCGTCGGTGACGATCGACTTGGTCCTGGCGGGGTCGCCGTCGGTGAACTTCACGTCCACGACGTCGAGTCCGCTCTTGTCGAAGGCGAGCTTCGCCGCCGACCAGCGGGTCTCCAGCACGTCGACGCCCGGCGAGATCCGCAGGGCCAGAATCCTGCCCTTGGGCTTGACCTTCTCCACCAGGAAGTCGGCGGCGGCCGCCCCGTATCCGTAGCCGCCGATGGGGTTGATGAAGGTGACCGCGCAGTCGGTCTCCACCCCGCGGTCGAAGACGATGACGGGCAGCTTCGCGCAGGCCTGCTTCACGGCGGGGGTGAGGGTGGCGGTGGTGTTCGGGGAGACGATGAGGGCGTCGCAGCCCCGGCCGGTGAGTTCCTGGATGTCGGAGATCTGTTTGTCGTCCTTGCCCTGGGCGTCCAGGACGGTGAAGTCGGTGATCTCCTTGTGAAGTGCGACCTCGGCCCGCATGTTCTTCAGCCCGACCTGCCGCCAGGGGTTGAACACCCCGGCGTTGGAGAAGCACAGGTGCAGGCCGCCGGAGCCCTTCTGCCGGTACCGCGCGGTGTCGACGAGCTCCGGGCGGAGCATCTGCTCCCAGGGCTTGTCCGCCGGGCCCTCGGCCGTCTCCTTGCCGAGAGCGATCTGCCGGTCGTACTCGGCCCGGTCGAAGAACGCCGACTGCTCGCCGGTGCCGGAGCCCTCGGTGGGGCTGCTCGACCCGGCGGCCGGGGCGTCGGGGGGCACATCGCTCGTACAGCCGGCGAGGAGGGCGGCACCGAGCGCGGCGGTGACGCAGAGGCGGGCGTGCCGGGTCGGTCGCGTACTCATGTGGATGTCCCTTCCGGGGATGGGGTACGGCGGCGGCGCGGCCGGGACCAGTCGGCCGCGCCGAGTCCGACGGCGGCGATGACGATGACGCCTTGCACGGTCGATTCCAGGGCGCCGGAGACGCCCTGGAGGTTGAGCAGGGTGAACAGGGCCTGGAGGGAGAACGCCCCGGCCATCGCGCCGACGACGGAGCCCCGGCCGCCGCCGAGCACGACCCCGCCGAGGACGACGGCGGTGATCGCCTCGAACTCGTAGCCGCGGCCCGCCTGCGCGGAGACTCCGGAGAACCCGCCGACGAGTACGGCGGCGAGGGCTGCCGCGACGCCGGACAGGACGAAGGCGATGGTACGGACGCGGGCGACCCGTACGCCGGATAGCGCGGCGGTCCGTTCGCTGTCCCCGGTGGCGAGCAGGGTGCGGCCGAAGTCGGAGCGCATCAGGGCCACGGCGAGCGCTCCGGCCACGAGGCAGGCGAGCACGGCCCAGGGCAGCCATCCGAACGCGGTTCCCCGGCCGAGCTGCCGGAAGGCGGTGGGCAGAACGCCCTGCGGGGAGCCGCCCGTCCAGAAGAAGACGGCCCCTTCGAGTATCAGCATCATGCCGAGCGTGGTGATGAAGGAGGGCACCCTGAGCAGGGTGGTGATCAGTCCGCTGACGAGTCCGGCCAGCCCCCCGGCGAGCAGCAGGACGGCCGTGACCAGGAGCCAGGGCGCGGCGGGGAAGGCGGCGTACAGTTCGGCGGCGACGACCACCCCGGCGGTGACGACCGCTCCGACGGACAGGTCGAACTCACCGCAGACGATGACCAGATACTGGCCTGCGGCGAGGATGACGAGAGGGGCCGCGCGCTTGACGAAGGCGAGGAAGCGGTCCGGTTCGTAGAACCCGGGGTCGGTGAGGGCGAGGGCCACCAGGAGTACGGCGAGCAGCAGGTAGACGGGGGTGCCGGTGCCGAGGGCGCGCAGGACGCGGCGGCCCACGGGCGGAGCCTTGACTGCGGTGGTCATGCGGTCCTCCCCTGCGGGGTACGGCGGTTCCCGGCGTACAGGGCGACGGCCGCGATGATGACGACGCCGCGGACGACGTTCTTGAAGAACGGGTCGACGGCGAGCTGGTTGAAGACGCTGTCGAGCACGGCGAGGACGAGGACACCGCCGAGGGTGCCCGCCACTCCCCCGCGGCCACCGGCGAGTGCGGTGCCGCCGAGGACGACGGCGGCGATGGACTCCAGGTCGTAGCGGGCCTCGGTACCGGCCCAGGGGGCTCCGGCGCCGAGCCGGGCGGCGAGGAAGAGCGCGGCGGCGCCGACACAGAGCGAACAGAGGATGTGGGCGGCGACGACGGTGCGGCGGGTGCGGACTCCGGAGAGCCGGGCGGCGTGCTCGTCACCGCCGGTGGCGTACATGTGGTGGCCCAGGCGGGTGCGGCGGGTGACGAGCCAGATGGCGACGGCGACGGCCAGGAGCAGGAAGAGCGAGACCGGGACGGGTCCGACGCGGTCGTAGCCGAGACGCTGGAAGGAGTCGGGGACCTCGCCCGCGGGTCCGGTGTAGTTGTCCTCGATCCAGCCGCGCAGGATGAAGGCGGTGCCGAGGGTGGCGATGAAGGCGTTGACCTTGAGTCCGGTGACGATCAGGCCGTTGGCGAGCCCGACGGCGGCGGACAGGGCGAGCACCGCCAGGATCGCGATGAGCACGCCGCCGCTGCGCATGGTCTCGGCGGCGACGAGTGTGCCGAGACTGATGAGGTAGGCGACCGAGAGGTCGAGCGAGCCGGTGAGGATGACGACGGACTGGCCGACGGCGACGAGACCGAGGGCCACGCAGTTCTGCAGGATCGCCACGGTGTTGGTGACGGTGAGGAAGTCCCCGCCGCGGGCGGCGACGACGATCCAGCCCAGTACGGTGACGCCGAGCGCGGCGAGCCAGACCCCGGTGACGGGGCCGGTGAGGCGCGGCCCGGCGGGCGGCTTCGGCCCCGCGCGGTGCGCCGGTGGCCGGGGCCAGGTCCGGAGCGCGGTCACGCGGCGTCCTCCCGCGGCCGGTCGCCGCCGGTGGCGACGCGCATGATGGCCTCCTCCGACGACCCGGCGGGCAGTTCACCGGCGAGGCGGCCCTCGGACATCACGAGGACGCGGTCGCTCATGCCGATCAGCTCCGGCAGTTCGGAGGAGATGATCAGCACGGCGAGGCCCTCGCGCGCCAATTCCCTTACGAGGGTGTGGATGGCGGCCTTGGCGCCGACGTCGACCCCTCGTGTCGGTTCGTCGAAGAGCAGCACCCGCGGGCGTGCGGCGAGCCATTTGGCGATGACGACCTTCTGCTGGTTGCCGCCGGAGAGGTACTGGACCTGCTGGTCCTCGCCGCGGGCGTGCAGGCGTACGCGTTCCAGCAGGGCGGTGACCTCGCGGCCCGCGGGCGGTCCGCCGCGGGTGCGTACGGCACGGGTGACGAGCAGGGCGTTGTCCCGGACGGACTGGCGCAGGGCGAGCCCCTCTTCCTTGCGGTCCTCGGTGACCAGGGCGATCCCGGCCCTGATGGCCCCGCGCGGGCGGGCCGGGCGCAGGGGCTTCCCGGCCACGGTCATGGTGCCGGTGGTGAAGGGGGCGGCGCCGAACAGTGCGCGGGCCAGGGAGGTGCGGCCGGAGCCCTGAAGCCCGGCGATGCCGACGACCTCGCCGGAGCGGAGGGTCAGGTCGATGCCGGAGATACGGGAGTTGGCGCCGCCGCTGACGGTGAGGGCGGTCGTCCCCAGCTCCTCGGGGCGGGCCCGGGGCGGGTAGTAGGCGCCGAGTTCACGGCCGACCATGGCCCGTACGACGGTGTCGGCGTCGGTGTCGCGGGTGGTGAGGGTGGTGACCCGGCGGCCGTCCTTGAGGACGGTGACGCGATGGGAGAGGTCGAAGACTTCGGGTAATCGGTGGGAGATGTAGAGGATGCCGAGCCCGCTCGCGGCCAGCCGCCGCACCAGGGCGGAGAGTTGTCCGACCTCGTGGTCGGCGAGCGGGGCGGTGGGCTCGTCCATGACCAGGACCCGGACGTCGGAGGCGAGGGCCTTGACGATCTCGACGGTCTGGCGGCGGGCCACCGACAGTTCGTGGACGGGGGTGCGCGGGGTGATGCCGGTTTCGTCGATACGGGCCAGGAGTTCGGCCGTGCGCCGCTCCATGGCCCGGCGGTCGACGAGGCCGCGGCGGGTGGGTTCGCGGCCGAGGAAGACGTTCTCGGCGACGGTGCGGTGGGCGAGCAGCGCGAACTCCTGGTGGATGATGCCGATCCCGGCGGCCTGCGCCTGCGCGGGGTGGCTGAAGGAGTGCGGGGTGCCGTCGATGGTGATGGTGCCGGTGTCGGGTCTGTGCTCGCCCGTGAGGATCTTCATCAGGGTGGACTTGCCCGCACCGTTCTCGCCCACGAGGGCATGCACTTCTCCGGCTTCGAGGTCGAGCCCCACGTCGTGGAGCACACGGACCCCGAGAAAGCTCTTGGACACGCCCTGCATCGTCAGCATCGACTGGCTCCTCGGTAAGCGGTCTGCAGAGCAGAGTCGTGATGCGGCTTTGACCTGTCAAGGCTCCAAACAGCTTTATTCAAAGGTGAGTTGGACTGGACTTAAGACGATGACCGAACATCTGACGCCTTGTGAGCAGCAGAAGTCGTCCCTAAGGTGACTGCTATGCCTTCGTCGTCGGACCGCCCCTCATCGACCGCCTCGAACTCGCCCGGCGAGGTGCTCGCCCTGATCAGTTCGGGTGCGGCGGCGACCCGCGCGGACATCGCGCGGATCACCGGTCTGGCCCGCTCGACGGTCTCCCAGCGGGTGGACGCGCTGATCGGGCACGGCTTCGTGGACGAGGACGCGGACGGTGGTTCGACGGGCGGCCGGCCACCGCGCAGGCTGGCGCTCAGGACGGCCGGGCACGCGGTGGCGGGGGTGGACCTGGGTGCCTCGCACTGCCGGGTGGCGCTGATGGACGTCGGCGGCACGATGCTCGCGGCCCAGGAGGATCCCCTGTCGATCGGGGACGGGCCCGACTCCGTACTGCGTCATGTGGAGCGGACGCTGCACACGCTGCTGGAGGAGGCGGGACGCGAGCCCGGAACCCTGCGGTCGATCGGGGTCGGGGTGCCGGGACCGGTGGAATTCTCCACGGGGCGTCCGGTCGATCCGCCGATCATGCCGGGGTGGCACCAGTATCCGATCCCGGAGTTCTTCGCCGCCCGGTTCGGGGTGCGGGCGCTCGTCGACAACGACGTGAACGTGATGGCGCTGGCAGAGCAGCGGCGGGCGTTCCCCGACTGCCGCTATCTGCTGTACATCAAGGTCGGTACGGGTATCGGCTGCGGGATCGTCTCCGCCGGCCTGCTGCACCGGGGGGCGCAGGGCTGCGCGGGCGACATCGGCCATATCCGGGTCGCGGAGCTGGACGCCCCGTGCCGGTGCGGCAACTCGGGCTGCCTGGAAGCCGTCGCGGGCGGTGCGTCACTGGCGGCGAAGCTGGCCGGTCTCGGGCTGGAGGCCGCTTCGGGCAGCGATGTGGTGCGGCTGGTGAAGTCCGGCAACCGGGACGCGGTACGGATGGTGCGCGAGGCGGGCCGGGCGGTGGGCGAGGTGCTGGCCGGTCTGGTGAACTTCTTCAACCCGGACACGGTGGTGCTGGGCGGCGCGCTGGCCGCCGTGCACGACCAGCTGCTCGCGGGGGTGCGCGAGGCGGTGTACCGGCGCTCGCACCCGCTGGCCACGCATGTCCTGCGGATCGAGCCGAGCCGGACGGGCGAGAACGCGGCGGCGGTCGGGGCGGGGATCCTGGCGATCGAGCACGCGTTGTCGGTGGAGCAGGTGGACCGGGAGGTCGCGGGGCGCTGACGGGCCTCGGCCTCCGAGCCCGGCGGGCACCTTCGCGGATCTGACCCGAGCGGGCTCCTACAGCCCTTTCGCGGCCCCTTCCCTGCCCTTCCCTGCCGTTACGGCGGCCCGCGCGCAGCCCTTCCGCGGCGCATCCGAAGCCCGCCCGTCAGCCCTTCCACGCTCGGTGAACGCGCGATGACCGAGCGGCACGCCGGCGTGCCCTTCCGAGCCCCGCCAGGTGAAGCCCGCCACAGGACCTTGGTCACATACGACGGCCGATAGTAGGCGCCCCCTCTCTTTCTCCCGCTCAATAGGCCGCTAAATGGGCTATTCCACGTCATCTCACGATCAAGGTTAGTAAAGGGGTTCATTGCCTCCCGCTGCTCAGCCCGTTAACCATGGATCCCGGCAAGCACCGAGAACGAGCCTGCGACCCACGCCATCCGGCGAACGAGGTCGGGCCATCGGTTCCTGCTCCGCGCGCCGCCGAAGGCCGCCACCTCCGTCCCCCACCGGAAGAGCTCCCGTATGCCTCGCCTCAGCACCCTCCGCAACACCATCCGCATCAACCGTTCGCAGAAGCTCACCGCCGCCGTGCTCGTCGCGGCCGGTTCCGTCACCGCGCTCGCCGCCACCGGTGAGTCGAGCAACGCGCAGCCCGCGGCAGCGCACGCACCCATAGCCGTCAAGCCGGCCGGGGCTACCGGAATCCCCGCGGCCGACACCCCACTGAGCAAGGACGCGATGCTCAAGGACGCGGTGGCCAAGGACGCGGCCGCGAAGAAGGCCGCGGCCGCGAGGTCGGAGGCCGCGAAGGCCGCCGTCCTGAAGGCGCACGCCTCCGAGCAGGCCGCCAACCGCTCCGCCGACCGCAAGGCCGCCCCCGCGCCCAAGCAGTACAAGAACAACCTGGACGGCTGGATTCGCGAGTCGCTCGACATCATGAAGTCGAAGGGCATCCCCGGCAGCTACGAGGGACTGCACCGCAACATCATGCGCGAGTCCAGCGGCAACCCGCACGCGGTCAACGACTGGGACATCAACGCCCGCAACGGCGTGCCCTCCAAGGGGCTCCTCCAGGTGATCCAGCCCACCTTCGACACCTACCACGTCAGTGGTACGCCGAAGAAGCTCACCGACCCCGTCGCCAACATCACCGCCGCGGCCAACTACGCCGCGGACCGCTACGGCTCGATCGACAACGTCGACTCCGCCTACTGAGCACCCTCCGGCGCGCGGCGGGCGGGGCCCGCTCAGCCCCGCCGCGCCACAGAGCTCCCCGTCACGGACCACCGTGCCAAAGACCTCCCCGCCAAAGACCTCCCCGTCGCGCACCGAAATCGCCGCCGCCGCGGACTTCCCGCCGCGCGCCGAACTCCCTGTCGCCTCCGTGCGTCACCGCACGCGGACCACATCCACGTCCGAGGCCCGCACGAAGCCGATCCGGTGCCCGATCTGGACCGTCACATACTTCTGACCGCCCGCGAAGTACCTGTGGTCGTAGGGCTTCGAGGAGTCGATCGTCGGCGCGTAGAAGTACCCGGTGGGCGCCTCGCCGCCGCCCGGGACCGCCTGGCCCTTCTTGATCGTGTAGACCAGCGGACTGCCGACGACCGGCGACGTGTGGTCGGCCGGATATTCGGACTTCTCCGGGTACGCCACCCCGTACACCGCCACCTCCGCCCTGCCGTCCTTCGGCCTCACCACATGCCCGGCCGTCGGTGTGGTGACCCGCGCGCGGTCCGGGGTCCGCAGCCATGCCTTCTTGCCGTACCACCAGATCGCGGTCCAGCCCGGGGCCCGGTCCGCGACGACCGCCTGCTGGGTGGCGCTGATCTTGCTGCCCCAGTCGGCGGCGCAGTTGGTGCCCGGCGAGCCGTCGGGGTGCAGGCCCGGATCGGCGAAGAGCGCGGAGCCGGTGGAGGGTTCGGTGTACAGGGGGACGGCGCTGCTCCCCTGGCGCGGCAGGTCGACGCCCTTCTCGCAGTCGCGGAACGCCTGCTTGTTCCTCTTGAAGTCCGCGCTGACCGTGACGAGTTCGGCGCTCTTGGGGGCGGTCGGCACGGTGGGCCTGCCGAGCAGCGCCATGAAGCGGTTCCAGTCCCAGTACGGGCCCGGGTCCCAGTGCATGTTCTTGGTCCCGGAGGCGCTGGTGGGCGGGACGCCGTCGTGGCCGATGATGTGCTGCCGGTCCAGCGGGATGTCGTACCGGGCGGCGAGGTGGCGGACGAGTTTCGCCGTCGAGCGGTACATCTCGGGTGTGTACCACTTGGCACCCTCGACGGCGACACCCTCCTGCTCGATGCCGATGGAGTGGGTGTTGAGGTACCAGTTGCCGGCCTGCCAGGCAACATCCTTGTTCTTGACCATCTGCGTGACATGGCCGTCGGACGAGCGCACCACATAGTGGGCGGAGGTCTTGTTCAGCGGGTTCTGGAAGATCTTCAGAGTGGTGTCGAAGTCCACTTCGGTGTCATGGAGGACGATGAACTTGATCTTGTTGCTGTGCGGCCGGTCGGCGGTGTCGTAATTGCCGTACGTCTCCTTGTCGGCCGGGTCCCCGGTCTGCCGGTAGGCCGCCGGGACCCAGTCGCAGGCGAGAGCGCGCGGACACTCGGGCCGCACCCCGTCCGCCCCGGCCTGCGCCGCGGGGGCGAGCAGGGCGGCGCTCAGCGCACCGGCCGCGGTCAGGGCGAGTGCGAGTCTGGTCCTCCGCTTGGACGTCATGACAACCCTTCCTGAAGCTGGTCGTACAGGAGCCGGTCCTTGGGGGATCTCCGCGTTCCCCGTTATGGGCGCACACTCTGTGACGTGAGGTGATAGCACGTCAAGAGTGCCGGGGAGACGGCTCGATGAGCCACTGGACCAGACCACTGACGGATGCTCTGACCTGCGATTTCCCGCAGTCGCCACCCACCCGCGTTTGTCTGACTAATTGCCGCTGTGCGTGCCCCGGACGGCCGAGGGGTAGTGCTGGCGCGGACACCACCGGTCCGCGCGGGCGCCGCGCGGAAATCTCGGAAAGGCCGGACGCACCATGGCACAGCCCTTCTCACTGCCGGACTTCTACGTTCCGTACCCGGCACGGCTCAACCCTCATCTGGAGGAGGCGCGACGTCACACCCGTGAGTGGGCGCGCGGGATGCGGATGCTGGAGGGTTCCGGCATCTGGGAGGAGAAGGACCTGGAGGCGCACGACTACGCGCTGCTGTGCGCGTACACCCACCCCGACTGCTCCGCCGAGGTGTTGTCGCTGGTGACCGACTGGTACGTGTGGGTGTTCTTCTTCGACGACCATTTTCTGGAAACCTACAAACGGACGCTGGACCGGGAGGGCGGGAAACGGTATCTGGACCGGCTGCCCGCCTTCATGCCCATGGACCTCGCCGACGGTATGCCGGAGCCGGAGAATCCTGTCGAGGCGGGGCTCGCCGATCTGTGGGCGCGTACCGTGCCGTCCATGTCGGACGCCTGGCGGGCCCGGTTCGCCGAGAACACCGAGCATCTGCTGAACGAGTCCCTGTGGGAGCTCTCCAACATGGACGAGGGGCGGATCGCCAACCCCGTCGAGTACATCGAGATGCGCCGGAAGGTCGGCGGGGCGCCCTGGTCGGCGGGTCTGGTGGAGTTCGCGGCGGATGCGGAGGTCCCGGCGTCGGTGGCCGGATCACGGCCGCTCGGGGTGTTGCGGGACGCCTTCTCGGACGCGGTGCATCTGCGCAACGACCTCTTCTCGTACCAGCGCGAGGTCGAGGACGAGAAGGAGAACAGCAATGGTGTGCTGGTCCTTGAGAACTTCCTCGGGTGCACCACGCAGGAGGCGGCCGAGGCCGTGAACGACCTGCTGACCTCACGGCTCCAGCAGTTCGAGAACACGGCACTCACCGAAGTCGGCCCGCTCTGCGCCGAGAAGGGGCTCACGCCCACCGAGGCCGCCGCCGTGTTCGCGTACACCAAGGGACTTCAGGACTGGCAGTCCGGCGGGCACGAGTGGCACATGCGCTCCAGCCGCTACATGAACGGCGGCGGGGTTCCGGCCGGGCCCGCCGAATCCGGCTGGGGCATGGCCGCCGCGTCCATCCGCCTCACTCCCCGGGCGGAGGACGCGCGTCGGCGCAGCCATACCCATGTGCCGTTCCAGCATGTCGGCCCCTCCCTGCTCCCCGACTTCGATCTCCCCTACCCCCTCACGCTGAGTCCGCATCTGGGGGGCGCCCGGGACCGGAACATCGAGTGGGCCCGGCGGATGGGCATGCTCGGCCCCCTGCCCGGCCGGCCCGGATCGCATGTCTGGGACGAGCGCCGGGCCCGCAACATCGACCTGCCGCTCTGCTCGGCCGGCATCGATCCGGACGCGACACCGGAGGAGCTGGACCTGTCGTCGAACTGGCTGACGTGGGGAACGTACGGCGACGACCTCTATCCGGTGATCTACGGGCGGGCCCGCGACCTGGCCGGGGCGTGGGCGGCCAACGAGCGGCTGCGGCTGTTCATGCCGCTGGACGGGAAGGCCGTTCCCGAGCCCTCCGACGCCATGGAGCGCGGGCTCGCCGATCTGTGGGCGCGCACGGCGGGGCCGATGGACGAGGCTTCGCGGCGTACGTTCCGCAAGTCCGTGGACGACATGCTGGACAGCTGGCTCTGGGAGCTGACCAACCAGGCACAGAACCGCATTCCGGACCCCGTCGACTACATCGAGATGCGGCGGTTCACGTTCGGCGCGGACATGACGATGCGGCTGAGCCGGCTGTCCCACGGTGACCGGGTACCCGCCGATGTCTACCGCAGCGGACCGATCCGCTCACTGGAGAACGCCGCGGTCGATTACGCGACGCTGCTGAACGACCTCTTCTCCTACCAGAAGGAGATCGAGTACGAGGGCGAGGTGCACAACTGCGTCCTGGTCGTGCAGAACTTCTTCGGGGTGGACTATCCGACAGCCGTGTCCATGGTGCACGAGTTGATGCGGGGCCGTCTGCGGCAGTTCGAGCATGTCATCGAGCACGAACTGCCCCTCCTCTATGACGACTTCGCGCTCGATGCGCCTGCCCGCGAGATCCTGGACACCTATGTGCTCGATCTGCAGAACTGGTTGGCCGGGATTCTGAACTGGCACCGCGACTGCGTCCGCTACTACGAGGCGGACCTGCGGTCGGGTACGGGCGGAGCCCCGTGGCACCTCAACGGTCCCACGGGGATCGGCACTTCGGCCGCCAGGGTGATCTCCGTGCTGATGCCTCAGCCCGTGAACACGTAACGTCCGCCCGCGCGGGCCTTCATTTTCTTCTCACCACCGGTGAACAGGCCGCTTCGCAGGGTCAGTTCACCGGTGCGGCTCGCGGCGACGACGATCCGGGTGGGCTTTCCGCCCACCCAGGTGATGTCGACGGTGACGCCGCCGCGCGCCCGTAGGCCCCGGACCGAACCGTCCGGCCAGGCCGCGGGCAGGGCGGGCAGGATCTCCACCGCTCCGTACTGGCTCTGGACCAGCATTTCGGCGATACCGGACGTGGCGCCGAAGTTGCCGTCGATCTGGAACGGCGGGTGGGTGTCCCAGAGGTTGGGCAGGGTGGAGCTCTTCAGCTGTTCGGCGAGCATCCGGTGCGCGTGGTCGCCGTCCCGCAGCCGCGACCAGAAGTTGATCTTCCACGCCTTGGACCAGCCGGTGCCGCCGTCGCCACGCGCGCCCAGGGAGACCTTGGCCGCCTCGGCCCACTCGGTGCCGGGTTCGATCTGCCGCCCCGGGTGCAGGGCGAAGAGGTGGGAGACATGACGGTGGTCGTCCGTTCTGCTGTCGAGGTCCTCCTTCCACTCCTGGAGCTGCCCCCAGGAGCCGATCCGCAGTCCGGGGTCGAGCCGGTCGAGCGTGCTCTCCAGCCTGCCGCGGAAGGCCCGTGCGTCGCCGAGGGTCCTGGCCGCCTCCAGGGTGCTGGTGAGGAGGTCATGGACGATCTGCTGGGACATCGCGGCCCCGGCGGTGAAGTCTCCGTGCTCGGGCGAGTAGCTGGGGGTGACGACGAGCTGTCCGTCGCGCGGGTCGGTGCGCAGGTTGGCCAGCCAGAATTCGGCGGCCTCCTTCATCACCGGGTAGGCGGTGGAGCGCAGGTAGTCGGTGGAGCCGCTGAACCGGTAGTGCTCGTACATCTGCTGGGTGAGCCAGGCGGCCGCCTCGGGGAACCAGAAGGCGGTGGACCAGTCGTGCACTCCGGTGAAGCCGTACGGGTTGGTCTCGTTGTGCACCACCCAGCCGGCCGTGCCGAACATCTCCTTGGCGGTCCTGCGGCCGGGCGCCCGCATCGCCTCGATGTAGCGGTCGTACGGCGCCGTGGTCTCGGCGAGGTTGGTGACCTCCGCGAGCCAGTAGTTCATCTGGAGATTGATGTTGGTGTGGTAGTCGGCGGACCACGGCGGGGTGGTGGAGTTGTTCCAGACGCCCTGGAGGTTGGCGGGCAGTGATCCGGCGCGCGAGGAGGCGATCAGCAGATAGCGGCCGTACTGGAAGAAGAGCGCTTCCAGGGCCCGGTCAGCCGGGCTCGCCCCGCCGGTGTACTGGGTGAGCAGCCGGTCGGTGGGGACGTCGGGCAGCCGCTGGCCGATGTCGAGGGCGACCCGGTCGAAGAGGGTCCGGTGGTCACGGATGTGGTCCTCGCGCAGCTTCTCGTACGGGGTCCCGGCCGCGGCGTCGACCGCCTGGGTGACGGCCCGGTGCGGGTCCTCGCCCCGGTAGACGGGATAGCGGTCCGTGTAGTCGGTCCCGGCGGCGAGGACGAACCAGGCGCTGTCGGCACCGGTCACGGTGAGGGTCCCGTCCGCCCCGGCGGTGACGCTCCCGCCGCTGGTACGGACCCGGATCTGGGCCTCGAAGCGCAGCCCGTTGTCCTTGAGGGCGCCCCGTACCGTGAGCCGGTCCCCGGCGGCGGTGGCGGTGAAGTCGCTGCGCGGCGAGGTGTAGCGCAGGGTGAAGGCGACCTGGCCGGGCCGGTCGGCCGCGAGCTTCCCGGCAAGGACCCGGCCGGGGTGGGAAGCGAAGAACTCCCGTGTGTGGTTGGCCTCTTGGTGCGTGTACGTGACGGTGGCGAGGGCGGTGGAGAGGTCGAGCGCGCGCCGGTAGGAGGCGTCAGGCGCGGCCGGGGCGTCCCGCAGGTCGAGCAGCAGATCACCGAAGACCTGATAAGCGCCGTAGCCGCGGCGCGCCTGGCCCAGCTCGGCGGCGACGTCGTCCGGGCCGAGCGAGCCGTCCCGGTCGAGGCGCTCCTGGACGCCGGTGAGGGCATCGGGCCTGGCGGCGGTCCAGTTGCCGAAGTCGTACCCCTGCGTCGATCCGGGGCCGCCGGTCCACAGGGTCTTCTCGTTGAAGGTGAGGCGTTCGGTGGCGAGGGTCCCGAAGACGCTCGCGCCGAGCGCGCCACCGCCGATGGGAAGCGACTCGCGCTCCCAGCCCTCGGCGGGGGTGCTGTACCAGAGGGTCGGTGCGGGCAGTTCCGCCGATGCGTCACGGTGGACCGCATCCGCTGATTCATCGGAGGTAACGGCCGCTGCCGCCGTTCCGGAAAGGGCCGGAACTCCTAGGGCCAGGGCGCTTGTTACGCCGACCGCTGTCTTCACTGTGGTGCGTCGCGTCATCCCGGATGTCATGCCACCGCACCGTAAAGGTCCGACGACTGCCCGGCAAGACACAGGACGAAATGATCCCTTGGACGAAGGTCACGGGCGCGTGGACGGAAGTGGCCGGGGAGAGACACGGGGCCGGGGAGAGAGATGCGGGGCCGGGAAACGGGAAACCCGGGAGAACCGACGGGCCCGGGAAAGCGGAAGGCCGCCCGACGCGGTGCGGGCGGCCTTCGCAGTGACGTTTCAGCCCTGCTGGAACAGCTCCGCGGGCAGCGGCTTCAGCAGGGTGTACAGGTCGTCGGTGATCGGCCGGTCCCAGCTGGCGATGGTGACGAGCACACCGTCACTGCGGTCGAACTGAACGCACGCGATACGGCTCTCCGAGAGCTTGACCCGTCGGACGATCAGCAGATTGTCCCCCTGCATGACCGGGACGTCCTCGGTGCTCGTCACCTCGATCGGCTCGTCGTTCTCCAGGGCGAGCAGCAGCTGTGCCACCTCGAAGGGAACCTGGCCCTCCTCGGTCTCGCGGGCGGGAGAGCCCGTCGGGAGGTTTCCGATGATCATGGCCGGGCCTCGTCCGCCGTACAGGTCGTAGCGGAGGAAGACGCCCTGGCAGCTCCCGTCGGGTGCGGGGAGCAGACCGGCGCCGAGGTTTCCGGGCCAGTCCCCCGGGTCCATGGCCAGGACATCGAAGTCCGGGCCCGCAGGTGTGGCGGCGCTACGGCGACGGAGGAAGGACATGCGGACATGTTACGTGTCCCGGCTCACGTCGCGGAGCCGGGCCCGTGCGGACGGAGGCCCGCGGAGGGCGGCACTCCCGCCCGGCCGACGACGGGCGACGGCCGGGGCCGGTCCCGGCCGCGGGGGCACACGGCGGGGCCTGACGGCCGGGCTCGCCGCCGTGCGCGCGACGCTACGAGGGGGGCGTGCGGTGCCGCTCATGGTGGCGGGCCACCCGTGCCCGGTTGCCGCAGGAGGGCCCGCACCATTCCTGGCGGGGGTGCTCCTTGACGAAGTAGCGCGCACATCTAGGCGCATGGCAGGCGCGCAGGGCGGCCCGGCCGGGACCCGCGAGAAAGCGGATGGCGGCACGGGCGAGAGCGGCGGCCGGAAGGTCCGCACCTGCGCCGCCGCCGGTGGCCGGACGGTCGTCGGCGACGGGTTCACCGGCGTCCGGCCACTCCAGCACGGGCACGGTGGGGACGGCCGCGGCCGCGGCGTTGAGCCGTGCGAGGGCCCCGGCGACGGGAAGGAGCCGCCCGGCGTCGGCGGGACCGGGGGCGCCTGGGCGCACGGCGTGCGCGAAGAGTGCCCGGACCGCGGCGCGCAGCGACCGTACGGCGGCCAGCGCCCGATCGTCGGCCTCCCATGCCGCGTCGAGGAGACCGGGATGGCGGTGCACCCACCGGGTGAGGTCCGCGGCGGTACGGAGATCGTCGGCGACGCCGCCCCGCCCCTCGTGGCGGACGGTGAGGGCGAGATCGAGGACGAGCCGGGCGTCGGACATGGGCTAATGGTAACTTCGCGTTCAACCATTAGTTCGGGGGGATTTCGTTCGGGGGGTCCCCGTTCGGGATTCCCTCGTTCGTGGCTTCATCCGTTCGTGGATTCATTCGTTCGTGGCTTCATCCGTTCGGGAGTGAGCGCCGTACGGGCGAGCCGCGTCGGCTGTCGCGGGACATCGAGGTCTTCGAGGGCGGGGCGGTAGCAGCGGGGCGGGAGAGCGCGGCGGTGGCCGTTCCGCCCGCCCCGGCGCGCGCCCGGTCTCACCCGGCGGGCGGCTGTGCTCCGACGAGCCACATCGAGAAGAACTGCGCCCCGCCGCCGTAGGCGTGGCCCAGCGCCCTGGTGGCCCCCGGCACCTGGTGTTCGCCCGCCCGACCGCGTACCTGCAGGGCCGCCTCGGCGAAGCGGATCATGCCGGACGCCCCGATGGGGTTGGTGGACAGGACTCCGCCCGACGGGTTCACGGGAAGGTCGCCGTCGAGTTCGGTGGCGCCGGACTCGGTGAGTTTCCAGCCCTCCCCCTCGTCGGCGAACCCGAGGTTCTCCAGCCACATCGGCTCGTACCAGGAGAACGGCACGTAGATCTCCGCGGCGTCGATCTCCCGGCGCGGGTCGGTGATCCCGGCCTGCCGGTACACATCGGCGGCACAGTCCTTCCCCGCCTGCGGCGAGACGAAGTCCTTGCCCGCGAAGAGCGTCGGTTCGCTGCGCATGGCGCCGCCGTGCACCCATGCGGGCGGGTGCGGCGAACGGGCCGCGCCGCCGCGGTCGGTGAGGATCATGGCGCAGGCTCCGTCGGAGGACGGGCAGGTCTCGGAGTAGCGGATGGGGTCCCAGAGCATCGGTGCGGCCTGGACCTTCTCCAGGGTGATGCCGGGGTCGTGGATGTGCGCGTACGGGTTCTTGAGCGCGTTGCGCCGGTCCTTGTACGCGACCAGGGAGCCGACCGTGTCGGGGGCGCCGCTGCGGCGCATGTAGGCGCGCACGTGCGGGGCGAAGAAGCCGCCCGCGCCGGCCAGTAACGGCTGCTGGAAGGGGATGGGCAGGGAGAGGCCCCACATGGCGTTGGACTCGGACTGCTTCTCGAAAGCGAGGGTCAGTACGGTCCGGTGGACACGGGCGGCCACCAGGTTGGCGGCGACGAGGGCGGTCGATCCGCCGACGGATCCGGCGGTGTGGACGCGGAGCATCGGTTTGCCCACGGCGCCGAGGGCGTCGGCGAGATAGAGCTCCGGCATCATCACCCCCTCGAAGAAGTCGGGGGCCTTGCCGATGACGACGGCGTCGATGTCCGCCCAGGTCAGACCGGCGTCGGCGAGGGCTGCGACAGCGGCCTCGCGGACGAGTCCGGCGATGGAGACGTCGTGCCGGGCGGAGACGTGCTTGGTCTGGCCGATGCCGACGACGGCGACGGGCTCCTTAGGCATGAGTGCTCTCCCCTTCCAGGACGGCGACCAGGTTCTGTTGCAGGCAGGGTCCGGAGGTGGCGTGGGCGAGGGCCCGGTCGGACTCGCCGCGGTGAATGCGGGCGGCGGCCTCACCGAGCCGGACGAGACCGGCGGCCATCACGGGGTTGGCGGCGAGCGCACCGCCGGAGGGGTTCACGCTGACCTCGTCCCCCAGCCCCAGGGCCGTACGGAGCACGACTTCCTGGGAGGTGAACGGGGCGTGCAACTCGGCGGTGTCGACAGGGCGTTCGAAGGCGCCCGCTCGTTCGGCGGCGAGCCGGGTGGAGGGTGAGTCGGTCAGGTCCCGGACGCCGAGGCCGTGGGCCTCGATGCGGTGGTCGATGCCCCGGATCCAGGCGGGGCGGGCGCACAGGGCGCGGGCGGTGTCCCCGACGGCGAGGACCACGGCCGCGGCTCCGTCGCCGACGGGCGGGCAGTCGCCCGTCCGCAGGGGCCGCACGAGATAGTCGCCCGCCGGGACGTCGCCGGTGAGCTGGGCGTACGGGTTGGCCGCCGCGTCGGTGCGGCTGCGGACGGCGACCGCGGCGAGGGCCGCCTCGTCGGTGGCGCCCGCGTCGATGAGCGCCTGGGCCTGGAGGGCGGCCAGGGCCACGGAGTCCGGCCAGAGGGGTGCGGCGTAGTACGGGTCGAGCTGCCGGGTCAGGACGTCGCGGACCTCGCCGGGCGAGGACTTGCCGTACGCGTAGACCAGGGCCGTGTCGGCCTCGCCGGTCTGCAGTTTCACCCAGGCTTCGTACAGGGCCCAGGCGCCGTCCATCTCCACATGGGACTCGGAGATCGGCGGGTGGGCGCCGACGCCGTCCAGCGCCATGGTGAAGGAGAAGGCCCGGCCCGCGAGGTAGTCGCTGGAGCCCGAGCAGGTGAAGCCGATGTCGCGCGCCTTCAGGCCGGTCTCGCCGAGCACCTGGTGAAGGACGGGCATCAGCATGTCGACTTCGGAGAGTTCGTCGGTGCGCCGCCGGTGGCCGGTCTGCGCGAAGGCGACGATCGCCACGTCTCGCATCTACAGCAGCTCCTTGTACGTGTCGTAGTCGGCGTCGGGCTCTCCGGTGGGCCGGTAGTGGTCGGGGTAGCGGCCGCCCTCGGTCCAGACGGGCTCGACGCGCAGGCCCATCCGCACCTGGTCGTACGGGATGCCGCCGATCCGCCCGTGCAGGGCGAGGTCGGCGCCGTCGAGCGCGATGTGGGCGTAGACGTAGGGGACTTCGATGCCGAGGTTCGCGGTGTGCGCGGCCTTGATGTTGACGACGCAGTACGTGGTGACGGTGCCGCGCGGGCCGACCTCGACCGGCTCCGCGGTGGCCACGCCGCAGGTGGGGCAGGCCCCGCGGGGCGGGACGTACACCTTGCGGCAGGAGGGGCAGCGCTCCCCGACGGTGCGCCGTTCGGCGAGGGCGTTGATGTAGGCGGTCTGGGCCCGGCCGGGGGTGTAGGTGTAGTCGAGACGGGCCGGAGTGACGATCGTGGTGACCGGGTCGGTGAACTCGCCGCTGTGCGGGGCCGGCCGGCTGCCGTCCGCGTCGCCTTCGTACGGTTCGAAACAGGCGATGTCGGTGATCGCGCCGGTCCGGTCGGCCGCCCAGCGGACGCGGACCCGCATCCCGGTGCGTACGACCTCGGGGCCCGGGGCGTCGAGGACATGGAGCAGTGCGGTGTCGGCGCCGTCGAGCCGGACGAGGACCCAGGCGAAGGGGGTGTCCAGGGGCTGGTCGCGGCGGGGGTCGGGGTTCCAGGCCCAGGTGGTGACGGTGCCGGTGGCGGCGACCTCGACGAGGTCGCGGATCTCCTCGGCGGTGACGGGGTCGTACTCGACGGGTGGGACGAGGACTTTTCCGTCGCCGGTCCGTACGCCCAGCACGGTCCGCTCGCGCAGTCCGGTGAGGAAGGCGCTCTGCACGGGGCCGAGCGAGCGGGTGAAGGGGAATTCGACCACCAGCGGTGCGCTGAGGACTTCGGGCACGGTTGTCTCCTTGGCTCAGGCGCGCCGGTAGACGGGCGGGCGCTTCTCGGCGAAGGCGCGGGCGCCCTCCTTGGCGTCGGCGGTGTCGAAGACCGGCCAGCCGCGCGCGAGTTCGGCCGCGAGGCCGTCGGTCTCGGTCATCTCCGCGCTCTCGTAGACGGATGCCTTGACCGCTTCCACGGCGAGCGGTCCGCAGGCGTTGATCCGCTCGGCGATCTCCAGGGCCTTCTCCAGCGCGGTGCCCTCGGGCACCACCTGTCCGACGAGCCCGATGCGGGCGGCTTCCTCCGCGCTGTACGGGCGGCCGGTGAGGAGCATTTCCAGGGCGTGGGTACGGGCGATCTGGCGCGGCAGCCGCACGGTCGAGCCGCCGATGGGGAAGAGCCCCCGCCGGACCTCGAAGAGCCCGAAGGTGGCGCCCGCCCCGGCGACGCGGATGTCGGTGCCCTGGAGGATTTCGGTGCCACCGGCGACGCAGTGCCCCTCGACTGCGGCGATCACCGGTTTGCGGGGGCGGTGGTGGCGCAGCATCGCCTTCCAGTGCAGGTCGGGGTCGGCCTTCAGGCGGTCGCGGTACCGCTCACCCGCCATTCCCCCGCCCGCCAGGGCCTTGAGGTCCATGCCGGCGCAGAAGGATCCGCCCGCGCCGGTGAGCACGACGGAGCGGATCGAGTCGTCCTCGTCCGCCGCGAGCCAGCCGTCGTAAAGACCGACCAGCATCGGCAGCGAGAGCGCGTTCTTGGCCTCCGGCCTGTTCAAGGTGAGCACCAGCGTGGCGCCTTCGCGCCGCGTCCCGAGATGTTCCGTACCACCCATTGCCTGCCTCCGTCTCCAGATCCAGAACAGGTTGCAGTAGGAGGGGTCGCAGTTCAATAGTTTTCTGACAGTCAGTCAGATTTCTTCGGCGGCGCCTCTTCCCACTTGTGCCGGTCGGCGCTCTAATGACCGCCGAGTCACTCAGCACCCGGGGTCAGGAGGAACGGTGGAGTACAACCTTGCCGACCTGTTCGAGTCGGTCGTCGACGTGGTTCCGGACCGCGAGGCGCTCGTGTACGTCGACCATCCCGGCACGGGCGCCGAGCGCCGGCTCACCTACGCGGAACTGGACGCCGCCGCCAACCGGATCGCCCATCACCTGGCCGACGCGGGCATCCGCCCGGGTGAGCACCTGGGCCTGCACCTCTACAACGGCGTCGAGTACCTCCAGACGGTGCTGGCCTGCCTCAAGGCCCGCATCGTCCCGGTCAACGTCAACTACCGCTACGTGGAGGAGGAGCTGGTCTACCTCTACCGCGACGCCGATCTGGCGGCCCTGGTCTTCGACGCCGAGTTCGACGAGCGGGTCGCGACCGCCGCGCCGCGGGCCGGGAAGCTGCGCCATCTCGTGCGGGTGGGGGAATCCGCCGCGGGCTCCCCGGGGCCGGAAGCCGTCGCGTTCCCGGACGCCGAGGCGTCCGGGTCCCCCGGGCGGGGGTTCGCGCCGCGCTCGGGCGACGACCAGTTCATCATCTACACCGGCGGGACGACGGGCATGCCCAAGGGCGTGATGTGGCGCCAGGAGGACCTGTTCTTCTCCGGGCTCGGCGGCGGCGCGCCGACCGGTGAGCCGGTGAAGTCGCCGCAGGAGCTGGCGGAGCGGGTGGCCGCGGGCGGCGAGGGGATCACGTTCTTCCCCACTCCCCCGCTGATGCACGGCACCTCCACGCTCACCGCGTTCATCGGCTTCAACTTCGGCCAGCGGATCGTCGTCCACCGCAAGTTCGTCCCCGACGAGGTGCTCCGTACGATCGAGAAGGAGAAGGTCACCAGTGTGTCGCTGGTCGGCGACGCGATGCTGCGGCCGCTGATCGACTCGCTCAACGGGCCGCTCAGGGGCACGGACTGCTCGTCGATGTTCTCCGTCTCCAGCTCCGGGGCGATCATGTCGGACTCGGTACGCGCGGAGTTCCAGGCGCTGGTGCCGACGGTGATGCTGCTCAACAACTTCGGCTCCTCGGAGTCCGGCTTCAACGGCACGGCGACGGCCGACTCGGGCCCGGACAAGGGATTCCGCCTCCGGGTCAACTCCCGTACGGAGGTGGTCGATCCGGCGACGTACGAGCCGGTGGCTCCGGGTGAACCGGGACGGATCGCGCAGCGCGGGCACGTACCGCTCGGCTACTACAACGACCCGGGGAAGACCGCGGAGACGTTCTTCCACCGGGGCGAGGAGCGGTGGGTGCTGCTCGGCGACATGGCGACCGTCGACGAGGACGGCATCGTCACCGTCCTCGGGCGTGGCTCGCAGTGCATCAACACCGGGGGCGAGAAGGTCTATCCGGAGGAGGTCGAGCAGGCGCTCAAGGCCCATCCGGATGTGTACGACGTGCTGGTGGCCGGGGTGCCGGACGAGAAGTGGGGCAACCGCGTGGCGGCCGTGCTCCAGCTGCGCGAGGGGGCCGGGCCGCTGGATCTGGCGGCGGTGCAGGCGCACTGCCGCACACGGCTGGCCGGTTACAAGATCCCCCGCAGCGCCGTCTTCACCGACCGGATCCAGCGCTCACCGAGCGGCAAGGCGGACTACCGGTGGGCCCGCTCGGTCGTCGCGCCCCCCACCGGGCCGCGCACCTGAGCGGGCGGCGGAGGTGAATGGCCCGCGTACCCCCGTTCGGTCGAGGGGGTGCCGGGCCCCGCGGTAAGCCATTCAGGGACCCCGTGTATCCATCCGCTCACCCTGTGTGGCAGAGGGGGCTGATCCCCCATAGCTTCGGCTCATGAGGACAAGAAACATCACATGTCTGGCGGCCGTGGCCGTCATCACCACGACGGGGCTGGCCACGGCCCTCCCCTCCGCCGCGACCACGGCGCACGACCACCATGTGGTCCGTCCCGGCGAGTCGATCCAGAAGGCCGTGGACGCCGCGCAACCGGGCGACACCGTCGTCGTCCTGCCCGGCACCTACCGGGAGAGCGTGCTGATCACGACGCCGGACCTGACCCTGACCGGGTCCGGGGACCGGACCGTGATCATGCCGGGGACCACGGCCGGGGGAACACCGGGGACGACGGCCGGTGGAACACCGGGGACCGCGGCCGGGGCGACCGTCAACGCCTGCGCCAAGGGCGGCAACGGAATCTGCGTCCTCGGTACGTCGGCGAAGCCCGTCGGCGGAGTGAACATCCGCTCGCTGACCGTCTCGGGCTTCGGCAAGAGCGGCATCTGGGGCTCCTGGACCGACCGCCTCAGCGTCCACAAGGTGACCACCGAGAAGAACGGCACCTGGGGCATCGCCCAGGAGAGGTCCACCCGGGGCGCGTTCCGGAGCAACACCGCCCGCGACAACGGCGACGCCGGGATCTTCGTCGCGAACACGGTCGACGAGGAGGGCGGGGCCACCGACACGCTGGGCACGGACATCCGGGACAACCGGCTGACCGGCAACCGCATCGGCATCACCGCCCGACGGGTCAGGAACCTCGCGATCGACGACAACACCATGACCGGCAACTGCAGCGGCGTGTTCGTCGTGGGCGACGAGTCGAAGCCCAAGGCCGGCGCGATGACCGTGCAGGACAACCGCATCGTCGCGAACAACAAGTTCTGCCCCGAGACCCCCCGGCTGTCGGCCATTCAGGGAACCGGCATCGTCCTCACCGGCAGCGAGAGCACCGTCGTGCGCAACAACCTGGTCCAGGACAACGTGGGCTCCACACCGCTCTCCGGCGGCATCGTCCTGTTCAAGAGCTTCGTGGGCTCCCCGAACACCGACAACGCCATCAGCGACAACGTGGTGCGGGACAACCGGCCGGCCGACCTCGCCAACCGGGACACCGGGACGGGCAACACCTTCACCCGCAATGAGTGCGGGACTTCCGAACCCGCGGGGATGTGCTGAAGCGTGTCCCCCCGCACCAGGAGAATCGAGGCGGTATGACCACCGTGAGCCCCACCCCGGCGCCCACCCCCGCCCCGCCACCGGCCCCCACCCCCGGCCCGCCACCGGCCATGCGGCTCAGGGAGCTCGCCTTCGGGGCCGCCTGCGCCGCGGCCGTACGCGCGGCCGCCCGGCTGGGCGTCGCCGACGCGCTCGGCGAATCGCCCACCACCGCGGCGGAGCTCGCGAAGGCGGTGCACACCGAGACCCTGCCGCTGCAACGGCTGCTCCGCGCCCTGTGCTGCTACGGGGTCTTCAGCGAGACCGAGGACGGGGCGTTCGTCCACACGGACATGTCCCGGCTGCTGCGCGAGGACGATCCCCACAGCCTCCGGTACATCTCCCTGTGGTGCACGGAGCCCTGGACCTGGGAGGTCTGGCCGCGGCTCGACGACGCCGTACGGTCCGGCACGAGCGTCTTCCCCGAGGCGTTCGGCAAGGGGTTCTTCGACTACCTCCACCAGGACGCGGCCGAGTCGGCCCACGTGTTCAACCGGGCCATGACCACGTCCAGCAAGCAGTCCGCACTCGACGTCGCCGAACTCCTCGACCTGACGGGGGTGTCCGTGGTCGCCGACATCGGCGGCGGCCAGGGCCATGTGCTCGCGAGTCTGCTCGACAAGCACCCGGAGGTCCGAGGGACCCTGCTCGATCTGCCGGGCGTGGTGGCCAGGGCGGACGACCGGCTGCGCGACGGCGGCGATCTCGCCGGCCGGGCGGACATCGTCGCCGGGGACTGCCGCGAGAACATCCCCGTCGAGGCCGACCTCTACATCATCAAGAACATCCTCGAATGGGACGACGAGAGCACCCGCAGGACCCTGCGCAACGTGGTCGCGGCGGCCAGGCCGGGCGCCCGGGTCGTGATCATCGAGAACCTCGTCGACGACACCCCCTCCATGCGGTTCACCACGGCCATGGACCTGCTGCTCCTGCTCAATGTCGGCGGCGCCAAGCATTCCAGGGACAGCCTGGTCGGCCGGATGTCGGATGCCGGGCTGATCATCGGTGAGATCCGTCCGGTCAACGCGTATCTGCACGCGTTCGAATGCGTCGTCCCCGGGTGAGACCACCGCCCTCGGGCGCACGGAAACGCCCCGGGTCCGGTGCCTGCACCGGACCCGGGGCGTTTCCGTGCGCTCAGCCGGCGCCGTCGCGCTGCCACCGGTAGAACTCCTGGGCCATCGCGTCCTTCGGACCACGCCAGGTCTGCGGGTGGTAGGGGCTCACGAAGGCGGTCAGCCGGTCGCTGAGTTCCTTGAACTCGGGGTGCTGCGTCACCTTGGCGATCTCCGGGCCCGGCGGCCGGTCGGATTCGATCAGGTGCATGTAGACGTCGCCGAACTGGAACAGCGTGCGCCGGTTGACCCCGACGAGGTGCGGCAGTTCGGTGTTGTCGGAGGCGGAGAACAGTTCCGCGATGTCCGGCGCCGACTCCGGCGCCATGCGGGCGACGATCAGTGCGTGGTGCATCGAAGGGTGCCTTTCTGGGGCCCGGCCCCGTACTCCGCCGCGGCGGAGTACGGGGCCGTGGACGGGCTGGGTGTCAGCTTGCCGTGACCGAGGCGGCACGCCGCTCCCGGTCGCGCTGCTCGATCTTGTCCCGGATGAGTTCCATCTGGACGCGGGAGTTGCGGTTGATGTTGTCGGTCATCCACTCGTCGTCGACCGGCGCGTCGGGCCGCATCGCGAAGTCCTGCGTCCAGTGCATCTTCGTACCGCCGGGGACCTCGGAGTACTCCCACCGGATGTTCATGTGCTGGAACGGGCCCGGCTCGACGCGGCGGGCCACGACGGTACGTCCGGCCCGGTCGGTGGTCCGCTCCGAGACCCAGCTCCAGACCTTCCCGTTGTCGTCGGGGTGCATGGTCAGCCGGAAGGTCGTCTTCTCGCCCTCCCGCTCGATCACCTCGACCGCCGCGTACTCGCTGAACAGCCGCGGCCATTCCTCAAGGTTGTTCGTCACGTCCCAGACGAGGTCCAGGGGGGCTGCGATGGTGATGTCGTTCTCGGTGTGTCCGGACACTTCAGGCTCCTGTCACGAGGCTGCTGTTCACGAGGGCGAGGAACTCCCGGGGCGAGGCGCACCGGTCCGCGTCGGCCGGCAGCGGTACGCCGTACCGGTTCTCCAGAGCGGCGACGATGCCCAGGAGACCGAGCGAGTCGAGACCGAACTCGTCGAAGACGGCGTCCGGCCGGCTCTCCATCTCCTGGGGGTCGACGGTGAGTCCGGCGCCGTTCTTCATCAGCACGGCGAGTTCCCCGTAGGTCAGTTGAGTGGTCATCAGTGGCTTCTCCTTCTCATGCGAGGGGACCGTCGAGGTGTCGCAGCACCAGCGCCGCGTTCGACCCCATGAGCCCCCGGCTCAGCACGAGCGCCGTCCGCAGTTCCGCGGGGCGTGCGCTGCCGGTGACCACATCGAGGTCGTGGCACACATCGAAGACGTTGGGAGTGGGCGGGATCAGGCCGTGCTCCATGGCCAGCACCGCGGCGGCCGTGTCCAGCACGGGCGCACCGCAGTAGGCGCGCCCGATGCCGGTCTTGGGCGCCGTCACCGGTACGCGTCGTCCGTGCGCGCCCAGCGCGTCGGCGATGGCCAGCGCTTCGGCGCGGTCGGCCGCCGGTACGCCGAGCGCGTCCGCGAAGACGACGTCGATCTCCTCGGGTGCGCAGCCGGCCTCCGCCAGCGCGTCGCCGATCGCCCGCGCCAGGCCGTCCCGGGACCGCTCCCAGCGGGACGCTCCGGTGAACGTCGCGGCGTGACCGGCCAGTTCGGCCCGGACCCGGGCCCCGCGGGCGAGGGCCGCCGTCTCGTCCTCGACCACGAGCATGGCGCCGCCCTCGGCGGGCACGAACCCGCAGGCGTCCGCGGTGAACGGACGGTAGGCGCGCGCCGGGTCCTCGCAGGTGCTGAGGTCCTCGTAGCCGAGCTGGCAGACGACCGAGTACGGGGCCAGGGGTGCCTCGGCCGCACCGACGACGACGGCATCCGTGCCGCGGCGGATGGACCGGGCCGCGTGCATGAGCGCGTCCAGACCACCGGCCTCGTCGCTGGCGACGACCGCGCACGGCCCCTTGAAGCCGCCGCGGATCGAGATCTGCCCCGTGCTGGCGGCGTAGAACCAGGCGATCGACTGGTAGGGGCCGACGTAGCGGGAGCCCTGGCCCCACAGCCGTTGCAGCTCGCGCTGTCCGAACTCCCCTCCGCCGGAGCCGGCCGCGGTCACCACACCCACGCCGTACGGCGCGTCCTCGTAGTCGGCCCGGCCGAGCCGGGCATCGTCCAGGGCGAGGTCGGCCGCGACCATCGCGAAGTGCGTGAACCGGTCGGTCTGCACCAGGTACCGCTCTTCGACGAGGGCAACCGGATCGAAGTCCCGGACCTCGCCCGCGACCCGCAGCGGCAGGTTCTCGCATCCCTCGCGCGACACCCGGTCCAGGACGCTGACGCCCTCCTGAGTCGTCTTCCAGAAGGCTCCGGCGCCTGTTCCGTTGGGGGCCACGACGCCGATGCCGGTGACGACCGGCCGCCGTACCTCTGGGGCGTTCATGGGGTCCTCCCTCCAGGTCGGGTCAGGGCCACCGCGGACTGGAATCCGCCGAACCCGCTGCCGACCGAGAGAACGCTGCGAAGTTTCGTGGGCCGTGCGACGCGCGGCACGTAGTCGAGGTCGCACTCGGGGTCGGGCGTCTCGTAGTTCGCCGTCGGGGGCACCGTCTGATGGACCAGGGCCAGCACGCAGGCCGCTATCTCTATCGCCCCGATGGCGCCGAGCGAGTGGCCGACCATGGACTTGATCGAGCTCATCGGCACCTTGTAGGCGTGGGAGCCCAGGGCCCGTTTCACCGCGGCCGTCTCGTGCCGGTCGTTCTGCTTGGTGCCCGAGCCGTGCGCGTTGACGTAGTCGATCCGCGAGCCGTCGATACGGGCGTGGCCGAGGGCCGTATCGATGGCGCGGGCCATCTCCAGCCCCTCGGGGGTCAGCCCGGTCATGTGGTAGGCGTTGCCGAAGGTGGCGTATCCGGCGATCTCGCAGTACACGGTCGCGCCACGGGCGCGGGCGTGTTCCAGCTCCTCCAGGACGAGTACGGCTCCGCCCTCGCCCATCACGAAACCGTCCCGGCCCGCGTCGAACGGCCGGGAGGCGTGCTCCGGGTCGTCGTTGTTCGCCGAGGTCGCCTTGATGGCGTCGAAGCAGGCCACCGTGATGGGGGTGATCGGCGAGTCGGACGCCCCGGCGAGGCACACGTCGACGCGGCCCTCCTCGACGGCGTGGAAGGCGTATCCGATCGCGTCGAGGCCGGAGGTGCAGCCCGTCGAGACGGTCTGCACCGGGCCGTGCGCGCCGACCTGTTCGGCCACCGCGGAGGCGAGGGAACTCGGCGAGAAGGCCCGCTCCAGATGCCGGCCCGCCGGGTGGGGGTCGACGTCCCAGCGCGCGCCGGATTCGCTGACGGCGACGTAGTCGTGTTCGAGGCGGGTGGTGCCGCCGACCGCGGTGCCCATCGAGACGCCGATACGCCAGGGATCGCCCTTTTCGGGGTCCAGTCCGGCGTCGCCGAGCGCTTCCGCGGCGGCCACCAGCGCGAACTGGACGTACCGGTCCGAGCGGGCGATCTGCTCCTCGTCCAGTCCGTGCGCGACGGGATCGAAGTCGCACTCGGCGGCGATCCGGGAGCGGAAGCCCGTCGGGTCGAAGAGCGTGATGCCGCGCGTCGCGGTGCGGCCGGCCGCCAGGAGGTCCCAGAAGGCCGGCGCGCCGATCCCGCCGGGGGCCACCACGCCGACTCCGGTGACCGCCACGCGCCGGTTCATGAAGCCGCCCCGGTTCGTTCTGGCGGCGCTCCCCGCTCTTCGGACCTGCCGTCGACCGCGCCGGTGTCCTCGGTGTCCACGTGTCCGAGTTCGGGGCGCGGCGCGAGCGGGCCGAGGTGGAAGACCATCCGCGCCTCCACGTCGCCCACGTTGCGGAAGCGGTGACGCACATGCGGCGGGATCAGCAGTCCCTGGTCGGCCCGCATGGAGTGCGGTTCACCGTCGAGGTCCACCTCCAGCAGGCCGTGCACGACGTACACGAACTCCTCGGAGTACGGGTGGTAGTGCTCGCCGATGCGATCGCCCGGCTGGATCAGGGCCAGGCCCATGAAGCCGCTGGTGGCACCCACCGCCGTGGGGGTGAGCATGGCGCGCAGGTCGCCTCCGCGCCTGTGGTTGGGCTGCGTCTCGCTGAGGTCGACGATGCGAGGCCGGAACGTGGTCATGACTGCTCTCCTCCAGGCGCTTTGTGCGTGTTGTCCAGGCAACACCGGTGGAATTCACCGGAGTTGCCGTTGCGTTGCCGGTACGTCGGTCAGGACTCCGTGGCCCGTCGATCGGTGATCAGACGCATCTCGGACCGGGCGAGGAAGCGCGCGGCCTCCTCGTCGTTCGTCGGCACGGCGTTCGCGCCGCCGTCCAGGAGACGCCCCAGCACGGCCGCCTTGCGCAGACCCTCGATCCCGAGCGCCTGAGCGGGCCGCGCGTCGAGCGGGCCGCCCACTTCCAGGAGCCGGACGACGACGTCGTCGCGCTGGAAGATGGTGCTGCTGTCGATGGGGCTCGCCTGGTCGTCGGCGGCCTCCTCGTCCTGCCCGGCCAGGAGCCGGGCCAGCGCCATGCCACAGCCGTCCTTGGCCTGGTAGAACAGCGCGTGCCGCCGGACGTCCTCGGGCTTCTGCCGGCCCGCAGTCACGTGGTGCACGGTCGGCAGGGCCGCCCGGGTGAAGAACATCCGGGCGGAGTCGGGATCGCTGAGGTCGCGGTCCTGCTCCAGATACGGATTGATCGCTTCCTCGACGGCCCTGACCTCGGGCTGGCGGGACACATGGCGCAGCGCCGCCAGCAGGTCGCCCTCGACCTCCACGGCCCGTACGACACGATTGCCGTGCATGAAGAGCGAGGTACGGCGCAGTCGGGTGGTCTCGTCGACGCGTGCCCTCGGGGAGTCGTAGTCGGCCAGGATCTTGGCGACCGCGTCCTCGCTGCCGGGTTTCACGGTGAACGTGAGGGCGTGGCGTACGACTCCGTCGCCCAGGCGGGGCGCGGACTGGAGGCGGCCCTTGGCCGGCTCGGGAGCGGCCACGAAGGTCTTGCCGGTCTCGCGCAGGATGCTGAAGCGCAGGGACCGGGTGTCGCGTACACAGCCGTGCAGCGGCTGGACCGTTTCGACGTGCTCCTCGCTGTTCACCCAGGCGAGGAAGGGCGGTGCGCTCTCCCATTCGCTGGTGATGAGCCACTGCGAGGGGTTCTCGATGGACTGGCACAGCTGGTCGCTGATGTGTCCGGGGACGGATGCCACCTGGTTGCGCAGGTGCTCGTACGCCTCCAGGAACTGCTTCTGCGCTCCGTCGTGCAGATCCAGCAGCAGCACGACCCGGAGCCTTGAACCGTCGAAGGCGGACTGCGATATCCGTTCCGAGAGGGTGGTCATCTTTCGCTCTCCTTCGAGACGGTACGGCGGCCACGTCCGTGGCCCTGCGTCAACCGTCGATTTCCAGTGGGCTTTTCAGCGCGGGGACCCGCCCGACCGCTGGTGTGTGCCGTCCGCCCGCACATCGCGGGCATCGTTCTCCCACTGATCCTGGAACGCTGGTACGGCTGGTGCGAGATTTATGAACCGTTCAGGTGAGGCGACGTCCGAACCGCTCGGAACAAGGGCATGGACACTGCATCCGCACGGCGTCCGAGCTGGAGCAGCCAACTGATGAACGAGAACGTCGACCTCCGCGTACCAGTCCTCATCGTGGGCGGCTCCCTGGTGGGCCTGTCCGCCTCCCTCTTCCTGGGACGGCTCGGCGTGGAGCACCTGCTGGTCGAGAAACACGCGGCCACCTCGACCCATCCGCGCGGGCGCGGCAACAACGTGCGCACGATGGAGGTCTTCCGGGTCGCCGGTGCGGAGCCCCTGATCCGGGACGCCGCTTCGGTCCTCGCCGACAACCACGGCATCCTGCAGGCGTTTTCGCTGACCGGCGGTGAGCAGGAGTGGCTGTTCAAGGAGATCGACCCCGGTGGCGGGCTCGCCCGCTTCAGCCCGAGCGGCTGGTGCCTGTGCAGCCAGAACGACCTCGAACCGGTGCTGCTGGACCACGCCCGCGAACAGGGCGGTGACCTGCGGTTCTCCAGCGAGCTGATGTCACTCGCCCAGGACGGGTCAGGGGTCACCGCGGTGGTGAAGAACCGCGAGAGCGGTGAGCACACCACTGTGCGCGCGGACTACGTCATCGCGGCCGACGGGCCGCGCAGCCCGATCCGGGAGCAGTTGCGTATCGGCCAGTCGGGTGCCGGTGACCTCTTCCACAACGTGAGCGTCACCTTCAGGTCCCGGCAGCTCGCCGCGGTCGTGGGCGAGCGGCGCTTCATCGTCTGCTATCTGACCAACCCCGAGGCGGACGGTGCGCTGCTGCCGGTGGACAACGAGGAGAGCTGGGTCTTCCACGCCCCCTGGCACCCCGACCGGGGCGAGACGCTGGAGGACTTCACCGACGAGCGGTGCGCCGAGCACATCCGCCGGGCGATCGGCGCCCCCGGTCTCGATGTCGAGATCACCGGCAAGGCGCCGTGGCACGCCGCCGAGCGGGTCGCCGAGCGGTACGCGTCCGGCCGGGTCTTCCTCGCCGGGGACTCGGCCCACGAGATGTCCCCCACCGGGGCGTTCGGCTCCAACACCGGTATCCAGGACGCGCACAACCTCGCCTGGAAGCTCGCCGCGGTGCTCGACGGCTCGGCGGGCCCCGGACTGCTGGAGACCTACGGCACGGAGCGCCTGCCCGTGGCGAGGGCGACCGGCGCACGCGCCTCGGCCCGCTCGGGCGAGCACAGCCACCCCGGCTACGCGCCCGCACCGGAGGCGGGCGGACCGGACGCGGGCGGCGGCCCCGGCGGTCCCCGCGGTCTCGGCGGTGGAAGGAAGGGCGGGATGCTCCCGGTCGTACTGGGCTACCGCTACGTCCACGGTGCCGTGGTGGGCGCGGACCCCGCCGGTCCGGTGGTGCCCGAGGGCATGCGGCTGGCGGGGGAACCGGGTTCGCGCGCACCGCATCTGTGGGTGCGCCGGTCCGGCGAGCGGGTGTCCACCCTCGATCTCTACGAGCGGTCATTCGTGCTGCTGAGCGATGCCGGGGACATGGCCTGGCGCACCGCGGCCGCGCGGGTCGCCGACCGGCTGTCCGTCTCCCTGGACGCCCTCGGCATCGGGGCGGGAACGGGCTCCGACCTGCAGACCGAGGAAGGGACCGACTGGGCCGAGGCCCACGGCGTCACCGCCGGAGGTGCCGTCCTGATTCGTCCCGACGGCTTCGTGGCCTGGCGGTCGGCGGGCCCCGTGCCGGACCCGGAGGCGACCCTGCGCGAGGTCCTCAACTCCGTGCTGTACAGGGTCTGATCGCGCGCTCTCCGGCGTGCGCGGCGGATCAGGTGGCCGCGAGCAGCAGGACGGCGGCCTCCTTGGCGCGGAGTGCCGGTTCGGGCGAGCCCGAGACGGCCGCTGTCGTGATCGCGCCCTCGGCGAGGAGCGCGTACGCGTCCGCGCACACCGCGGGCCGGCCGGTGGCGACGACGAGCCCGGCCACATAGTCGCGAAACGCGCGTTTATGGGTCCGGGCGAGGGTGGTCACCACCGGGTCGACGGCCCCCAGCTCGCCGAAGGAGTTGACGAACGCGCACCCTCGGAAATCGGGCTCGGAGAACCACTGGTGGAGCCAGTCGAAGACGGCCAGGATCCGCGCTTCGGGGGTGGACCGGCTGTTCGCGTACGCGGCCAGCTCTGCTCGCCACCTGGCATCGCGGCGCTCCAGATACGCCTGGAGCAGCGCCGATTTCGAGGGGTAGAGCCGGTAGAGGCGCTTGAGCGGGATTCCGGAGGCGGCCCGGATCTCGTCCATGCCGACGGCCTGGACGCCCTTTTCGTAGAAAAGCCGTTCGGCGGCGTCGAGCAGCCCGTCCGCGGCGTCGCCCGGCCCGCCCTGTGCCTCGGCTGGTTCCACCATGACCTCCGGTTGCGTGAGAACGAGCGTTCTCCTACGCTACTGCACCTGAGGGGAGAACGTTCGTTCTCACCCTCTGGCGCGGCCGAGACACCAGGAGCCCCCATGAGCCCGAAGCCCCCGCTCCCCCCGTTCACCCGGGAGTCCGCGACCGAGAAGGTCCGGCTCGCCGAGGACGGCTGGAACACCCGCGATCCGCAGCGGGTCGCCCTCGCGTACACCGTGGATTCGCGCTGGCGGAACCGCGCGGAACGGGCCACCGGACGCGAGGAGATCGTCGCCTTCCTGACCCGCAAGTGGGCCGGGGAACTCGACTACCGGCTCATCAAGGAACTGTGGGCGTGGGACGGAAACCGCATCGCGGTGCGCTTCGCCTACGAATGGCACGACGACTCGGGCAACTGGTTCCGCTCCTTCGGCAACGAGAACTGGGAGTTCGACGACAACGGCCTGATGCGCGTGCGCCACGCCTGCATCAATGACATGCCCATCGCGGCGTCGGACCGCGCCTACCACTGGCCGCTCGGCCGACGGCCCGACGATCATCCCGGCCTCGGCGATCTCGGGTTCTGACGCCGCCGGAGCATCGGCCGGTCATCCACCGCGCGCCCCCTCTTGCCATGGTCGCGGCATCCTGAATTACTGCTCCCAGGAAGATCGACCGAATGATCGGTCGCCCGCCCGGGGAGAGGAGCATGCGCATGACGGCCCTGCTGGACGCAGCGGAACGACTCGGCCGCGACGAACTGGAGCGGCTGCAACTGGAGCGCCTGCGCGCCACGCTCCGCCATGCGTACGAGAACGTGCCCTTCTACCGTGCGGCCTTCGACGCGGCCGGTCTGCGGCCCGAGGACTGCCGTACGCTCGCCGACCTCGCCCGCTTCCCCTTCACCACCAAGGCCGACCTCCGGGACAACTACCCCTTCGGGATGTTCGCCGTGCCGGAGGAGCGGGTCCGGCGCATCCACGCGTCCAGCGGGACCACCGGTCTGCCCACCGTGGTCGGGTACACGGACCGGGACCTGGACATCTGGGCGGACGTGGTCGCCCGGTCGATCCGGGCCGCCGGGGGCCGTCCGGGGCACAAGGTTCATGTGGCGTACGGATACGGGCTGTTCACCGGCGGGCTCGGGGCGCACTACGGCGCGGAGCGGCTCGGCTGCACGGTCATCCCCGCGTCCGGCGGCATGACGGCCCGGCAGGTGCGGCTGATCCAGGACTTCCGGCCCGAGGTCATCATGATCACGCCGTCGTACATGCTCACGCTCCTGGACGAGTTCGAGCGCCAGGGCGTCGATCCGCGTACCACCGCTCTGAAGGTCGGGATCTTCGGGGCCGAGCCGTGGACCGAGGAGATGCGGCGCGAGATCGAGGAGCGGTTCGCGATCGACGCGGTCGACATCTACGGGCTCTCCGAGGTGATGGGCCCCGGGGTCGCGCAGGAGTGCGTGGAGACGAAGGACGGGCTGCACATCTGGGAGGACCACTTCTATCCGGAGGTCGTCGACCCGTTCACCGGCGAGGTCCTGCCGGAGGGGGAGGAGGGCGAACTGGTCTTCACCTCGCTCACCAAGGAGGCCATGCCGGTGATCCGCTACCGCACGCGGGATCTGACCCGGCTGCTGCCCGGCACGGCCCGGGTCTTCCGGCGGATGGAGAAGGTCACCGGGCGCAGCGACGACCTGGTGATCCTGCGCGGGGTGAACCTCTTCCCGACCCAGATCGAGGAGATCGTGCTGCGTACGCCGGGCGTGGCGCCCCATTTCCAGCTGCGGCTGACCCGGCAGGGGCGTCTCGACGCGCTGACGGTGCGGGCGGAGGCGCGGTCCGGTGCCACGACGGCGGAGCGGGCGGCCGCCGCGCAGTCCATCTCGGCGGCGGTGAAGGACGGCATCGGGGTCTCGGTCGGGGTCGAGATCGTGGACCCCGAGTCGCTGGAGCGCTCGGTCGGCAAGATCAAGCGGATCGTCGACCTCCGGGACGCCGGCTGAACCGGGCGCGGTCGGCGCCTCGGTGCGGTCAGTGCCCCGGGTGCGGTCAGCTTCTTACGGCGGTCAGCGTCGCGTAGACCACGACGTTGCTCCGGTAGCCGGTCTTCTTGGAGTAGCTGCCGCCGCAGGTGATCACTCGCAGCTCGGGGCGTTCGGAGTGGCTGTAGACCTTCTTGTCCGGGAAACCCTTCTTGTCGTACACCTCCACGGCGTCGACGGTGAACACGGCCGTCCGCCGGTCCGCCCGGACGATCTCGACGGTGGCGCCCTTGGCCAGCAACCCGAGCTTCTGGAAAACGCCGGGGCCAAGGCGCGTGTCCACATGCCCGGCGGTGATGGCCGTCCCCGTCGAGCCGGGAGACGTGCCCTCTCCGTACCACCCGGCGAGCAGCGGGTTGTCGTCGGGCGGTGGCCGCAGCGCACCCGCCGCGTCGAGGCCCAGCCTCGTCATGGGGGCGTCGACGCGGAGGGCGGGGATCCGCAACCGCACCGGATCCGACGGGGGCAATGGCCCGACGGCGGGGGACGCGACCGGCGCGGTGCGGGCGGGCACCGTACGGACAGGTACCGTGCGGACAGGCACCGTGCGGGCGGGCGGCGTACGCGGTACGGGGGCGAAGTAGGTCATGGCCATCGGTGGCCACACCGGCTGGACAGTGGGGCGTGCGGCCGGGCCGGTGTGTTCAGGAGCGGTGTGCGCCGGGACCGTTCCGGGGGCGACTCGCAACGGGCCGGTACTCCTCGGTGCCGCCGAGGGAGTCGCCGTGGGAGCTGCCGAGGGGGTGACCGACGGAGTGGTGAACGCCTGGGCGGCCGAGGGCTGCGGCGGCTCGTTGTCGCGGGTCCCGCTGATCACCAGCACGGTACCCGCGAGCAGGGCCCACACAAGATGCTTGGCCGAAGGGGTGAACGAGTGCGGGGATTCGCTGGTCCTGCGCCCGGTTTCCATCGCGTCTGAGCCTGCCTCTGCCTCGCTACGGGGATGTGGGGTCCCTGCCCGGCGGACCGGGCGTACGGACCGGGCCCCAGGACCGATGCGGTGCCCGGGGCCGTACGGCTGTGCGGCGTGGCGGGCCGTCAGGTCCGGGCACCGGCACCGCTCATCCGGCGGCGCATCCTGATCACCCCGCCGCCGACCGCTCCGACGAGCAGCACACCGCCCACGGCGAGCTGGGTGCCCTGGTCGGTGGGCGATCCGAAGCCGGCGGCGACCGAGCCGCTCGGTGCCCGGCCGGTGACCTCGTACGTATCCGTCAGCTTGATCCGGGGCGGGCACTTGACGGTGACGGTGTCGCTGCCCGGCTCGGCCCCGCGCGGGATCTCGAACTGGCCGACGAGCTCGCCCTTGCCGGCACCGGCGAAGAGGTGGAACTCCCCGCCGAGCTCCGAGGTGCCCTTGCCGTAGGTCTCCTTGCCGCAGGCCCGGGTGCTGACGGTGACCGTGGACCCCGGGGAGGCGTTCCCGGGACTGATGCTGACCGCCCGGTCACCGGCGGGACTGTCGGCGGCGACGGCCACCGGCACCGACACCGCGAGGGCACCGATGACCAGGCCGATTCCCGCACCGACGCGTGTGTTGCGCATGAGGATCCTCCAACGGGAGCAGGGTCCGGCCTGTCTGCGCGGCACCTCTGCTGTGCTCCGTTTCCGAGGCAACCGACACCTCGTCACCTCCGCAACATGACCCGTCGCCGCAGGTGTCACTCGGTCAGCCGCAGCGACGGCTCCCGCCTGGTCGTTTACGCAGGTCACCGGCGCGGGGACGACCTCGGTGGAGGAATCGCCCGGCGGACGGCGAACGGGCGTACGGCGCCGGATGCCCGGCCGTGCTCCGCCGGGCGTTCCACTACGGCCGATCGGTGGCGAACCGGTCCCGCAGTTCCCTCTTGAGGATCTTCCCGCTGGCGTTGCGAGGGAGTTCATCCACGAACAGGACCCGTTTCGGGGCCTTGAAGTGGGGGAGCTTCTCGCGGGCGTGGTCGATCAGTTCGGTGTCGGTCGCGGCCCCGCGCAGCACGACGACGGCGGTGACGGCCTCGATCCAGCGCTCGTCGGGCAGCCCGATCACGGCGGTCTCGGCGACCGCCGGATGGGTGTAGAGAGCGTCCTCGACCTGGCGCGAGGCGACGAGCACCCCGCCGGAGTTGATGACGTCCTTCACCCGGTCGACGACCGTGAAGAACCCTTCCGGGTCGCGCACGGCCAGGTCGCCGGAGTGGAACCAGCCGTCGCGAAAGGCCTCCGCGGTCTCCTCGGGCTTGTCCCAGTAGCCCCGGCACAGCTGCGGGGACCGGTAGACCACTTCGCCCGCCGTGCCGTCGGGGACCTCTTCACCGTCCTCGTCGACGACGCGCGCCTCGACGAAGAGGACGGGACGGCCGCAGGAGTCCATCCGGCCCTCGTGCTCACCCGGTCCGAGGACGAGGGCGAGTGGCCCGATCTCGCTCTGTCCGAAACAGTTGTGGAAGGCCAGCTCCGGCAGCCGCTCGCGGAGGCGTTCCAGGACCGGCACCGGCATGATCGACGCCCCGTAGTACGCCTTGCGCAGGGCGCCGAGGTCACGGGTGGCGAAGTCCGGGTGGTTGGACAGTCCGATCCAGACGGTCGGCGGGGCGAAGAGGCTGTCCGCCTGCCCTGCTTCCACCAGGTCGAAGATCCGGTCGGCGTCCGGGGTGTCGATGATGGTGTTCTCGGCGCCGACCGCGAGGTACGGCAGCAGGAACACATGCGTCTGGGCGGAGTGGTACAGCGGCAGGGAGTGCACGGGCCGGTCCTCGGCCGTCAGGCCGAGCGCGGTGATCGCGCTGACGTACTCATGGACGAGCGCCCCGTGCGTCATCATCGCGCCCTTGGGCAGGGCGGTGGTTCCGGAGGTGTAGAGCAGTTGCACCAGGTCATCGGCGCCGGGCGCGCGCTCGGGGACGAAGGGCCTGGCGGTGTCCAGCGCGTCGAGCAGACAGTCCGGCGCGTCGCGCAGCGTGCGGATCGGACGTCCGGCCGGGAGCCGCCCGGCCAGGTCCGGGTCGGTGAGGACGAGGGAGCTGCCGGACTGGCCGAGCAGGTAGGTCAGATCGTCGCCGGTGAGGTTCTGATTGACGGGCACATGGACGAGCCCGGCGCGGGCGCAGGCCAGGAAGGCGATCAGGTACACGTCGGAGTTATGGGCGTAGGAGGCGACCCGGTCGCCGGGGCGCAGGCCGTGCTCGTCCGTCAGTACGGCTGCCGCGGTACTGATCGCGGTGTCCAGGGACCGGTAGGTCCAGGTCCGACCGGCGTACCGGACGGCGGTCCGTCCGGGGGTCCGCCGTGCGCTGCGGGTCACGACACCGTCGACTGTGCTGCTTCGTACACCTGTCATGGCGTGATCCTGAGCGGCCACGTCCGGGGGGTCAAGAGGCTGGATAGCGATCAACCGGTTGACAGGCGTACGGGTCTGCTGGCTGAGTGGCGCGAGGCCGCCCGGACACTCGGGCAACCCTCTTTCCCGTCCTCACAGTTGGGAGAAGCCTTGTCCCTCCGTAACCGACTGAGAATGCTCGCGGTCGCCGGTCTCGCGCTGTTCAGCGTGTCGGCGTCGCTGCCGCCGGCCGCCGCCGGTACCCCGCACGAACGGCATCCGTCCGGCGGTGGTCTCTCCGCCGTCATCCGGTACACCGAGTACGGCATCCCGCACATCGTGGCGAAGGACTACGCGCATCTGGGCTTCGGCAACGGCTGGGCGCAGGCGGCCGATCAGGTGTGCACCCTGGCCGACGGATTTCTCACGGTGCGCGGCGAACGGTCCCAGTACTTCGGTGCGGACGGGGCGCCGGACGGTTCGCTGTCCTCGGCGGCCAAGAACCTGTCCAGCGATCTGTACTTCCGCGGGGTACGCGAGAGCCGCACCGTGGAGAAGCTGCTGGAGGTCCCCGCACCGGCGGGTCCGAGCCGTGACGTGAAGGAGTCGATGCGCGGTTTCGCGGCCGGGTACAACGCGTGGATCAAGCAGAACCGCATCACCGATCCGGCGTGCCGCGGCGCCTCCTGGGTACGGCCCGTCACCGCGCTGGACGTGGCGGTCCGGGCCTTCGCGTTCTCGGTACTCGGCGGGCAGGGCCGGGGCATCGACGGCATCACGGCCGCGCAGCCGCCGTCCGCCGCACCGGCGCAGCCGGGAGTGACGCCGGATGAGGCCGCGGCGGCGGCCGAGCGCCTGCTGTCCACACAGAACGCGGACATGGGGTCCAACGCCGTCGCCTTCAACGGGACCAGCACGGCGAACGGGCGCGGACTGCTCCTCGGCAACCCGCACTACCCGTGGCAGGGCGGACGCAGGTTCTGGCAGTCGCAGCAGACGATTCCGGGCGAACTGAACGTCTCCGGCGGCTCGCTGCTCGGCTCGACGACGATGTCGATCGGCCACAACGCGAACATCGCGTGGAGCCATACGGTCGCCACGGGGGTCACGCTCAATCTGCATCAGCTCACCCTGGATCCGGCCGACCCGACCGCGTATCTGGTGGACGGCGTACCGGAGCGGATGACGAAGCGCACGGTATCGGTGCCGGTGAAGGGCGCCGCCGCGGTGACGCGCACCCAGTGGTGGACCCGGTTCGGGCCGGTCGTCACCGCGCTCGGCGCCGGGCTGCCGCTGCCGTGGACGGCGAGCACCGCGTACGCGCTCAACGACCCGAACGCGGCGAATCTGCGGGCGTCCGACACCGCGCTCGGTTTCAGCAAGGCGCGCGACACCGCCGGTGTCCAGGACGCGCTGCGCCGGACACAGGGCCTGCCCTGGGTGAACACGATCGCCGCCGACTCCGCCGGGCACTCCTTCTTCTCCCAGTCACAGGTGCTGCCGAGGATCACGGACGAGCTGGCCCAGCGCTGCTCGACCCCGCTGGGCCGGGCCACCTACCCCGCGTCCGGGCTCGCGGTGCTGGACGGCTCGAAGAGCGACTGCGCGCCGGGGTCGGACCCGGACGCGTTGCAGCCGGGAATCTTCGGCCCGAGCCGGATGCCGACCCTGAAGGACACCCCGTACGTCGAGAACTCCAACGACAGCGCCTGGCTGACGAATGCCGCGCGGCCGCTCACGGGCTACGAGCGGGTCTTCGGCACCATCGGCACGAACCGCTCGATGCGTACGCGCGGGGCGATCGAGGACGTGTCGGCGATGGCGGAGCGGGGACGGCTCCGCGTCGCGGATCTTCAGCGCCAGCAGTTCGCCAACCGCGCGCCCGCCGGTGACCTGACGGCCGCCGACGTGGCGGCGGCCTGCTCTGCGCTGCCGGGCGGCACCGCGGTGGGTACCGACGGTTCACCGGTCGATGTGTCGGCGGCGTGCCCGGTGCTGCGGCGCTGGGACCGAAGCGTGGACACCGACAGCCGGGGCGCGCTGCTCTTCGACCGCTTCTGGCGCGGGGCGGCGAAGGTGCCCGCGGCCCAGTTGTGGAAGGTGCCGTACAGCCCCGCCGATCCGGTGCGGACCCCGAACACCCTCAACACCTCGGCTCCCGGGGTGACGGCGGCGCTCGCCGACGCCGTGGCGGAGCTGCGGTCGGCGGGCATCGCCCTGGACGCCCCGCTGGGCGATCACCAGTTCGTCGTACGCGGCGAAAAGCGCATCCCGATCGGCGGCGGTACGGAGTCGCTGGGCATCTGGAACAAGACGGAGCCCGTGTGGAACGCGGCGGGAGGCGGCTACACCGAGGTGTCGGCCGGCTCCAGCTACATCCAGGCGGTCGGCTGGGACGGCAGTGCGTGCCCGGTGGCCCGGACGCTGCTGACGTACTCCCAGTCCTCGAACCCGACGTCGCCGCACTTCAGCGACCAGACCCGGCTGTACTCGGGTGAGCGCTGGGTGACGTCACGGTTCTGCGAGAAGGACATCGCGCGCTCGCCGGAGCTGCGGGTGGTGCGGGTGCGCGAGCACCGCTGATCCGGAAAGGTCCTGGGGGCGGGGCCCGCCCCTCCCCCAGGACCTGATCGCCGGTTCACAGGGCGCGTGCGCGGCCCTCCCAGTACGGGTCGCGCAGGCGTCGTTTGTACAGCTTGCCGTTGGGGTCGCGGGGCATCGCGGCGATGAAGTCGACGCTCTTGGGCCGCTTGAACCCGGCGAGCCGCTGTTCGCAGTGGGCGAGGATCCCGGCGGCGAGCGCGTCCCCGGGCTCGAAGCCCTCGGCCGCTTCGACGACGGCCTTGACCTGCTCCCCCCAGTCGCTGTGCGGGATGCCGAAGACGGCCGCGTCGGCGACCGCGGGGTGGGCGAGAAGGGCCGCCTCGATCTCGGCGGGGTAGATGTTGACCCCGCCCGAGATGATCATGTCGATCTTGCGGTCGCGGAGGAAGAGATAGCCGTCCTCGTCGAGAACGCCCAGGTCACCGACGGTGAAGAAGTCGCCGATGCGGTTCTTCCGCGTCTTGGTCTCGTCCTTGTGGTACGTGAAGCCGCCGGTGCTCATCTTCATGTAGACGGTGCCCAGTTCACCGGGCGCCAGACGGTTCCCGTCGTCGTCGAAGACGGCCAGTTCACTGATGGGCCAGGCTTTGCCGACGGTTCCCGGCTTCTTCAGCCAGTCCTCCGCGGTGGCGAAAGCGCCGCCGCCCTCACTGGCCGCGTAGTACTCCTCGACGCACCGCCCCCACCAGTCGATCATGGCGCGCTTGACGTGGTCGGGGCAGGGGGCGGCGCCATGGATGGCGTGCCGCATCGACGTGACGTCGTAGCGCCGCTTCACCTCGTCGGGGAGGGCGAGGAGGCGGTGGAACTGGGTGGGGACCATGTGCGTGTGCGTGCAGCGGTGCGCGTCGATGACCCGGAGCATCTCCTGCGGTGCCCATCTGTCCATCAGGACCAGCGGGTGGCCGATGTGCAGGGCCGCGCCCGCGAACTGGAGCACGGCCGTGTGATAGAGCGGTGAGCAGACCAGATGCACGTTGTCGTCGAACGGTTTGATGCCGAAGATGCCCAGGAAGCCGCCGAGGTGGCTCTCCTCGGGGAGTTTTCCGGAGAGCGGCCGCCGGATGCCGCGAGGGCGGCCGGTGGTGCCCGAGGTGTAGTTCATGACCCAGCCCAGCGTGCGGTCGCCGGGCGGGGTGTCCGGCCGGCCGTCGAGCAATTCCGCGTACGGGCGGCAGCCCTCGACCGTGCCGACGGCGTAGCGATGGGTGGCGGGCAGATTCGCCTCGTCGGCGGCGGCGGTCGCGGCGTCCGCGAACCGTTCGTGCGCGATCAGGACCTTGGCCCCGGAGTCCGCGACGATCCAGGCGATCTCGGGGCCGACGAGGTGGTGGTTGACGGGGACCAGATAGAAACCGGCCTGGGAGGCGGCGAGATAGGCGGTGAAGAACTCCACGCCGTTGGGCAGGACGACGGCGAACGCGTCGCCCCGCCCGAGGCCCGCGGCACGCAGTCCGTGGACCATGCGGTTGGCGGCGGCGTGCAATCGGCCCGCGCTCCATTCCTCGCCGTCGGGTGCGACGAGGACGGTGCGGCCGGGGTCCGCGGTGGCCTGGGCCCAGAAGCCGTTGGGGGGTTGGTTCATGACGCGCTCCGTCCGGCGATGCGGTTGATCCGGTCCACTGCGCGCTCGAAGCCGCTGGTCAGGTCGTCGAAGACCGCCTGGACGCCGCGTTCGGCGTTCATCCGTCCGACGATCTGCCCGACCGGTGTGCCGAGCAGGGCCCCGATCTCGTACTTCTGGATCCGGGAGACCGCTTCGGCGACCAGGAGCCCCTGGAGCGGCATGGGCAGGGTGCCGGGTCCGGCGGCGTCGTCCCAGGCGTCGGTCCATTCGGTACGCAGCTGACGTGCGGGTTTCCCGGTGAGGGCGCGGGAGCGCACGGTGTCGCCGGAGCCCGCGTCGAGGAGTTTGCGGGTCAGGGCCGGGGAGTGGAGGTCGGCCTCTTCGGTGGTGAGCCAGAGGGAGCCGAGCCATACGCCCTGTGCGCCCAGGGCGAGTCCGGCGGCGATCTGCTCGCCGCTGCCGATGCCTCCGGCGGCGAGGACGGGCAGCGGGCCGACGGCGTCGACCACTTCGGGGACCAGCACCATGGAGGCGATCTCTCCGGTGTGGCCGCCCGCTTCGTATCCCTGGGCGACGACGATGTCGATGCCCGCTTCGGCGTGCCGCCGGGCGTGTTTGGCGCTGCCCGCGAGGGCGGCGACGAGCACACCGTGGTCGTGGGCGCGGCTGACCACGTCCGGAGGTGGGGAGCCGAGGGCGTTGGCGAGGAGCTTGATCGGGTAGTCGAAGGCCACGTCGAGCTGGTTGCGGGCGACCTCTTCCATCCAGCCGGTGATGCGCCAGCCGGACGCCTCGCCCTCCGCGAGGTCGGGGACGCCGTGTGCGGCGAGGGTGTCCGCGACGAATGTGCGGTGTCCGTCCGGGATCATCGCCTCGACATCCGCCTCGCTGACCCCTTCCACCTTCTTGGCCGGCATGACGACGTCCAGGCCGTACGGCTTGCCGTCGACGTGCTCCGTCATCCAGTCGAGGTCACGTGCCAGGTCGTCCGGGGCGGTGTACCGGACCGCTCCGAGCACCCCCAGACCGCCGGCTCTGGTGATGGCAGCGGCGACCGCGGGGAACGGCGTGAAGCCGAAGATGGCGTGCTCGATCCCCAGTTTTCTGCTCAGCTCCGTCTCCATGGGCGGCAGGATGCCGCAGCCGGACAACCGAAGGAAGAGATTTTCTGATGCTGTGTCAGATTCTTTGTGCCGCCGGGGCCGTACGGGGCGGCAGGGGTACCAGTAATCTCGGCGACGGCAAGAAGTTTCACTCTTCGACCGACTTTTCGAAAGTTACTTTCGCGCGGGCTGCCACGCGGGTGCCGCCCCGTGGATGCCCCCACACGCTGGAGGGGTTGCGGATGACCGGGGACGCGACAGGGAGCGGATTCAGCCGCCGGAGACTGGGCGGCGGGATACTGGCCCTGGGCGGAGCACTCGCCCTCGCACCGATCCCCCTCGCGGGAACGGCGGCCGGTGCGGAACCGGGCACAGGAACGGGCATGGGTACGGGTGTGGGTACGGATTTGGACGCGGGACCGGGGCCGGCTTCGGGGCGCCCCACGCTGCGACGCGGTTCCGCCGCCCGCGCCGGACTGCTCCGGGGACAGCTGGACCAGCTCGTCACCGACGCGGAGAAGTACCTCACCGACTCCCCCAAGCACCCCTGGTACGCGGGTGCGGTTCTGCTCGCCGGACGCGGCGGCACGGTGGCTCTGCACCGGCCGATCGGCAAGGCGGTGCGCTATGCCGCGTACGACGAGAAGACCGACACGGGTGTGGAGTTGCCGGCGGAGCAGCAGATCGCGATGGCCGAGGACACCGTCTTCGACCTCGCCTCGGTCTCCAAGCTCTTCACCTCGATCCTGGCCGTGCAGCAGATCGAGCGGGGAGCGCTGGAGCTGGAGGCTGCGGTCGCCTCGTATCTCCCGGACTTCGCGGGCGGCGGCAAGCAGGGCATCACGGTCCGCCAGCTGCTGACGCACACATCAGGCTTCCGGTCGTGGATCCCCCTCTACAAGGAGCCGACCCGGGAGGGAAAGCTGCGGCTGCTGTGGAACGAGGTGCCCGCGAGCGCACCGGGCAGCACCTATCTCTACTCCGACCTGAATCTGATCTCGCTGCAACTGATCCTGGAGAAGATCACCGGCCGCGCCCAGGACGAGCTGCTCCGCGACGAGATCACCGCTCCACTGGGGATGCACCGCACTCGCTACAACCCGCCGGCCTCCTGGAAGCCGAAGATCGCCGCCACCGAGGACGCCCGGCTGCCGTGGTCGGGCCTGGAGCGCGGGCTCGTCTGGGGCGAGGTGCACGACGAGAACGCGTACAGCCTGGAGGGGGTCGCGGGCCACGCCGGGGTGTTCTCCTGCGCCTGGGACCTGGCGATCCTCGCCCGTACGCTGCTCAACCGCGGGGTCTACGGCCGCTCCCGGATCCTGTCCGAGGAGTCGGTGGAGCTGATGTTCACCGACTTCAACACCGCGTTCCCGGGCGATGAGCACGGTCTCGGCTTCGAGCTCTACCAGCACTGGTACATGGGAGCGATGGCCACCCCCCGCACCGCGGGCCACACCGGCTTCACGGGCACCAGCCTGGTCCTGGACCCGTCGACCGACTCGTTCCTCATCGTGCTGGGCAATTCGGTGCATCCCGTACGCAATTGGCGTTCCGGAAGTGCGCCCCGGGTTGCCGCGGCCAACCGGATGGCACGGGCGGTCCCGGTGCGGCCCGCCCGGGGGCACACCGCCTGGTTCTCCGGCATGGCGAGCGCCGCCACCGCCACGCTCGCGCTGCCCGCGCTGCGCCTGGCGTCCGCGCGGGCCGAGGTGAGCTGTGCGCTGTGGTGGGACACCGAGCCCGGCTCCGATGCCCTCGCCCTGGAGCTGTCGGCGGACGCGGGGGCGAGCTGGCAGCCGGTGCCGTTCAGCACCGTCGCGACGGGCTCCGGCCCGGACCGGCAGCCCGAACACCGCCCGACGGGCTCGGTTTCCGGCTGGTCGGGTCGCCGCTGGCACCGGCTGGCGGCGGATCTGGCCGCCTGGCGCGGCAAGGAGGTGCGCCTGCGGTGGCGTTACACCACGGACCAGCTGTATGTGGGGCGCGGCGCGTACGTGGACGGCATCCGGGTCCGGGACGGCGGCCGCACGGTCTTCGACGAGTCGAGGCCTCGGGACGCCGGGCGGATCGAGGCATCCGGCTGGACGGCGTCGGCCGACTGAACCGGGTGAGCCGGGTGAGCCGGGTGAACCGCACGAGGCCGACCGGCCGGACGCGTGCTCACCGCACCCGCGCCCGCACGCTCACGCCACCGGTGCGGGCGCCGGTGGCGTTGCCGGTGACGGTGCGGGCGTCGGTGACGGCACCCGTACCGGCGCCGGTGCAGTCGACTTGCGTACCACCAGCCGGGGGCGGATGAGCAGCGAACGTCCCGCCGAGGGCGCCGAGTCGATCCGGGCCCTGAGCTGCTGGAACGTCTCCGCGGCCATCTCGGGGAGCGGCTGGCGGACCGTGGTGAGCGGCGGTTCGAACAGGTCCGCGAGCAGGATGTCGTCGAAGCCGACGACCGAGATGTCCTTTCCGGCACTGAGTCCGGCGTCCTTGGCACCGCGGCAGATCCCGATCGCGCACATGTCGTTGATCGCGACGAACGCGGTGGGCGGACGGGGTCCGCCCAGCAGCTCGCGAGCCGCGTTGCGGCCCAGCTCGGCGGCGTCCTTGTCCCCGAACTCGGCGGTCTCCGCACCGGGCCACACGATCGCGTCGGCCGGATCGAGACCGGCCGACTCCAGGGCGGCCCGGAAGCCGCGCAGCCGCTCGCGGCGGTTGACGCTGTTGACGGAGCCGGAGACGAAGGCGAGCCGCCGGTGACCGAGTTCGATCAGGTGACGGGTGGCGAGCTCGGCCCCCATGGCGTTGTCCACGCTGATACTGGCCAGCGACGCCGGGTCGCCCGCCTGGGCCGTGCGGTCGAAGGCGACCATCTTCAGACCCCGGCTGAGCAGCGGCGCGACATGTTCGAGCGAGGGCAGTGAGGAGCAGAGCACCACACCGCTCACCCCGTCGGCGAGCAGTTCCTCGCCGTACTTGAGCTCACGGGCCGGATCGCGCTCGCTGTTGCAGAGCAGGACGTGATAGCCCTCGGCGAGCGCGATGGCCTCCAGCTCGCGGGCGAGAGCCCCCCAGAAGGGGTTGGCGACGGACGGCACGATGAGGCCGATCACCTTGATCCGGCCCGTGCGCAGCATCCGTGCCGCCCGGTTGGGCCGGTAGTTCAACTGCTCGATGGCCTGCTCGACACGGGCCAGGGTCGCCGCCTGCATACGGTCCGTGCGCCCGTTGAGGACGTTGGAGACCGTGCTCGCGGACACCCCCGCAGCCGCCGCAACCTGATGGATCGTAACCCCGCTCATGCCACCTCCGGTTCGGAACGACCTGCCGATCATAGTGTATCGATTTACTTAACTCTCTCCATCGATACACCCGTTAACTTTCCTGAAAAATTGTTGTGCATCAGCTGTTGACGTCGCTCTCGCAGCGTTCCTAGTCTCAGTGCATCGATTTACCAGCACTTCCCAGCCATGGCTGGGACACCATCGCTGGATCGATCCACAGCTTCCACCTCAAAAGGGGTGTCCCATGGAACTCAACAGACGGTCGCTGCTCGCTGTCATCGGCGCGGGCACCGCCGCGGCCATCACCGGCTGCGGCACCGGCTCCACGTCGGCCGGCTCGGCCGACGGCCCCGCCGAGGGTGAGATCACACTGCTCACCCCGATCTACGAAGGCGCCAAAGGCAAGACGCTGCTGGAGGGGAAGATCCTCGGCGGGTTCCGGAAGAAGTATCCGGACGTCAAGGTGAACGTGGACTACACCACGTACGCCCAGCTGAACGAGAAGATCACCACCGGTCTCGCGGGCGGGCTGCTGCCCGACGTCCTGATGATGGGTGTTGGCTGGATACCGCCGTTCGCCGCCAAGAAGGCGATCGCCGAGCTGCCGGAGAAGCTGGCCACCGCGCACGACTACGAGAAGCGGGTGCTGGAGCCGTCCCGTTACGACGGCAAGCTCTACGCGCTTCCGGTGGTGCTGGACACCCGCATCGTGGTCTACCGCAAGGACCACTTCGCGGAGGCCGGGATCAAGAAGCCCCCGGCCAACTGGGCCGAGCTGCGTGCCGTGGCCAAGCAGCTGACGAGGGACGGCCGGATCGGATTCGACCCGTTCTCCATCGAACTGCGCCAGTGCTGGGAGACCTTCCTCTTCGCCAACGGCGGCCGGCTGTTCAGCGAGGACGGCAAGAAGGTGCTGTTCAACGACGCCCGCGGGGTCGAGGCCCTGCAGTTCTTCAAGGACCTGATCAAGGACGGTTCGGCGGTCTACGCCAAGAAGACGGAGCTCGGCGCACCGACGAACGTAGCGACCGGCAAGGCCTCGATGATGATGACGACGAGCGCGCTGTGGGTCCAGGTCACGGAGCAGAACCCGGAGCTGATCAAGGAGGACAAGCTGGGCGCGTTCGTCCTGGCCAACCGCAAACCGGCGATGCTCCAGGGCGGCACCCTCGTCACCCAGTCCGCGAGCTCCAAGCACCCGGCGGCGGCACGCGCGCTGGTGGAGTACCTCGCGACGCCCGAATCGATCCTCGGCGCGGCGTCGCAGCGCGGTTCGGTGCCCGGTCTGCGCGACCTCAACGACTCCAGCTATGTGAAGGAGAACCAGTTCGTCGACCTCTCCTTGCAGAACCTCCAGCACGCCGTCTCCGAGGGCGGCACCGCCGCCTGGATGGAGATCCGCGAAAAGATCAAGCCGACGCTGGAGCCGGCGATCGTGGGCGACCAGTCCGCGAAGGACGCCATCGCGGAACTCGGCCGGCTCGCCGAGGCCGCCATCGGCCGGATGTGAGGACCCGTCACTGTGGGAGCGACATCCGTATTGAAGGCACGGCCCGCGCGGCCGCCCGCCTCTCCTGAGAAATCGGCGCCGAAGCGCACCGGCCGGGTCCCCACGGGCCCGGGGCGCCGCCGCCGCCGGGCAGGCATGCTCATGGTGGCGCCCGCGCTGCTGCACGCCTCCCTGTGGATCGGCCTGCCGGTCGTGGCCTCGGTGGTCCTGGCCTTCACGAAGTACGACGTGCTGACGGCGCCGCAGTTCGTGGGCCTGGACAACTTCCGGGACATGATGGACGACGCGGTCTTCCGCAAGTCCATCGTCAACACCGTCATCTACACCTTCTTCACCGTGCCGTTCGGGATGGTGCTCGGTCTGCTGACGGCCCTGGCACTGCACACCGGCCTCAAGGCGCGCGGCATCTTCCGCACCGCGGTGTTCCTGCCGCAGGTCACGGCGACCGTCGCCATCGCGCTGGTCTGGCTGTGGATCTACAACCCGGGCAACGGCCTGCTCAACGCGTTGCTGTCGTTCGTCGGCATCGACGGTCCGGCCTGGCTGGCCTCGACGGGCTGGGCGATGCCCTCGGTGATCCTGGTCGGCATCTGGCAGGGCATCGGCATGAAGATGCTCATCTACTTGGCCGCGCTCCAGTCGATGCCGAAGGAGCTGTACGAAGCCGCCTCGGTGGACGGCGCCTCCAAGGTGCGGCAGTTCTTCGCCATCACACTGCCGCTGCTGAAGCCCGCGACGTTCTTCGTGCTCATCACCTCGATGATCACCGCGTTCCAGTCCTTCGACCAGATCTACATCCTCACCGACGGCGGCCCCGCCAACAGCACCACGATGATGACGTTCGAGATCTACAAGTCCGCCTTCCGGGAGTTCCGCGTCGGTTACGCCTCCGCGCAGTCGCTCGTGCTGTTCGTGCTGCTGATGGGCTTCACCCTGGTCAACCGGCGGATCATGGGAGGCACCCGTGGCCACAGCTGAGCTTCAGAAGCCGGCGCCCGCACCAAGGCTCCGGCAGAACCGCAAACCGGTCTCGGCCGGGAGGATCGCGCTCTATCTGACGCTGTCGGTGGTCTCCCTGCTGATGATGGTGCCGTTCATCTGGATGGTGCTCACCTCGCTCAAGACGCCGGTGGAGATCGCCTCCCAGGACGCCGGACTGCTGCCGCAACACTGGGAGTTCGGGAACTACGTCGACGCGCTGAAGGCGGCGCCGTTCGCCACGTACGCCCGCAACAGCTTCATCATCGCGATCAGTCACACCGTGCTCAACGTGCTGATCGCCTCGATGGCCGGGTACTCACTGGCGCGGATCAAGTTCCGCGGCAGCGACGTGATCTTCTACCTGTTCATCGCGGCGCTGATGATCCCGACGTACACCAAGGTGCTGCCGGAGTTCCTGATCGTCCGCTTCATGCCGCTGGCCGGCGGGAACGACATCCTCGGCCAGGGCGGCAGCGGCTGGCTGGACACCTGGTGGGCGCTCATCATCCCCGGTGCCGTCACCCCGTTCGCGGTCTTCCTCTTCCGCCAGTTCTATCTGGACCTCCCGGTGGAACTGGAGGAGGCGGCCCGGCTCGACGGGCTCGGCGAGTTCCGGATCTACGCCCGGATCATGACCCCGCAGGTCAAGCCCGCTCTCACCACGGTGGCGCTGCTGACCTTCGAGTCCTCGTGGAACAACTTCCTGTGGCCGCTGCTGGTGACCCGCACGGACAGCCTGCGGGTGATCCAGGTGGGGCTCTCCGTCTTCAAGACGGAGAACGGCCCCCAATGGCACTTCCTGATGGCCGGCACCACGCTGGCCACCCTCCCCATGGTCATTCTTTTCCTCATCGGCCAGCGCTACTTCGTGCAGGGCTTCGCAACCGCCGGTCTCAAGTGACCGGTTCCGGTCCTCAGGTGACCGGTTATCGAAAGGGCTTCACCCATGTCTGCTGATCTTCACGGCTCCCGCGCGCTGGTGACGGGGGCGGGCCACGGCATCGGCCGCGCCATCGCCGTCGCTCTCGCCGAGGCCGGCGCCGATGTCGCCGTCCACTACCACTCCTCCGCCGACGAGGCCGCGAAGACGGTCTCGGCGATCGAGGCGCTGGGCCGCAGGGCGAAGGCGTTTCCGGCCGATGTGACGGTGACCGCCGACGTGGACCGGCTGGTCGAGGAGGCCACCGGCTTCCTCGGCGGGCTGGATGTCCTCGTCTGCAACGCGGGCCACCTCATCGGCCGCGCGAAGATCGCCGAGATGAGCGACGACCACTTCGACCAGGTCCTCTCCGTCAACCTGACGTCGGCCTTCCGCACCGTGCGGGCCGCCCTGCCGCATCTGACGAAGTCGTCCGCCGGGCGCATCATCACCATGTCCTCGCTGGCCGCGCACAACGGCGGCGGCCCCGGCTCGGTGGCGTACGCCGCCGCCAAGGCCGGCATCCGCGGCTTCACCAAGGGTCTGGCCAAGGAGCTGGCCGGGACCGGGATCACGGTCAACGCGGTCGCCCCGGGCTTCATCAAGGGCACCGCCTTCCACGACACGTTCACCGCGCCCGAGGCACAGCAGGCGATGGAGGCGGGCATCCCGGTGGGCCGGGCCGGCACGCCGGAGGACGTCGCATCGGCGGTCGTCCACCTCGCGTCGCCCGCCTCCGGTTTCCTCACCGCCACCACGGTGGACATCGACGGTGGCGTGTGGCCGCGTTGAGGCGGATCGCGCGGGAGCGCGGTGGCTGGTGGCACGCGTACATCTGCCCGGCGCACGGTGTGGAGCTCGACCACGGCGATCTGCTCGCCGGGGTCTTCCCGGCGGGCGGCGCACGCTGTGCGCACGGCTGCCGGGTGGACGACGAGGCGGTGCGCGGCGCCTGGACGGTGCTGTCGCACCAGGCGTGGGCGCGGCACCTGCGGGTGCTCGCCCACCGGGGCGGGCAGGACGCCGAGGCGGTGGCTCGGCTGGTGGAGTACGCCGGGCTCTACGCGGAGCTGGCGACCGATCGGCACGGCGAGGCGCAGACCTGGATGCTGCGCGGCCGGCTCTTCCACCAGGCGCTGACGGACGCCATCTGGGCGGTGAACGTCGGGCACACGGTGAGCACGCTCGCCGAGCGGGGCACCGAGGGCCTGGCGGTCCTGCTGCCGCTGCTGGACGACCTGGAGCGGGCGGCGCTCGACGCCCGTGACGTCCTCACCGGTCAGGGGCAGCTGGCCTCCAACTACACCGCCTGGCTGAACGCCGCCGGCGTCTCCGCGAGCCGGGCGGCCTCGGCCGCCCGGGGCCGGGAGTGGGACGGCGCCGAACAATGGCTGGAGGGCGAGAACGGGCTGTACGCGCATCTGCGGGTCGCCGTCGCCGAGGACGGCTGGGAGTGGGAGGGCAGCACCTACTACCACGGGTTCGTGCTGCGGGCGGCGCTGCTGGCGCTGCGCTCCACCGACCCGTCGGCCATTCCCGCCGATGTGGTGGGCGTGCTGGCCGGGATGACGGACGTACTGGCCACGATCGCGACGCCGGGCGGCATCCTTCCCGCGCTGCACGACGGCCCGTATCTGCGTGACCCGCTCGCCCTGGAATGGCTCGAACTGGTGGCGCTCGCACAGCAGTTGGTTCCCTCCGCCGCGTTGGACGCGGTGGCGGGGCGGGCCCGGGAAGAGCTCGGCGCGGCGGACGACGGACTCGACACGCTGCTGGGCGGCTGGTTCGCCGGCCCGCCGCTTCCCGAGCGTCCGGCGCCCGCCCCGGTCACCGTGTATCCGGTGGCCGGCTACGGGGTGCTGCGCGCCGAGGGCATCCATGCCCTGGTGGACTTCGGTCCGCACGGCGGCTCGCACGGGCACCGCGACAAGCTGTCCCTGTATCTGTACGGGGACACCACCCCGTGGCAGCCGGATCCCGGCCAGGTGCCGTACGCCCATGCCGAGTTCCGTGATCTGTACGCGTCGACCGAGGCGCACCCGGCGTTCCGGGTGGACGACGCCGAACAGGCCGAGTGCGCGGGCACACTGCTCGGCTCGGACGCCACTTCGGTGACCGCCGAGGTCACCACGGCGTACGAGTCGGTGCGCGCGGTACGACGCGTCGCGGTCGGTGACTGCTATCTGGTCGACCTGCTGACGGTGACGGGCCAGGAGGCGCGTCGCATCTCGGCGCAACTGCGTCCCGGCACCTCGCTGGACGTCCAGGTGCAGGCGGCCGGTCCGGTGCGCACCACCTGGTACGGCGACGAGACCCTGCACGGCTGGCACACCCACACCGCCGGGCTCCCGGTCCGCCCGATGACGCGGCCGGGCCCCGGACCCGCGGACGACCCGCAGCGGACGCGCACCCGGGTCGACTTCACCGTCGAGGCGGAGCACGTGGTGTTCGCCTCGGTGTACCAGGCGGCGTCCTCGGGCCCCGCGGTGACCGATGTACGGCTGGACGGCGAGGAGCTGACGGTGGAACTGGCGGACGGCACCACGGCACGATTCCGGACGGAGGGCTGATCCTTGCTGCTCTCGGCGACCCCGCCGCCCGGCCCGCGCCCCGCGCAGGAGACCCGGGTACGGGAGGAGGCGGCCCGGCATCGCGGGCTGACCCCGCCCCGTACGCATCCGTCGGCCAGCATCACCTGGCTGGGCCCCGCGGCGTCCAACCCGGCGCTGGCGTACCGGATCGGCGGGGACCCCGCCGATCTGGCGGAGAGCCGGCGGTGGATCGAGGCGGCGGTGCGGCTGCCGCACTGGGGCAAGGCCCATATGCCCGACCACGATCTCGACGCGGGCTGGCTGCTGCACCACCTCTCGCTCGCCCACCGGTGGATCGGCGAGGACCTGCCGGACGGCGTACGGGCCCTGCTGCGGTACAAGCTGCTGCTCCAGGGGCGGCGGCTGTACGAGTTCGCGGTGGCGAGCGAGGGCCGCTGGTGGTCGTCGTCGTACTGGCAGAACCACAACTGGATCTGTTACGCGGGCCTGGCGACGGCCGGCTATGTGCTGGGCAAGGAGGAGTGGACCGAGCGCGCCAAGGACAATCTCGGCACGGTCCTGGATCTGATGCCCGAGGACGGTTCGCACGCCGAGGGCGTCGTGTACTGGCGCTACGGGGTGCCGTTCCTCGCGATCCATCTGGATCTCCTCAAGGAGGCCGAGGGCATCGACTGGTGGGACCGGGGCGGCTTCCTCACCAACACCTTCCGCTACCGGCTGCATCAGACGGCGCCCGGCTTCGCGTTCAACGTCGACCACGGCGACTGCCACGACCGGCGCAGCGGCCACAGCGCCGGGCTCTACTACCGCCTGGCCGCGCAGTACGGCATCCCCGAGGCGCAGTGGATGGGCGATTTGGCCTCGGGGGAACTGCTGTGGGCGGAGGCCGCCGAGAGCGGGGTGCGGCCGGGCATCCTGCCGGAGGCGTACCTGGAATACCTCTGGTACGACCCGTCCGTGACGGCGGTGCGGCCGACCGAGACCCGGGCGTTCTTCCCGGACCTGGGGCTGCTCGCGGCGCGGACCGGCTGGGAGGACGACGCCACGCTGGTGTCGTTCAAGGCGAGCCCCGGCGGTGGTCACACGGCGTGGGGGACCAGCGAGAAGCACCGGGCGGAGCTGGGCTGGGAGACCCTGAACCAGGGGCATCACCACCCGGACTCGGGCTCGTTCGTGCTGGTCTCGCAGGGGGCGTTCCTCGCCGTGGACGAGGGGTACAGCAACCGCAAGCGGGCCGCGCACCACAATCTGCTGCTGGTGGACGGGCAGGGGTACGCCGACGAGGACCGTTACCACGTCTACAAGGACATCCCGTACGAGCGCCAGGCCCGCCAGCGCGATGTGCTGGTGGACGCGGAGGGCGGGTGGGCGCACTCCACGGCCGAGATCGCCGCGATGTACGACCCCGCTCTGGGAGTGCGGCGCCTGGACCGGACCCTGGTGTTCACCCCGGCGGGCCGGCTCGTCCTGCTCGATCTCGCCGAGGCGGACGAGGACCGCGCGTGGACGTTCCTGCTCCAGACCGACCGGCCGACCGAGCCGCGGCCGGACGGCGCCCGGCTGATCCGGTCGGGGGCCGCCACCGCCCTCGTACGGCAGTTCGCTCCACTGGACGCCTCGGTGACCTGCGAGGTCACCGAAGTGGAGGCCAATCCGACGTCCAGCACACCGGAGCTGCGCCTCACCCGCACCCTGCACACGCTGCGGTCGGCGACCGCCCGGTCCTCGGACGGGCTCTTCCTCACCACGATCACGCCCGGCGGGACCTGCGCGGCCGAAGAGGTCGCGTGTGTGGAAGGGCACGGCGTCGCCTTCCGGCCGGGCGGTGCGGGTGAGGCGGGCGCGGAGGCCGCGGAGACGGTGTTCCTCTCCCCCGTCGCCCGCCGGATCCGCCACGCCACGCTCTCCGCCGACGCGGCGGCCGTCCTGCTCACCGCCGCCGGAGCGCCGTACGTCGTGGCGGCCACCCGGCTGGAACTGGCGGGACGGGTGCTCCTCGACGTCACCGAGCCGTACACAGGAAAGGTCGGCTGAATCATGCGGGCAACCCTCTCCGCACCGGAGCCCGAAACCCGGTCGTCAACCTGGCCGACGCTGCTGCGCCGGCTGGAGTTCGTGGCGTATCCGGCTGCCGCCGGGGCCGCGTTCGCCGTGCTGGCGTTGGGTTTGGTGACCTGGCTGCCGGCGCTCGCCGCGATGGGGTCCGCCCTACAGCGGTGGCGTGCGGAGGGGGACAGCCGGTGCTTCACCAACACCTTCACCTCGTTCGGGCGGTACTGGCGCGCGCTGTGGCGGCACGGACTGCTGTCCACCGTCGCCGCCGCGGTGCTGGCCGCCAACATCGTCTACTTCCTGGGCCGTTCCGAGCCCTGGACGTTCGTGGTGCTCGCCGCGCAGGTGGGCATCGCGGCCGCGCTCGTCATCCATCACGTGGCGCTCGCCGCCGAGGCCGGCCGGAGTCCGGGGGGTTCCCTCCGGTCCTGGTCGCTCGGCGCGCTGGCGCTCGGCTTCGGGTCACCCGCCCGGGGCACCGCACTGCTCGGCGCGGTGATCTCCGCCGTGCTGCTGTCCCTCGTCGTACCGCTGGGTCCGCTGCTTCTGGGTCCCAGCATTCCCGTACTGCTCGCTCTGTCCTTCGCTGATCCCAGGAGGCATACCCCATGAGCCGTGTCATGCGCACCACCCTCGCCGCCGCGCTCGCCGCAGGCGTCGCCCCGTTCGCCCTGCCGTCCCCGGCGGCCGCCGCCGAGACGGCGGGCGCGTACTACGTCTCCCCGTCCGGCAGCGACAGCAACGCCGGTACGTCTGCGGGCGCCCCGCTCGCCACGATCCAGAAGGCCGTGGACCTGGCGCCGACGGGCGCGGTGGTGAATCTCGCCGCCGGTACGTACAAGCAGGACGTGATCACCAAGCGTGCCGGGGTCACCATCACAGGGCCCTCGAACGCGGTGGTCAAGGGTGCGGGCGATGCCCGGATCATCCAGGTCCAGCACGACTCGACGACGTTGAGCGGCTTCACGGTGGACGGGCTGCACGGTTCGTCCACCGATGTGTCGGGCTATCGCCTCAAGCTCATATATGTCATGAGCACGACTCCCGGTAACGGTGTGGGCGCCCTCCACATCACCGGCATGACCCTCAAGAACGCCGCCGACGAGTGCCTGCGGCTGCGCTATCTCATCACCGGCGCCGAGGTGAACGACAACACCATCACCAACTGCGGTGTCGCCGACTTCAAGTTCGGCGGGGGCGGCAAGAACGGCGAGGGCATCTACCTCGGCACCGCCCCCGAGCAGCAGGGGGCGAACGGCGCCCCCGACGCGGCCGCCGACATCAGCAAGAACAACCGCATCCACCACAACACCATCGCCACCCAGGGCAACGAGTGCGTGGACGTGAAGGAGAACTCGACCAACAACTACGTCGAGTACAACGACTGCAGCGGCCAGAAGGACTCCAGCTCGGGCGGGCTCGACGCCCGCGGCAGCGGCAACATCTTCCGCTACAACACCATTCACGCCAACACCGGCGCGGGCATCCGGCTCGGCGGTGACACCGCCACGGACGGCACGAACACCAGCGTCTACGGGAACACCATCACCGGCAACGCGGGCGGCGGCATCAAGTTCATGCGCACCCCGCAGGCGGACGTCTGCACCAACACCATGAGCGGCAACACCGGCGGCGACTCGGTCGGCACCTACGGCAGCGCGTACAACCCGACCGGCGCGTGCCCCCAGTGACCGGCCGGGGGCCCGCCAGACGCGGAGTACTGACGGCCGCCGCCGGGGCCGCGGGAATGGCCGCGGTGACACTGACGGCGCCCACCGCGCAGGCCGCGGAACGGACGGGTGCGCGCCGCTCCCTCTGGACCACGTCCTGGGCGACCGCGCAGACCGCGCCGACCCCCGCGGACACCGTGGCGAGCGCCGGTCTCACCGACGGCGAGTTCACCGCGGTGCTGCGGCTGTCGGCGGGCGGGCAGGTGCGGCTGCGGTACGCCAACGCCTTCGGCGCCGTACCGGTCCTGGTGGGTCCGGTGACGGCGGGCGGGCGCCCGGTGACGTTCGCCGGCCGGAGCCAGGCGTGGCTGGCCGCGGGCGCCTCGCTCACCAGTGACACCGTCGAGGGACTGCGGGCGGCGGACGGGGGGCGGCTGACGGTGACGACCCGGCTGCCGGGCCCCACCGGGCCGCTGTCCTTCCACCGCAACACCCATGCGTCGCACACGGTCGACGGCGTCCGCACCACGTCCGTGTTCCTGCTGACCGGCGTCGAGACGACGGGGGCGCACGGCCCGGTCGTCGCCGTCCTCGGCGACTCCATCGCGGAGGGCGTCGGCACCCCCGACGACGCCGATCTGCGCTGGCCCGACCAGTTGGCCCGGCGGCTGCCCGGCTCGGCCGTCGCCAACCTCGGGATCAGCGGCAACCGGATGCTGCTGGACGACGCCCGTTTCGGGCCCGGCGGCCAGTCCCGCTTCGACCGCGATGTGCTCTCGCTGCCGGGACTGCGTTCCGTGATCGTGCACCTGGGGATCAACGACCTCCAGCAGCCGCCCGGCCAGAGCGACCCGGCGCTCGTCCTGGCCGGCTACCGGCAACTGGCGCTGCGCGCCCGGGGCGCCGGGCTGCGGGTCGTCGGTTCCACCATCACCCCGTTCGAGGGGTGGATCCGCTGGACACCGGAACTGGACACGGTCCGGCAGCGGATCAACCGTGCCGTACGCACGGGCCGGCTCTTCGACGGCGTGGCGGACTTCGACGCCGCGCTGCGCGACCCGGCCCGCCCCTCGCGCCTGCTGTCCGCCTACGACAGCGGTGACGGCCTGCATCCCACCCCCTCCGGCCATGCCGCGCTCGCCGCGGCCGTGGACCGCCGACACCTCCTGTGAGGGCCCGCATCATGAACCGAGGCACCACCCGAGGCACTTCCCCGATCCCCTCCGCCGACACCGCCCGGGGCACCACCCGGCGCACCGTTCTCGCGGGCGCGGCCGCTCTGGGCGCGGTCGCCGCGCTCCCCCTCGTCCTCGGCGGCAGCGCGCAGGCCGCCGCCGGGGACGCGGCGGCGCTCCGCGCCCGCTGGCACACGCTGCTGACCGGCGGCCCCGGTCTCGACCAGGGCGACGCGCGGATCGCCGCCGCCGTCGCCCGGATCGGCCGGGCCGCGACCACCGCCGCCAAAGGGCTGGACCCCACCCGTACCGACGGCCTGTTCCCCGATCTGACCAGCACCACGCTCTCCAACCACGTCACCACGTCGTTCAAGCGCCTCGCCACGGCCGCGACCGCGTGGGCGGTACCGGGCACCCCGCAGTACGGCGACGCGGCACTGCGCGACCTGCTGCTCGGCGGCATCGACTGGATGCTGACCAACCGTTACGGACCCGCGCACACCCGGTTCGACAACGACTGGGACTGGGAGATCGGCTCCGCGCTGGCGCTCAACGACGCGTCGGTGCTGCTGTTCGACGTGCTCGGCACCGAGCGGCTGACCCGGATCAACACCGCGGTGCGGCACTACACGCCGGACCCGAACCTCTGGCGGGCCGACCGGCAGATCGCGACCGGCGCCAACCGGGTGTGGATCTCCACCGTCGTCGCCGTCAACGCGGTGCTGCGCGACGACGGCGACGCGCTGGTCCGGGTCCGTGACGCTCTTTCGGACGTCGAGGGTTCGGGCGCCAACAGCGTCCTCGCCTTCAACGGCTCCGGGGACGCGGCGGGCACCGGTGAGGGCTTCTACCCGGACGGCTCGTTCCTCCAGCACTACAAGCACCCGTACAACGGCGGCTACGGCAAGGAGCTGCTCAACAACCTCTCCCGGCTGCTGAACCTGCTGGCCGGTACGGCGTGGAAGGTCACCGACCCCGACCTCGACAACGTCCGCACCTGGGTCGACGACGGTTTCGACCCGCTGATGGCCCGCGGCGACGTGATGGCCTCGGTCTGCGGACGCGAGATCGCCCGGCCCAGCAAGCAGGGCCACGTCTCGGCGCAGACGGTCATCGAGGCGGTGCTGCGGCTGATCCCCAGCTTCCCCGGTACGACCGCCGAACGGTTCACCGCACTGGTCAAGCAGTGGATCGCCGAGGACACCTACCGGGACTTCCTCGCCGTCACCGACCTGGCCTCCCTGGTCGCCGCCCGGAAGGTCATCGACTCCGCCACGCCCGCCCGCGGCCCGCTGGTGGCGCACAAGCAGCACCCCCGGATGGACAAGGCGGCGCACCACAGGCCCTCGTTCGCGCTCGGCATCTCCGCGTACTCGACCCGGATCTACAACTACGAGTCGATCCAGAACGAGAACCTGCGCGCCTGGCACCTCTCCGACGGCATGGTCCTGCTGTACACGGACGACCTCGGGCACTACAGCGAGGACTACTGGCCCACCGTCGACCCGGCCAGGCTGCCCGGCACCACGGTCATCGCGGGCCGGCCGGCGGACGCGGCGGGCCAGCGCACCACCAGCACCGCGGACTGGGCGGGCGGCACCGCGCTGCCGGGGACGACGCTCGGCGCGTACGGCATGGAACTGCGCGCGTTCGGCAGCACCCTGCACGGGCTGAAGAGCTGGTTCTGTCTGGACGATGTCATCGCGTGTGTGGGTTCGGGCATCACCGCGGACGCGGGCCGGGCCGAGACGGTCGTGGAGAACCGCAAACTGCGCGACCCGAAGGCGGCGCTGCTGGTCAACGGCACGGCGGCGCCCACCGACGCGGGCTGGTCGGCGCAGCTGGACCAGGTGAAGTGGCTGCATGTCGCCGGGACCGGCGGCTATGTCTTCCCCACGGCCACCACCCTGCGCGGGCTGCGCGAGGAACGCACCGCGACCTGGCGGGAGATCAACCTCAAGTACGGTACGGACACCCCGGTGACCCGCCCGTATCTGACGCTGTGGCAGGACCACGGCACCGCACCGAACGGTGCGGGCTACTTCTACCTCCAGGCCCCGGCCGCCTCCGCCGAGCGCACGAAGCTGCTGTCCACCGCCCCGCCGCTGAAGCTGGTCGCCGACTCCACCGCCGTGCACGCGGTACGCCGCTGCGCGGACGGCCTGCTCGCCGCCAACTTCTGGACCGCGGGCACGGCGCAGGAGCTCAAGGCCGACGGTCCGGCCTCGGTGCTCGTGCGTCCGGACGGAAAGACGGTGACCGTGTCGCTGTCCGACCCGACCCAGCTGCGGTCCTCCGTCGTCGTCGAGCTGACCGGGCGGGGCCTGACGCTCGCCTCGTCCGATGCCGGGGTCAGTGCCGCACCCACCGCCGACGGCATCAGGATCACCGCCGACACCGCCGCACACCACGGCGCGACCCTCAACCTCACTCTGAAGAGGAGCTAGACCCTTGCTGTTCGACATGCCCCTGGAGCGGCTGCGCGAATACCGGCCGGAGCCGCAGGAGCCGGCCGACTTCGACGCCTTCTGGGCGAAGACCCTGACCGAGACGGAACGGCACGTCCTCGACGCCGAGTTCGTGCCGTACGACGCCGGGTTCGCGACCGTCGACGTGTTCGACGTGACGTTCCGCGGCTGGGGCGGTCAGCCGGTGAAGGCCTGGCTGATGCTGCCCAAGGTCCGCTCGGGCCCGCTGCCCGCCGTGGTGCAGTACATCGGCTACAACGGCGGTCGCGGCATCCCGTACTCCTGGCTGACCTGGAGCGCGCTGGGCTACGCGCACCTGATCATGGACAACCGGGGTCAGGGCGGCGGCGGCAAGCAGACCGCGGACACCCCGGACATCGGGCCGGACGGGCACGGTTCCTCCTCCCCCGGCTTCCTCACCCGGGGCATCGAGGACCCGTACAAGCACTACTACCGTCGGCTCATCACCGACGCGGTCCGGGCCGTCGACGCGGCGAAGGCCCATGAGGCCGTGGACTCCACGCGGGTCGCGGTCCTCGGCGGCAGCCAGGGCGGCGGGCTCGCGCTCGCCGTCGCCGGGCTGCGCGACGACCTGACGGCGGCGGTCGCGGATGTGCCCTTCCTCTGCCACTACCGGCGCGCCTCCCAGATCACGGACGCCGGGCCGTACGCGGAGATCGCCCGCTGGCTTTCGGGGCACCGGTTCCGGGCCGAGGAGGCGATGGAGACCCTGTCGTACTTCGACGGCGTCAACTTCGCGGCGCGGGCGACCGCTCCGGCGTGGTTCTCGGTGGGGCTGATGGACAAGATCTGCCCGTCCTCGACGGTGTTCGCGGCCTATCACCGTTACGCGGGACCGGCCGAGATCGAGGTGTTCACGTACAACGGGCACGAGGGCGGCGCGGAGTACGACCTGCCGCGCAAGCTCGGCGCGCTGCGGGGCGTGTTCGGCCAGTAGGCCGTCCGGCGGGGGCGGGCGTCCGGTGCGGCGAAGGTGTTCGCCCCCCGGACGCCCGCCCCCCATCGCGTGCCGTGCCGTGGCGTGGCGTGGCAGCCTCTGCCGAGCGCTGTGGCGAGGCGTCGGCTCAGTGCGGTGGGTGGGCGCCCTGCCCGTGGCGCGCGGCGACCGACCGGTACAGCTCCGCGGCCTCGGCGTCCCGCCCCAGCCGTTCCAGGCAGTGCGCCTCGTCGTTGCGGCTGGCCAGGGCGTCGGGGTGGTCCGCGCCCAGGATCCGGTCGCGGGCCTCGGCGACCTGCCGGTAGACGGTGAGCGCGTCCGCCCAGCGGCCCAGCCAGCCCAGGCCGACGGCCACCTCCCGGCGGCTGACCAGGGTGTCGGGGTGGTCCGGACCGAGTATCCGTTCCCGGATCGCGCACACGTCGAGCGACTCGACGAGCGCCTCCTCCCAGCGGGCGGCCCGTCCCAGGTTGACGCCGAGTATGTGCCGGGCGCGCAGGGTCTCCGCGTCGGCGGGCCCGTTGATCCTCGTCCGGTCCTCGACCAGGGCGCGGTACAGCTCCAGCGCCTCCGTGCCGCGCCCCAGCCTGCCGAGGCTGATGCCGACCTCGTAGCGGGCGGCGAGGGTGTCGGGATGGTCGGCGCCGAGCGCGACGGCACGGGCCCGCGCGACCTCCTCGTAGGTCCGCAGCGCGTCCTCCCAGCGGCCCAGCTGACCGAGGGTGTACGCCACCTCGTACAGGGTGACGAGGGTGTCGGGATGCGCCGCGCCGAGCAGCCGGGCACGCGCGTCCGCCACCTCCCGGGCCATCCGGTACGCGTCCTCCGGACGTCCGAGCCTGCTGAGGCTGAACGCCAGATTGTGGCGGCAGCGCAGGGTGTCCGGGTGGTCGGGGCCCATCGAACGCTCCCTGGACACGAGGACGGCCGCGTACACCTGGTGGGCGTCGAGGTGCCGGCCGAGCTGGCCCAGGACGTACGCGGTCTCCTGACGGGCGGCCAGGGTCTCCGGATGGTCCGGGCCCAGGGTGCGCTCGCGGCCCGCGGCGACCCGGCCGAACTCCCGCAGCGCGTCGGTGGCGCGGCCCGTGCGGCTGAGGGTGAACCCGACCTCGTAGCGGCTGGCGAGCGTGTCGGGGTGATCGGGGCCGAGCACCTGTTCCCGTTCGGCGGCGACCGAGCGGTGGACCTCGCCCGCCTCGTGCCAGTGGCCGCGGCGGCCGAGGTCGATGCCCGCGCGGTGCCGTTCGGCGAGGGTGGCAAGCGATTCGGGCGAGGGAGTCGGAGTGGGGGCGGAGGTCTCGGGGCGGACGGCCGGGTGGCTCACCCGGTGGCCGACCGGGTGGCCGGCCGAGGACGTCGGCGGCACGACGCCGGTCGTCCACTGTCCGGTGAGTCCGGCCGTGTGGTCGGGCAGCCGCGGGCCGGGGCGGCCACCGCCCGCCTTGTGCCCCGTGGTCATGCTGCGGGTCCACGACGGCAGAGCCTGCTCCTGGGCCACGGCCGGGCGGCCCGGCAGCGGGGCGGGGGCGTGCGGGGCGGGACGGTCCCGCCCGGACAGGACCGCGTAGGGCTGTCCGCCGGTGCGCCCGAGGACGATGCGGCGGCGCAGGTCGCCCGCGTCGGTGGGCCGCTCGTCGGGGGCCTTGGCCAGCAGATCGAGGACGACGCGGTCGAGGAATCCGGGGAGTTCGGCGCGGTGGGTGCGCAGCGGCTGCGGCTGGGTGTCGCGGTGTCCGACCAGGATGGCCCAGGCGTCGTCCAGGTCGAACGGCGGTACGCCGGTGGCGATCTCGTACAGCACGCAGCCCAGCGAGTAGAGGTCGCTGCGGTGGTCGACCTGGCCGCCGCTGATCTGCTCGGGCGACATGTAGTGCGGGGTGCCCATCGCGATGCCGGTGCCGGTGAGGCGCGAGGTGAAGCCGATGTCGTGGCCGAGCCTCGCGATGCCGAAATCGCAGATCTTCACCGTGCCGTCGGCGAGGCGCATGATGTTGGCGGGCTTGAGGTCCCGGTGCACGATGCCCTGCTGATGGGTGTAGCCGAGGGCGTCGGCGACCTGCTCCGCGATGTCCACGACGTCCTCGACCGGCAGCGGGTGCTGCTCGTTCCCTTCCAGGAGCTGGCTCAGATTGCTCCCGTCCAGGAGTTCCATGACCAGGAAGAGGACACCCTCGTGCTCGCCGAAGTCATGGACGACGGTGACGCCCCGGTGCTGGAGTGCGGCGGCCACCCTGGCCTCGCGGCGGAAGCGTTCGCGCAGGATCCGGGTGAAGGACTGATCGTGCTGGGGCCCCAGCGGCTTGAGGCACTTGACGGCGACCTGGCGGCCGAGCGACTCGTCCCGGGCCCGCCACACCTCACCCATGCCCCCGCGCCCGATCACATCGAGCAGCCGGTACCGGCTCTGGATCAGTCTGGTGTCCGCCATCGCCTGCTTCTCGCCCCCGTCGCTCCGCCTACTGCTGCGCCCTCCCCGGCCCGTCCAGTATGGCGGCCTGGCTGCGGAGTTTGTACGGGGTGGGGCGGCTGTCCGGGCCGAGTCGTGCCATCGCCTTCGGAATATGTCCGGGCGGCAGTTGCCGGCGCAGCCCGGCGGGGATGGCCCGCAGCAGGGCGCCGGTGGCGCGCAGACGGCGGTCGACGGCCTGCGGGGGCGGCGCCGGTCTGCCGTACAGCTCATGGGCGTACGGAGGCAACGACTGGTGGGCGAGTGCCGCCACGCGCCGCCAGAGCAGCGCACGCGCCGGGACGAGGAGGGCGTGGACGGGCGGCCTGCGGAGAAAGCCGTCGACCGCGAACGCCTCCTCCCCTGCGACGAGTTCGGGGCTCACCCGGTCGAAGTAGGCGGCGAGGTGTGCGGCGGAGGCGGGGACGTGGTCCGGGTCGAGGCCGACGAGGCGCGCCCCTTCGCGATGCTCGTCCACATAGCGGTCGGCCTGGGCGTCGGTGAGCGGGTAGCCTGAGCGGCGTTCGACCTGGAGGTGGGAGTCGACCTCGGCGCAGTGCACCCAGAGCAGCAGTTCGGGTTCGCCGATGCCGTAGATCTCGCCGGTCGCCGGATCGATCGGGTCGCCGTGCAGCTGCCAGGTGACCGATCCGGGTCCGAAGAGCCCGGGGTCCGCGTCGTTCATCCGCTCGTACCTCCCGCTCACCGCCGTACGCGCGGCATTCCGAGGCCGATCCACGAGATGATCTCCCGCTGGATCTCATTGTTGCCCCCGCCGAAGGTGAAGATGACGGCGGACCGGTAACCGCGTTCGAGTTCGCCGTGCAGGACCGCGCCCGCCGAGCCCTCCTTGAGCGGCCCCGCCGAGCCGACGATCTCCATCAGCCAGGCGTAGGCGTCGCGGCGGGCCTCGGAGCCGTACACCTTGACGGCCGAGGCGTCCTGCGGGGTGAGGGTGGCGTCCTGGAGCGCGGAAACCATCTGCCAGTTGAGGAGTTTCATGGCGTCGAGCCGGGTGTGGGTGCGGGCGAGCAGGGCCCGGACCCAGCCGAGGTCGATGACGCGGCGGCCGTCGGTCAGTTTGGTGTCGGCGGCCCAGCGCTGCACGTTGTGCAGGGCGCGGACGGCCATGGTGCCGTGGGCGGCGAGGGTGACGCGTTCGTGGTTGAGCTGGTTGGTGATGAGGCGCCAGCCCTTGTTCTCCTCGCCGACGCGGCGGGAGACGGGGACCTTGATGTTCTCGTAGTAGCTGGCGGTGGTGTCGTGCGAGGCGAGCGTGTTGATCAGGGTGCAGGAGTACCCGGGGTCGTCCGTCGGCACCAGCAGCATGGTGATGCCCTTGTGCGGCGGGGCCCCGGGGTCGGTGCGCACGGCGAGCCAGACCCAGTCGGCGGTGTCACCGTTGGTGGTCCAGATCTTCTGCCCGTCGACGGTGTAGTGGCCGGTGGCCTCGTCGCCCTCGCGGACGGCCCTGGTCCTCAGGGCGGCGAGGTCGGTGCCCGCGTCGGGTTCGCTGTAACCGATCGCGAAGTCGAGCTCCCCGGCGAGCACCTTCGGCAGGAAGTACTCCTTCTGCTCGTCGGTGCCGAACTGCATGATCGTCGGTCCGACGGTGTTGAGGGCCATCAGCGGCAGCGGTACGCCGGCCTGGGCGGCCTCGTCGAAGAAGATGAACTGTTCCATCGGGGACAGCCCGCGTCCGCCGTACTCGCGGGGCCAGCCGACGCCGAGCCAGCCGTCGGCGCCGAGCCGGCGGATGGTCTCGCGGTAGAAGCGTTTCTGAGCGGCGGGTTCCGCGTAGCGCGCATAGGCGTTGTCGGGGACCAGACCGGCGAAGTACGCGCGCAGTTCGGCGCGCAACTGCTGCTGCTCAGGCGTGTATTCGAGGTGCACTGCCCCTCCAGAGTCTCGCGTTCGCGTCGTCCGTGCGCGGCGGCGCACAGAGTAGAACGTGTTGCAAGAATCCGGAAGGGCGACGACCGGAGGACCGGAAAGCCGTCGGCCGCCGTCAGCGCTTGACGGCGCGCAGGACGACGAACTTCGGGTCACCGGCCACGATGACGCAGTTGCCGAAGGTCCGGCGCAGCTGGGTGTGGTAGCCGAGATGCCGGTTGCCGACGACCCAGAGTTCGCCGCCCTGCCGCAGCGCGGTGCGCGCCGCGTGGAACATGTTCCGCGCGGTGGCGTCGGTGGTGGCCAGATGGGAGTGGAACGGCGGGTTGTTGAGCACCAGGTCCACGCTGCCGGGGGCGAGGTCCGCGAGGCCGTCGCCGACGACGAAGTCGGCCTTGGCGTCGGCGGGCATGTTGTCCCGGAAGGTCGCCTCGGCCGACGCGACCGCCTGGTAGGACTCGTCGGTGAAGGTGAGTGTCGCGTCGGGATTGGCGAGGGCGGCGGACAGCCCGAGGACACCGTTGCCGCAGCCCAGGTCGACGACATGGTCGGGGCCGGTGCGTGCGGGCAGGTGGTTGAGGAAGAAGCGGGTGCCGATGTCGAGGCGTTCGGCGCAGAAGATCCCGGCGTGGTTGGTCACGGTCCGGCCGGACACGGCGCCGACGTCGCCGGGCAGCTCGTAGCGGTACGGCCACGGGCTGGGCGCGGAGGTCCGGTCCGGGTCGGGGGTGCAGAAGATCAGCCGCGCCTTCTTCACCGCGAGGGAGGTGCGGGTCGGCCCGAGGATCCGCTCGAAGAGCTTGAGCGTGGAGGTGTGGATCTCCTTGACCATGCCGGTGCCGATCACCACGGTGCCCGCGTGGACGGAGGGCGCGAGGCGGTGCAGCTGGTCCTCCAGGAGGGCGAGGCTCTTGGGCACCCTCACCAGCAGCACGTCGATCCGGTCCGGCGGGGTGTCGCGGGCGGACAGCAGCCGTACGCGGTCGGCGTCGTCCCCGTTGCGGGCGAGGTTCGCCAGGGTGGCGCGCTGGGCGAGGTACGAGTCGGTGATCTGCACGGGCCGGTGGTCCGCGAGCACGGTGGTCAGAGCGCCCCAGCGGTCACCCACGACGACCACGGTGCCGGAGAGATCGACGGGCGCGGCGGCGTCGGGATCCTCCAGCTGCCGCAGCAGATACTCATCGGCGGCGTCCCACGCCCGGAACGGGTCGCGCGGGTGCTCGGGGAAGCGGGCGAGGTCATAAGCGCCCTGTGACGTCGTCAAACGGTTCATTGTGCACCCAGGCTAGCCGAGCGCCGGGAAACGTCCGGGGGTGCCCCACGCACCCCGGCCTTCCGAGCCGTCCCGGCACCTGCCCGCCCGGTCACCACGCACACCTCCACGTCGGCCCGCCGGGTCACCACGCAGACCCCCACGCCGGGCCGCCCCGTCACCGCGCACACCCTCGACATCTGCCCGTATCCCGCCGGGCGGCCCTCGCGCGCCGCGTGTCCGGCAGCCACCGGCGGGGCCGACCGCCTCCCGGCCGGTGGCTACCAGCCGCTCCCGGCGGGGTCCGGCAGGCTTCCGCCGGTGCCGCTACGGAAGCTGCTTGTCGATGGCCGACCGCCCTTCGGCGGCCAGCTTGCGCCGCGCCCACTCCAGCGTCCGCGGTGTCAGATCCCGCCCGGAGGCGAGCACCAGGTCCTCCGCGGTCGGCCGGTCGCTCCCGCCGGTGTGCAGGAGCCGGTCGGGAGTCACCTCCCGCCACTCGGGCCCGGCCGTGGTCACGGATACGGATACGGATACGGATTCGGGCTCTTCGCTCATGCCGCCTCCTCGTCCTTGCGGCAATTCTCGCGCCGCACGGCCGTGACCGCATCCGGGTCGGGAGTCGTCCGCCGGGCCGGTCCGGGGCCGGTTCCGGACCCGGCCCCGGACCGGCCCGGCTTCGCCGAGGCGCCTCGGCGGGGTCGCACGAGCCACCCTCACTTGACCTGCACATGATAGGTACGCAGCGTTCACACAGGGGGCACGGTGCGTGTGGAAGGCTCCCGGCTGACCACACACCACACACCACACGACCACCGCGACGCCGTCCCCAACCCAGTGCCGGCGTTCGTGGTGCCCGCGTTTCCGGAGAGGACACCCCACATGTCCCGTCGTCACCTGTTCTACGCGCGTCCACTACTGGCCACCGCGGCCGCCGTCGCCGTGCTCGCGGGCACCGCGGCCGCCGCACCGGCCCAGCCCCGGCCGGACAGGGCGGCCTCGGCGGCCCCGGCCACCGCCCTCGACGACACGTACTACCAGGACGCCCTCGGCAAGACCGGCACCGAGCTCAAGGGCGCCCTGCACACGATCATCAGCGACCAGACCAAGCTCTCCTACAGCCAGGTGTGGGACGCCCTCAAGAACACCGACGAGGACCCCGCCAACTCCTCCAACGTCATCCTCCTCTACACCGGGCGCTCGCAGTCCAAGAGCGAGAACGGCGGCAACGCGGACCAGTGGAACCGGGAGCACGTCTGGGCCAAGTCGCACGGCGACTTCGGCACGGCGACCGGCCCCGGCACCGACATCCACCACCTGCGTCCCGAGGATGTCTCGGTCAACTCCACCCGCGGCAACAAGGACTTCGACAACGGCGGCAGCCAGCTGGCCGAGGCCCCGGGCAACTACACCGACAGCGACTCCTTCGAACCGCGTGACGCGGTGAAGGGCGATGTCGCCCGGATGATCCTCTACATGGCGGTGCGCTACGAGGGCGACGACTCCTTCGCCGACCTCGAACCCAACGACCGGGTCGGCAACGGCTCCGCCCCGAACATCGGCAAGCTGTCCGTGCTGAAGCAGTGGAGCCAGGAAGACCCGCCGGACACCTTCGAAGAGCGGCGCAACGACGTCATATTCGACCGGTACCAGCACAACCGGAACCCGTTCATCGACCACCCCGAATGGGTCGAGGCCATCTGGTAGGCGGACCGCTCCGGCCACGTTCCCCGACGCGGACGGCACTCCGGCACGATGTGGCGCGCACCTGAACACGGGTGCCCTCCCACGCCACGTCGTGCCGCCGCGTCGGGGAGCGTTCCCGGCCGAGCCCTTCCGCCGCACCGGGCCGCCTCCGGTCAGCCGGCCCCCGGCAGTGCGTGAGCGCAGTACTCGACGGCCTGCTCGCGGGAGGCGTAGCGCGGCAGGTCCTGCCCGGTCCGCTCCCTGACGAGGTCGGGCGGGCCGAGCCGGTCGGCCGGGTCGACGACAGCCGCGCGCCGCCCGTCGCCCGCGAGGCGGGACAGCCCGGTGTGCAGCATCGCGAGGGCCACGGAGTCGATGGCGGTGACCTCGCGCAGGTCGAGCACGACGGAACCGGTCCGCTCCGGTCCGGACTCGTCCAGGGCGTACAGCACCCGTTCCGCGGCCGTGAAGTCGAGGGCGCCCTGCGCGGCGACCACTCCCACCCGTTCCCGCAGGGCCCGTTCGCGGTCGTCGGCGGGCGCGGAGGGCAGATCGTCGGCGGTGGTGGCGAGGGTGACGGTGGATCCGGGGAGCGCCGGGTTGTTCATCAGATGGAGTCCCAGCCGCCGCGACAGCGCGCCCAGCGCGGCGTGCCCGCGCACCGACGTGCCGGACGCGTCGAGCGGCGGGCTGTAGGTGGCCAGGCCGAACCGGGCCGGCCCCGCCGCGATCAGTCCGCCGGACACTCCGCTCTTGGCCGGCAGACCGACCCGCAGCAGCCAGTCGCCGGAGGCGTCGTACATGCCGCACGTGGCCATGACCGCGAGAACCTGCGCCGCGACCTCGGCCGAGACCACGGTCTCCCCCGTGTGCGGATTGATGCCGCCGTGGGCGAGGGTCGCGGCCATCGTGGCGAGATCGACGGCGGTGGCCCGGACGGCGCACTGCCGGAAGTACGTCTCCACCGCCGCCACGGGGTCGACGGGCAGGGTTCCGGCGCTGCGGATCAGATAGGCGAGCGCCCGGTTGCGGTCCCCGGTCGCGGCCTCGGAGGCGTACACCTCCTCGTCGACGTCGAGACGCCGTCCGGCGAAGCTGCCGAGGCAGTGCAGGATCCGGTCGAACGCGGGCTCGTCGGGGGTGTCGGGGATCAGCGCGGTGGTGACGATGGCACCGGCGTTGACCATGGCGTTGGCCGGCCGCCCGGTGACCGGTTCCAGGCTGATGGCGTTGAACGCCTCGCCGCTCGGTTCCGCGCTCACCCAGCGGCCCACCTCGTCGAGGCCGAGGACGGACAGGGCGAGCGCGTAGACGAACGGTTTGGAGACCGACTGAAGGGTGAAGGGGACCTCCGCCTCACCCACGCTGTAGCGATGCCCGTCCATGCTGACCAGGGCCAGCCCGAAGGCATCCGGGTCGGCGAGGGTCAGCTTCGGGATGTAGTCGGCCAGTTGGCCCACGCGTACGCCGATGAACTCGGCGCGCAGTTCCCGCAGGGCATCGGTCACGGCGTCGGCGGCGCTCACCGGGCCAGGCCCTCAGCCGCGCTCGGCCTGGGCGATCCGGGGGAAGGTCTTGATCCCTGCCGCCTTGCGGCTGTTGGCTTGTTCACTGACGGTCCGGTCCGGCGGGGCGCCCTCGAAGCCGAGGACGACGGAGTCGATCACCTTTCCGCCGGCGTCGACGAACTCCACCTTCACCGCGTAGAAAGCGGCCGCGCGGGTGGGGTTGGTGACCCGGACCAGAGCGCTGCGGAACTCCTCGGACTTCGCGACCGGCAACCCGTTCACGGACACGTCCGCGACCGCGTTGCCCCGGCCCTGGACGGCGTCCAGTTCCTTGACGGCCCGCTGCCTGACCCGTTCGGCCTCGGCGGAGACGGACGCGGCGAAGCTCTGCTGGGTGCGGGGGCTCTCCTCGGCGGACGGTGAACCCTCCGGTTCGGGAGTGAGCGTCCGTACGCTCCGGGACGTCCCCTCGCCGGAGGTGCCGGAGCTGCCGCAGGCCGCGGTCCCCGCGAGGATCACCGCGGCGAGCAGGGCGGGAACCAGGGCGCGGGCGGCGCGGTTGCCGCGCGGCAACCGCGGAGGGCTGTTCGGATTCACGGACGCTCCGTCCAATCGGGAAGGGTACCCCTGATGGTCAATTCGCCCATATTAGGATCAAAAGGTATGAATTGACTCGTTGGATCACCTGTTCCATACGGGAGCGGGGACAAGCCCTGGGAGGGAACGATGGATACGGATGCCCTGACCGCCGGTCTGTTGCGGGAACTGCGGGCGACCAGGCCCTATCCGGCCGTGTCCCTGACCATGCCGACCCACCGCCGGGCCCCGGACAACGCCCAGGACGCCGTACGGCTGCGCAACCTCGTGGCGGAGGCCGGCAACCGGCTGGAGGCCGACCCGCAGGTGACCCGCGAGGCCCGCGCCGCCGTCCTGGAACAGCTGGACCGGGCGGTCGCCGAGGTGGACCCGCGCCGGGCGCTGGACTCGCTGGTCATCCTCGCCACGGCCGACGAGTACCAGATCTGGCAGCTGCCCCGTACGGCACCCGAACGGGTGGTCCTGAGCGACACCTTCCTCACCCGCAACCTCGTCGCCGCGAAGGCGCAGGCCCGGCCGTTCTGGGTGCTCACCGTCGCCGCCGACCACGCGGCCCTGTGGAGCGGCACCGCGGACGCCGTCCGTCCGGAGGAGCGGGACGGCTTCCCGCTGACGGCGCCCAAGGAGGCGCCGAACCCGCAGCGCGAGGAGCGGATCGGCGACACCCCGAGCACCTTCAGCGACGAGGAGACGCGGCAGTTCCTGCGTACGGTCGACGAGAAGCTGCGCGCGGTGCTCGCCGCCGACCCGCGCCCGCTCCACCTCGTCGGTCTGGCGCCCGCGCTCGCCCTGCTCGACGAGGTCGGCGAGAGCGCCGGGTCGGCCATCGGCCGGGTCACCAAGGGCGCGCCGGCCGACATCTCCCCCGCCGAGCTGCTCCGGGAGCTGCGACCCGCGCTGGAGGCGGGTTCTGGCCGTACGGCGGACGAGATCGAGACCAGGCTCGACCACGCACGCGGCAGCCGCTCGTTCGCCGGTGGTCTCGATGAGGTGTGGGCCGCCGTACGGGAGGGCCGCGCCGGTCTCGTCGCGGTGGAGGAACACGTCCAGCGGACCGTCAAGGTGACGGACGAGCATCTGGAGCCGGTCGGCGTGGACACCGCGCAGACGGCGGACGGAGAGGTGCGCGAGGACATCGTGGACGAACTCGTCGAGGCGGCCCTGGACAGCGGCGCCGACGTCGTCTTCGTCGCCGATGACTCCCTCGCCGGACACGGACGGATCGCGGCGGCCCTGCGCTACTGACCCGGGAGCGACGCGGGCGGCCGGAGGGCGGCCGGAGAGTGCGGCTGCCCGGCCTGTGGCACCGCGAGGGCCGGACCGGCCCGCCCCATGCCCGGTGTCAGACGAGCCGACGGACGGGCCGGCCCGCGAGGAACGCCCGGATGTCCTCGACGGCCTGGCCGTAGTACGTCTCGTAGTTGCCGCGCGACACATAGCCGAGGTGCGGTGTGGCCAGCAGTCGTGGCGCGGTGCGCATCGGGTGTCCGGACGGGAGCGGCTCGACGTCGAACACGTCGACGCCCGCACCGGCGATGGTTCCGCCGTGCAGCGCGGCGAGCAGTGCGTCCTGGTCGACGATGGCGGCCCGGGAGGTGTTGATCAGATACGCGGTGGGGCGCATGAGGGCGAGCTCGGCCGCCCCGATCAGCCCCCGCGTACGCGCGCCGAGCGCCAGATGGAGGGAGACGAAGTCACTGGTCTCCAGCAGCTCTTCCTTGGAGGCGGCACGCCGGACCCCGACCTCCTCGGTGCGCTCCTTCGTGAGGTTCTGGCTCCACGCCACGACGTCCATGCCGAAGGCCCCGCCGACCGCGGCCACCCGGCCGCCGATCTTGCCCAGACCCAGCAGGCCGAGACGCCTGCCGTGCAGGTCGGCCCCGAGGGTGGACTGCCACGGGCCGCCGGTGCGCAGAGCGGTGGCCTCGGGAACGATCCCCCGGGCCAGGCCGAGCAGCAGCGCCCAGGTCAGCTCGACGGGTGCGGTGGCGGAGCTGGCGGTGCCGCAGACGGTGACGCCGTGCTGTTCGGCGGCGGCGAAGTCGATGACGGAGTTACGCATGCCGGAGGCGACGAGCAGCCTGAGCCGGGGCAGCCGGTCGAACAGCGTCGCCGGGAAACGGACACGCTCGCGCAGGGTGACCACGATCTCGAAGTCCGCCAGCGCGGCGGCCAGTTCGTCCTCCGTACCGAAGTGTGAGCGGAACGGGACGACCTCGACGTCCTCGGCCACCGGGGACCAGTCGACGACGGTGGTGGCGACGGACTGGAAGTCGTCGATCACGGCGCAGCGCAGCTTCACGGCACTCTCTCCCCCTCGTGGCATCGGACGCCCTCATGGTCGCCCATGGCGAAGGACGGCGGGCCCGCGGGTCGCGGGCGCGTCGGCCGCTCCACGTCCGGTCGGCGAACTCCACCTCGGAGGCGACCGGTTCTGGGGCCTGTGTGCGCGCCACGACGTCCACCGCACGCGCGGGTTCCCGTTACCGGTGGTCGGCGGTGGCCCGCCGGTCGCCCACGGCACGGTGGGCGTCGAGCAGGGCCAGGCGGGTGGCATCGGGGCTTTCGGGTTCGGCGGTGCCGACCAGGAGGTACTGGCCGGGCGCGTCCTGTACCTCGAAGGTCTGATAGGTGAGCCTCAGCCGCCCCGCCCGCGGATGGTGGAAGGTCTTGGTCCGGCTGCCCAGACGGCCGACGTCCTGGTGGCTCCACAGCACCGCGAACTCCTCGCTCTCGGCGAGCAGGCCATCGATCAGGGCGAGCATGCGGGAGCCGCGCCGCTCGTGGCCGTGGGCCAGCCGCAGCGCGGCGACGGTGTCCCGGGCCACGGTGTGCCAGTCGGCGAACAGTTCCCGGGCCGCGGGGTCACAGAACAGGGAACGGGCCATGGCGCGTGGGTCCGCCAGCGGGGAGAGCAAGGCATCGGCCAGGGCATTCGAGGCAAGGACATCCAGGCGCCGGTTGACCACGTAGGCCACAGCCGCCGGAAAGGCGTCCATCAGCCGCAGCAGTTGAGGCGCGACCCGCTCCTCATCAGGGGAGGGGGATGGAGATCTCGGCACGAGTCCGGCCAGGCGGTAGGCGTGCCAGCAGGCGTCGGAATCCAGGTGCAGGGCCCGCGCGAGGGCGTCGACGACCTGGCCCGAGGGGTGCCGTTCGCGGCCCTGTTCCAGCCGGGCGTAGTAGTCGGCGCTGACTCCTGCCAGGACAGCGACCTCTTCGCGCCGCAGTCCGCTGACCCGGCGGCCCCGCGAGCGGGGAAGGCCCACGTCGGCCGGGCTGAGGCGGGAGCGACGCGCCAGCAGGAATTCCCCCAGTTCATTGCCGCTCATGTCCGGATCGTACGCGTCCGGGGAGCGGCGCACCCAGGAAGCCCCGTCCTGCCGCTCGCGCACGATCGGACACATCCTGGGAGGACCGGCCGACGCACCCACGCGGCCGTCGACACGTCGAAGGGCAGAACATGAACCATCCGTCGACCCCGGTCGCCCCGAAGGTGGTCCTGATCACCGGGGCCAGCAGCGGTATCGGCGAGGCCACCGCCAGACGGCTCGCCGCCGCAGGCCACCAGGTGGTTCTCGGGGCGCGGCGCACCGACCGCCTCGCCGACCTCGCCCGGGACATCGAGGCCCGGGAGGGCAGCGCCTTTCCGTACGAACTCGATGTGACCGATCCAGCCGCCATGGAGTCCTTCGTCGCGGCCGCCCACGACCGCTACGGGCGTATCGACGTCCTGGTCAACAACGCCGGCGTGATGCCGTTGTCGCGTCTGGACGCGCTGAGGGTCGACGAGTGGAACCGCATGATCGACGTGAACCTGCACGGGGTCCTGCACGGCATCGCCGCCGTCCTGCCGATCATGCGGGCCCAGCACCGCGGGCACATCGTGAACATCTCCTCCGTGTCCGGGCTGAGGGTCGACCCGACCGCAGCCGTCTACAGCGCCACCAAGCACGCGGTCCGCGCCCTGTCGGAGGGCCTGCGCCAGGAGAGCCGGGAGCTGCGGGTCACCGCGATCAGCCCCGGCCTGACCCGGAGCGAGCTGACCGGGTCCATCGGCGACGGCGGAGTCAGGGACGCGGTGGAGGGACAGATGGGCATCGCGATCCCCGCCGCCGCGATCGGCGAGGCGGTCCTCTACGCCATCAGCCAGCCCGACGATGTGGATGTCAGCGAACTCGTCGTCCGGCCCACGGCCCAAGGATGAGAAGCGCGACGGAACATGGCGGAAGGACGTTACGGTTACGGCCGGACGGGTCCGTACCAGACCGTGGTGGCGTTGCAGAACTCGCGGATGCCGTGCCCGGAGAGCTCCCGCCCGTAGCCGGAGCGCTTGACCCCGCCGAAGGGCAGCGCGGGGTGTGAGGCGGTCATTCCGTTGAAGAAGACACCGCCCGTCTCCAGGTCGCGTACGCAGCGGTCCATCTCCGCCGGGTCCCTCGTCCATACGTTGGAACTGAGCCCGAAGGGGGTGTCGTTGGCCAGGCTCACCGCTTCGTCCAGGTCGGCGACGCGGTAGAGCGTGGCCACGGGGCCGAAGGTCTCCTCGCGGTGGACGCGCATCGACGGGGTGATCCCGGCGAGCACGGTGGGGCGGTAGAACCAGCCCCGGTCCAGGCCGCCGCCGCCCAGGTTCTCCGGCCTGCCGCCGCCGCACAGCACGCTCGCGCCACGGTCCACGGCGTCATCGACCAGCTCCTCCAGGTCGGTGCGGCCCTGCTCGCTGGCGAGCGGGCCGATATCGGTGGACTCCTCCATCGGGTCCCCGACGGTGAGTGCGGCCATGCCCGCGGTGAAGCGCTCGGCGAACGCGTCGTACACGTCGGTGTGGACGATGAAGCGCTTGGCGGCGATGCAGGACTGTCCGTTGTTCTGGACCCGCGCCGTCACCGCGGTCGCGGCGGCCTGCTCGATGTCCGCCGACGGCAGGACGAGGTACGGGTCGCTGCCGCCCAGTTCCAGTACGGTCTTCTTCACCTCGTCGCCCGCGATCGCCGCGACCGAGCGGCCGGCCGGTTCGCTGCCGGTGAGGGTGGCGGCGGCGACCCTGTTGTCGCGCAGGATCGCCTCCACCGCGCCGGAGCCGACCAGCAGCGTCCGGAAGCAGCCTGCGGGGAAGCCGGCCCGGTGGAACAGGTCCTCCAGATACAGGGCGGTCCCCGGCACGTTCGAGGCGTGCTTCAGCAGTCCGACGTTGCCCGCCATCAGCGCGGGGGCGGCGAAGCGCACCACCTGCCACAGCGGGAAGTTCCACGGCATCACGGCGAGGACGACGCCGAGGGGGCGGTAGCGGACCAGGGCACGGGCGGCGCCGGAGTCGTGCGCGTCGGCGTCCGTGGGGTGCTCGTCGGACAGCAGCCGTTCGGCGTTGGCCGCGTACCAGCGCATCGCCCTGGCGCACTTGGCGGCCTCCGCGCGGGCCGCCTTGACGGGCTTGCCCATCTCGGTGGTCATGGTGCGGGCGATGTCGTCCCGGTCCTCGTCCAGCAGGTCGGCGGCCCGGTTCAGCCGGTCCGCCCGCTCGGCGAAGGTGGTGGTCCGGTAGTGGCGGAAGGTGGTGTCGGCGTCAGCGAGCCTGCGCTCGATCTCCTCCTCGCCCAGCGCTTCGTACGTCTTGAGCAGCTCGCCGTTCGCGGGGTTGACCGTCGCGATGGGCATGGCAGTGGCCTCCTTGCATCGGTACTCCGACCGTGCCGCGCCCCGCCCTGCCGCGCAACGCGGCTCCTCGTCCCGCACACGTACCCGGCCGGCGCGGATCATGCGTGCTCGGGGGCACACGATCCACGCCGGCCGGAGGGCGTGCGCGGCGTTCACACCAGAACGGCGAGCGGCTGCGGCCGGGTCTCGGGTACGCCGTGCGGCGGGGTGAGCGGCAGCAGTTCCATGGTGCGCGGCGCCTCGGCGTAGCGGGTGAACCAGACCACTTTCCCGTCGGTGGTCCGGCAGGTTCCCCAGCTGTCGCTGAGGGCCATGACCCGGCTCAGTCCGCCGCCGGTGCCGAGCAGTCGGGGCATCTCGCGACCGTTGTCGGCGACCGACACCGTGAGGTGCCGTCCCGTCCAGCGGAGTTCGATGACGCACGCGTTGTCGTCACCGACATGTCGGCGGACGTTGGTCAGGAGCTCGTCCAGAGCGCGGCACACCGGCCGGACGTGCAGTTCGAGGCTCCAGTGACGCAGGTGTGCGGCGACGATCCGCCGCAGCTGGGAAACGCGCTCCGGGGACACCCGCAGATCGACCAGGTAGTGCCGGTCGAGTGGAACGGTCATCGTTGAGGCTCCTCACCGCCAGGCCCACGTGCTTCACCCTGATGAACCACCGACCCCCGAATACGAAGCGTGAGCACTTATCACTTCTAGGTCACTCATTAGAGTGACCCGAGAGTGCCGAATGCGCAACAGATAGGCCATTTGCCCTGATAACGCAGGTTTCGGAGGCGGGAATCTTCTGTCAGGCCCGCGCCCCGGCCGGGAGCCTGCCTCTCGCCCGCCCCTTCGGAGGGTCAGGGCAGATAGGGCAGCAACCGGTCCGGGGTGAGCGGCAGTTCACGCAGTCTCGCTCCGGTGGCGTGGCGCACGGCGTTCCCGATGGCGGCGGCGGTGCCGACGGTGCCGATCTCCCCGATGCCCTTGCTGCCCATGGGGTTGAGGTGCGGGTCCTCCTCTTCGATCCAGTGGGCCTGGATGTCGGGCACGTCCGCGTGGGCCGGCACATGGTAGGAGGCGAGATCGCTCTGGGTGAAGTCGCCGAAGACGGGGTCCAGGGTGCTTCCCTCGGTCAGGGCCATGCCCAGGCCCATGACCATGCCGCCGATGAACTGGGAGCGTGCGGTACGGGAGTTGAGGATGCGCCCGGCCGCGTACACGCCGAGCAGCCGCCGCACCCGGATCTCTCCCGTGACGGTGTCGACGGCCGCCTCGGCGAAGTGGGCGCCGAACGCGTGACGCGCGTACGGGGATTTCGCGGCGGTCTCCTGTTCCGTGTCGGCGGTGACGGTGAGTCCGTCGGCGGGGAGCGCCCCGGTGTGCTCGTCCAGCCGTGCGGCGAGGGCGGCGGCGGCCTTGTGCACCGCCCAGCCCCAGGAGGCGGTACCGGAGGAGCCGCCGGCCAGCGGGGCGGTGGGCAGGTCGCTGTCTCCGATGGCGATCCGGACGTTCTCCACGGGTGTGCCGAGGGCCGAGGCGGCGATCTGCGCGAGGACCGTACGCGCACCGGTGCCGATGTCCGTCGCGTTGACGGCGATGCGGAAGCCGCCGTCCGGGGCCGCGTGCGCCGACGCGGAGGAGCGGGAGACGAGTACGGGGTACGTCGCCGAGGCCACCCCGGTGCCGAGCAGCCACGGCCCGTCCCGGCGGGTGGCGGGCGCGGGGTCCCGGTCGTACCAGCCGAAGCGTTCGGCGCCCTCGCGCAGGCAGGCGGACAGGCCCCGGCTGCTGAACGGGCGGCCGCTGTCCGGTTCGCTCGCCGGTTCGTTGCGCAGGCGCAGTTCGACCGGGTCGAGGCCGAGAGCGCAGGCCAGTTCGTCCATCGCCGACTCCAGCGCGTACATCCCGGACGCCTCCCCCGGTGCGCGCATCCAGGACGGGCTGGGGACGTCCAGTGCGGCCACCCGATGGGTGGTGCGGCTGTGCGGGGAGATGTACATGGTGCGGGCTGGCACGGCGGCCTGCTCGACGAACTCCTTGACCGTGGAGGTGTGGGTGACCGCCTCGTGGGCGAGCGCGGTGAGGATTCCGTCGAGGTCGGCGCCGAGCCGCACCCGTTGCACCGTGGGGGCACGGTGCCCGACGACCGCGGCCAACTGGCTGCGGGGCAGGGACAGTTTGACCGGGCGTCCGGTGTGCCGGGCCGCCATGGCGGCGAGCACCACCTGGGGGCGCGCGGTGCCCTTGGAACCGAAGCCGCCGCCGACGTGCTCGGAGACGACGGTGATCTGCGAGGGTTCGAGGCCGAGGACCGAGGCGAGGCTGTCGCGGACCGCGGTGGAGCCCTGGCTGGAGTCATGGACGGTCAGATGCCCGTCGGCCCACACCGCGGTGGAGGCGTGCGGCTCCATGGGGTGGTTGTGCAGGGCGCCGAGGCGGTAGGTCGCGTCGATCTGTACGGGGGCCGCGGCGAAGGCTCCGTCGAAGTCGCCGCGTTCCCGGACGGCCGGGTGGCCGCCGTTGGCCTGTTCCGGGGTGTAGAGGCCCGGATGGTCCTCGGTGAGCGTGACGTCGTGCGGGGCGCGTGCGTACTCGATCCGGAGGACGCCGGCGCCTTCCTTGGCGGATTCGAGGCTGTCCGCCACCACAAGGGCGATGTACCAGCCGTGATGCGGGACGCGGTCGTCCTGGAGAACGGCGAGGATCGGATCGTCGGGCTCCTTGAGCCGCGGGGCGTTCTCGTGGGTGAGGACGGCGTGGACGCCCGGGACGGCGAGGGCGTCGGCGGTGCGCACGGCGGTGACGCGCCCGGCGGCGATGGTGGCGGGGACGGGCCAGGCGTACAGACAGCCGGGCGGGGTGTGCTCCGCCGCGTAGCGCGCGGTGCCGGTGACCTTGTCCAGGGCCTCGTGGCGGACGACGGGAGCGCCCAGCGGGTGGGGGGCGTGGCTCATGGCGGGGGTCCTTGATCCGGTGTCGGGTCGTTGGGGGGATGCGGGCGATCGGGGACGGGGCGAATTGCGGGTGCGGCGTACGGGCGCGGTGGCGCCGGTCTCAGCCGGTCGGGGCGGGTTGACCGGTGGGTTTCAGGCCGTCGGGGCGGGTTGCCCGGTCAGTTCGCTCAGGGCGTCGACCGCCATCCTGCGGGCGAGGTCCACCTTGAACGCGTTGTCGCGCAGCGGCCGGGCGGCGTCGAGTTCGGCGTCCGCCGCCCGCGCGAACGTGGCCCTCGTGGCGGGTGCGCCCCGCAGGACGCCTTCCGCCACGCGGGCGCGCCAGGGCCGGTGGGCGAGTCCGCCGAAGGCCAGTGCGGCGTGCGCGATGCGCCCGTCTCGTACCTGGACGAGCGCGGCGACGGAGGCCAGGGCGAAGGCGTACGAGGCCCGGTCGCGGGCCTTGCGGTAGAGGGAGACGGCGCCGTCGGGGCGCGGTGGGAGCAGCACGTCGGTGATCAGTTCACCGGGCCGGACAACGGTGTCCTGATCCGGGTTCTCGCCGGGGAGCCGGTGGAATTCGGTGAGGGGTACGGCCCGTTCGCCCTCGGGTCCGAGCAGCAGGACGGTGGCGTCGAGCGCGGCCAGGGCGACCGCCATGTCCGAGGGGTTGGTGGCGACGCACTCCGCGGAGTGCCCCAGGACCGCGAGGTCGCGGTGGGCGCCCTCGCGGGCGGGACAGCCGGAGCCGGGTGAGCGCTTGTTGCAGGGCTTCGAGATGTCCTGGAAGTACGGGCAGCGGGTGCGCTGGAGCAGGTTTCCGCCGGTGGTGGCCGTGTTGCGGAGCTGTCCCGAGGCTCCGGCCAGCAGGGCCTGCGAGAGGGCGGGGTAGTGGACGCGTACGTCCGGATGCGCGGCGAGGTCGCTGTTGCGTACCGTCGCGCCGATGCGCAGGCCGCCGTCCGGGGTACGGGTCACCCGGTCCAGCGGCAGCCCGCCGATGTCGATGAGCAGTCCGGGCGTCTCGACCCCGAGTTTCATCAGGTCGACGAGGTTGGTGCCGCCGCCGAGGAACCGGGAGCCGGGCCGGGCGGCGCCGAGGCGAACGGCCTCGGCGGCGGACGCGGGGCGCAGATAGGCGAACGGTTTCACGGCGCCACGTCCTCGATCGCTTCGACAATGCGGGGGTAGGCGCCACAGCGGCACAGGTTGCCGCTCATGCGCTCGCGGATCTCGTCCGCGTCCAGGGCGGCGGGTCCGCCGGGCCCGGTGGACCGGGGGGTGATGTGCGAGGGGAAGCCGTCCGCCGCCTCGCCGAGCATGCCGACGGCGGAACAGATCTGTCCCGGAGTGCAGTAGCCGCACTGGAGCGCGTCCCGCTCCACGAAGGCCCGCTGCACGGGGTGCGGCGAGTCCCCGTCGGCCAGCCCTTCGACGGTGGTGACCGAGGCGCCGTCGTGGGCGACGGCCAGCAGCAGACAGCTGTTGGCGCGGCGCCCGTCGACGATCACGGTGCAGGCACCGCACTGTCCGTGGTCGCAGCCCTTCTTCGCCCCGGTGAGCCCCAGGTGCTCACGCAGCATGTCCAGGACGGTGGTGCGGTGGTCGAGGGTCAGGGCCGTCGCGGTGCCGTTGACGTACAGGGTGAGGGTGGAGCGCTCGTCGGCGGCCCGGCGCCGTCCGGTGCCGTGGCTTCCGGCGTCCCGTGGCATGGAGTCGAGGGGTTCCATCAGTGGCTCTCCAGCCGCAGTCGGACTTCTTCCTCCTGGTCACCGGCCGCCGTGCCGACGACCCGTACCGTGAACGCGCCCGTCAACTGACTGCGCAATCGCTCGACGGCCCAGTAGCCGCCCTGCACGTCGACCGTGACCGGGCCCGAGAGCTGCGCGGGTTCGGCCGCCGCTTTCGCTTCGGACACGTCGACCGTGGCCATCCACACGGTCGGGCGCGGTCCCGAGCCCTCCTGGGGTGCGTCGCTCTCAAGGCGGTCGGAGTCGAAGGAGCGGCGCAGCACGTCGAACACGGTCCTCGCGTCCTCCGTGGCGCATCCGGTCAGCGCGACCACGACTTCACGGCCCGCCGGGTGGTCTCGACTCTGCTCTCGCGTGCTGTTCACCGTGGTTCCTTCCGCTGGGAGCCGGGAATTCGGGGACCCCCTCCAGGCTCACCCCGCAGCCGGCCGGCGGCGACACGAGAGCGCCACCCGGCCGCCCGCCCTCCGCCGTACCCGGCGGACCCCGATGATCCGCAGACCATGGAGCCGGGCGCACCATATGAAACATTTTTTCTTTTACATCCCTATAAAACATGAATTCACGTGATTAGCTGACTGATGGGCCTTTTCCGGGGTATGCGGCATGCATGGACGTAACGAACGGAGCCCAGGCTTCCCTCGCCACCACGCTCGCGGACGCGGGCGCCCTCGGGGTCGTGCTGCCCATCGCCGGGGTCGCCGTGGTGGCCGTGCTGATCGGCGCCTTCTGGTGGGGCATGCGCAAACGGGACGCGGAACTGCCGCCTCCACGCCCGGACGAACAGCCTCACAAGCCTGACCACCGCAGCCATATCGAGGAGCCCGACAAGCACGGCTCGGACCGGTTTCCCGAGGACGGCCGGGGCTTGTCGCCGTACGAGCTCGGTGATCACGGCAATGAGGTGATCCCGCCCGACGTGGATCCCCCGCAGAACCGATGAAGGCAGTGGGGTCATGAGCGCAAACTCATCGGGTACGGCGCCGGGTGCGGCGCCGCTGACAGGAGCGGGGGCACCGTGCTGGGTCAATCTGATGACCCGCGATCTGGTGGCCGCGCAGCAGTTCTACGGTGATGTGCTGGGCTGGACGTTCCGCCCGGGAAGGCTCGGCCAGGAGTTCTCCGTCGCACGCCGCGACGGGGTGCCCGTCGCCGGGATCAGCGCCATATCGGCCGTCTACCAGGTCGCCGTGGCCTGGATGCCGTACTTCGCCGTCGAGGACGCCGACATCGCCTCCGCCCGGATCCGTGAGCGCAGCGGAACGGTGGCGGTGGGCCCGCTGGCGCTCGGCAAGGGGCGCGGGGTCCTGGCGGCCGACCGGGACGGTGCGGCGTTCGGCCTCTGGGAGCGGACCGCGCCCGCCACCTCGCCCCCCGCACCGGACGACCATTCGCACGCCTGGCTGCGGCTGCGGACCCGGAACGCGTTCGATGCCGCGATCTTCTACGGCCAGGTGCTCGACTGGGCCACCGGGCGTCCCGGCTGCTGCGACGTCGCGTACGAGGGGGAAGAGGTCATCGTGCGGTGCGACGGGCGCCCGCTGGCCCGGATCAGCTCCGGAGCGGTGGAGGCCGCCGTGGACCCCGTGGTGCGCCCGCGCTGGCAGGTCCAGTTCCCCGTGGCGGACCTGGCGGAGACGGTCGCGGCCGCACGGCGGCACGGCGGCACGCTGATCGAGGAGCAGGCCGTGCTCCGGGGCCGTGAGGCGACCCTGCGGGACCCGGACGGCGCGCTCTTCACCATCACCGATGTGCGCAGCCCCGCGCTCACGGGCGAGTGACCCGGCCAGTCCTGCGGGCCGGGCCGCCCGGCAGGCGGAAATCAGCCATCGCGTCCTGGGCCCTCGACGCCCTTCCGCGCCCGCGCCTAGGATCACTCGCACGGCATCGCGCGTCGGTCACCGGCCGGGTGAGGCGTGGAGGTAGCCCGTGAGATGCCCGTTGGAGGCATTCCACAGTGTCAGTCGAGTTGAATCACACCATCGTTCATTGCCGGGACAATCGGGAATCCGCCGAGTTCCTGGCGCACCTTCTGGACCTGGACGTCGGGGCGGAATGGGGCCCCTTCATTCCGGTCGTCCTCGCGAACGGCGTCACCCTGGACTTCGCGACGATTCCCGAGGGTTCGATCACGATGCAGCACTACGCCTTCCTCATTTCGGAGGCGGAGTTCGACACGGCGTTCGCCCGGATCAAGGAACAGGGCATCGCGTACTACGGCGATCCCCACAAGAAGCTCCCCGGCGAGATCAACCACAACGACGGCGGCCGGGGCGTGTACTTCATCGATCCGAACGGTCATGCCCTGGAGCTGATCACGCGTCCGTACGGCGGCTGGTCGTAGCCCTCGGATTCCCTGAGCGCGTCAGAACGTGGAGGGCGCCCGGCCGCTGTCGGCCGGGCGCCCTCCATGCGTATCCGCCGGAAACAGTAGCCATGGACACCGGTCGCGTCGCTGCACGGCATGCGGCGCGCCGGCGAGCGGCCCGGTCAACGCCCCGCGTCTGGGGCGGGATACCCGCCGAGGACCTGGCCGCCGCCTGACGCGTCCTCGCCCCGGTCACCGAGCGAGCCAATGCGGAGCTTGCGGCGCTGACCGCCTGACCGCCCCTCCGGGAGGGTTCCGTCGCGTCCCCGCCGCCGCGCGAAGGCCACCACGTCGTACGCCGTCTCATGTGCCACCCCGCGGCGACACTGTCCGGGCGGCGGGTCGCTCAAACGACCGCGAGCATCAGTTCGGGCCGGTCCCACATCACCGCGGGCGGGTTGGCGGCCAGGGTGCCGGTGCGCTCGGCCCCCACGCTGCGGTAGAAACCCTCGGCGGGCGGGTGCGAGACGATACGCACACCGCTCAGCCCGGCCCGCCGCGCCTCGTCGCGCAGATGGCCGACGAGGAGCCGGCCGATGCCGAGCCCCTGGGCGTCGTCGGCGACGAACATCAGGTCGAGCTCGGGCGGCGAGAGGACCAGCGAGTAGAAGCCGAACACCCGGGGGTTGGCAGCGCCGCTTCCGGGACCGGCGGCGGTGGCGGCCGTGCCCGTGGCCACGAAGACCTGGTGCGTCTCGATGTAGTCCGGCCCGACCCGGTAGCCCGCCACCATCGGCGCGTAGGGACCTTCGTACGCGCGCGAGGCCCTGACCAACCGCGTGAGCCGTTTGGCGTCGCCCGCCGTCGCCCGCCGGATCACCACGTCGTCGCGGTGCGGGCCGCCCCGGGAGGTCGTCATGCTGGACGTCATACAGGAAGTATTACGTATCGGTCAGGTAGGCGTTCACAGGCGGCGCCAGCGGGCGGAGGCGAACGAGAACACCCCGAACAGCACGAGGCCGAAGGCGACCGCGATCAGCAGCCATGGACCCGCCGGGGTCGTGGCGAAGCTGCGGAGCGTCTCGTCGACCCCCTTGGCCTCGTCCGGTTCGAAGCGGAGCGCCGCGACCACGACGAAGAGACCCGCCGCGGCGAACACGGCGCCGCGCGCCACTCCCCCGCCGACGCCGAGCACCGTGACCGCCCGCTTGGTCCTGCGGCTCATCGCGCCCGTGTCCAGGCGGCGCAGGAAGCGCCTCAGCCCCGCGCGCCCGGCGAGTACGACGCCGACGCCGATCAGCACACAGCCCGCGGCGCCCACCATGACCTGCCCGTAGGGAAGTCCCAGCGCCTTGGCCGTCCAGTCGCGCGACTGGGCGTCACCGTCGGCCCCCTGGCCCTGCCCGGCCGCGTAGACGGCCGTTCCCCAGCCGACGGAGACATAGAAGACGGCCCGGCCCGCGTCCAGCAGCCGCGAACCCGCCTGCTTGGCGCCGCCGCCCTTGCCGCGGACCGCGCGGGAGCCCCGCCACAGGGCCATGCCCGCGAAACCGACGACCAGTGTCCACAGCATCACGTCGCCGAAGGGCTGCGCGGCGATCTGCCCCAGCGCGCCCTGCCGGTCGGCCTGTTCCCCGCGGTCGCCGAGACCGATCCGGGCCGCCAGGACCCCTATGAGGACATAGACCACGCCGCGGGCCATGAATCCCGCCCGGCCTGCGGCGGTGAACGTCTCGCGCGGGGCGGAGCGTTGGGCGGAGCGTCTGCCTCCCCGCTTCGCTCCACCACGTCGCCCATGGGCGTGTGCTGATGTCACGTCGGCCTCCTTCATCTCCTGGTGCGCGGCACGGTTGCGTACAACGCGAGTGCCCGGAGCGAGGACTTCGATGCGTCGGACGCGGACCGGTCCGGCTTCGACGGGTCCTGCGGGCAGCAGGGAAGGCAGGAAGGGAAGGGAAGGGAAGGGAGCCCCGGGAAGGGGAAGGGGGACGGAACGGGGGCGGACGTGTCAGGCGCGGCCGTGCTCGGCGCGCCATCCCTGGACGGCCGCCTCGACGTCGAAGGGCGTGAGGTTCAGCGGCGGCCCCGCGGGCGGCATCAGGATCGCCTTCCGGATCCTTTCGTTCACCTCGGTCAGGATCCGCCGCACCTCGGCCTCGTTCCTGGCTCCGGGCACCGCGTCGCGGGCATCCTCCGCCTCTTTGCGCAGCGCCAGGGCCGGCGGCAGTACGGACAGTCCCTCACGCTGCATCTTCGCCTTGATCCACCATGCCTCGTCGTACGGGCGTTCCAGGCCGGCGAGTGGCTTGCCGAAACCGGGCAGCCGGGAGAAGTCACCACGCTGTTCGGCCTCACGGATCTGCTTGTCGACCCAGGATTCGAAACTGACCCCGGCAGGCTTCCGTTCAGTCACCGTGTGCCCCTCTCGAAGGACTTCCGATCCGGCACATTCACGATACACAGACCGGCATTCACGGTACACAGACAGGCCCGCCGGAGGCGCCGTGGCACTCGCCCCCGGGCCCCGGTCAGGACCCCGCGTGGCCCGCGTGCACGGTGAAGGCGACGGTGCGGACCTTGTCGTCGTGCCGGAAGCCCAGGAACAGCCGATAGGTGCCCTCGCCGGTCGCGGTCGCCGTGAAGGACACCTCCGGGCCGGGCCCGCCCTCGTTCGGGCGGACGTGCAGATGGGCCAGGTCGCCCGAGCGCAGGGCGACGAGGTGCCCGTACGCCCCGAGGCAGGGCCGGAGGTCGGTGACCGGGCGGCCGTTCCCGCTCACGGTGAGCTTGAGTGTGAGCGTGGGGGGTTCGAGATCCAGGGTGAAGCCGCTCTCGGAGATCCGCAGCCCACCGGCCGCGCGTCCGCACGCATCGAGGTCCGCGCCCTCCCCTCCTGCGGTCGTCTCCCCTCCTTGGTCCAGGTGGCCGACGGCGTCGTTGACGGCGCCGGTGCCGTCGATGACGGACGGCCGGAGCAGGTGTCCCGCCAACACCCGTGAATATACTCCCCAGGGGTATGAAGTCAGCCGGGAGAGGCCGCTGTCAGGCAGGCATCACCAGCTCGCCGCGCAGCCGCTCCATCGCGGGTTCGGGAATCCGCAGCCCGTCGCGCACATATCCGTCGAGCCCGCCCCACCGCTCGTCCATGGCGTCCAGCGCCACCTCCAGATAGCGGGGGCGGACCTCGGTGATCGCGGAGGCGATGTCGGGGTCGCCGCCCGCGTCGAGGAACTTCCGCACGTACGGCGCGAACGCCGCCCGCACCGCCGGGTTCACCGCCAGGAACTCCGCCCTGACGACCTCCCGCGACGCACCCACGATCATCAGGAGGAGGGCCGCCGCCCAGCCGGTACGGTCCTTGCCCGCCGTGCAGTGGAAGAGCACCGGTCTCGCCCGCGGATCGGCCGCCGTCTCCACGAGGGCCCGGTACGCGGCCGCGGCACCGGGCAGGAGCACCAGCTGCCGATAGGTGTCGGCGAACAGCTCCTCGGCCTTGCCGCCGCCCAGCGCCCGGCTCGCCTCCTCCGGGTCGGCCAGCAGCGCGCGCAGCCTGGCCGGGGCGACACTCGAATGCCCCCCGAGCACATCGGCGACGAAGAGCCTGGCCCCGGCCGGCAGCCGGTCCGGGGCCCACTGGCGCTCATCGGCGGTGCGCAGGTCGACGACGGTACGGATGCCGAGTGCGGCCACCGCCATGTCGTGTTGCGGATCGAGGTCGCTCAATTGCCCCGAGCGCAGGAGGACTCCCTGCCGCACCCGGTGGCCGCGCCCCAGGGCGATGCCGCCCAGATCGCGCAGATTGACAACGGTGGCGGCCGGGACGGCCCGGGCGGTCTGCACGATGAAATGCCTCTTTCCCCGATTAACTACGTGAATTGCGCATATCAGGATCAACGTCGCACGCGGCGCGGGAATCGACAACGGAAAACGCCGGATACCACCCCGGGGCATAGGCCGGTCGCCGGTCCCCGGCGCGCGGGGAGCGACCCCGCCACGCCCGTGCCGCCCACTCCGCCGCCCCGTCTGCCGGGCCGGTTACGCCACGGTCCGTAAAGGATCAAGTGCGTTCCGGAGAGGGCAAGGTCACAGACGGTGCCCCTGCTGCTCATTCCATGCCCTGCCCTAACATCTGAGCATGACGGTCCTGCCTGCTGACGGGCTCCCTCCGGCCGCCGGGTTCCCTGACCCCTCCCATGACCAGTGGCAGAGCCTCGTCGAAGGCGTTCTGCGCAAGTCGGGCAAGGAAGTCTCGGGCGCGGCAGCGGAGGAAGCGCTGTCCACCACGCTGGAGGACGGGCTCACCACCCGGCCCCTCTACACCTCGCACGACACCTCGCCCGACACCGGCTTCCCCGGCTTCGCCCCCTTCACCAGAGGCAGCAGGGCCGAGGGGACCGCAGCGGCCGGCTGGGACGTACGGCAGCGCCACGCGCTGGCCGACCCCGCCCGGCTCAACGAGGCCCTGCTCGGCGATCTGGAGAACGGCGTCACCTCGCTGTGGCTGGCCGTGGGCGCCCCCACCGGGATTCCGGTCTCCGGCCTCGCCCGCGCACTGGACGGCGTCTATCTCGACCTGGCACCCGTCGCCCTCGACGCCCCCACCGAATTCGACTCAGCGGTACGGGAGTTGCTCCGCCTGTACGAGGAGCGGGGGGTGTCGAAGGACGCCGCGCGCGGCAGTCTCGGCGCGGACCCGCTCGGGCACGCGGCCCGCACCGGCACCGAGCCCGGCCTCACCGCCGCCGTCCATTGGGCACGGGTGTGCGACCGCGAGTATCCCGGGCTGCGCGCGATGGGCGTGGACGCGCTGCCTTACCACGAGGCCGGTGGTTCGGCCGCCGAGGAGCTGGGCCTCTCCCTGGCGACCGGGGTCGCCTATCTGCGGGCGCTGACCGGGTCCGGGATGTCCGTCGAAGCGGCCTGCGCACAGTTGGAGTTCCGTTACGCGGCCACCGCCGACCAGTTCCTGACCATCGCCAAACTGCGCGCCGCACGTCGGCTGTGGGCACGGGTCGCCGAGGCGTGCGGGGCCGCCGGAGCGGGTGCGCAGCGTCAGCACGCCGTGACCTCGCCGGTGATGATGACGCGCCGTGATCCGTGGGTGAACATGCTCCGGACCACACTGGCCGCTCTGGCCGCGGGCGTCGGCGGGGCCGACGCCGTCACCGTGCTGCCGTTCGATCACGCGCTGGGCCTGCCGGACGCGTTCGCCCGGCGGATCGCCCGCAACACCTCGACGATCCTGATGGAGGAGTCGCATCTGGCGCGGGTCATCGACCCGGCGGGCGGCTCCTGGTACGTGGAGCGGCTCACCGACGAACTCGCCGCTGCCGCCTGGTCCTTCTTCCAGGAGATCGAGCGGGCGGGCGGCCAGGCCGCCGCCCTGCGCTCCGGGCTGGTCGCGGAGCGGCTCGCGGCCACCTGGGCGGCCCGGTCCAAGGACCTGGCGCGGCGCAAGGAGCCGGTGACCGGGGTCAGCGAGTTCCCGCAGCTGGCGGAGCGGCCGGTGGAGCGCGAGCCCGTGCCCGTCGGCTCCGGCGCGCCGGAGGGCGGGCTGCCGAGGGTCCGCCGCGACGAGGCGTTCGAGGCGCTGCGGGCCCGTTCGGACGCTCACCTGGCGGCCACGGGGGCGCGTCCGAAGGTGTTCATCGCCGCGCTGGGCCCCGCCTCGGCACACACGGCGCGGGCTTCCTTCGCGTCGAACCTCTTCCTCGCCGGCGGGATCGAGGCGGTGCACGACCCGGTGTCCGTGGACGCGTCGACGGCCGCCGGGGCGTTCGCCGCCAGTGGGGCGACGGTCGCATGCCTGTGCTCCTCCGACCCGCTCTACGCGGAGCACGCGGAAGGGGTGGCTTCGGCGCTCAGGTCCGCGGGAGCCGGTCAGGTGTTCCTCGCCGGGCGGCCCGGGTACCACCCCGGTGTCGACTCCTTCGTCTTCGCCGGCTGCGACGCGATCGCCGTCCTCTCCTCCGTACTCGACCGCATGGGAGTGGCGTGATGCAGACCCCCGACACCCGCGAGACCTCCACAGCTCCGGGGACACCGGTGAGCCCGGTCCCGGACTTCTCCACCGTCCCGCTGGAGTCCGAGGCACCGCCCACCGCGACGGCCGACGCGTGGCGGGCCGCGGTGAAGGAGTCGACCGGCGGCCTTGAGACCGATCTGCTGTGGGAGACCCCCGAGGGCATCACGGTCAAGCCGCTCTACACCGGGCAGGATCTCGAAGGTCTGGACTCCCTCGGGACGTACCCGGGCATCGCACCGTATCTGCGCGGCCCGTATCCGACGATGTACGTCAACCAGCCCTGGACCATCCGGCAGTACGCGGGTTTCTCCACCGCCGAGGAGTCCAACGCCTTCTACCGGCGCAACCTCGCGGCCGGGCAGAAGGGCCTCTCCGTCGCCTTCGATCTGCCCACCCACCGCGGCTACGACAGCGACCACCCCCGGGTGACGGGCGACGTCGGCATGGCGGGGGTCGCCATCGACTCGATCTACGACATGCGTCAGCTCTTCGACGGCATCCCGCTGGACAGGATGTCGGTGTCGATGACGATGAACGGCGCGGTGCTCCCCGTGCTGGCGCTGTACATCGTGGCCGCCGAGGAGCAGGGCGTACCGCCGGAAAAGCTGGCCGGGACCATTCAGAACGACATCCTCAAGGAGTTCATGGTCCGCAACACCTACATCTATCCGCCCGGCCCGTCGATGCGGATCATCTCCGACATCTTCGCGTTCACCTCGCAGAAGATGCCGCGCTACAACTCGATCTCCATCTCCGGCTATCACATCCAGGAGGCCGGGGCCACGGCCGATCTGGAGCTGGCCTACACCCTGGCCGACGGCGTGGAGTATCTGCGGGCGGGCCGGGCGGCGGGGCTCGACGTGGACGCGTTCGCGCCGCGGCTCTCCTTCTTCTGGGCGATCGGCATGAACTTCTTCATGGAGATCGCCAAGCTGCGGGCGGCCCGGCTGCTGTGGGCCAGGCTGGTCCGGGAGTTCGAGCCGAAGAACGCCAAGTCCCTTTCCCTGCGCACCCATTCACAGACCTCGGGCTGGTCCCTGACCGCGCAGGACGTGTTCAACAACGTCACCAGGACCTGCGTGGAGGCCATGGCCGCCACCCAGGGGCACACCCAGTCGCTGCACACGAACGCGCTGGACGAGGCGCTGGCCCTGCCGACGGACTTCTCGGCGCGGATCGCCCGCAACACCCAACTGCTGCTCCAGCAGGAGTCCGGCACCTGCCGGGTCATCGACCCGTGGGGCGGCAGCGCGTACGTGGAGAAGCTGACGCACGACCTGGCGGAGCGGGCCTGGCAGCACATCGAGGAGGTCGAGGCGGCCGGAGGAATGGCGAAGGCCATCGACGCGGGCATCCCGAAGCTCCGGGTCGAGGAGGCCGCCGCCCGCACCCAGGCCCGGATCGACTCGGGGCGCCAGCCCGTCATCGGGGTCAACAAGTACCGGGTGGAGACCGATGAGCAGATCGATGTGCTCAAGGTCGACAACTCCTCCGTCCGCGCCCAGCAGATCGAGAAGCTGCGCCGGCTGCGCGAGGAGCGCGACGAGACGGTCTGCCAGGACGCGTTGCGCGCGCTGACGGACGCGGCCGGGCGGGACCCGGGACCGGGCCTGGAGGGCAATCTGCTGGCGCTGGCGGTCGAGGCCGCGCGCGCCATGGCCACGGTCGGGGAGATCTCGGACGCGCTGGAGAAGGTCTACGGCAGGCACGCGGGCCAGATCCGTACGATCTCCGGGGTGTACCGCAAAGAGGCAGGAGAGTCCCCCTCGGTGGACCGCACGCGCAAGCTGGTCGACGAGTTCGAGGAGGCGGAGGGCCGCCGCCCGCGCATCCTGGTCGCCAAGATGGGCCAGGACGGCCACGACCGCGGCCAGAAGGTCATCGCGACCGCCTTCGCCGACCTGGGCTTCGACGTCGACGTCGGCCCGCTGTTCCAGACGCCGGGCGAGGTCGCCCGGCAGGCGGTCGAGGCCGACGTGCACATCGTGGGCGTCTCCTCGCTGGCCGCCGGGCACCTCACCCTCGTACCGGCGCTGCGCGAGGAACTGGCCGCGGAGGGACGCGAGGACATCATGATCGTGGTGGGCGGGGTGATTCCGCCGCAGGACATCGAGGCCCTGCACGAGGCGGGCGCCGCTTCGGTGTTCCCGCCGGGAACGGTGATCCCGGATGCCGCCCACGACCTGGTCACGCGGCTCGCCGCCGCGCTCGGCCACGAGCTGAGCCGCTGACCGGATGGCCGTGAAGATCGACATCGACACCTATGTCAACGGAGTGCTCGACGGGAAGCGGGCGTTCATCGCCCGCGCCATCACTCTCGTCGAGTCGACCCGCCCCGATCACCGGGCGCTCGCCCAGCGTCTGCTCGGTGAGCTGCTGCCGCATTCCGGGCGGGCCCGGCGCATCGGCGTCAGCGGGGTGCCCGGCGTGGGCAAGTCCACGTTCATCGACGCGCTCGGCACCATGCTCACGGGGCTCGGGCACCGGGTCGCGGTGCTGGCCGTCGACCCGTCGTCCAGCCGTACGGGCGGTTCCATCCTGGGTGACAAGACCAGGATGGAACGGCTGGCCGTCGACCGGAACGCGTTCGTACGCCCCTCGCCCACCGCCGGAACGCTGGGCGGGGTGGCACGGGCGACCCGTGAGTCCATGGTGGTCATGGAGGCGGCGGGTTACGACGTGGTGCTGGTGGAGACGGTCGGCGTCGGGCAGTCCGAGACGGCCGTCGCCAACATGGTCGACACGTTCCTGCTGCTCACCCTGGCCCGCACCGGCGATCAGCTCCAGGGCATCAAGAAGGGGGTACTGGAGCTGGCGGACGCCATCGCGGTCAACAAGGCCGACGGTCCGCACGAGCGCGACGCCCGTTCGGCGGCGCGTGAACTGGCGGGCGCCCTGCGGCTGATGCACCCGGTCGACGCCGCCTGGACTCCCCCGGTCCTCACCTGCAGCGCCCGGGAGTCGAGCGGTCTCGGCACGCTGTGGGAGCGGCTGGAGCAGCACCGGTCCCTCCTGGAGTCCACGGGGCGGCTGGTGGCCAAGCGGCGCGAGCAGCAGGTGGACTGGACATGGACGATGGTCCGCGACGAGCTGCTGGACAGCCTGCGCAACCATCCGGCGGTACGGGCACTCGCCCCGGATCTCGAACACCGCGTACGGGAGGGCGAGTTGACGGCCACTCTCGCCGCCGAGCGCATTCTCGGCGTGTTCCGCGGCGACGGCGGCGGCTCTGCCGATGACAGCGGCAGCGGTGGCCGTAACGACAGTCGCGAGTCGACGACGCCGGGGCCGCGCGGCTGATCGGCGCGCCTGACCTTGTACCGGTGCGGGCAGGCAGGCAGGCAGGCAAGCGATCGTGCGGTGCGGCTGCCAGGTGGTGGCGGGCGGGTGGAGCGGTCGGTTTTCCGGTCCGCTCCACCCGCCCCTCTCCCGCGCCCCCCACGCTTGGTGGTACAGTGCCACTAGCACGTGTGTAAGCCCCCACATTCGGGCTCCGGTGCTACTTTCTCTCCCTCGCTGTTGCGCTCGTCCTTCTCAGGACCCGCGATCCAGCTTTCTCGCACTACTTCTCAGTCCGGTCCGGGCTCTTCTGCCCGTGGTACGGGGCGTGATTTCGCCGCCCCTCCGATCGCCGGGCCTCTCATTCGCCTGTCCGCGAAAGGACCCCCTCTCATGACCACCACACTCGAACGCCCCATTGCCGCGGAACACCGGCCCGTCCGGACCGCAGGTGTCCTCGACACCACGAACAACGGCCACGGCACGCTCCGCGTCAACGGCGGCCACCCCTCCCCCGACGACATACAGGTGTCGCCCGCACTGATCCGCCGGCACGGCCTGCGCAAGGGCGATGTCGTCGAGGGCACCTGCGAGCGGCCGCGCGCCCTGACCGCGATCGACCGGATCAACGGCCGTGACCCCCGCGCGCTGCTCGGCCGGCCCCACTTCCGCGACCTCACCCCGCTCCACCCCCGCGACCGGCTCCGCCTGGAGACCGCGCAGGGCGGCCCCGCGATGCGGCTGGTCGACCTGATCGCGCCCGTCGGCAAGGGGCAGCGCGGACTGATCGTCGCACCGCCCAAGACCGGCAAGACGGTGCTGCTGCAACAGCTCGCCGCGGCCGTCGCCACCAACCATCCCGAGTGCCATCTGATGGTGGTCCTCCTGGACGAGCGTCCGGAGGAGGTCACGGACATGCGCCGCTCGGTACGGGGCGAAGTGTTCGCCTCGACCTTCGACCGGCCCGCCAAGGAGCACATCGCTCTCGCCGATCTCGCCGTGGAACGCGCCAAGCGCCTGGTCGAGCAGGGCCAGGACGTCGTCCTGCTGCTGGACTCCCTCACCCGGCTGTGCCGGGCCCACAACAACGCGGCCGGAGCGGGCGGGCGCACGCTGAGCGGTGGCGTCGACGCGGCAGCACTCGGCGGCCCCAAGAAGCTGTTCGGTGCCGCGCGCCTGGCCGAGGAGGGCGGTTCGCTCACCATCCTGGCAACGGCCCTGGTGGAGACCGGGTCCCGGGCCGACGACTACTTCTTCGAAGAGCTGAAGGGCACCGGCAACATGGAACTCCGCCTGGACCGGACGCTCGCGGACAAGCGGATCTTCCCGGCCGTCGACATCGCCCCTTCGGGCACCCGTCGGGACGAACTCCTGATGCCCGCCGCCGAACTGACCGTCGTACGGGGACTGCGCCGTGCCCTCCACGCCAGGGACGGGCAGGCCACCCTGGAGACGCTGCTGGACAAGCTCCGCCGTACGCCGGACAACGCCACGTTCCTCCGTCAGGTGCACCGGACCGTTCCCGGCGCCTGAGCGCCTGAGCGCCTCGGGGAAGCCCGGCGGCGGGTCCGGGTTCCCACGGGCGGCGGGTCCGGCTCCGGGGATCCTGGAGCCGGACCTGCGGCCGTCAGCCGGCGCCGCCCAGCGCGGTGGAGACCAGGGCGCGGGCCTCGTCCTGCACCCGGCCGAGGTGAGCGGGACCCTGGAAGCTCTCCGCGTACACCTTGTAGACGTCCTCGGTGCCGGAGGGCCGGGCGGCGAACCAGGCACTGTCCGTGCAGACCTTGAGCCCGCCGATCGCGGCGCCGTTGCCCGGTGCCTCGGTGAGGACGGCCGTGATGGGCTCCCCCGCCAGGGTGTCGGCCGTGACCTGGTCCGGGGAGAGCCGGGCCAGTACCGCCTTCTCCTCCCGTGTCGCGGGCGCGTCGACGCGGGCGTAGGCCGGGTCGCCGAAGCGGGCGGTGAGCTCGCCGTAGTGCTGGGACGGGGTGGATCCCGTGACCGCGGTGATCTCGGAGGCCAGCAGGGCCAGCAGGATGCCGTCCTTGTCGGTCGTCCAGACGTGTCCGTCGCGGCGCAGGAACGAGGCCCCGGCGGACTCCTCGCCGCCGAAGCCCAGGGTGCCGTCGAAGAGCCCGTCGACGAACCACTTGAATCCCACCGGCACCTCCACCAGCGGGCGGCCCAGGTCGTCGGCGACCCGGTCGATCATCGAGGAGGAGACGAGGGTCTTGCCGATTCCCGTACCGGCGGGCCATCCCTCGCGGTGCGAGAAGAGATAGCGGATGGCGACGGCCAGATAGTGGTTGGGGTTCATCAGACCGCCGTCCGGGGTGACGATGCCGTGCCGGTCGGCGTCGGCGTCGTTCCCGGTGGAGATCGTGAAGGCGTCGCGCTGAGCGATCAGCGAGGCCATGGCGTGCGGCGAGGAGCAGTCCATCCGGATCCTGCCGTCCCAGTCCAGCGTCATGAACCGCCAGGTCGGGTCGGCGAGCGGATTGACCACGGTGAGGTCGAGCCGGTGCCGTTCGGCGATCCGGCCCCAGTACGCGACCGAGGCGCCGCCGAGCGGATCGGCGCCGATCCTGATCCCCGCGTCCCGTACGGCGTCCAGGTCGAGTACGGACGGCAGGTCGTCCACGTATGCGGTCAGGAAGTCGTGGCGGCCGGTGGTCGCGGCGGACAGTGCCCTGGTGTACGGGATGCGGCGGACTTCCTTGAGCCCGCCCTCGATCAGGGCATTGGCGCGGTCCTGGATCCACGAGGTGGCGTCCGAGCCGGCCGGACCGCCGTTCGGCGGGTTGTACTTGAAACCGCCGTCGGCGGGCGGGTTGTGCGACGGGGTGACCACGATGCCGTCCGCGAGGCCGCCGGTACGGCCCCGGTTGTACGTGAGGATGGCGTGCGAGACGGCGGGGGTGGGGGTGTAGCCGTCGTCGGAGTCGATGAGGACGACGGCCCCGTTGGCGGCGAGCACCTCGATCGCGGTGACCCGGGCGGGCTCGGACAGGGCGTGGGTGTCGGCGCCGAGGAAGAGCGGCCCGTCGGTTCCCTGCCGGGACCGGTACTCGCAGATCGCCTGGGTGGTGGCGGCGATGTGGTCCTCGTTGAACGCGGCCGAGAGGGCCGAGCCGCGGTGTCCCGAGGTGCCGAAGGCCACGCGCTGGGAGGGTTCCGCCGGGTCGGGGTGGAGGGCGTAATAGGCCGTCACCAGCCGTGCCACATCGACCAGATCTCCAGGCTGTGCCGGCTGCCCGGCCCGTTCATGCACCATCGGTTCTCCTCGTTGTCGTCGGTCGGCCCGCTCGGGCGTGCCACCGCCCGGGGCGGACGAGCACCACGATATGTACCCGATCCCCGGCGCCGCCTCCGGCCGCGCTGACCGGTTCACGCCGTGGTCCGGCGGCGAGCGGCGCACCGGCGGGCCGCTTCGTCCCGGCGGAGCCGGCCGGCGGTGCACCGGGCGCCGACGTCGCCCGGTGCACCGCGTCACTCAACGGCCTTGCAGGGACTTCACGTTGTCGCCGAAGGTCCAGCCCTTCGAACCGTCCCAGTTGAGGGACCAGGTCATCAGGCCCTTCAGCGCGCCGTTGTAGCGGTTCCATGCCTGCGAGACGAGACCGGTCGACATATGGCCGCCACCGGCGCCCGGCTGCGCGGGCAGTCCGGGCACCTGCTTGTCGTAGGGCACCTTGATCGTGGTGCCCTGGATGACGAGCCCGGCGTTGAGGCAGTCCGTCTGCGCGGTGAACCCTTGGACCGTTCCCGCGGAGTAGGAGTCTCCGGAGCAGCCGTACATGCTGCCGTTGTAGTACTGCATGTTCAGCCACCAGAGGCGGCCGTTGTCCGCGTACTTCTTGATGATGGGCAGGTACGCGCCCCAGATGGAGCCGTAGACCACGCTGCCCCCGGTGACGTACGCCGTTTCGGGAGCCATCGTGAGCCCGAAGTTCGACGGCATCTGCGCCAGCACTCCGTCGATGATCCGGATGAGGTTGGCCTGCGAGGCCGACAGCTGGTTGATGTTGCCGCCGCCGACCAGCCCTGTCTCGATGTCGATGTCGATGCCGTCGAAGTTGTACTTCTTCAGAATCGGCACCACCGTCGCGACGAAGCGGTCGGCGACGGCGCTGGAGCTCAGGTCGATCCCGGCCGCCGCACCACCGATCGACATGAGGGTGGTGAGGCCGGACGCCTTGGCCTGGCACATCTCCGCCGGGGTCGCGACCTTGACCGTCGCGTCCATCCCGTCCTCCCACAGGACGGTTCCGTCCGAGCGGATGACGGGGAAGGCCGCGTTGATGACGTTGTAACCGTGGCCCGTGATGCGGGAGTCGGTGATCGGGATCCAGCCGAGCGGCGGGTGCACCCCGTTCGCCGCGCCGTCCCAGTTCTCCCAGTAGCCCTGGAGCACCTTGCCCGCAGGTTTCGACTTCACCGCGCAGGTGTCCGCCTGCGCCGCGCTCGGCGGCGCAGCGCTCGGCGGCGCCGCCGCGACCATCATCTGTACGACGAACGCCGTTGCCAGACCGATGCCCAGCAGACGTGACGTGCGACCCATCATGTGTGTCCCTTCCCGCCAGGGCCTGCCGCCGCCCGGCGCGAAAGGTTCGCACCCGACCCCACCCATGTCGTGACCCTGCCAAACCGTAAAATGGTCCAGACCTCCGGTCAATAGGTCTGGACCAAGTGGCTCGAGTTGGCGGCCGGGTGGCGATCGGCCAACTCCTCGGCCCCGGTGGTCCCCGGCTCCACGAAGGATCAACGAGGCGGCGCCGCACCGACGGCGTACGCGCCCCTGAGCGGGAGTCGGGGATGTCCCCGGTCGTACCCGGAGTTCCCGCTGTGTGCCGCCCCCGGGCGCCGCGGCACTGCCAGTCTCGACGGGAGAGACCGCGTGACCTCCGACCACAGATGAGGAAATGCCGATGAGCGACGCAGTAGGCCGCCCGACACGCAGATCAGTACTGACCGCGGCCGGAGCGGCGGGACTTCTGCTCGCCACCGCGGGGGTGGCCGAGGCACACACCCGCCCCGGCGGCGCCCTGCCCGCGGGGGCGGACCCACGATCGGCCACCGGAACCCGAGCGGGCCGGGTACGGCTGACGCTGCCGAGGCCGGCCGGACCGCGGCACATCGGGACGCTCTCCCTGCACCTGACCGACCACGCGCGCCAGGATCCGTGGACGTCGCACCCGTCGCCGCGCGAGCTGATGATCACCCTGTGGTACCCGGCCCGACGCACCCAGGGCTTCCGGCGTGCCCCCTGGCTGCCACCGGCGGCGGCGGCTCAGTTCCGGGAGCAGATCAGCAAGGACCTGCGGACGCCGATGGACAACGTGGACTTCCCGCTGACCCACGGTCACGAAGGCGCACCCGTTCGCCCGCACCCCGGTGGTCATCCGTTGATCCTCTTCTCCCCCGGCTACGGGGCGCTGCGTGGACTCAGCACCGCGCTCGCCGAGGATCTGGCCGGCCGGGGCTACGCGGTCGTGACCATCGACCACACGTACGACAGTCAGATCGTGGAGTTCCCCGGCGGCCGACTGGAGCTGGGCCGGCAGCCGGCCCGGCCGACCGCTGCCGACATCAGGAAGGCGCTGCGGGTCCGTAAGGACGACACCGGGTTCGTCCTGGACCAACTCACCGCGCTGAACGCCGGGCGAGCGGCCAATGCCGCGCACACCGCAAGCGGTTCGGGCGCCGGACGCGGACAGTTGCCCCAGGGGCTGCGAGGCTCCCTCGATCTGTCGAGGATCGCCATGTTCGGGCATTCGCTCGGCGGTGACACCGCCGCCGAGGTCATGTCACGGGACAGCCGCGTGCTCGCCGGTGTCAATCTGGACGGCAGTTTCAACGGAGCTGTCGCCACCACCGGCCTCGACCGCCCGTTCCTGCTGATGAGCAACGCCAACCACGGGCGTCACAACGACCCGTCATGGAAACGGTTCTGGTCACACCTGCGGGGCTGGCACCTCGAACTGCGCCTGCGCGACTCGGGACACCAGACCTATACCGACCTGTCCCCGCTGGCGCAGCAGTTGGAGCGGGCGCTCACCCTCCCGCCCGACGTGGTCGCCCAGTTGACCACCGCCATCGGCACGATCGACGCGGACCGGGCCGTCGCCGCCGAACGCGCCTATCTGGGCGCCTTCTTCGACCTCCATCTGCGCGGCCACGACAGCCGTCTGCTGTCCGCGCCGTCCCCGCGCTACCCGGACATCTCGTTCGTGCCGTGAACGAGGGGGTGGGGCGTCGGTCGCTTCGGCCGTCGCCCCACCACCGCCTCACCGCCGTCCGCCTGCCTGCCCAGCACTGGGCAGGCAGGCGGGCCGCCGGAATCAGACCACCGGGATCAGATCGCCGATATCAGACCGCCGGGGCCGGGTACGTCGGGTATTCCACCCCGGAGACGTGCTGAACGACCCGGATGACCTGGCAGGAGTAGCCGAACTCGTTGTCGTACCAGAGGTAGAGGATCGCGTTGTCGCCGTCGACCTTGGTGGCACCGGCATCGACGATCGAGGCGTGGCGCGAGCCGATGAAGTCACTGGAGACCGCGTCGGGTGCGCTGATGAAGTCGATCTGCCGCCTCAGCGGCGAGGTCAGCGAGACGGTCCGGAGGTGATCGAGGACCTCCTCGCGGGTGGTCTCGCGCCCGAGGCGCAGGCTGAGGATCGCGATCGAGACGTCCGGCACCGGGACACGGATCGAGCTGCCGGTGATGGGCGCCTCCAGCTCGGGCAGCGCCTTGGCGACGGCCGAGGCGGCGCCGGTCTCGGTGATGACCATGTTGAGCGCCGCCGAACGACCGCGGCGGTCGCCCGAGTGGTAGTTGTCCAGCAGGTTCTGGTCATTGGTGTACGAGTGGATGGTCTCCACGTGGCCGCGCAGGACCCCGTACTCGTCCGCCATCGCCTTCAACGGCGGGACGATCGCGTTGGTGGTGCAGGACGCGCAGGACAGGATCTGCTCGTCCGGCTTGACCGTGTCGTGGTTGACGCCGTGCACGATGTTGGGCACGGCGCCCTTGCCCGGCGCGGTCAGGACGACCTTGGCGATGCCGGGACGCAGGTGCTTCGAAAGGCCCTCGCGGTCGCGCCACTTGCCGGTGTTGTCGATGAGGATGGCGTCCTTGATGCCGTACGCCGTGTAGTCCACCGATGTCGGATCGTCGGAGTAGATCATGCTGATCTCGTTGCCGTTGGCGATGATCCTGCTGTTCGCCTCGTCGACGGTGATCGTGCCCTGGAACTGGCCGTGGATGGAGTCACGGCGCAGCAGCGAGGCGCGCTTGACGATGTCCTGGCCGACGCCCCTGCGGACGACGATGGCGCGCAGCCGCAGACCGTTGCCGGAGCCCGCCTTCTCGATGAGCAGTCGGGCGATGAGCCGGCCGATGCGGCCGAATCCGTAGAGGACGACATCGCGCGGTTCGCGGCGCTCGATCTTGTCGGCGCCCGTGGCTCCGGCAACGGCCTCGGCGGTGAACTCCTCGACCGAGAGACCACGCCCGTCGGTCGCGTACGTCGCGGCGAGCATGCCGATGTCGATCTGGGACGGGCCGAGGTCGAGCGCGGTGAGCGCGTTCAGGAACGGCAGCGTCTCGGTGACCGAGAGCTCCTCACCGGCGATCTGGCGGGCGAATCGGTGGATCTTGAGGATGCTGACCACCGACTTGTTGACCAAGGAGCGGCTGTGGAGCAGGACGGTGATGTCCCGCTCCCGGTGCAGCTTCCCGATGATCGGGATCATCGACTCCGCGATCTCCTCGCGGTGCTTCCAGTTGGTGAACGCGTCTTCATTGACAGTCACAGGTTTATCTTTCGAGCTAGGCGGCGCTCATATGGTAACCCCCTGCTATTTTGATCATCCAAACGGTGTCGCCTGTCCAGCCGGTGTCACCCGGGCGGGATGCCGCGACCGGAGCCCGGGGCCGGGTCGGCGACGATCCGGTCCGGTGGCACGCGCACGGGCGCACCGGCTCCTTTGCCGATCATCGCGAGACCGTCGATCACCGTGGGTCGCCGCGCGGGTGATCAGTGGACTGCGCACGCACGGCATGCCGGTCGGGGCACCGTCCCGCCACCCGGTGAACACACTCACCGAACGCGAACACTCCGTCCTCTCGCTCCTCGGCGTCGGCTTGTCCAACGCCGAGATCGCCGCCCGCCCGCACCTGGTCGAGGGCACGGTGAAAGCACACGTCAGCGCGATCCTCGGCAAGCTTGGGGTGCGCAATCGCGTGGGGGCGGCGCTGGCCGCCCGGGAGTCGGGCCTGGCCGGTCCCGGCCGGTAGGCCACGGGTCCGGGCCGCCCCTCCCGGTACGTCGACCGGCATGCCCCGTACGTCGACCGGCATGCCCCGTACGTCGACCGGCAGGCCCGGTACGTCGAGCGGTAGGCCGCCAGGTCGTTCAGGTCGCCGCCCGTATAGCCGTATGCCGTGCCGTGGTTGTCCACGCCACCGGCGATCGCGGTCGGTATGCCCCACAGCAGTTGGTGTCCGGGGGCCAGCCTCCGCTTCCGGGCCGATGCCTGGTCGACGATGGCACCGCGCATGCCCGCGGGTTCGAGCGCTCCGCCCGAGGTGGTCCGCGAAGGCGCGCCCGGTGACGGACTCGACCACGGCGGCGAGGACCACGTAATTGGCGCTGGTGCAGGAGCACTTGGTGCCGGGTGGGCCGGGCAGCCACACCTCGTCCAGGTCGCCGACGCGTGATTGTACGCCCGCCGGCACCTTCCCCCGCTCCTCGCAGAGGCTGACCATGTGGGCCGCAGTGCCCGAACGGCTCCGGGAGGCATCGAACGCGCGGGCCGCTTCCACGGTGGCTTTCACGCCGCTCCGGGACGAAGTACACCTGACAATCGGGCAGTTCACCGTGAGGGCCTTCTCCTCGGGCGCCAGGCATTCAACTCCCCACGCCCACCCGGTAGTCCTATATTTTTTGCGCGCGCACCCTTGCGCCCGACTCGCCGACCGCGTACCAATGTGGCCAGCAATAGGAAGGAAAGCTTCCTAACAGTCAACTGCTGCCGCCCCCACTGCTGCAGGACCGGCGCCGGCATGCCCCACAACCGCGAGGAAAGTGGAGGAACCACATGCGCACACCCCGCCCGAGGTCCGTCTCCCCACCGTCCCGACGGCATCCCCGCCGACGACGCACCGGACTCCGGATAGCTCTCGCCTTGGCGCTCGCCGCCGTGCCCGCCATCGTCGCCATGAGCGTCGGCCGGGCTGCCGAGACGGCCGACCTCGACGATCCGGCAAAGAAGGAGATCGCCCTGCAGATCGTCTCCAGTGCCGAGAACTCGACTCTCGACTGGCGCGGCGAGTACGACTACATCGAGGACATCAAGGACGGCCGCGGCTATACCGGCGGCATCGTCGGCTTCTGCTCCGGCACCCACGACATGCTCGAACTCGTCGAGTACTACACCGAGCAGGAGCCGGACAACCCGCTCGCCGCGTACCTGCCGGCCCTGCGCGAGGTCGACGGCAGCGACTCCCACGAGGGTCTCGACCCCGGCTTCACCGACGCATGGCAGGAGGCGGCGCGGACCCAGGGGTTCCAGGCGGCGCAGGAGCACGAGCGCGACCGGGTCTACTTCGATCCGTCGGTCGCCCAGGCGAAGGACGACGGGCTGCGCACGCTCGGGCAGTTCATCTACTACGACGCCATCGTGATGCACGGCCAAAGCGGCTTCGAGTCGATCCGTGACGAGGCCCGCACCCAGGCCGAGACCCCCGCGGAGGGTGGCGACGAGAGCGACTACCTGGGCGCGTTCCTCGACGCGCGCGTGGCCGAGATGAAGTCCGAGGAGGCGCACGAGGACACCAGCCGGGTGGACACCGCACAGCGGGTGTTCCTGGAGAACGGCAACTTCGAGCTCCAGACGCCGCTGACCTGGAAGGTGTACGGCGATGAGTTCCACATCGCCGACGAGCCCGCCCCCGCCGGCTCCGGCGGCTCCGTCGCAACGCGGGCCGAGCAGCTCATCTCCCGTTCCGCGCCCGCCACTTCGTCGTCCGACGAGGACGCGACCCTGACGCCCGCGAAGGCCGTCGACGGCGACCGGAACACCCGATGGGGCAGCGCGGAGGGCAAGGACCCGCAGTGGATCCGGCTGGACCTCGGCAAGGACGCGACGGTGTCACGGGTCACGGTCGAATGGGAGGACGCCTACGCGAAGGCGTACCGGATCGAGATGTCGGCGGACGGCAGCAAATGGACCGCGCTGGCCGCGGAGACCGCCGGGAACGGCGGCACGGACGAGTGGACCGGCCTGACCGGCAAGGGCCGATATCTGCGCGTGTACGGCACCTCCCGCGGCACCCAATGGGGCTATTCGATAAAGGAGTTGGAGGCGTTCGGGGCCCGCGGCGACGGCCCGGGACCGACCGATCCGCCGGACCCCGGTGGCGCGTTCACCGTGGTGGGTGCCGGTGACATCGCCGACCAGTGCACCGCCGGCCAGTCCGGGTGCCAGCACTTCAAGACCGCGGCCCGCGCCAAGGCCATCAACCCGGCCTTCTACATCACCATGGGCGACAACCAGTACGACGACGCCCACATCGAGGACTTCCGCAACTACTACGACAAGTCCTGGGGCACGTTCAAGGACAAGACGTACCCGGTGCCCGGCAACCACGAGGCGTACGACGACTGGGACAACCAGGACGAGCGGGCCTACCGCGAGTACTTCGGCTCCCGGGCGACCCCCAAGGGCAAGATGTGGTACAGCTACGACTACGGCAACTGGCACTTCGTCGCCCTCAACTCCAACCGGTTCGACGAGCAGGAACAGATCGACTGGCTCAAGGCCGACCTCGCCGCGAACAAGAAGAGCTGTGTGGCCGCCTACTTCCACCACCCGCTCTTCAGCTCGGGCAGCCACGGCAACGACCCGGTGAGCCAGCCGGTGTGGAAACTGCTCCAACAGGGCGGCACCGAACTGGTGCTGAGCGGCCACGACCACCACTACGAGCGGTTCGCCCCGCAGACCGCGAACGGTGCGGCCGACCCCAACGGCATCGTCGAGATCCTGGGCGGCGCCGGCGGCAAGGACCTCTACGGCGCGGGTGACACGGTCCAGGACAACAGTCTCAAGCGGATCTGGGACACGTTCGGCGTCGTCAAGCTCGACTTCACCGACAACTCCTTCACGTCCCACTTCGTCGGCACCGACGGCACGGTGCGCGACACCAGCCCCACGTACACCTGCCGTTGACACTTCGGGCGCGGCCGCTGCCCCTCAGGGCGGCCGCGCCCGTCCGCTGCCCACGCACCGGGACCCCACATGTATCTCTCGGCAAACAAGGCACGACAGGACACGACCGCGCCACCGGCGCCTTCCACCCCGTCCGCCACCGGCACGACGAGCGGCACCGCCACGTCCGACACCGGCACCGGACGCGGCCGCGTCGCCGGAACCGTCATCGCCCTCGGCACGGTCAGCCTCGTCACCGACATCTCCTCCGAGATGGTCACCGCCGTCCTGCCCCTGTATCTCGTCCTCGGCCTCGGCCTGAGCCCGCTCCAATTCGGCTTCCTCGACGGCCTCTACAACGGCATCACCGCGTTCGTCCGGCTCGCCGGCGGACACATCGCCGACCGGTGGCGGCGCCACAAACTCGTCGCCGGCTCCGGATACGCCCTGTCCGCGGTGTGCAAGCTGGCCCTGCTGCCGGCGGGCGGCTCCATCCCCGCCCTGTCCACCGCGCTCGCCGCGGACCGGATCGGCAAGGGCATACGCACCGCGCCCCGCGACGCCCTGATCTCGCTCAGCAGCGACGAACGGCATCTCGGCCGCGCCTTCGGTGTCCACCGCGCCATGGACACCACCGGGGCCATGATCGGACCGCTCCTCGCCTTCGCCCTGCTGTGGGCGACCGCGGACGCCTACGACGCCGTCTTCGTCGTCAGCTTCTGCTTCGGCGTGCTCGGCGTACTGCTCCTGATCGCGTTCGTCCCCGGTCGCGACGAGCTGGGTGCGCTCCCGGGCGCGACCGCCGCACCCGCGGCGAAGCGGCCCACCGCTACCCTCCGCTCGACCCTGCGCCTGCTGTCCCTCCCGCCGTTCCGCCGCATCCTGCTCGCGGCCGCCCTCCTCAGCCTGGTCAGCGTCACCGACGGCTTCCTCTACCTCGTCCTGCAGAACCGCATGCGACTGGACGCGGCCTGGTTCCCGCTCCTCCCGCTGGGCAGCGCCACCGTCTACCTGCTGCTCGCCGTGCCGCTCGGCCGCGCCGCCGACCGCGTCGGGAGACGCGTTCCGTTCCTGGCGGGACACCTCGCGCTGCTCGGGGCGTACGCGGCCATGCTGTTCCCGATCGGCGGCTGGCCCCTGGCCGGTGCGGTACTGCTGCTCCACGGCACGTACTACGCCGCCACCGACGGCATCCTGATGGCCCTGGCCGGCCCGCTCGTACCGCCGGACCGACGGGCGGGCGGGCTCGCCCTGCTCCAGACCGGCCAGGCGACGGGCCGACTGTTCGCGTCCGTCCTGTTCGGCGCCGCGTGGACGGCGTGGGGCGTGAGCACCGCCCTGGCCGCGGCCGCGGTGGCCCTCGCCGCCGTCTTCGCCGCCGCCTGCTTCCTGATCCCCGCCCATGCCTTCCGGGAGACCCCATGCACCCTGTGACCCCGCGCGTCCGTGCGGTGGCCGTGACCGCTGCCGGTGCGATGCTGGCGGCGGTCGCCGTCGTGTACACCGTGCACGCCGCCGACCGCGCCGACACCTCCGCCGCCGCCACGTCCTCGCACGTCACGCCCGGCGACACCGCCGGGCTGTATCTGCGCACGGCGAAGGGCACCGTCGCCGTACAGCCGACGACGAGGACGGGCGGGACCCCGCGCGAGGAAACAGCCCTGTCGTGCCGCCGCTTCCACACGAGCGGCGGCACGGCCGTGTGCCTGACCACCCGGCCGGGACTCCGGCCGATGACCAGAGCGGTCATCCTCGACGACACCCTGCGCACCCGCCGCACGGTCGACTTCGGCGGCACGCCGAACCGCGCCCGTGTCTCTCCGTCGGGCCGCGTGGTGTCATGGACGGTGTTCGTCTCCGGCGACTCGTACGCGACATCCGCGTTCTCCACCCGCACCGGCATCCTCGACACCCGCACCGGCTATCTGATCAAGAGCATGGAGACCATCCAGCTCTACCTCGACGGCAAACGCCACCACGCACCCGATGTGAACTACTGGGGCGTCACCTTCACCGACGACGACAACCGCTTCTACGCGACCGTGTCGACGGGCGGCAGGACCCACCTCGTCGAAGGGGACCTCAAAGCGTGGAAGGCGCGCACCGTGCGCACCAACGTCGAGTGCCCCTCCCTCTCCCCCGACGGGAAGCGCATCGCGTTCAAGAAGCGTGTCCGTGAGGGAGCCGGAAACCCGTGGCGGCTCCATGTCCTCGACCTGGCGACCATGCGCGAGACACCGCTCGCCGAGACGCACAGCGTCGACGACCAGGCGGCCTGGCTGGGCGACGGCACGGTGGCCTACGCCCTCCCCCGAGGTACGAACTCCTCGGACATCTGGTCCGTACCGGCGGACGGCACCGGCACGCCCCGCCGGATCGCCCGCGACGCCTCCTCCCCCTCATGGGTCCCGCCCGCCCGGTCGGACACGTCACCCCGATGACATGACGGATGCGTGATCCCTCCGCCATGTCGCTTCCCGATCACGCGGGTCTCTTCGATACTCGGTGTCATGCAACCGAACCCAGCTCAGGGGCCGGCCGGCACTCTTCCCAGGAGGAACCGTTGAGAATGCTCATCAACGTCCCGGAGACCGTGGTCGACGACGCGCTCCGGGGCATCGCCGCCGCGCACCCCGAACTGACCGTCGATGTCGCCAACCGTGTGGTCGTGCGCCGCGACGCCCCCGTGGCCGGGAAGGTCGGGATCGTGTCCGGCGGCGGGTCCGGGCACGAGCCGCTGCACGCCGGGTTCGTCGGGCCGGGGATGCTGTCCGCCGCGTGTCCCGGGGAGGTGTTCACCTCGCCCGTGCCCGATCAGATGGTGCGGGCGGCAGCCGCCGTCGACAGCGGGGCGGGGGTCCTGTTCATCGTCAAGAACTACACCGGCGACGTACTGAACTTCGCGATGGCCGCCGAACTCGCCGAGGACGAAGGGGTGCGGGTCGCCCAGGTGCTGATCGACGACGACGTGGCGGTGAGCGACAGTACGTTCACGGCCGGGCGGCGGGGTACCGGCGCGACGCTGTTCGTCGAGAAGATCGCCGGGGCCGCCGCCGACGAGGGGGCGCCGCTGGACCGGGTGGCCGACGTGGCACGGCAGGTGAACGCGTCGTCGCGGAGTTTCGGAGTGGCACTGAGTTCGGTCACCACCCCGGCCAAGGGCAGTCCCACCTTCGATCTGCCGCCGGGTGAACTGGAGCTGGGCATCGGCATTCACGGCGAACCCGGCCGGGAGCGCCGTCCCATGATGACGTCCGGGGAGATCGCCGACTTCGCGGTGGACGCGGTGCTGGAGGATCTGCGGCCCGCGGGACCGGTGCTGGCACTGGTGAACGGGATGGGGGCGACGGGGCTGCTGGAGCTGTACGGGTTCAACGCCGAGGTGCAGCGGGTGCTCTCCGAGCGGGGTGTGACCGTAGCTCGTACGCTCGTGGGGAACTATGTGACCTCGCTCGACATGGCGGGCTGCTCGGTGACGCTCTGCCAGGTCGACGAGGAGCTGCTGCGGCTCTGGGACGCGCCCGTGCAGACGGCCGCACTCCGCTGGGGTCGCTGAGCACCGGTACGCCCGTACGCTCGTAGCGTCCGATCCGCCGTACGGTCCGGCACCGCCGGTACCGGACAGCCCCGCCCGTGCGGGACAGCCCCACCTGTGCCGGAGGGGCCAGAGGAACAGGAGACCATGTGCTCGACGCCGACTTCTTCCGCCGGTGGATGGCCGCCACCGCGGCTGCCGTGGACCGTGAGGCGGACCATCTGACCGAGCTGGACTCGGCGATCGGCGACGCCGATCACGGCAGCAACCTCCGGCGGGGCTTCACCGCGGTGACGGCGGTCCTGGAGAAGGAATCCCCTCGGACACCGGGAGCAGTGCTGACCCTCGCCGGACGACAGTTGATCTCCACCGTGGGCGGGGCGTCCGGGCCGTTGTACGGAACGTTGCTCCGGCGTACGGGCAAGGCCCTGGGCGACTCGGCCGAGGTGACGTCCGGGCAGCTGGCCGAGGCGTTCGCGGCGGGTGTCGCGGCGGTGGGGCAGCTGGGCGGGGCACAGGCCGGGGACAAGACGATGCTCGACGCGCTGCTGCCCGCTGCCGACGCCCTGGGCACGTCGTTCTCCGCCGCCCGGGACGCGGCGCGGGCCGGTGCGGTGGCGACGGTGCCGTTGCGGGCGCGCAAGGGGCGGGCCAGCTATCTCGGTGAGCGCAGCATCGGGCATCAGGATCCGGGGGCCACCTCGTCCGCGCTCCTCGTCGCCGCGCTGGCCGAGGCCGAACAGCCGGCCGAGGACGGGCAGGCTGCGGATGGGCCGACGGCCGACGGGAAGGGCGCATGAGCGGGCGCGCACAGGTCGGAATCGTCCTGGTCTCGCACAGTGGGCCGGTGGCCGAGTCCGTCGCCGAGCTGGCCCGGGGCCTCGCGGCCGGAGGTGCGACCGCGCCTGTCGCCGCGGCCGGGGGTCTGCCGGACGGTGGACTCGGAACGAGCGCGGAACTGATCGCGCGGGCCGCCGAGTCGGTCGATGGCGGGGCCGGTATCGCGGTACTGGTCGATCTCGGGAGCGCGGTGCTCACGGTGAAGGCCATGCTCGCCGAGGGCGACGAGCTGCCGGAAGGGGCGCGGCTGGTCGACGCGCCGTTCGTGGAGGGTGCCGTGGCGGCCGTGGTGACCGCCTCCGCCGGTGGCGATCTCGCGGCGGTGGAGGCCGCGGCCTCGGAGGCGTACGGCTACCGAAAGGCGTAGGAACCCGCGAGCCGCCCGAAACCACTCCGGACCGCCCGGACCGCCCGGCACCCGGCACCCGGCACCCGGCCCGCATCGCGCCGCCCCGGTCCCGCGCCCACCGCTTGTGGACGCGGGACCGGGGCGGCCGTGCGTCAGGCGGCCGGGGCTGCCGCCTTCGCCGCGATCTCGATCCGGGCCCGCCGCGTCGTGCCGTTGACCGTCACCGCGACCGTGACGGTGCCGGGGCGCAATGCCGTGAGCATGCCGGTGACCGGGTCGAGGACAGCGGTGTGGCGGTGCCGGGCGTCGTCCGGATCACCGACGTACACGTTCGGTGAGCCTGTCCAGTCCGCGCTGAGCGGGAACGCCACCGGGACGGTGCGCGCCCCCTGGACGACGCTGGCTCCCACCTTCGTACGCTCCCCCGCGCCGATCACCGTCGGCGCGTCGAGGGTGAGGGAGTCGACGTGCGCCCGGGTCTGGACGGAGATCCAGTCGGGGCCGCCCCGCCACGGCCGCTGCCGGGCCGCCGCCTGCTCGCCTGACGGCACCCGGTCGGCGCCGATGAGCGACCAGCCGGTGAAGCCGCCCTCGTCCGCGGGGCCTGCCGGGGCCTTTCCGGAGTTTCCGTTGATCAGATACGGGACTGCGTCGACGTGCGAGGCGTGGAAGACCCCGACGTGGCTGCCGATGAAGGCCGCGCCCTTGCCCGTCGTACGGCGGAAGTCGGCGAGCCACCGCTCGATGAGGGCCGCCTCCTTGCAGTCGCCGAGCCGGCTGCCCTGCTGCGGGGTCGGGTCGCGCGGCGGTACGTGTTCGATCACCGTGACCGAGCCGATCCGGCGGTCCCGGGCGGCCGCGTCGAGCTGCTCCCGGAACTCCTTGATCTGGGCGAAGCCTCCGCCGCGCAGGCTGAGGCTGGAGGTGTCGAGGGTGATGACCCGGGTGCCCTTGTGGTCGAACGTCCGCTGGGCCGGTCCGAACTGGGTGACGAAGTTGTCGATCCGGCCCCCCATCACCTCGTGGTTGCCCGGTACGTAGTACCAGGGCAGGGAGTCGCCGAGTTCCTGGTCGAGTATCTGCCGGGCGAAGGCGAGGTCGGCGGGCGAGCCCTCGTCCACCAGGTCTCCGTTGACGACGAGGAAGTCGGGCCGCGCGGCCCTGATCTCGCGCAGGGTGCGGCGGGCCTGGGCGACGATCGCGCTGTCGGGGTCACGGGCGACGAACTGGGCGTCCGACATCACGGCGAACTGCCAGTCCCGGCGCTCCGTCACCGCCGCCGGGTCGATCAACGTGTCGGCCGGCACAGTCTGTTCGGGCAGGTCGACGGTGGGCGGGACCTGGGCGGTCAGGTCGTCGACGACGATCTCGCCGGTGTACTGCCGGGCGGCGGCCGTCTCCGCCAGGTAGAACCGGTGCACGCTCAGCGGCATCGCTGCGCCCGGCGGTACGGCGAAGGTGACCTGCCGCCATCCGGTCCAGGTGAGGTAGGGGCCGCGCAGCAACTGGTCGGAGCCCGCGGCGTCCTTGAGGTGCAGGGTCGGCCAGGCGCCGTTGCCGTCGCCCTTGATCCAGAGCCGGTACGACTGGGGCTGTCCGGCCAGGGTCACCGGCCGGGGCGGGCTCGCGTAGGCCGCTCGGGTCGCGGTGGACCGGGTGAAGTCGTAGGTGAGCTTCAGTCCGGTGCCGGTGTGGCCCTCGGGCGTGGCGGCGAGGGAGCCCCCGGCTCGGGCCTGGCTGAATTTCCAGGACGCGGCGTCGTCGAAGGCGGCGACCGCCTGTTCGGTGAGGCCGACACTGACCGCGAGGACGGTGGTGGTGCCCGCGACGGTCGCGATGACCCGGCCGGCTCCGCTGCCGGAGCGGGAGGCGACGTCGAAGGAACCCTGCCCGTTGTCGCGGATGTCGAACAGCTCGCGGTCGTAGTCGAGTTCGATGTCGCGCGGTTCGACGGGGGCGCTGGTGCCGTGGGCGTCGAGGCCGACGACGCCGAAGGTTCCGGTGGCCTTCGCGTCCGCGAGACCGACGCGCCGGGTGGTCGGCTCGATGCGGTCGAGCTTGTCCAGGACGGTCAGCCGGGTGCTGCCGCGGGCGGTGCCGCGCCGGGCGGTCACGTCGGCGCTGCCGCTGCGGCGGGCGGTGAAGAGACCGTGGCGGTCGACCGTGCCGGTGGCCGGGTTCGCGGTCCGCCAGTCCGGGGTTCCGGCGGCGGGGCCGTACGTCTCGTCGTAACCGGCGGCGGTGAGCGAACGGGTCAGGCCGGGGAAGACCCGCTCCGGGTGACCGCCCTTGACGGGGTCGGTGCCCGGCGCGGCTCCTGCGGGGGTCCGGGTCTCCACCCAGAAGCCCTTGAGTCTGCCGCTGCCGTCGGGGGCGGTGAGGGCGAGGCCGTTGGGGACGGTGCGCTCGCTGCCGTCGGACGGACTGTTCTCCACCTGGAGGGCGTCGCTGCCGGGCTCGCGCGCGACGAGCGTCGAGGAGCCGCCGCCGTCCAGGTTGAGTGCGCTGTACGAACCGGCGCGGCGCATCATCAGGCCGAGTTCGGTGAGGGTGACGCCGCCGCTGTCGGCCTGCCGGCCGTCGACGGTGATGACCTGCATGGTGCGGCCGTCCCGGGAGAATCCGACCGCGGTGCGGGGCGCCGCGGTGTTGTTGCCCTCGCCGTCGTGGTTCTGGGCGGTGCCGTCGACGACCAGAAGCTCACGGCCGCCGACCGCGGTACGCGGTACGGACCCGCTGCCGGCGCGCGCCCGGAACGCGAGAGAGACCGGGTCGCCGGGCCGCAGCGCCGTCAGAAGGGCCGCTCCGGCTTCGCGGCCGACCAGGACGGTGGTGCCGTCCGGGACGGCGCCCGAGCCCGGGGTGCCCGATACGGAGACGACCTTGCCCTCGCGTACGACGGCTTCGGCGACGGGCGCCGCGGCGTCCACGGTCAGCTTGCGGTCCGCGCTGCCCCAGGCGGAGGTGTACGCGCCCACGCCCTGCGCCGGTACGTTCGCCGCGTTGTGGGCGGCGAGCGGGTGCTGTCCGGAGGGGAGGGTCAGGGTGCCCTCGAAGTACAGCTCCAGGACCCGGCCCGCGTTCTCGGGGCCGATACCGACGGCTCGGTGGACGCCCGGCGCCGGGGAGTGGACGGGGACGCCGTCCTTGATGCCGGGGCCCAGGGGGGCACCGGTCTCGTTGATGTCGAAGAAGTCCGCGTTGATCGCGGCGACGGTACGGCGTCCGCGGCCCGGGTCGTGCCGGGCGGCGAGCTCGGAGACCGGGTGCCGTTCGGCGACCTTGCCCGAGGAGAGGTAGTCGGCGCGCACATCGTCGCCGTCGAGGTCCACGGAGAGCGCGTCGACCCGCAGCCACTTGTCGGATTCCAGCCGGTCGTACGAGCTGAGGCGCACCCCGGGCGCGATCGGCCGGGAGGTGCGGGCGGTCTCGATGCCGTCGCCGTCCACCACGGAGCGCGTCCCGCCGGCCGCGCTCGCGGCGGGCGGGGCGATGGGTCTGAGCACTTCGGCGGCGTTACGGGGACGGGGGTCGGGGGTCGAATCGGCGGCCGCGGGGGCGAGGGCCCCGGCCGTCACCGCGGTCACCGTCGCGAGCAGCACGAGCGGCCGCAGGGCGGTGCCCAGTATGCCAAGGCCCACAAATCCTCCTGGAATCAAGCTGGTTGCACGGGGGGAAAGCGCTGTCGGCGGACAGCATGGCCGGGCGGACCGGGACACACCAGGGGACAACGGGGACATCGGAGGAAACACCGCGCGGCGGGTTGATGACCGACATGATCACCCAGGTGCGCCGCGTCGGCGTGGCGGCCCGCCGTTCCGGACCGCAGACTTGACGACATGTCGACGCTCAGGCGCAGCGCGGGTCTCCTCCTCTTCCGGGTGACGGGCACGGGGAGCGAGCGGGATGTCGAGGTGTTGATCGGGCACATGGGCGGCCCGTTCTGGGCGCGCCGCGAGGCGGCCGCCTGGTCGATCCCCAAGGGCGAGTACGGCCCGGAGGAGGAGCCCGCCGCTGCCGCCCGCCGGGAGTTCGAGGAGGAGGTGGGGCTACCGGTTCCGGACGGTGTCTGGGTGCCGCTCGGCGCGGCGCGTCAGCCGAGCGGCAAGACGGTGACCGTATGGGCGGTGGAGGCGGAACTGGATCCGGCGGCGGCCGTACCGGGGACGTTCACGATGGAGTGGCCGAGGGGGTCCGGTGTGCAGCGGGAGTTCCCGGAGATCGACCGGTTCGCCTGGTGCGCACCGGAGCGGGCCGCCGAGCGCCTGGTCGCGGGCCAGCGGGTCTTCCTCGACCGGCTGCGCGGTCATGTCCGCGAGGAGCGCGCCTCCTCGGACGGGTAGACCCCGCCCCGGCCGTGTGCCTTCTCCGGGCTCCGGACCGGGCGGCCGGCCCGCAGTTCCAGCACGTCTCCGGTGAAGCGGTCGCGGAAGCCGCGGTCGTGCGAGACCACGACGACGGCTCCCTTGTACTGCGCGAGGGCTTCCTCCAACTCCTCCACCAGGCTCAGCGCGATGTGGTTCGTCGGCTCGTCCAGGACCAGCAGATCGGCGGGCCGGGTCACGAGCCGGGCCAGCGCCAGCCTGCGCTGCTGGCCGATGGAGAGGGCCGCGACGGGGACGGCCAGGTCCTCGGGGCGGAACAGCCCGAGGCCGAGAAGGTCCTGCGCGTACTCGTCCGGGAAGCCGGGGCGGCCCGCGGCGAAGGTCTCCAGCAAGGTGCGCCGGGTCGGCCGCCGCGGGAGTTCCTGCGGGAGGTAGCCGACCCGCGCCCGTCGCCGGACCGTGCCCGTGTCCGGGGCGAGGTCCCCGGCGAGCACCCGCAGCAGGGTGGTCTTCCCGGCGCCGTTGGGGCCGTTGACCAGGAGCCGTTGTCCGGGCTCCACGCGCAGGGCGGGCAGCTGGAGCCGGTCGCCGACGGAGACGGATTCCAGTGCGAGCAGCGGCTCCGGGTGGTGCCGGTCGCCCTGCGTGGCGACGGCCGGCCGGGCGGTGAAGGACAGCGGCGGGGGCGGGGCGGGCACGGGAGAGCGGCGCAGTGCTTCGAGGCGGGTCCGGGCGGCCCTGACCTGGCCGGAGAGTTTGGCCTCGTGCGAGCGGCGGTGTTTGCCGTAGCCCTCCTTCGGGTCCTTTCCGGTGGCCGCGAGCCGCTGCCCGGCCGCGTTCACCAGCTCTACGGTGCGGGCCAGTTCCGCCAGGTACTCCTGGCGTTCCTGGGCCCACCGGCGGCGGGCCGCGGCCTTGGCCGTGCGGTAGCCGTCCCAGCCGTCCCCGTACCGGGTGACGCCGCGCAGGTCGCGGTCGACCTCCAGGATCACTGAGGTGACGCGTTCCAGGAAGGCCCGGTCGTGCGTGATGGCCACGACGGTCCCGCGGTGTGCGCGTAGGTGGTCCTCCAGCCAGCCGACGGCCCGGGCGTCCAGGTGGTTGGTCGGTTCGTCGAGCAGCAGCAGTTCGGGGGCCGCGGCCAGCACGCAGGCCAGGGCCAGCCGGGACTGTTCGCCGCCGGAGAGGGTGGCGAGCGGCCGTTCGCGCGTGAGGTGCGCCAGGCCGAGGCCGTGCAGGGCCGCGTCGGTGCGGGCGTCGGCCTGGTAGCCGCCCCGTTCCTCGTACGCGGTGAGGAGGTCTCCGTAGACGGCGAGTTCCGTGTCCGTGGGTTCGCGTGCGGCGGACAGCGCGGACTCGGCCGCACGGATGCGGCGTTCCAGTTCGCGCAGTTCGGCGAGCGCCGCGTCGACGGCGTCCTGCACGGTGTCGCCGGTGGCGAGGGTGAGGGTCTGGGCGAGGTACCCGGTGCCGCCGGGGAACCGGACGGTGATGTCCCCGCCGTCGGGCGTCTCCACCCCCGCCATCAGCCGGAGGAGGGTGGATTTGCCGGAGCCGTTCTCGCCGATGACGCCGGCCTTCTCACCCGGGCGGACGGTGAGTGTCACCTGGTCGAGTACCGACCGGTCTCCGTAGCTCTTGGAGACGTCTTTCATGGTCAGTTGAGCGCGGTCGCGCTGGGGGTGCATGGGTGCTTCTTCCCTGAGACAAGCCCGCGACGGCGCGCGGAAGCGCACGGCGGGGCGTGGATGCCGGACGGCGGAGGGGACTGCGGCACGCGTGGGTGCCCCTGGGGGCACCCGGCGACGCTCAGCGTCGGGCGGCGGCGTCCTGGCCGGGAATCAGCGGAAGTAGTAGTACGAACCCATGGACGGGAGTCTAGCGAGGGCCGGGGGGACCCGCTCGGCAATAAAAAAGGGTCAGCCTGCTTTGGGGAGGCGGATGACCGCCCGGCCGCCGGTCAGGTCGACGGTGGACCTGTTCGGCGGGGCGCCGTCCTCCTCGTCGTCCCTGAGCAGCAGTGCGCTCTGACGCTCCTTGAGTTCGCTCTGCTTGCCGGGCGAGAAGGTCGCGTGCAGCTGCTCGAAGCCGGTCGCCGACACCTGGCCCTGCCGGGCGCTGTTGCGCCAGGGCAGTATCCCGGCCCGCCCGGCGCGCAGCAGCAGCTGGTCGACGAAGGCGAGCAGGGTCAGCCCGATCACCAGTCCAGGCAAAGTCATCAGTACGAGAAACCCCATGAGGCCAGTCTCACGCATGCTCACCGTCGGCCGCACCGGTTTCGCGACGGGGATCTGACAGGAAGATGCGGGCCGTCGCTGTGCTGCGGCGGCCCGCACGGTCCGGTGGGACTTTCCGTCGTCGGGCGACGGGGGCCGGTGGCGACGAGAAGCTCTGGCGGAGGTGCCGGATCTCAGCCGTTGGGGAGGATGACGGCCCGGCCGTTGATCTTCCCGGCGTGCAGTCGCTCGTACGCGAGCGGCGCCTCGTCGATGGAGTACGTCTCCACGTGGACGTCGACCGAACCGGCGTGGGCGAGGTCGAGCACCTCGACCAGCTCCTTGCGCGAACCCCAGTACGGGGCGGTGACGGTCGTGCCGTAGGGCAGTGTGCCGAAGCCGACGGGCAGTGCGCCGCCCCCGATGCCGACGATCGTGACATCGCCGTCGACGCGGGCGACCGCGCCGGCCGTCTTCACGGTGGGCGGAGCACCGACGAAGTCGAGGACGACGTGGGCGCCGAGGCCGCCGGTCAGTTCGAGCACCTTTGCGGTCGCGTGCTCGTCGGACAGGACGGCCTCGTGGGCGCCGACCGTGCGGGCGAGGGCGAGCTTGTCCTCGGTGACGTCGAGCGCGATGACGCGCACGGCGGTCATGGCGCGCAGCAGCTGGATCGCCACGTGGCCGAGGCCGCCGGTGCCGATGACCACGGCGGTGGCACCGGGCACCAGCTTGGACAGGGAACGCTTGATCGCGTGGTACGGGGTCAGTCCCGCGTCCGTGAGCGGCACCGTCTTCACGGGGTCGAGGTCGCCGATCGGCACCAGGTGGCGCGGGTCGTCGACGATCATGTACTCGGCCATGGCACCGGGGGCGCCGAGTCCGGGCGGTGCGATGCCGAGCTCCTTGGCTCGCAGGCAGTAGTTCTCCTTGCCCTCGGCGCAGTTCACGCAGGTACCGCAGCCCCAGGGACCGTAGACGGCGACCGAGTCGCCGGTCGCGAAGCCGGTGACGCCGTCACCGAGGGCGGCGACCGTGCCGACGCCCTCGTGGCCGAGGGTGAGGGGCAGCGGGAAGGGGATCTGGTCTGCGGGCCGGCTCATCACGGCGATGTCGGAGTGGCAGACACCTGCGGCGGTGACCTTCAGCAGGACCTGCCCCGGGCCGGGCTCGGGGTCCGGGACGGTCACGACCTCGGGAGCGGATCCGACGGCGCGGTACTGAACGGCTTTCATTGGGACTCCTCAGTCTTTCCTTGTTCTCTTTCCAACCCCTGTGCCCCCGGTTCGCCGCTCGGGGCGGTTATGAGGCGGAGTAGCCGCCGTCCACCAGGTGGTAGCTGCCGTGGATGAAGGAGGCCTTGTCGGAGAGGAGGAAGGCGGTGAGCTCGGCCACTTCCTCCGCCGTGCCGAGGCGTCCGGCCGGGTGCAGGGAGATCAGGTGGTCGCGCGCCGGGCCCTCGGCGTTGCGCAGCAGGGGAGTGTCGATGAAGCCGGGGCCGACGGCGTTGATCCGGACGTTCTGCGCGGCGTATTCGAGGGCGGCGGTCTTGGTGAGGCCGACGACGCCGTGCTTGGCCGCGACGTACGCGGGCGAACCGGCGAAGCCGTTGGTGCCGAGGATCGAGGACATGTTGACCACCGCGCCGCCGCCCGCGGCGACGATGGCGGGGAGTTCGTAACGCATCGAGTAGAAGACACCGCTGAGGTTGGTCGCCACGACGCGGTTCCAGTCCTCGATGGCGTACTCACCGGTGGGGTTGCTCGGACCACCGATGCCCGCGTTGTTGACGGCCAGGTGGAGTGCGCCGAAGGTGTCGACGGTGAAGCGGACGGCGGCCTCGACGGAGGCCGGATCGGTCACGTCCATGACGACCGCGGCGGCCTTCGCCCCGGTGCCCTTCAGCTCGGCGGCGGCCTTGCGCGCGGCTTCCTCGTCGTAGTCGGCGACGACGACGGCCGCACCGCTCGCGGCGAGCCGCCCGGCGAGGGCGAGGCCGATGCCGGACGCGCCACCGGTGATGAGGGCGGCCCGGCCGGCGAACTCCGTGTCGGACGTGGCGGGGGTGTCGGTGCTCATGATGTTGCCTTTCCTTCTGTGGTGCTGTGCGGTGCCGTACCGGCCTGCCGCTGGGTGAGCAGGTCCGAGTCGAGGGCGTCGAACGCCTGGACGACCAGCTCGGGCAACGCGTCCTGGCGGCTCCCCCGCACCCAGGCGGCCTGGGCGGCGAGCAGTGCGCCCGCGCCCGCGGCCACCGTGACGGCGGGGCGGATGTCCAGTCGGGGATCGACGCCGAGCCGGTCCGCGACGATGGCGACCGAGTCCTCCTGGGCGTCCACCCGGATGTGGTGGAAGGCCGCGTAGAGGGTCGGTTCCTGCTCGGCGACGACCAGCAGGTCGAAGAACCGGGGGCGGCGGTGCCAGGGCTCCGCCGAGGGGTCGCCGAGCCAGTCGAGCACGGCGCGCCGGTAGGCGGTGAGCGGCGGCTCGGCGGCGGGGCGGGCCCGCAGGGCGTCGTTGATCCGGTCGCCGTCGCCCCGTACGGAGTCGAGGACGGCGGCTTCCTTGCTCGGGAAGTACCGGCTGAAGGTGCGTCGGTCGACATCCGCGGTCTCCGCGATCTCCTCGACCGTCACGTCCCGCAGTCCTCGGTCGAGTACGAGCTCGAACGCGGCCTGCGCCAGCGTCTCCCGGGTCCGGCGGGCCTTGCGGCCGCGCCTCTCCGGGATGTTCCGTTCCGGATTCATAGATGCACCGTACACCTGAAAATGTCCCACCGCGACACTCGTCCCATCAGGACATCACAGGGGCGTGGGGCGTGACGTCACGAGGGCGTGAGACCTGTCGTCGCGCCTTCCGGCTACCGGTCGCCGAGGGGCTCCACGGCCCGCAGGGCGTTCCCGGGCACGGCCTCGGGCCACCGCCCGCCGCCGCCGGACGGGGCCCGGCGCAGGGCGAGGGCGGCGACATCGTCGCGCCTGACGCCACCGGAGAACTCCTCCAGGTCGGCGTGGAGCGCGTCCAGGACCTCGCGCGGACCCCGGTGCGCCCAGCGGCCGAGCCGGTCGTCCAGGGGGTAGAAGTCGCCGGAGGCGTCACGGGCCTCGGTGACGCCGTCGGTGACGACCAGCAGCGTCGCGCCGGGCGGGAAGCCGAACCATTCCGCCGTACGCGCCTCACGGCTCAGCTCGGCCATGCCGAGGGGTACGTGAGCCCGCTGGAGGGTGATCGCCGACGCCTCGCCGTTGTGCAGCAGTCGCGGCGGCAGATGGCCGCAGTTGACCGCCTGCACCCGGTCGCCGCCGTCGAACCCGAGGACCAGCGCCGTCACGAACCGCTCGGTCTCACCGGTCTGGGAGGAGAACTCGTTGTGCCGGACGACCGCGTCCTCCAGGGCGTCCACCACGCCGGTCAGCGTGGGTTCGCGGATGGCGGCCTCACGGAACGCGCCGAGCGCGGCGAAGCCCGCGCCGATGGCGGGGAGCCCCTTGCCCTGGACGTCACCGATGATCACGCGGGTTCCGTACGGCGACTCGACGACCTCATAGATGTCACCACCGACGAACCGGTCCTCCTCGATCGGCTCGTAGAGCCCGTACGCGAAGACCTGGTCGGTCAGGACCGGCAGCGGGCGCAGGATCTGGCGCTGTAGCGCGACGGCGGCGGAGCGCAGCCTGGCGACCTGCCGGGCGTGCCGGATACGGGCCGCACAGGAACCGACACCCAGGCCGCAGGCCAGCACGGTGAAGACGATGCCCACCACCAGGTCCCAGAAGGACCCGTCCGAGGCGATACGGGAGCCGACGACCACGGCCATGATCCAGCCGGCCACTCCCACCGTCTGGCGGACCGTGCAGAAGACGGAGGCCAGGGCGGGGACGACGACCAGCAGCGGGGCCACCTCGAAGTCGTCACCGGTGAAGACATGCAGGAGCACGACCGCGAGGGTCAGCAGCGCCAGCCCCCCGGCCAGCGGCCAGTTGCCGATCCGGGGTGCGCCCGCCGCCGCCTCGCTCGCGTCCGCGCCCGGCAGTTCGGCTTCGCGCACGGCTGCTGCTCGCTGAAGGCCCATGGCCACGGTGTGCCTCCTGTTCGGTCCTCGGTCCCGGGTCTCGGCCGTCGGTAGGACGGTTCCTCACCCAGTGGACCGGGGACCGCGGCGTCGGCACACGAGTCTTACGACCCCGAGCGCGGGCCGAAGGTCCCGGTCGGGACTTTCGGCCCGGGACCTTCGGCACGGGCCGGGGTGCCGAAGGTCCCGGCTGCCGGGCCGGGCACAACCGCCGGGCCGGGGCCGGGAGCGGGCGGCGGAACCGGGGTCTGCCGGGGAACCTGGGTCTGCCGGGGAACGAGGGCCGACAGGAACTCCGTCCTGCGGCGCAGCCGGAAGCCGAGGGCTTCGTAGAGCCGGACGGCGTTGGTGTTGGACGCGGCGGCGTGCAGGAACGGGGTCTCGCCGCGTTCCCTGATCCCGTGGGCGACCGCCCGGACGAGCCGGCCCGCGAGCCCCTGCCCCCGTACGGACTCGTCGGTGCAGACCCCGCTGATCTCGGTCCAGCCGGGCGGGTGCAGCCGCTCGCCCGCCATCGCGACGAGGACGCCGGAGCGGCGGATGCCCAGATAGCTGCCGAGCTCCACGGTGCGCGGCAGAAAGGGCCCGGGGCGGGTGCGGGCCACCAGATCCAGCATCTCGGGGACGTCGGCGGGCCCCAGGGGCACGGCCTCGGGGTCCGGTGCCGCGGCCACCGACTCGTCCACGAGCTGGACGCCCTCGGCGTGGAAGAGGATCTCCCAGTCCGCGGGCGGCGGCTCACGGAACGCGGTCAGGGTGACCGAGGCCCCGGGACCCGCGAGAGCGGCGACATCGGACCAGTCCTGTGCGTCCGGGGCGTCCGGCAGGGCGAGCCACGGGGTGACGTCGACGGGGTAGCGCAGGATGCGGCCGCGGCGCTCCGCGAAGTGGGCGTGCGGGCCGGTCAGCGAGGAGTGCGCCGGGTTGTCCAGCGGATGGGCCGGGTGGCCGGCGGAGGGATGTACGGGCACGAGCGTCTTTCCTGTCTCGGATGCGGGGGCGGATACGGATGCGGATACGGCCGCGGACGCGGATACGGAAACGGCGGCCGGGACGGATGCGGCGGCGGGGGCGCTCATCGGGCCACCTCGATCACGGTCTTCCCGCGTGCGTGGCCGCTTTCCACCGTACGCAGTGCCCGGTCGGCTTCGGCCAGCGGGAACGTCCGCGTCACGTGGGTGCGCAGGGCTCCGCCGACGACGAGGCGCGCCAGTTCGTCCAGGACGGCCGCGGAACGGGTCCGGCGCACGGGCGCACCGCCCAGGTCGGCGACCTCCACCGGCGACCCGGCGCTGATCAGTCGCTTCCGGTCCCCCACCACGGCCGCGGCGGCCGTCAGTGCCTCACCGCCGGCCAGGTCGAAGGCCGCGTCGACGCCCTCGGGGGCCGCGGCCCGTATCCGGTCCTCGGCTCCGGGCCCGTACGTCACATGAACGGCGCCCAGTGATTCGACGAGGTCCCGCTTGGCGGCGCTCGCGGTGCCGAGGACCCGGATCCCGAAGTGGCGGGCGAGCTGCACCGCGGCCACGCCGACACCGCCACCGGCTCCGGTGACCAGCAGGGTGGAGCCGGGAGCGGCGTCGAGCTGGCGCAGTCCGTCGTACGCGGTGGCCGCAGCGACCGGCAGCACCGCCGCGTCCGTGAACGACAGCCCGTCCGGCTTGTGGGCGGTGGCACCGGCCGCCAGCAGGGCGTACTCGGCGTAGCCGCCGGTCAGCGGGGAGCCGAAGACCGGCTGACCGGGTGCGAAGCCCTCGACGCCCGGTCCGACCGCCTCCACCGTCCCCGAGACCTCACTGCCGAACACACCCGGCAGGGGCGCCGGATCGCTTCCCGGCCTGCGGAGGCCGGACCGCCGCTTCCAGTCGACGGGGTTGACCCCGGCCGCCCGGACGGCGACGAGCAGTTCGCCGGGACCGGGAACGGGCACCGGCTGCTCGATGAAGGCTTCCGCCTCCGGTCCGCCGTAGCGGTGGAATATGTACGCCTTGGGCATGAGGTCCCTCGTTCCGGTCCGTCTCGGGTCCGCCGGACGGCCGCGGGCGCCCGACAGCAGCGGAAAGGCGAGGGGACCGGATCGTATTCCCCGGGCGGCGGACTGTTCACGAGCCCGCAATCAGGAGGTCACGGCGCGTGCGCCGGACCGGGGCCGGGCCCGCCGCCGCGTCGTAGCCGCGACGGGCGGCCTCGATGTCAGGCCCACTCGCCGGCGATGGCGCAGAGGATGTCGCGCGCCGGCGCACGGGAGCGTTGCAGAAGATCTCGCGCGTCGGCGCACACGAGCGTTTCGGCCTCCGGACCGACAGGTGTGATCGCCTCTGCCGGTACAGCGCTTACGACTCAGGGCACCTTGAGGTGCCTCTCTTTCCGGAAAGTGCCTTCTTCCGCCCTCGGCCGCTCTTCTACGGTTTCCGCGTAACCCATGGAGAGCAGGCCCTGTTCCGGGCCCCGCTCGCTGTGCCGGAAAGCCGCGGAGAGGCATCCCCCATGACCATCCTCAAGACATACGCACGCCTGTGGGCCGACGACATGGACGCGATCCTGCCACTGCTGCGGCAGCTCGTCGGCGGCGAACCCGATCTGCGTTTCGCTTCGACTCGATCGAACTCGCGGCCATCGGCGATTTCCTCGTCATCGCCGGTCCCGCGGAACAGCGCGCGCGGTACACCCATGCCTCGGCGACGGTGGTCGTCTCCGACCTCGACGAGCTGTCCGCCCGGCTCACCGGGAGCGGCGGGCGGATCACCACCCCGGAGGCCACCGGCCCGACCGGCCGCTTCCTCTACGCGCGGCACGCGGGCGGGGCGGAGGTCGAGTACGTGGAGTGGGTTCCGGAACTGGTCAGCAGGATCACCCCCTGACGGATCCGGTCGGCGGATCCGGCCGACCGGACTGTCCGGCGGATCCGGCCGACATGGCCCGTTGACACGCGTACACGTGGTCGGGCGACCGTCGAAATCAACTCAACCACCGTTCAATACGCGCCGGTCGGTCCCCAATCGCCGCCCGGCTGTGGCAGTCTGGTGGTGACCGCCCCACCGGGCTCCCCCGTACCGGTGGGGCGGTTCTTCGCTTTCTCCGTGTCTCCCGGTGTCCCGCCGCCGTCGGCGCCCGGCGGTTCTCCCACGTACCGCACGCCCCCTCATGACGGTCGCTCAGAGTCGAACACGTCGATTCCCGGCCAATTCCCCACGTGTGACCTGATCGATTCATCGGGGACGCATGAGAGTCATACGCGTGGGCAGGCGCTTAAACCTCATGGCCTACGACCAGGGGAGCGTGACGAGATGACGGCGCACACCGCGCAGACCGCCACCGCTGCGAAACCGACCGGCGCAGTGGAACGAGCAGAATCCGCTGAGCAGCTGCCATGGATCGAGGACGCCGGGAAGATCGCGCCGAAGGACGCGCGCAAGCTGTCGAAGCTCTTCTTCGACCGGCTGCGGGACCTGGAAGAGGGCACCCAGGAGCACCAGTACGCACGGAACACGCTCATCGAGATGAATCTGTCCCTGGTCCGGTTCGCCGCGGGCCGGTTCCGCAACCGGGGCAGCGGCGACATGGAGGACATCGTCCAGGTCGGCACGATCGGTCTGATCAAGGCGATCGACCGGTTCGACCTCTCCCGCGAGGTCGAGTTCACCTCGTTCGCCGTCCCGTACATCGTCGGGGAGATCAAACGATTCTTCCGGGACACCAGCTGGGCCGTGCATGTACCGCGACGGCTGCAGGAGTTGCGCGTCGACCTCGCCAAGTCGAAGGAGACCCTCTCGGGCGATCTCGACCGGGACCCCACCGTCCACGAACTGGCCGAGCATCTGGGCATCGAGGAGGCGGAGGTGACCGAGGGCATCGTCGCGTCCAACGGGTACACGGCGGGTTCGCTGGACATGCCGACCGACACCTCGCAGTCGGGACGCCACAACGCGGGCGGGCGCACCTTCGCCGATGTGCTGGGCGAGCCGGACCCGGCCATGGAGAGCGTGGAGAATCTGCACGCGCTCGCTCCGCTGCTCGGGGAGCTGGACGCCCGCGAGCGCCGCATCATCGACATGCGTTTCGGCCAGGAGCTGACGCAGGCACAGATCGGCGCGGAACTCGGGATCTCCCAGATGCATGTGTCGCGGCTGCTGAGCCGCATGCTGCACCGGCTGCGCAGCGGGATGCTCACCCAGGAGTAGCCGCCGGATCCCTTGTGTTGCTTCCGTATTGCAGCTTCGTGGCCAAGCAGGCGACACGCTTCTCGGACCCGCACCATGCCCTCTACGGTCCGTAGTCAGCCCGTCGACAGCGCGTGCTTCTTGCCGATCAGCCACTGAACCAGCGTGCGAGGAAACACATGAGCCAGCCCCTCGACTCCGTCACCGCAGGGCACACGCCCGAGGACCACGACCGGCAGGAGGCCGGTCCGGCCTGGTCGTTCGAGACCAAGCAGATCCACTCGGGTGCGTCCCCCGACCCGACTACGGGTGCCCGTGCGGTGCCGATCTACCAGACGTCGTCATTCGTCTTCCGCGACACCCAGCACGCCGCCGACCTGTTCTCGCTCGCCGAGCCGGGCAACATCTACACCCGCATCCACAACCCCACCCAGGACGTTCTGGAGCAGCGGATCGCGGCGCTGGAGGGCGGCGTCGCGGCCGTCGCACTCGCCTCGGGGCAGGCCGCGGAGACCCTGGCGATCCTGACGCTGGCCGGTGCCGGGGACCACATCGTCTCCTCCACCTCGCTCTACGGCGGCACGTACAACCTGTTCCGGCACACGCTCCCCCGGTTCGGCATCGAGGTGTCGTTCGTCGACGACCCCGACGACATCGCGCAGTGGCAGGCCGCGATCCGGCCCAACACCAAGGCGCTGTTCGCGGAGACTCTCGGCAATCCGCGCGGTGACGTCCTGGACATCCGGGCCGTCGCGGACGCGGCGCACGGGGCCGGGCTGCCCCTGATCGTCGACAACACCGTGCCCACGCCCTACCTTCTGCGGCCGATCGAGCACGGCGCGGACATCGTCGTCCACTCCGCGACGAAGTTCCTCGGCGGGCACGGCACCACGCTCGGCGGGGTGGTCGTGGACGGTGGCACCTTCGACTTCGGTACGCACTCCGAGCGCTTCCCCGACTTCCACACCCCCGACCCGAGCTACCACGGGCTGCGCTACTGGCCGGATCTCGGACCGTCCGCCTTCGCCGTGAAGCTCCGCGTCCAGCTGCTGCGCGACCTGGGGCCCGCGCTCTCGCCGCACTCGGCGTTCCTGCTGCTCCAGGGGGTGGAGACGCTCAGCCTCCGGCTGGAGCGGCACACCTCCAACGCGCTGACGCTCGCCCGGTGGCTGGAGCAGCGCGACGAGGTGGCGGCGGTGCACTACGCCGGTCTGGAGTCGAACCGCTGGTACGAGGCGGGGCAGCGCTATCTGCCGCGCGGCGCCGGTGCGGTGCTGTCGTTCGAACTGCGGGACGGGGCCGAGGCGGGCAGGCGGTTCGTGGACGCGGTCGAGCTGTTCAGCCACCTCGCCAACATCGGTGACGTACGGAGCCTGATCATCCACCCCGCGTCGACCACGCACAGCCAGTTGACCGAGGAGCAGCTGGCCGCCACCGGTGCGACCGCCGGCCTCGTACGGCTCTCGGTGGGGCTGGAGAACGTGGACGATCTCACGGCGGATCTGGAGGCGGGATTCCGGGCCGCGAAGGCGGCGTCCTGAACCGGACGGCCACTTCCCGCACACTTCCCCTCCCGCCGGCCGCCGGAGGCCGGCGGGAGGGGGACCCGCCCGGCGGACGTTCCTTGGTGGTCCTGGACCGGCCGCTGACGCTGGAGTCCGGCCTCGCGCTGCCGGATGTGCGCCTGGCGTACGAGACATGGGGGCGGCGGGCTCCGGACGGGGCCAACGCGGTGCTGGTCCTGCACGCGCTGACCGGTGACAGCCATGTGGCCGGGCCCGCGGGACCGGGGCACCCGACCGCGGGGTGGTGGGACGCGCTGGTCGGTCCGGGGAAGGCGCTCGACACCGACCACTGGTTCGTGGTCGCGCCGAACGTGCTGGGCGGCTGCCAGGGCAGCACCGGCCCCTCGTCCCGGCGCCCGGACGGTACTCGTTGGGGTGGCGGATTCCCGTATCTGACGGTCCGTGACCAGGTGGCGGCGGAGGTGGCGCTGGCCGACGCGCTCGGCATCGATCGCTGGGCGGCGGTCGTCGGGGGTTCGATGGGCGGCATGCGGGCCCTGGAATGGGCGGTGGGCCGTCCCGAGCGCACCGGGTCCCTCCTCGTACTGGCGGCCCCGGCCGCCGCCTCCGCGGAGCAGATCGCCTGGGGGTCGGTGCAGATGTCCGCGATCCGTACGGACCCGGGGTGGCGGGGCGGGCACTACCACGACGCGGCACCCGGCGAGGGTCCCCACCGGGGTCTCGGCCAGGCCCGGCGGATCGCCCATGTCACCTACCGCAGCGAGCCGGAGCTGGGTTCCCGGTTCGGCAGGGAGCCGCAACCGGGCGAAGAGCCGGGGCGGGGCGGCCGCTACCGGGTGGAGTCATATCTCGACCACCACGCGGACAAGCTGGTGCACCGCTTCGACGCGGGCAGTTATGTGGTGCTCACCGAGGCGATGAACGGTCACGACGTCGGCCGGGGCCGGGGCGGTGTCGCCGGGGCGCTGCGCCGGGCGGGGATGCCCGCCCTGGTCGCGGGTGTCGATTCGGACCGGTTGTATCCGCTGACGCAGCAGGCGGAGCTGGCGGCGCTGCTGCCGGGCGCGGACCGGCTCAGGACCGTCGAATCACCGTACGGGCACGACGGATTCCTGATCGAGACCGGCCAAGTGGGCATGATGTTGCGGGAGTTGCTTCCCGTTCCTCGTTCCTCTCACCTTCCCCAGGAGCGCCCATGAGTTCCGCACCGCTGTCCGAGTCCGAGGACCATTACGAGCGGGTACGGCTTCGCCAGTGGTCGCGCGGCCGTGCGCGCTCGGCCGGATTCGACCGCCGGGAGTTGTTGAAGCTGGTCGCGGCGGCTTCGGTGGCCGGGCCGCTGGTCCCGGCAACCGCCGCGCCCGCGCGGGCGGCCGCACCCGCGCCGGGCGTGGTGAAGCCGCTGCCGCCCGAGCTGTTCACGGTGCGTGGCACCAACGCCGAGACGAACTTCGCGGCACTGCGCTCCACGGGCCTGCTCACCCCCGCCGACCGCTTCTTCGTCCGCAACCACACCGCCACCCCGCGGATCAGCGCGGCCGACTGGCGGCTGACCGTGTGGGGCAGCGGGCTGACGGGAGGGCCGGTCGACTTCTCGTACGCCGATCTGCGCACCCTGCCCGCGGTCACCCGCACGGCTTTCGTCGAGTGCGCGGGCAATGCCCGCAGCTTCTACGCCTCTCAGCAGAACCAGCAGGTCAGCGGCACCGCGTGGACCATGGGCGCGATCGGCACAGCGCGCTGGCGCGGGGTGCGGCTGGCGGACGTGCTCCGCCGTGCGGGGATCGGCCGGAACGCGGTCGACGTTCTGCCGCGCGGCCTCGACGCGGAGGTCATCAGCGAGGGCGTCAACCTGGGCCGGGTGCGCAGACCGCTGCCGGTGGAGAAGGCTCTGGACGACGTACTGCTCGCCTACGAGATGAACGGTGAGCCGCTGCCGCCCGACCACGGCCATCCGGTCCGTCTGATCGTCCCTTCGTGGGTGGGGATCGCGAACATCAAGTGGGTCGGTGACATCGAGGTGAGCGCCGAGCCGCTGTTCACGCCGTGGAACACGGGTCTGTACCGCCTGTTCGGCCCCGGTCATCCGCCGGAGGGAAGCGCGCCGCTGACCCGCCAGACCTTGAAGAGCGCGTTCGAGCTGGACCTCGGCGCCTCGTTCCCGGCGCACCGCCGGGTGCTGCTGACGGGCCGGTCCTGGTCGGGCGGGGCGCCGGTACGCTCGGTCGAGGTCAGCACCGACGGCGGTACCCGCTGGCGGCGCGCCCGGCTGCGCGACGAGCCCCGGTCCGGCAGCTGGGTCCGGTGGTCGGCCGACTGGGTGCCGAGGGGCCGGGGAGCCGGGGTGCTGCTGGCCCGCGCGACGGACCGTTCGGGGCGCACACAGCCGGAGGTGGCGGTCCACAACACGCAGGGCTATCTGTTCGACGCGGTGGTCCGGCATCCGGTGACGGTCGTCTGACCCGGTGACCGTCGTACGCCGTGGTGTCAGTTGTCAGACGCGGCGCCGGTCGTCCGATCCGGCGCCGGTCGTACGGCCCGGGGGACATGGCGTACGACCGGCGGGAAGGGCGCGCGGCCGGGAAAAGAGCGCGCGGCCCCGGCCGGGCGGCTGGTAGAAACCCGGCATGACCCCTGGCGCGCACCCACCCGATCCGATGGAACAGCTGCTGGCCGAGCGGGCCTGCGAACGGCTCGTAGTCGAGTTCGTCCGCAGGCTCGACCTCGGCGATCCGCCGACGGTGGCCGACCTGTTCACCCCGGACGGCCGGTGGGAGTGGCCCGTGGGCGGGCGCCGGGTCGAGGGGCGGGAGGCGCTGCGGGCCTACTTCGGCTCCCGGCCCGCCGACCGGCACTCGCGTCGGATGTGCACGAACATCCTGGTGACCGTCGACTCGCCCACCACCGCCTCGTCGACGACGTATTTCGCGACCTTCCGGGTCGACGGTGCCGGGGACTCGCTGCCCGCCCCGCGGCTGCCGGCGAATGTCGGCCACTACGAGGACACGTTCCGCAAGGTCGACGGGGTCTGGCTGCTCGCCTCGCGCACCCTGGTGCTGGCCTTCGGCGGCGCCACGGAGCGGATCGCGCCGCCGCCCCCGTCCGGCGCCTGAGCCTCAGGGAGCCGTCCGCGCGCCCGCCAGCACGGCGGCGTGCACCGCCCTGGCGATGCGGGACCCCCATGGCGAGCGCGGCCCGGCGAAGGGTTCGCCACCGTCGGGCCCCGGGTCGGGAGCCGAGACGCACACGGCGTCTGTGGGGGTGCCCGAGCAGTCGAGACCGGCGTCCAGGAGCGCCTGGACCTTGGCTTCGGTGGCGGTGGCGACGGCGTTGACCAGGGCGGCGTCGGAGAGGGCGGCGGGTACGGTGACGACGATGTTGACGGTGCCGGGGAGCGGCGCTCCGGCGGTGGCTTCGGCCGGGGCCGCGGCCCAGCCCCGCACGCCGAGCCCACAGGTGACGGTGGCCGTCACGCCCTCGTCGGCGGCCCGGGTGTACGCGGTGACGTCGGCCGCCGTCATCAGCCCGGCGCCCGGTCCTGTGAGCCCTTCCGCGGCGGCGATCTCGGCGAGGTGGCGGTCGGGGTCCGGGCGGGGGTAGCCACCGGGTACCTGTGCGTTGAGGATCCAGGCGCGGGGTCCGATGCCGCCGCCGAGTACGGCGCTGCTGCACACCCGTACACCCGGCCCCAGCCGCCACACCAGGTGGTGCAGGTCCTGTCCGTCCTCCCGCCGGGACAGCAGGGCTCCGCGCTGTCCGGGCAGAGGTGTGCCGGCGGATCGGATGATGTACCCCCGGGTGGGACGGCAGAACGACGGACGGCTGCGGGATGGCCCTTGGAGGCTCGCGTCGATTCTAGGAGAGGCCGCGATCACCTCACTCCATGGGTAATTTGTCCGATCTCTGATACCACATGATCCGGCCGTTCCGCACGGATGACGCACCCTCGGCCCGCTGGCCCGCACCGTCCGACCTCACCCGATCGGCCTAACCGGAGCGGCCGGATCGCGGTCCCGTCGCACGGGGCCTGGCGCCATGACCGGCGCTTCGGCGTGCCGGCCCTGCGGCCCGGCAAGTTGCAGCGTCCATCCGGGTGAGGCGCGATGGAAGTCGGACGCGCCTCACCTGGTGGATCAACCCACAGGGCATGTCCGGGCGAGGAGGAATCGGTTATGGGAGCCGCTGACGGTTTCACGGATTCCGGAGAGCTGGACGGTCTGACCGTCTACGACAAAGAGGGCGAGAAGGTCGGCAGTGTGGGCCGGGTGTATGTCGATGACGACACCGGCAGGCCCGACTGGGTCACGGTCAAGACCGGGCTGTTCGGCATGAAGGAGAGCTTCGTACCGCTCGCCGGAGCCCGTCGAGTGGGCTCCGACCTGCACGTCTCATATCCGAAGGACAGCGTCAAGGACGCCCCGAGGGTGGACGCGGACGCGCACCTGTCCGTCTCGGAGGAGGAAGAACTCTACCGGCACTACGGGCTGACCAGGAAGGCCGGCACCATCGGTGACAAGGGACGTGCCGGTACCGGCACGCCGACCGCCGCCGGAACCGGTGCGCTGGACGCTGCGGGTGCCGCGGGCGCCGGAACACGGGGCGCGGCAGCCACGGGCCGCACCACCACCACCGGCACCGGCACGACCGCGGACATGGCAGGAGCGGGTACCGGCATGGGCAAGCATCGTGGCATGGACACCTCCGCGACGGCACGCCCACTCGCCGGAGCCGGGGCCGAACGGTCCGCCACCGGACTCGGTGGCAAGGAGGAGATGATCCGTTCCGAGGAGCAGCTGCTCGTCGGAACGGAGGAGTACGAGAGCGGAAGGGCACGCCTGCACAAGTACGTCGTGACGGAGAACGTCACCCGCACCGTGCCGGTGTCCCACGAAGAGGTACGGGTGGTCCGCGAGCCGATGCGTCCGGGCGAGAAGTCGGCCGGGACGCAGAACATCGGTGAGCAGGACGTGGAGGTGACGCTGCACGCCGAACGCGCCACCGTCCGCAAGGAGGCCGTCCCGGTGGAGCGCGTCCGCCTGGAGACCAACAGGGTCACCGAGCAGAAGGAGGTCTCCGCCGAGGTTCGCAAGGAGAAGATCGACTACGCGGACGGCAAGGACATGGGCACGGGCAAGGACATGGGCGGCGAGTTCGGCCAGGGACGCCGCCGCTGACCCCCGCACACCGCGGCCGAACGCCGCTCCCATGGTCTCGATCGCCGGGCGGGCTGCTGTCGCAGCCCGCCCGGCGCGATGGGTACAGGCTTTCCGGCGCGGCGCTCTTCCCCGGTCCGCGAGCCGCCCGGCGCGAACTCCCGGACGGTGACTCGATCTCCCTGACGGTGACTCCAACTCCCGTGCCAGTCACGCGAACTCCCTGACGGTGACTCCAACTCCCGTGCCAGTCACGCGAACTCCCGGACGGTGACTCCGACTCCCGGCCGGTGACCGGTACGACGGCGTCCCCTACCGCGCGTCGGCCGGTCGACGACCCGGCAGGAAACGTACCGACGGCCGCCCGTCCGGGCCGTCCGGGGTGACGACCGCCCGTACCCGGTAGACGTCCTCGACGAGCTCTGCGGTGATCACCTCGGCCGGGGTGCCGGCCGCGACCACCCGGCCCGCCTTCAGCACCGTGATCCGGTCGCAGAACATCGCGGCGAGGTTGAGGTCGTGCAGCGCGATCACGCTGGTGACCGGAAGCGACGCGACCAGGGACAGCAGCTCCAACTGGTGCTGGATGTCGAGGTGGTTCGTCGGCTCGTCCAGGAGGAGTTCGCGCGGCTGCTGGGCCAGGGCGCGGGCGATCTGGACCCGCTGGCGCTCACCGCCGGACAGGGTGTGCCAGAACTGTCCGGCTCGGTCGGCCAGTCCGGTGCGCTCCAGCGCTTCGCGTACGGCCTCCTCGTCGGCCCGGTCCGGGGCGGACCACGCGCGGCGGTGCGGGATGCGCCCGAGACGTACGACATCCAGCACGCTGAGTTCGACCTGGGTGGCCGCGTGCTGGTCGACCACGGCCACGCGCCGGGCCACGGTGCGGCGGCCGATGTCGCCGAGCGGGCGGCCGTCCAGCGTGACGGTGCCGCTGCCCGGGGCGAGGACGCCCGCGAGTACCCGCAACAGGGTCGACTTGCCCGACCCGTTGGGTCCGAGGAGCGCGACGGTGGCGCCGGGCGGCGGCGTGATGCTCACCCCGTCGAGGATGAGCCGCCCGCCCGCCTCCCGGCTGACGCGTTCGGCCCACAGGCCCCCGGTGCCCTTGGTGCCCCCGGTACCTTCGGGGGTTCCCGTGCCCTCGGTGGCCCCGGTGGGCCGGCGCGTCATGCGGTCCTCCGGGTGCGGTACAGGACGAGCACGAAGGCGGGCACCCCGATCAGAGCGGTGACGACTCCGACCGGCACCTCCTGGGGGTCCAGGACGGTCCGGGCGAGGGTGTCGACCCAGACCAGGAAGACCGCCCCGGCCAGGGCGGTGACGGGGAGCAGCCGCCGGTGCCCGGAGCCGGTAAGCGCGCGGGCGGCATGCGGCAGTACGAGGCCGACGAACCCGATGGCGCCCGCGGAGCTGACCAGCGCCGCGGTGAGCAGGGCGGTGGTGCACAGGAGCACGATCCTGGTGCGGGCGACATGGACGCCGAGGGCCGCCGCCGCGTCCTGGCCGAAGGCGAAGGCGTCAAGGGTACGGGCGTGGCCCAGGCAGATCAGCAGCGTGCCGGCGAGGACGGCGGCGCAGACCCCCACGTCGCTCCAGCCGACCCCGGCCAGCGAGCCGAGGAGCCAGAACAGCACCCCGCGGGTCTGCTCGGCGTCGGCCGCGGTCATGACGACGAAGGAGGTGAGCGCCGAGAACAGCTGCATCGCCGCGACACCGGAGAGCACGACCCGGTCGACCGTGCCCCCGAGGGTGTGGCTGAGCAGCAGGACGAGGGCGAACGAGCACAGGGCCCCGATGAACGCCCCGGTCGAGATCGACACCGCTCCCCCGCCGACCCCGAGGACGACCACCACGACCGCGCCGGTCGAGGCGCCCGACGAGACTCCCAGGACGAAGGGGTCGGCGAGCGGGTTGCGCAGGAGCGACTGCATCACGGTGCCGCACACCGCGAGCCCGGCGCCGCACACGGCGGCGAGCAGGGTGCGGGGCATGCGCAGGTTCCAGATGATGCCGTCCCGGATCGGAGTGAGTGTCGATTCACCGACGCCGAGATGCGCGGCGACGGCGGACCAGACGTCGGGGACGGAGATCCGGGCCGGCCCGATGGTGACGGCGACCGCGACGGAGAGCGGGAGCAGCGCGAGACCGCAGGTCCACAGCAGTGCGACACGCGTGCGCCGTACGCGGGCACGGGCGCGAGGCGCATGGGGCCCGAGCGCCCCGCCCGGGCCGGAGGGTTGTGCGGGCCGGGTCTTCCCCGCCGGTGCGGCGGCGGCGCGTTCGGTGTCCGTCACCCGCTGAGTCCGAAGTCCCGGAGTCCGGCGGCGACGCGTTCCAGACCCTCGACCGTCCGGATGGACGGGTTCAGGGCCTGGCCGCTGAGCAGCACGTACCGCCGGTGCTTGACCGCGTCCATGTTCTTCGTGACGGGGTTGGACTCCAGGAACGCGATCTTCTTCGCGGCGCTCTCGGCGGTCTGTGCCTTGCGGGTGAGGTCACCGATGACCAGGACGTCGGGGTCGCGGTCGGCGACGGTCTCCCAGCTGATCTGCGGCCATTCCTCGTGGGTGTCGTCGAAGACGTTCTTCGCGCCGAGTTCCCTGGTGATGATGCCGGGGGCGCCGCAGCAGCCGGCCAGGTACGGGGCCTTGGAGTCGGAGAACCAGTAGAGGAGGCTGGCGTCGGCGGCGTCGCTGTCCGCGGTCGCCTTCGCCACCCGGGCCCGCAGCCTGCCGACAAGCTGCTCGCCCCGCTCCTCGACGCCGAACACCCGAGCCAGGTCACGCACTTCGGCGTAGACGCTGTCCATGGTCAGCTTCGCGGTGCGGGATCCGTCACCGCCCCTGCTGTTGTCCTTGCCGGTGCAGTCGGCGGGCGAGACATAGGTGGGGACGCCGAGTTCCTCGAACTGGTCGCGGGGGGCGACGCCGCCCTTGGCGAGCGTCGAGGCGAACGACGCGCTGACGAAGTCGGGTTCCTTGTCGAGGACCTTCTCCGACGAGGGCCGGTTCTCGGCGATCCGCTCCACTTCCGCGTTGGCCTTCTCCAGCCCCTTCATGACCGGGTCGGTCCAGGTGGAGGTGCCCGCGAGCCTGTCGGCGAGGCCGAGGGAGAGGAGGATCTCCGTCGATCCCTGGTCGAGGGAGACGGCCCGTTCCGGTGCGGCCCCGACGGTGACGGTGCGGCCACAGTTCTCGATGGTGACGGGGTAGCCGTCGGCGTTGCTCCCACCGGCCGTCGAGGATTCGGTTCCGCCACCGCAGCCGGTCAGCAGGACGAGTCCCGCCGTGAGCAGGGCAGCGGCACGTACGGGCTGGGCTATGGGCGGCACGGGGTCCCTCTGCGTCTCTGGGCTCATGCGCGGAGCCCGTGGTACGGAGCGCTGCGTCCCGGTGGGGGCCGCAGGTGCCAGCAGGTTTTCGGACTCGGGTTCCTTCGGACGGGGCGCCTTCCCGGAGCACCGTGGTGTTCCAGTGGCCGTGGCCCCGCCCGTCCCCCTCACCGCTGCGCGTCAGTTCCGGTTTCGCACCGGATTCCCTGACTCCTTGCGTGGAGTTCGACTGGCGTTGGCAAGCTATCACGCGCTGTGCCGGGTCCCGGTGGCAGTGCGTCGCGGCCGGTTCGACGAGGGCTGACTCGTAGCGGGCGCGTGCGTTGAAGGGCTGCGCGACGACGGCAAGTGCGTTGCGCCGCGTGAGTTGCGGCCGGTGCGTTGCGGCCGGTGCGTTGCGGCCGGTGCGTTGCGGCCGGTGCGGCCGGGAGGTCGTCCCGCCGCACCGGCCCGAAAGTGTCTCCGTCGGCTACCGGCGCTCGGCTACGGGCGCTGCAGAGCGACCACGGCGTTGTGGCCGCCGAAGCCGAAGGAGTGGCTGACGGCCCGCCGTACCGGCAGCCGCAGCGGGAGCTTGGTGACGCAGTCGATGTCGAACTCGGGCGCCGGGGCGTCCAGGTTGGCGATCGGCGGTACGACACCGTGCTGAAGCGTGAGGATCGTCAGCCCGGCCTCGATGGCACCGGCTGCCCCCATGCAGTGCCCGAGTACGCCCTTGGGGGCGGTGACGGGCGGCCGGTGCGGGTAGGCCCGGCTGATGAGGGCGGCTTCGGTGGCGTCGTTCAGCGCTGTGGAAGTGCCGTGCGCGTTGACGTGGTCGACGTCTTCGGCGCGCCATCCGGCGTCCCGCAGTGCGGCGTCGACGGCTGCTCGGGCGATGGTGCCGGAGGGATGCGGGCTGGTGGGATGGTGGGCGTCCGTCGTGGCGCCGGTGCCCGCGAGCAGCGCCCTGGGGGTCGTGCCCCTGGCGCGGGCGTCCTCGGCCCGTTCCAGCACCATGATGGCGGCGCCCTCGCCCATCACGAGTCCGGCCCGGTCCGCCGCGAAGGGCCGGCAGAGCCTGGACGGGTCGCCGTCCCGGAGCGCCGCTGCTCCCGAGCGGGCGAAGCCGGTCATGGCCACCGGGAACACGATCGACTCGGTGGCTCCGGCGATCGCGATGTCGCACTGCCCGGTGGCCAGCAGATCGCGGGCCACGGAGAGCGCGGTGACCCCCGACGAACAGGCCGTGCACGGCGCCAGACTGGGGCCGGTCGCCCGCATCTGGATGGCGATCTCCGCCGCGGGCATGTTCGGGATCGTGAGGAGGATGCCCGCGGGTGAGGTGGCCGCGGGGCCGCGCCGGTCCAGTGCGACGGCCTGTTCGGTCAGTCCGGCGGAGCCTCCGCTGCTGGTGCCGACGACCACGGCCACCCGGGTCCCGTCCCAGCCTGCGGGGTCCAGGCCGGCGTCGGCGACCGCTTCCCGTGCGGCCAGGACGGCGAACTTGACGTACTTGCCCATGCGGAACGCGGTACGGCCTCCGACCGCGGCGTCCAGATCGATGCCCGAGACCGTGCAGGCGAAGTCGACCGCGCAGCCTTCGAGCTCAGGGACGGTGCGGGCGGGTGAGACCCCGGCGCAGACGCCGTCCCAGGTGGTGTCGGTGTCGTTGCCGACCGGGGTGATCATCCCCAGGCCGGTGACGGCGATGGCGGGCTTGTTCATCGGGCGCAGCTCACCGGCACCGCACCGTCGACGGCCGCACGGATGAACTCCGAGATGTCGGTGAGTGTGGCGTCCTTGTAGAGCGTGTCCGCGTCGGCGTCGACGCCCAGCGTCTCCTTGATGATGACGGCGAACTCGGCGACGGCCAGGGAGTCCATCTCCAGACTTTCCATCGTCGACTCCGGGAAGATCTCGGAGTCGGGCACCTTGAATGTCCCGGCCAGGACCTCGGTGATCTTCGGGTGAATCGTCCTCGCGGCCGTCACGGTCTTCGCGGTGTTCACTGTCTACCTCTCATCGGCATGTACCTCGAACGGCGGGTAGTTGAACGCATCTACCCACCGCCGAAATAACTGGATGACGACGTTCCGGTTACGCCTTCCGGCGAACCGATTCGTCTACGCTCACCTGCGGCTTCTCCAGCCACCGGGACAACACGGAGGTCGTTCCCCAGTACGCCAGCAGAACGCCGCCGACGCCGGCCGCCCCCACGCTTTCGCGCACCGAACGGCGGCGGATACGGTCCCGGACGCGCATGCGCGCGGACCGTGTCTCCCGCCCGCCCTGGCCGCACTGCGACGCCCGGTCCTCGCCCCGGTGCCAGGCTCCGTCGGGGTCGTCGTAGGCGTCCGCGTAATCGGGCCCCGCGATCGGCCGGTCGGCGAGCAGCGCGTCGGGCAGAGCGAACGAATCGACCAGCGCGGGGGCGTGCTCCGCGACCGCGGCGATCAACCGCTCGATGGCGTCCGGCAGCTCCTTTACCTGATCGGCGGTCACCTGTCCGGCCGCGAGCAGGTCGCCGCTGTTGCGGTCCACCCACTGAAGGGCGAACAGCCGCTCCAGCTCCCCCAGTCGGTCCCTGGCCGGTCCTTCGGGCAGGCCCTCCACGGCGTGTGCGTACGCCTCGGCCGCCTGCCGGTACGCGTACGCCTCGACACCGCGCAGGGCCGGTCCGGAGGCCGCGTTCCAGCGGCCGAGGAAGTCGCCGAACGGTGCCGCGCGCATCCGCTCCCGGGCCCGGGTGAAGCAGATCTCCTCCACCGCCGCGAGAAGCCTGCCGAGGAACCGCGGGTCGGCCAGGTCGCCCGGGGCCGCGGGGGCGGCGGACCCGTCCCGCGGTGCGAAGCCGAACATCATCTCGGCGGCCGCCTTGGCATGGATGGCGAGATTGTCCCCCTCGGCGGTGATCACTCCCTCCACGCCGCTGAACACCTCGGTCATGCCGTTGTTCTCCAGCAGCCCCTGCGCTCCGCACCTCTCCCGGCACTCGACGATGACATCGCGGGCCTGCCAGGTGATCCATCCCTTGGCCACGGCGACCAGGCGCTCCGCGTCGTCCCGGTCGGCGTCGGTGCGCTCCTCCCACCGCTGGAGCGCCCTGCGGTGCAGCAGGCTCATCGCGAAGACCGTGGCCATCGCCCCGGCGAGCGGGCCGTGATGGGTCCGGTGGGCGTACACCGGTACCCGCTGGGAGGCGCGGGAACCGGTGATGAGGCGGTGGCCGCCGTAGCGGACGGCGATGGCCAGGGTCACCCGGGCGGATCCGACCGCGCAGGCACTCATGGAGATCTTGCCGGGGGCGACCCGCTCGATGGAGGCGAGGAACCGGCGCCTGCGGTTGGCCACTTCACTGGTGAACTCCCCGCGGTCGCCGACCGCGCCCTGCTCACCGGCCAGCAGGGCATCGCGCCCCACGAAGTACCGGTCGAAGGAGGTCAGGCAGTGGTCGACCGGGCTGCCCATCCGGGCGGGCAGCCGCCGCACCCGTACGCCGGGCAGGGGGCGCACGTCGTCGGTGAGCGGTGCGAGGAAGAGGAACACGCCGTGGTCGGTGCCGTCGACCCGCAGCCGGGCGGCCACCAGCCCGGCCTTGGGTCCGCCGGCCGGGCCGGTGTTGGGCATGAACTTCTGCGCCCCGCTGTGCGGGGTGTGCAGGACGAAGCCGTCGCGTTCGCGGTCGTACGTCGCCGTGGTCTCGACAGCCGGCGCGTCGTTGCCGTGCGCCACCTCCGTGCACAGGAAGGTTCCGGTGCGCCGCAGTTGGAGGAATTCCGACAGGTCGCGGCGGCAGCCGTTGTCGTGGTCGAGGAGGCTGCCGAGGAAGAGGTTGTAGTGGATGCCCGCGACCGTGGCCAGCGACGGGTCGGCCGGGCTGAGCCATTCGTGCAGGGCGGCGAGGGCACGCGGATCAGCGGCCAGCCGGGCGGCGCTGTCGATCGATTCGTTGAGGATCCGCAGGCGGTCGTAGGAAAGGGCGAGCCGCTCGTCGGGGGTTCCCGAGGCGGGACGGCGGAAAGGTTCCGTGGTGAGCAAACGCCGCCAGAACCCGTGCTCCTGACGGAAGTTCTCACCGTAGAGCACCCGGGTCAGCAGATCTGTGGTCGACGTGGGGGCCGAGCTATTCATCATTACGGTCACGGACGTAGAACGATCAAGGAACGGCGAGGACACCCCTCGCCGTTCCCGGATATAGCGCTGGTCAGACCCTTTGGAATGCGAGTGCGACATTGTGGCCGCCGAAGCCGAAGGAGTGGCTCACCGCGGTCTCGACCCGCTGGTGGCGGGGCTCCTTGGTCACGCAGTCGAGCGGGAAGGCGTCCGGCAGGGAATCCAGGTTGGCGATCGGCGGGATGAGGGACCGCTCCAGGGTCAGCACGGTGGCCACCGCCTCGATCGCGCCCGCCGCCGCCAGGGTGTGTCCGACGACGCCCTTGGGCGCGGTGACCGGGGGCCGGTGCGGGAAGAGCCGGGAGATGAGGATGGTCTCCATGGCGTCGTTGAGCGGGGTGGAGGTGCCGTGGGCGTTGATGTGGTCGACATCTCCCGGCTTCCAGCCCGCCTGCCGCAGGGCCGCCTCGACCGCCCGCTGGGCGCCCCGGCCGCCGGGCTCCGGCGCGGTGGGGTGGTGGGCGTCCGTGCTGGACCCGGCCCCGGTGAGCAGGGCGCGGGGACGTCCGCCCCTGGCCCTGGCCCCGTCCGCGCGTTCCAGGACGAGCATGGCGGCGCCCTCGCCGATCACGAAACCGTCCCGGTCCGCCGCGAACGGCCGGGAGGCGCCCGCCGGATCGTCGGTCCGCGTGGACAGGGCGCCCATCCTGGCGAAGGCGGCGACCACGAGCGGGGTCAGCACGGACTCCGAGCCACCGGCCACCACCACGTCGCACTCGCCGCTGCGCAGCAGATCGCGCGCCACGGCGATGGCGGTGGCCCCCGAGGCGCACGCCGTCACGGGCGCCAGGCTGGGGCCGTGGGCCTTGAGCGCGATGGCGACCTCTCCGGCGGCCGCGTTGGGGATCATCATCGGGACCAGCAGCGGGGACACCGCGTCGGGGCCCCCGGCCGCCAGCCTGGCGGCGTTGTCGACGAGTACGGACACGCCGCCGACCCCGACGCCCAGCACCACGCCCACCCGGCCACCGTCCCAGCGGGCCGGATCGAGCCCGGCGTCCGCGACCGCCTGCCGGGCGGCGACCACGGCAAGCTTCACGAACCGTGCCATCCGCCACACCGAGCGTCCCCCCACCGCCGCGTCCAGGTCCAGGCCGTCGACCGAACAGGCGAAGTCGACGGGCAGGCCCGCGAGTTCGTCGCAGCGCCGGGCCATGGAGTATCCGGAGCACAGCCCTTCCCAGAAGCTGTGCTCGTCCGCACCCGCGGGAGTCACCAGGCCCACTCCCGTCACCGCGACAGCGGTGCCGGTGCCGGTGTCCTTGTCAGCGGACTGCGCCATTCTGTGTTCCTTCCATAGAAATCGTCTGCGGGGCGCCCGGCCAGCGAAGTGCCGCGGAACCCCAGGTCAATCCGCCTCCGAAGGCGGTGATCAGGACCCGGTCGCCGGCCCTGAACCGGCCCCGTCCCTCGGCGTCCGCCAGGGCCAGGGGAATGGAGGCCGCGCCGGTGTTGCCCACCCGTTCCAGATGGGTGACACAGCGCTGCGGCCCGATGCCGACGCGTTCGGCGACCGCGCGCAGGATCCTCGCGTTGGCCTGGTGCGGCACGAAGTGGTCGACCTCCGCGGCGTCCCAGCCCACCCGGGTGAGCAGTTCGCGGCACGATCCGGTCATCCGCTGGACGGCGTGCTGGTACACGGACGGGCCCTGCATACGGAAGAACTCGTCGCCCGCCGCCGCCGGGCGGTCCGTCGACCGGGCCCGCGCACCGCCGCCCGGCACCGTGATCAGGTCGTACCCGGTGCCGTCGCTGCCCAGATCGAACGCGAGCAGCTCGCCGGGCGCTCCGGTGCGCCCGGCCGCCACGAGCGCCGCGCCCGCCCCGTCGCCGAAGACCACGCCCGCCGAGCGGTCCGCCGGGTCCAGCCAGGCCGAGTAGACATCGGCGCCCACGAGCAGCACCCGCTCGTACAGGCCCGAGGCCACCAGCCCGTGGCAGACGGCCAGTCCGTAGACGAAGCCGCTGCACACCGCGGCGATGTCGAGCGCCGGTACGGTACCGAGCCCCAGCCGTGCGGCCAGGGCGGGCGCGGTACCGGGACAGAGGTGGTCGGGGGTGGCGGTGGCGAGGACCAGGGCGTCCACCGGTCCGGGTGCCGGGGACCTGCCGAGCAGCCGGCCGGCCGCCTCGAAGGCGACATCGCCGGTGGCCAGTCCGGGCCCGGCCCGGTGACGGCTGCCGATGCCGGTCCGTGACCGCACCCAGGTGTCGTCCACCCCCCAGGCGGCGGGCAGTTGGTCGTTGCCCACCGGCTCCCCCGGCACCCATCCCGCCACGCTCTCCAGCACCGCCGTGCGTGCGCCGGCCCGTAAGACTCCCCGGCGTGCACCCGGCCCCGTACCGCTGTCGACTGCCTGTCCCCTCGCCACCCACTGCCCCGATTCCGTTGTCGAACGTGCCAACCCGTTGACGAACGGCGGAACGCCGGGCGGGGGTGCGTTCGACTGGGCCGAACGGGTTATAAATGTTTCCCGAAGCCACCGGTGGGCATGGGCCGGCCGGTGAGTCCCGGATCCCGACCTGCCGGTGCCGCCGCTCCCGTACCCGAGGAGCGGCGGCACAGTGGTGTCTCAGATCCGGGCGAGCGCCTCCCGCAGTTCCGCCTCGGCGGGCGGGTTGGCGCCCGCTCGTGCGACGGTCACGGCGGCGGAGGCCACCGCGTGGCGCAGCACGTCCGTGACGGTGTCCCGGTCGAGGGCGTGCAGCCGCTCCCGGGCCTCGGCCCCGAGCAGTCCGTGCCGGGCGAGGGCGTGCAGGGTGCCCGACATGAACGCGTCGCCCGCGCCCACCGTGTCGACGACCTCGCTGGGCGGCGCGGCCATCGTCACCCGGCCTTCGGGGAGTACGGCCAGGGCGCCGTCGCCGCCCCGGGTGACGAGGACGACGGCCGGACCCAGGGCCAGCCAGCGTCTCGCGATCTCCTGCGCGCACTCCCCCGGGTAGAGCCATTCCAGGTCCTCGTCGCTGGCCTTGACGACATCGCTCAGCGCGACGCAGCGTTCGACCCGGCGCACCACACCGTCGTGATCGCCCATCAGCTCCGGCCGCACGTTCGGGTCGTAGCTGACCGTCGCGGTGTTCCGCAGGGCCCCGACGGCGTCCAGCACGGCGGCCGAGCCGGGTTCCATCACGGCGGCGATCGACCCGGTGTGGACATGGTGGGGCGGCCGGTCCTCCACCGCCGGGGCGAGGGTCCAGGTGATCTCGAAGGCGTACGTGGCCCGGCCCTCCGCGTCCAGCGTCACCGAGGCGGACGGGGTGGCTGCGGCCGACCCGTCGGTCCGCACATCCACCCCGGCGGACTCCAGGTGGCGGCGGATCAGCCGGCCGTCGGTGTCCGGGCCGAGCTGGGTGCGCAGGGTGGTGCGGCGGCCGAGCCGGGCCAGGCCGTACGCGACATTCGCCGGGCTGCCGCCCGGGTGCACCTGGTCGGCCGCGCCCGGCAGCCGGACGATGTCGGCCACGCATTCGCCGATGACCAGCAGGTCGGGACTGTCGAGCATGCGAGACATGAGAGGGGCTCCTGGAGTGCCGTGACGAAGGTGTCCTGGCAGGAGGCTCGGCCTCCGGACACATTGAGTCCGATCCTGCCGCGTGTGTGGTGCGTGTCGGCGACATCGATGACCTGCCGGTCGTGGAGGAATACCCCGGCCCGGGTGCCGCGGGCGCGGATCCGCGGCGGCAGTGCCGTCCCGGCACGGTCGAGGTCGACGGCGTGGCCGTCGGCGGTGTCGGCCGAGGCCCGACAGCCGTATGCGCGGGCGGCGTTCACCGTCGACCGTGGTCAGCGGCAGAGTGGAGGTTACGGGGCGGCGGCATGCCGACGCCGAGGAAGCCCCGCACGGCGGGCGCCGGGCACGCACTCGCCCCACCCCGCACGCCTCCTCACCCGCGGCCGGGAACATTCGCGTACCGGGTCAGACGGTACGCAGGTCGTTCACTCTCCGCGCGCGGCCCGGAGCGCGTCCGTCACCAGGTCGAGGAAACGGGCATGGGCAGGAGGGCCGTAGAGCGGCTCCGGGTTCCACGGCACGATGCGCGCGCCCTGCCGCAGCGTGGACCAGTCCGCGTTCTCCCGGAGCTCGTCGAGCGGGGTGGCGTTCGACCGGATGTCGGCGAGGACGACCTGCGGCCGCAGCGACGCCACCGCGTCCCATCCGATGGTGGACCAGTTCGCACCGGGCCCTTCGGCCGGCTCCACCAGGTGTACGCCGAGCTCGGCGAGCACCCGCAGTTCGGGCCACATCCGGGGGCGGGCGACATGAGCCTCCGCCACGCCTGCCGGGGACAGGGCGACCACCCGGACCGCGTCGCCGGACCCCTCGCCCACGACCGCGCGCAGCCGTTCCCGGGCGGCTTCCAGGTCACCGGTCGCCGTCGGCCGGGCCTCGGCACCGAGGGAGCGGGCCAGCTCGGCGAACCGGTCACCGATCTCGGTGAACGTCCGGGCCCGGCCCACATCCAGGACGACGACCGGGACCCGCTCCTCCAGATGCTTGGCGGTGTCCTGGGCCAGCCCGTAGACATGGCCGCCGCCGTAGCTGACGGCCACCACGAGGTCCGGCTCGTCGCGCAGCAGCGTCTCCACGTCCAGCGCGCCGCCCGCGCCGAGGTAGTCGACCTCGTCCAGCGGGAGCGTCCCCGTCTTGGCCCGGTCGGGACCGGCACCATCGTGGTCGGAGCCGAATATCCCCCGCGCCCGTATCCCGTAGTCCCACAGCGTCGCGCCGGCCTGGACGTACGCGAGCACCCGGGAAGGGCGCCGCGCGGCCGTGGACAGCCGGCCCCGGTCGTCGGAGAACCGCCACTCGCTCTGCACTGTCACGCCACACACGCCCCTCTGCCGCCGACCGCCGGCCCACTCGTCCGCACTCGCACAGGTGTACCTGCCCAGCCCGCCGCCACCACACCCCTCGGCCCGCCCTCACGTTCGCGCCCGCCGTCGCACGTCCCCCGGGAATCCGCGACGGTCGCGCGCCACGCGATCGCGCCACTCGACCGCCCCCTCGACCGCCCCCTCGACACACCTTCACAATTCTTTACATTTCATCCGATCCGCGGCCGCGAACGCCCCGTCGGCCGATCTCCGCGCCGCCCCCTTCCACCGCCGGGACAGCTCGTCAACTCGTCGTACATTCAACGCACTTGCGCCCGATCCACCCGGCACCGCGCCACCCCGCTCCCACATCGGGCGCGCACGTGGGAATTCCGTGAAAAAGATGGTGCGCCGAGCGGCCGGACCACCCCCGCGCCGGTCACGCGAGCCGACACAGCAAGCAGGACATGTCACCGGCTGTTAGAAATAAGACACTCCGTGTCATCGCCCGCTCGGCCGCCCGGTTGGAGACAACTCCTCATGAAATCCACCACGTTGAAGGCCACCATGGCCGCCCTCCTCGGTGCGTCGCTCTCCGCGGCCTCCGCCCACGACGCGGTGTCGCAGGGCATCCCGACCCGGCACGCCTCGGCACACTGCCCGGTCGTCGACGTGCTCGCGGTCTACACCCCGAAGGCCGCCGCGCGCGTGGGCGGAGCGCCCCGGGTCCTCGCGTCGGCTCAGCAGATCGCCACCCGGATGAACCGCTCCCTGCACGAGAGCGGCGTCTGCGGAGCCATCAGGATGGTCCGCCCGTACACCGATAGCGCGTACGACGGATCGGAGCAGTTCCACGCCGCCTACCGCGGCCTCAAGGACCACAACGGCTCGCGCCTGGGCCGGGAGGTCCACGAGCGGCGCGCCAGGTACGGGGCCGATCTGGTCACCCTCGTGGTGGACCAGCCGGAGCGCGGCGGTGGCACCGCCGACTACACGCCGACGCTCGACAGCGCCTCGGACGAGTACGCCTATTCGGTCGTCGATGTCGACGGCATCGACCTGGATTCGGTGAGCCACGAGATCGGGCACAATCTGGGCCTGGCCCATGACCGGGGCACCATCGAGGGCAATGCGGACGGCTCGATGGACGTGAGCCCTGTCCGCCCCTACAACACCGGCTGGGTCACCGAGGACCGCAAGTACTACACGATCATGGCGTACCGGTCCTCGTGCGGTGACCACTGCAAACGGATCAGCCGGTTCTCCAGCGCGGACGGCAGCTGGCGGGGCCGCAGCCTGGGCGACGCGTCCAACGACAGCGCCCGCGCCCTGCGCGAGACCCTGCCCGTCGTCGCCGGATACCGCGGCCGGAGCTGATCCGCGGCGCGGACGGGTCGGCACCGAGACGGGGCGACACCGGGATGGTCCGACGCCGCCCGGCACCAGCAACCGTCCAAGGCCCGTGACCGTCGCCGACGGCACCCCGTTCAGCCATCCGCGTCCTGTTCAGCCGCCCGCGTCCGTGGCATCCGCGCTCCACGGCCCGACGCCCAGGCCGGCCAGGAACGCCGAGGCGGCCGGGGTCGGGCGGAACCGGCTCCAGACGAGCCGCTCCACCCGCCCCGGAGCGTTGCGCACCCGCACCACCCGCACCCCCGGCACCTCATCGGCGAACGCGGTGGGCAGGAGCGCCACCCCGAGCCCCTTGCGGACCAGCCGGGCGACGAAGTCGGCACCGGTGACCTCGTAGGCGACGTCACGGACGAGTCCCATCGCGGTGAACGCCTCCTCCGACTGCGCCCGCGCCGCCGTGCCGTCGGGGAAGTCGACGAACGTCTCCCGTGCCAGCCGCTCCAGATCCACCTCCTCCTCGTCCGCCAGCGGGTGATCGACGGCCGTGATCGCGGCCAGTTCGCCCCGGGCCAGCTCGTGGTCGCTGACGCCCTTGGGCCGGTAGTCCGGCAGAACCCCGAGGAAGGCCAGGTCGAGCGCGCCCGTCCGGACCCCCTCCACCAGGTCCTTGCTCGCCCCGTCGCGCAACACGATCCGTACCTTCGGATGGCGGCGGTGGAACTCCCCCAGCGCTCCCGGGACGTCGACCGCGGTGACCGTGGGAATGGCCCCGATCGCGAGACGCCCGCTGACCTCACCGGCCGCGGCGGCCACCTCGGAGCGGGCCCGCTCCGCCGCGTCCAGGGCCTGCCGGGCGGCGGGCAGGAACGCCTCCCCCGCCGCGGTGAGCCGCACATGGCGGCTGGACCGGTCGAAGAGCCGGGCGCCGAGCTCCTTCTCCAGCCGGGCGACCTGGTGGCTGAGCGCGGACTGGACGACCAGGCACTGTTTCGCGGCCCGGGTGAAGTTCCTCGTCTCCGCCACCGCGACGACGTAGCGCATCTGCTGCAGTTCCATCCAGCCATCGTGAATCACGATCGCTGGAATGAAAAACATGTGTTGGACTGATCGATGGGTGCGGCGCGACGCTGATGCGCATGGCTCACTCCTCGCACACCACCCGCGCACCGCACCAGGGCTCGGCGCCCCCCGCCGCCCCGTCGGCCTCCCTGGGACGCGGTCCGATCCTGTTGATGGCGCTGGCGGCCGGGCTGTCGGCCGCGGGCAACTACTTCGCGCAGCCCCTCCTGGACCTGATCACCCAGGACCTGCACATCGGCGTCACCCTGGCCGGACTGATCGTGGCGGCCGCCCAGGCCGGCTACGCGCTGGGCCTGATCCTGCTGGTGCCGCTCGGCGACATCACCGAGCGCAGGCGCCTGGCGGTGGGGCTGTTCGCCGCGACGGCGCTGTTCCTGCTGCTGACGGCCGCCGCCCCCTCCGGTCCGCTCCTCCTCGCGGGGACGGCCCTCGTCGCCCTCACCTCGGTCGGCGCCCAGGTCATCGTCCCCTTCGCGGCCACCCTGGCCGCCCCGGAGGCCCGGGGGCGGGTCGTCGGCGTCGTCATGTCCGGGGTGCTGCTCGGCGGCCTGGTGGGGCGCATGGCCGCGGGTGCCCTGTCCGAACTCGGCGGCTGGCGGACCGTCTACTGGGTGAACGCCCTGCTCATGGCGGTCATGGCCGTTCTGCTCCACCGCAAGCTGCCCCGGCTGCCCGTGGCGAACGGTGCGGCGCCGACCACGTACGGCGCGCTGCTCCGCTCCACGCTCGCCCTGCTGCGCGAGGAACCCCTGCTGCGCTCACGGGCCGCCATCGGCGCCTTCTCCATGGCTTCGTACAGCGTGCAGCTGACCGCGCTGACCTTTCTGCTCACCCGGCAGCCCTACGACTGGACCGCGGCCGCCATCGGGCTCTTCGGGCTGCTGGGCGTCATCGGCGTGGTGGGCATGAACTTCGCGGCCCGGCTGGGCGACCGCGGCCATGTCCAGGCGGTGTCGGGCGCCGCGGGAGTCCTCCTGACACTCGCCTGGCTGCCACTGCTCGCGGGCGAGACCTCTCTGTGGTGGCTGGGGGCCGGGGTGATCCTGCTCAACATCGCCCAGCAGGCGGGCCTGAACAGCAGCCAGAACGTGATCTACGCCCTGCGCCCGGAGGCCCGCAACCGGATCAACTCCGCCTTCATGACGCTGTTCTTCGTCGGCGGCGCGGTGGGCGCGTCCCTGGCCGCGGTGGTGTGGGCCGGTGCGGGCTGGTCGGGCGTGTGCGTCCTGGGCGCCTCGCTGGCCGCCGTGAGCACGGCGCTGTGGGTCCTGGAGCGGGTCCGGACCCGTTGAACGTTCCTGGCCGGGCCTGCTGTCCGGGGGCGGGCCAGGCGCGCGGCGCTTCAGTCCGAGGCGGACGAGCCGGAGGCTTCGCGGGCGGGCCTGGCCAGTTCCACGTTGAACTGTGCCCCGGCCAGCAGGGCGAGATTGGTGAACCAGACCCAGATCAGGAAGACGACCAGGCCCGCGAGCGAACCGTACAGCCGGCTGTAGCTGCCGATGTGGGTCGCGTACAGCGCGAATCCCGCCGAGGCGACGAGCCAGAGGAACGCGGCCAGGATGCCGCCGGGCAGCCCCTGGCTCCTCCCCCGGGCCGATCGCGGACCGGTGCGGAAGAGGACCAGGATCAGGCAGGCGACGAGGCAGAGCAGCACGGGCCATTTGAGGACCGCCCACAGGGTCTCGCTGGCGTGGGCCAGCCCCATCCGGTGTCCGAGCCAGCGGGCCAGCGGCCCGGTGAGGACGAGAGCGAAGGCGCTGGCCATCAGCAGCACCAGAAGCCCGACGGCCGATACGACGATGATGTGGGCCTTGCGCAGCGCCGGCCGGGTGTCCTGGACGTGGTGCATGGCGTGCAGCGCCCTGCGGAAGACGGCCAGGTAGCTGGACGCGGACCATACGGCGCTGACGGTCCCGGTCGCGACGAGCAGCCAGACGGCGGTGCGCTCATGGGTGGCCGCCTCCAGCGGCTGGCGGAGCGCGGCGCCGGATTCCGCGGGCGCGAAGGCGGTGATGTCGGCGATCAGCGCGTTCGTGGCCCCGGGATTCGCCAGACCGATCACGGAGACGGTGACGAGCAGGGCCGGGAGCAGGGCGAGGATGGCGTAGTACGTCAGGGCGGCTGCCCAGTCGGAGATGTCATCGTTCCACAGCGCGACGGGCGTGCGGCGCAGGGCGCTGAACCAGCGGCGCCGCACCCCGGTGTGCCCGGTGTGCCCGGTGGTGCGGGGCATGCGTTCGACGGCGGGTGTGGCGGTCCGGCTGGACAAGCTCGTACTCCGGGGACGTGGGCAGGTGCGGCGGGCCGGGATCCTTCGCCCGTTCCTCGGACGCCCCCGGCTGCACCTTTCTCTCATGCCTCGTCCGGGCCGATGCACACCGGTCCCGCTGTCCGGCCGCAGTCGCTCGGTGAGGTCCGTCTGCCGCGGCCCCCCTTTCGGCCGTCGGCATCGGCCGGTCAGTGACCCCCGCCGCCCGCCGCCGTCCGCCGACGCGGCTCTCGACTGACTCCGCCGCCCGCCGCCGCCGTCAGTCGTTGACCGCTGTCAGCAGGACCACCGCGTCCGTCAGGGCCAGCAGGCCGTGCCGCTCCCGCGGAATCGGGTGCAGCTCCCCGGTGGTCAGTTCCACGTCGCCGGAGCCCGCCGTCAGCCGGACCGAGCCCCGCAGCACCTGGAGGGAGGCGGCGGGGGGCGCGTTGTGCTCGTCCAGCGCCGTCCCGGAGGTCAAGGCGATCACCGTCTGGCGCAGCGGAGGCTGCTGGAGCAGGAGGTGGGCGCTGCGTCCGTGCGCGGCGTCGCGGGCGGCGGCCAGGTGCTCGTCGGCGAGGGCGTTGAGGTCATCCATACGCCCCACTGTGCCGCAGCCCCCGCTGCCCCGCGATCCTGCGGTACGCCGCCCGGGTCGGGCTTCGACCCGGACATCCGCCCGCAGGACCCGTGGCGGATCCGCAGGACCCGCGGCGCGGACCGGACGGTCAGAGTCCGCCGGTGTACAGCAGCCGGTCGGGCGAGCCGGGACTCAGATAGGACAGCGCGTCCGGGGTCGACTCGTCGGCCAGCCGGTTCGCGAGGGTCGTGGGACCCGCCGCCGGGTCCGCCTCCCTGTGCAGGGCGGCAACACCGGCCACGTGCGGGCTGGCCATGGAGGTGCCGTCGAGGGCGACGGAGCCGCCGCCGAGCTTGGCGGAGACGATGCCCTCGCCGGGGGCGTACAGGGAGAGGCATTCGCCCCAGTTACTGAACGAGGTCTCCCGGTCGAGGTTGTCGCTCGCCCCCACGGTGACCACGCGTTCGGCACCGGCCGGGGAGATGCCGCACGCGTCGATGTCGTCGTTGCCGGCCGCGACGACGGGCAGCACGCCCGCGTCCGCGACGGCGTTGATCCCGTCGTCGACGGCCTGCGACTTCGCGCCGCCGAGCGAGGAGTTCAGCACGGCGGGACGGCCGGAGTTCCTGGCGTCTTCGACCACCCAGTCGAATCCGGCGAGGATGCCGGCCCAGGTGCCCCTGCCCTCGCAGTCGAGCACCTTCACGTTGACGAGCGAGACGGACTTGGCCACGCCGTACGTCGCCCCGCCGACCGTGCCCGCCACATGGGTGCCGTGGCCGTTGCAGTCCTGACCGTTGCGGCCGTCCTTGATGGCGTCGAATCCGTTGACCACCCGGCCGCCGAACTCGCTGTGCCCGGCGTCGATCCCGGTGTCGACGACGTACACCGTCACGCCCTTGCCCGTGGCGGTCGTGGTGAAGGTCCTGTCCAGCGGCAACTGTCGCTGGTCGATCCGGTCCTGCCCCCAGGACGCGGCCACGGCCCGGAGCCCGGTCGTTCGCGTCTTCGATGCCGTGGGTACGACGGCGACCTCGCCGTTCTCCTCGACGGACCGGACGCCGGGGAAGGCCCGAACCTGGCTGAGCTGAGTGGGAGTGAGCGTGGCGGCGAAGCCGCGCGCGACGCGTCCGTAGGTGTACATCGCGCGGAGCCCGAACTGCCGCAGGACGGTGTCCGGCGACACTTCGGGCCGAAGGGTGACGATGTACTGGTCGGGGACGGCGCGGGCGGACTGCCGCACCACGACACCGCTCGATCCGGTGTCGGCCGTGGCCTGGGGGCTGCTGCCGATCAGGGGGACGACCAGCAGCAGAGCGGCTGGTGCCCAGCGGGCGCGCAGGCGCATACGTTCTCCTCGGGGTGGGGGGATCGTGCGGGGAAGAGGCAGATCCGCGAAGTGCGAACACCAGTTCCTTCGTCCCCACCCCGGGGATGCCTTAGCGGGATCAGCCGGACAGCGCAACGCTCTCTCTGAGCCCCCGGTCGGTACGGTCGCCGCGCTCCCGGGCCTGTTCCCCGTGGACGGCCCAGCGGCCGACCGCCACCTCTGCCGTGATGCCGGGTCCGAATCCGGCGATCAACCCCTGCGCGGATTCCGCCGGACAACCGTCCTCGAACAGCCGCGCGAGCGCGTCGAAGACGACCGAGCTGGCGATATTGCCTCGTTCGGTGAGCGTGGCCCTGCTGAAGCGGAACATCTCCGGCGGCAGGTTCAGATAGTGGCAGAGGTCATCGAGAATGCGCGGACCGCCCGCGTGCACGATGAAGAAGTCCATGGCCGGAACGGTCCAGCCATGCCGGTCGACCAGATCCTTGAGGACCGGCGCGAGCATCTCCATGGTGCCGGGCACCCGCTTGTCGAGCAGGAAGTGGAATCCCGTGTCGCGTACCGCGTAGGAGATCCAGTCCTCGGTGTCGGGCACCAGATGGGAACCGTTGCGTTCCAGGTACATGCCGGTGCCGCCCTGCCCACGGACCACGGCTGCCGAAACCGCGTCCCCGAACAGTCCGTTGGAGAGCAGTGAGCCGACCCCGATATCGGTCGGCTGGTAGCACAGCGAGCAGAACTCGCAGGACACGATGAGCACATTGGCCCGCGGGTAGGCGAGACAGAAGTCGTGCGCCCGGTTGATGGCCGCACCGCCCGCGGCGCAGCCGAGCTGGGCGATGGGGAGCTGCCGGGTCTCGGAGCGGAAGCCCATCGAGTTGATCAGCCATGCGGTCAGCGAGGGCATCATGAAGCCCGTGCAGGACACATAGACGATCAGGTCGATCTCCGCGGCCTCCAGTTCGGCGTTCGCCAGTGCCTGCCGGACGACTTCGGGGACGCGGGTCTTCGCCTCCGCCTCGTACAGCTTGTTGCGCACCTCGAATCCGGGGTGCCTCAGGGTCTCCTCGATCGGCTGGACGAGGTGCCGGGTCTGCACCCCGGTGTTCTGGATGAGCCGCAGGACGAGGCCGCGCTGGGGGTGGTCGGCGTGTGTCTCCCGGGCCAGGTCCAGGGTCTGCTGCATCGTGATGACGTGTTCGGGCACAGCGATGGCCGGTCGGCACAGAGTCGCCATGGGTTCTCCTCGTTCTCTGGAGCGGAGGCTCTCGTCACCACGTGACGGGCAGGGCGAGCGGATAACGCCAGATGGAGGTCGTGTTCCATTGGACTTCCTCGGGCGGTACGTCGAGGCTCAGGGCCGGGAAACGGGTCAGCAGCGACGAGAAGGCCACTTCCAGTTCCATCGTGGCGAGCGGCGCGCCCAGGCAGTGGTGCGCGCCCCAGCCGAACGTCATGTGCGGGATGGACGGCCGGTCCGGGTCCAGTTCGTCGGGGCGTTCGAACTTCCTGGCGTCCCGGTTGGCCGTCAGATAGGAGACGTGGACCACGTCACCGGCCCGGATGGCGACGCCGCCGAGCTCCACGTCCTCGGTGGCGATCCGAGGAATGCCGACGCCCTTGCGGAACGGGATGTACCGCAGCAGCTCCTCCAGGGTCCGGGGCAGCTGCTCGGGGGCCGCCCGCAGCGATTCCAGGAGCGCGGGCCTGGTGAGCAGCGTGTAGGCGATATTGCCGAGTTGGTACGTCGTGGTGTCCTGGCCCGTGATGAGCAGCACCATGGCCATGACAGCCAGTTCGTTGTCGTCGAGCAGTTCGGCGCCGTCCCTGGCCGTGGCGAGCGTGCTGATGAGGTCCTCGCCGGGCGAGCGGCGCCGGTCGGCCGTCAGTTCGGTGAAGTACGCGCGCAGTTCGGCCTTGGCACGTACCGCGGCTTCCTTGCCCGCGGCGCCGGTGTTCATCATGGTCAGGGCGTGGGCGCGGAGCCAGGGGCGGTCCGCTTCGGGAATGTCGAGCGCCTCGCAGATGGTGATCAGCGGCAGCGGAGCGGACACCCGGGCCACGAAGTCGGCCGGGGATCCGCCGTCCTCCATGTCCTGGAGCAGCTGGTCCACGATGCGCTGGGTCCGGTGGCGCAGGTGCTCCACGCGGCGGGGGGTGAAGCTCTTGGCCACCAGGCTCCGCAGACGGCTGCTGTCGGGCGGGTCCATCAGGTTGATGGACTCCGCCTGGACGATGGGCTCCGGGGTCATCCGCGGAAAGTCGCGGCCCGTGACGGCACTGCGGCTGAAGCGCCGGTCGGTGGTGACCGTCCGGACGTCCTCGTAGCGGGTGACGAGCCAGGCTTCGCCCTCTCCGTACGCCATACGGATGCGGGACACCGGCGCTTCGGTCAGCAACTCCCGAAGCTGGGGGTCGAACTCCAGTTGCTGGGCATAGTCGAACGGACAGCTGCGTACGGATTCCGTGTTCTCCACCGAGGTTCTCCCAATGACCGGTTCGGGGAATTCAGGGCGTGCCGGCTCCGGGCCCGGAAACAGACCTCCCCTATCTCCCCCATAACTCAGCGGAACATGTCACCCACACTCCGTAGTCAACCGATCAGAGGGGGATCTGACGGAGCGACAGGGCTGATGGAGGGAGCTTGCCGCGCACACGGATGAATTTCCGCGCTCCGGCGCCACGGGCCACACGGGGCGACGCCGTTGCGCGCCCGAGCGGCCATGAATGGTCAGCCATGAAAGGTTTCAGTCTCAACGTGCCTATTGACGTAGCACACCCACAACTCTAGCTTCACTGCCGTGAAACGATTCATCATCGAGTCGTAACGGAGCCGCGTTGTGATCAACAGAGGACGACTGCTCAGCAACACCGCCGCCACCGCCCTGGGAGCCGCCCTCTCCGGCGGCGCCGCCGACGCGGTCCGGGTCGCCGGACCGGGCGTCGAATACGTACACCATCCGCTCGGCCTCGACACTCCGCGCCCCAGGCTGAGTTGGCCGCTCACCTCCGACCGGCCCGGCCACCGGCAGAGCGCCTACCGGCTGCGGGTCGCCACGGACCCCGGGCGGCTGGCCGAACCGGACGTCTGGGACAGCGGCAAGGTCGCGTCCGGCCAGTCGGTCCTGGTGCCGTACGCAAGACCGCCCCTGGTGTCCCGCACGCGCTACTTCTGGTCGGTGCGAGTCTGGGACGCCGACGGCACGGCCTCCGGATGGAGCGCGCCGTCCTGGTGGGAGACCGGACTCCTGGAGGCCACCGACTGGTCCGCGCGGTGGATCGGCGCGCCCGTCGCGCTGACCGGCGCACCCGCGCTGGACGACGCCTCATGGATCTGGTTCCCCGAAGGCGATCCGGCCACCAGCGCGCCCGCGGCGACGCGTTGGTTCCGCGGCCGGGCCGACGTCCCGCCGGGCGTCACCCGCGCCCGCCTGGTACTGACCGCCGACGACGGCTTCACCGCCCATGTGAACGGCGCCGAGGTGGCGCACACCGAGGCGGACGGCCCCGCGCGGAACTGGAGCCGCCCGGTCCTCGTGGATGTGACCTCGCGCCTCCGGCCGGGCGCCAACGTGATCGCGGTGTCCGCCACCAACGCCGTGGCCGGACCGGCCGGGCTGCTGGGCGTACTGGAACTCACCACCGCCGACGGGGTGCGCACCCTCCCCACCGGCGCCGACTGGCGCACCGTGGACCGGGAGCCCGAGGGCGACCGGCGGTCCGCCGGTTACGACGACACCGCCTGGTCCGCCGCCGCCGTCCTCGCCCCCTGGGGCTCCGGCCCCTGGGGGAAGGTCCCGGTGGCGCACTCCCCCGCCGGCCGGCTGCGCCAGGAGTTCCGGCTGGGGCGCCGAAACGTGGCACGGGCCCGCCTGTACTCCACGGCGCTCGGCCTGTACGAGGCGTATCTGAACGGCGAGCGGGTCGGCGAGGACCGGCTCGCGCCGGGCTGGACCGACTACCGCAAGCGGGTCCAGTACCAGACGTACGACGTGACGGCCCTGCTCCGGCCCGGCGGCAAAGCGCTCGCGGTGACGCTGGCCGCTGGCTGGTACGCGGGCAGCATCGGTTGGTTCGGCCCGCACCAGTACGGAGAACAGCCCGCCGTGCTGGCTCAGTTGGAGATCACCTACACCGACGGAACGAGCGAGCGGGTGGTCTCGGACACCGGCTGGCGCGCGGCTGCCGGGCCGGTCACCGAGGCCGACCTGATGGCGGGCGAGACGTACGACGGCCGCCTGGAGACGGACGGGTGGACACGCACCGGATTCGACGACAGCGCGTGGACCGGGGCGGACGCCGTCGACGGGGTCACCGCGGTGGTGGTCGCCGGGGTGGACGGGCCCTCCCGGGTGGCACAGGAGCTGACGGCCCGCGCGGTGACCGAGCCCGAGCCCGGCGTGTTCGTCTTCGACCTCGGCCAGAACATGGTGGGGACGGCCCGGCTGACGGTCAGCGGTCCGGCCGGAACCACCGTGCGGATGCGGCACGCCGAGGTGCTCAACCCGGACGGCACGATCTACACCGCCAATCTGCGCACCGCCCGCGCCACGGACACGTACATCCTCAAGGGGCGCGGGACGGAGACGTACGAGCCGCGCTTCACCTTCCACGGCTTCCGCTATGTCGAGGTCACCGGATATCCCGGCCGGCCGTCGCGCGACGCCGTCGTGGGGCGCGTGATCCATACCGCGGCGCCCTTCACGATGGACTTCTCCACGAACGTTCCCCAGCTCGACCAGCTGCACAGCAACATCACTTGGGGCCAGCGCGGGAACTTCGTCTCGATTCCGACCGACACCCCGGCACGGGACGAACGGCTCGGCTGGACCGGTGACATCAACGTGTTCGCCCCCACCGCCGCGTACACGATGGAGTCGGCCCGCTTCCTCACCAAGTGGCTCCAGGATCTGCGTGACGACCAGGCCACCGACGGCGCCTTCCCGGACGTGGCGCCGCTCGTCGGGCCGGTCGGCAAGGGCGTGGCGGGGTGGGGCGACGCCGGGGTCACCGTGCCCTGGGCGCTGTACCGGGCGTACGGGGACGTGAGGGTGCTGGAGCAGTCCTGGGCCTCGATGGTGAAGTGGCTGGACTACCTCACCACCCACAGCACGGGCCTGCTGCGCCCCGACGAGGGGTACGGCGACTGGCTCAACATCCAGGACGAGACGCCCAAGGACGTCATCGGTACGGCGTACTTCGCGCACAGCGCCGATCTCGTGGCCCGGACCGCCGGGGTGCTGGGCAAGGACCCGGAGCCGTACCGGGCGCTGTTCGGCCGGGTCCGGGAGGCGTTCCGGGCCGCCTATGTCTCGGCGGGCGGACGGGTGAAGGGGGACACGCAGACGGCGTACGTGCTGGCTCTGTCCATGGATCCGCTCACCGCGACCGACCGGGGGCCCGCCGCCGACCGGCTGGTCGCGCTGATCGAGGCGAAGGACTGGCATCTGTCGACCGGCTTCCTCGGTACCCCACGACTGCTCCCGGTGCTCACCGCCACCGGCCATACGGACGTCGCCTACCGGCTGCTGACACAGCGGACGTTCCCCAGCTGGGGCTATCAGATCGACCGGGGCGCGACCACGATGTGGGAGCGCTGGGACTCCATCAGGCCGGACGGAAGTTTCCTGGACGCCGGGATGAACTCGTTCAACCACTACGCGTACGGCTCGGTCGGCGAATGGATGTACGCGAACATCGCGGGCATCGCCCCGGGCGCCCCGGGCTTCCGGAAGATCGTGGTCCGGCCGCGCCCCGGCGGCGGGGTGACCAAGGCTCAAGGCCGCTTCGACTCGCTCTACGGACCGGTCACCACCCGCTGGTCGACGGGCCGGAAGGGGTTCTCGCCGCGGGTCTCGTTCCCCGCCAACACCACCGCCGAGGTCTGGGTCCCGGGCGGCAGCAGCGCCTCGGCCGAGGGCGGCTCGGCGCGGTTCCTCCGGCTGGACGAGGGATGCGCCGTGTTCGCGGCGGGTTCGGGAACACATCGCTTCACCGCGGCCTGAGCCCGTCGCGGGCGGGTGGCACTCGGGGTGGTGCGGTCCCGTGGACCGGACCGCACCCCCCTCTGTGCTCAGCTGCCGTCGCCGCCTGTGCCGACCCGGCGCAGGGTGCGCAGCAGATACTCCTTGCGGTGCAGCGGATCGTGGTCGGTGCGCGAGCGCTCCGGGGGCGTTCCGGTGACCGGCAGGTGGTGCGCGAAGGCGGACTCCAGGACGCCCTCCCCCCGCGTCATCTCCGGCAGCAGCTGCTGGAGTTCATGCACACGGGCGGCCGGGACGTCTCCTTCCAGCGTGCATGTCGAGCCCCGGACCACGGGTGTCCCCGGCACGGCGCGCAGCCGGGCGAGCACCGGCACCAGCGGCCCGAAGGTGTCGTACGGCAGCTCGATCCGGAAGCGGTGCATCGGCTCGTACACCCTGGTTCCGGCCTCCCGCAGGGCGCTCATCAGCACCAGGGGCGTCAGGTGGCGGAAGTCACCGGCGGTGCTCGACATCGTCTTGTCGAACGTCGCATGGGAATGGCTCTGCCGGGGCCAGTATCCCGAATGTGTCATCGTGACCACGCAGTCGGTGACCTGCCAGCCGTGAATTCCCTGACGCAGTGTGGTCAGTACGGTTTCCTCCACCGCTCTCATGAAGGAATACGGCATGGAGCCGAGTTCCACTTCCCGCCGGAATTCCACTCCGCTGCCGAGCGGGGCGGGATCGACCCGGAGTCCGACGGTGGCGAGAAAGGGGTTGGGGTCCTTGTCGATGATCTCGAAGGCGGCGCCCGTGCCGACGGGCCGCTCCAGGCAGATGGTCGTGGTCTCGCGGAACGTGACCTCGACGCCGAACTCGTCCGCCAGCGTCGCCTGGATGACCTCCTTCTGCACCTCGCCGTAGAGGGAGACGGACACCTCCTGCCGGATGTCGTCGTGCCGCAGAGCGATCAGCGGGTCCTGTTCGGCGAGCCGTCCGAGGGCGAGGTGCAGGGTGCCCCGGTCCGCCCGGCGGTGGGGGACGACGACCGTTTCCAGGGTCGGCGGGGCGAAGTGGTGCACCACCGGTTCGGCCGCCGCGTCGCCGATCGTGTCGCCGATCCGGATGTCCCCGAACCCCCGGATCCGGGCGATCCGGCCCGCGTCGACGCAATGACGGCGCGCCTCCGTGCCCCTGTCGAAGACGCTGATCGCGGAGACCTTGCCCTCGCCCTGTGTCCCGTCCGCGCTGCGGAACCGGAGCACTTCGCGCGTACGCACCGTCCCGGTGAACATCCGGATGTACGCGATCTTCTCCCCCGTCGGACCGCGGTCGACCTTGAACACCGTGCCGGAGGCCGGGCTGTGGGCGTCGCCCGGTGCGGTGGGCAGCAGTTCGGTGATTCCGGCGACCAGGTCGGCGACACCCGCACCCGTGGCGGCGGAGCCGAAGAAGACCGGATGCACCAGCGCCCGCCCGGTCTGCGCGGCCAGTGCGCCGCGGAGCCGCTCGTACGGGACGGCCGTCGGATCGTCGACGTACGCGGCGAGCAGGTCGTCGTCGTGGGCGGTGAGCAGGTCGGTCAGCGCGGCGGTGAAGGCGGCGTCGGCTGCCGTGAACGGGGTGCCGCGCGCGCCGCGGGTGCCCAGCCCCTGGGCCGAGCCCATCGCGACGATGTCCGGGGAGAGCCGTTCCGCGATGCTCGCGAGGAGCTGTTCGTACTGTGCTCCGGCCCGGTCGGTCTTGTTGACGAAGATCAGGGTCGGGATGCGCAGCCTGCGCAGCGTCCGCATCAGGACGCGGGTCTGCGCCTGGACGCCCTCCACGGCGGAGACGACCAGCACGGCGCCGTCGAGCACGCCGAGGACCCGTTCCACCTCGGCGATGAAGTCCGGGTGGCCCGGGGTGTCGATCAGGTTGACCGCGATGTCGTCGATGACGAAGGAGACGACGGCGGACTTGATCGTGATGCCGCGCTGCCGTTCCAGGTCGAGCGAATCGGTCTGTGTACTGCCGTCGTCGACGCTGCCGATTTCGTCGATGACTCCGGCGGCGTGGAGCAGCCGCTCGGTCAGGCTTGTCTTACCGGCGTCGACGTGCGCCAGAATTCCCAGATTCAACGTGTGCACTGAGCTTCATGCCCTCAAGATAGGTGTGAATTCCTGTCTGGGTGGACACAAAAGCTCCGCGCATAATCATCTCCTGGGTCGAATGCGTGTGCCGGGATTACAGCAGGGCGGCGTCGCACCCCGCAACCGATTAATTGCTTCGGCCGTCCCCCGGAGCACCCGTGAGGTGCGGGAAGCGCCATTCGGTACGGCTGCGCATCGTGTCGCCGGGGCGCAGCACGGTGCTCGGGTGGGCGGGGCGGTTGGGTGAGTCGGGGAGGTGCTGGGTCTCCAGGCAGACCGAGCCGTGGCGCCCGTGGCGGCGGCCCCGGGCATCGGTGAACGTGCCGTCGAGCTGGTTGGCGGTGTAGACCTGGATGCCCGGTTCCGTGGTCCAAATCTCCAGCGTCCGGGCCGCGTCGGGGGCGGTGAGACGTGCGGCGCGGCGCAGGTCGCCGGGGTGCCAGGGGCCGGTGGCCGGGTGCGTGTCCGCGTCCGGATCCATGTCCGTGCCCACGTCCGGGTCGCGGAGGATCCAGCAGTGGTCGAAGCCGCCCGCCAGGCGTAGTTGCTCGTCCGGGAGGGCGATCCGCTCCCCCACCCGGCGCGGTGCCGTGAGGTCGAACGGGGTGCCCCGCACGGGCACCGCGGGTCCCTCGGGGATGCCGTCGGGGCCGACCGGGAGGTAGTGGTCGGCGTCGACCTCCAGCGTGTGGCCGAGGATGTCGCCGCCGCCCAGGTTGAGGTAGGCGTGGTTGGTGAGGTTGACGACCGTGGGGCGGTCGGTGGTCGCGGTGTAGTCGAGGGCGAAGGTGCCGGTGGTGTCGAGGGTGTAGGTCACGGCGGCGTCCAGCGCACCGGGAAAGCCCATGTCGCCGTCGGGGCTGCGCAGGGTGAGCCGGAGGGCCGCGGCGGTGTGGGTGACCCGGGCGGTGGCCCGCCACACCTTGGTGTGGAAGCCGTCGGGGCCGCCGTGCAGCGCGTGGCCCCGGTCATTGGCGGGGATGTGGTGCGTGGTGCCGTCGAGGGGGAAGCGGCCGTGTGCGATGCGGTTGGCGTAGCGTCCGACGACGGCACCGAAGTAGGGGTTCTCGCCGGTGTAGTCGTCGATCCCGGTGAGCGACCGGACGATGTGACCGGGGAACCCGGCGGTGTCCGGCACGGTGAGGCTGTGCAGGACACCGCCGTACGTGAGGACTTCGGCCCGGACTCCCGTACCGGAGTCGAGGGTCCAGAGGTCGGCCTCCGTATGACCGTGGGCGGAGCCGAACGGTGTGCGGTGCGCGGTGGGGCTGGGCATCGGCGTTCCTTGTGGGGAGCGCGCCGCCGGGCGAGGGCCCTACGGGCCGAGGGGGCCGGGGCCGGTTCGGGGCGCGGTGGATTCGCGGACGATGAGGCGGTATCCGGGGCGTGGCCGCCGGGGCTCGGACACCGGCTTTCCCGTGAGGCGCTCCACGAGGCTGTCCACGGCGAGCCGGGCGATGGCTTCCTTGTCGGGGGCGATGGTGGTGAGGGTGGTCGTGCCGTACCGGCTCTCCTCGATGTCGTCGAAGCCGACGACGGCGATGTCGGCCGGGACGGCGAGCCGGCGCTCCGTGATCGTGCGCATGGCCCCGACCGCGATGAGGTCGTTGTAGGCGAACACCGCGTCGGGCCGCTCCCCCCGGTCGAGGAGGGAGGCCATGGCCGCGGCCCCGTCCTCGCGGCCGTAGCCGTCGGTGACCACCACCAGGGACTCGTCCGGCTCGATGCCCGCCGCCACCAGTTCCTCGCGCCAGCCCCGCAGCCGCAGGTGGGCGGGCTGGCGTTCGCGGCCGGTGCGGGAGCCGAGGAACGCGATCCGGCGGTGCCCGTTGTCGATCAGGTGGCGTACGGCCTCGCGGGACGCGGCCACGTTGTCGATGGCGATGTGGTCGTACGGGGCCTCGTACTCGCGCTCCCCCAGCAGGACGAGCGGCGCCGTCTCGGTGCGTGCCATCAGGTCCTCCGTCTCCAGATGGATGGGGCTGAGGATGAGGCCGTCGATCACATGGGACCGGAATCCCTGACTGACCAGCAGTTCCTTCTCGCGGAGGCCCGCGGTGTGGTCGACCAGCACGGTGTAGTCGTGCCGGGCGGCCGCGTCGACGACGGCTCCGGCCAGTTCCGCGAAGTACGGGTTGCCGAACTCGGGCACCGCGAGGGCGATGATGCCGGTGCGGCCCTTGCGCAGGTGCCGGGCGGTGAGGTTCGGCCGGTAGCCGAGCTCGTCGATCGCCTGCTGCACCTTGGCCCGCATCTTGGGTGTGACGTGCTGATAGTTGTTCACCACGTTCGACACGGTCTTGATGGACACGCCCGCCCGTTGCGCAACGTCCTTGAGGCTGACGCCCACGGCACTCCTTGACTTGGATTCGGCTCTGCCCGGCCCCGACGGGTTCAGGTGGTTCTGCGACTGCGCGCCAGATAGCGCTGGGCCACGACGACAACGATAAGGAAGCCCCCGCTGACCACCGACTGGTACGAGGAGTTGAGCGAGCCGATCTGGTTGATGAGGTTCTGGATGACGGCGAGCAGCAGAACGCCCCAGAGCGTGCCGCTGATCGAACCGGCACCGCCGACGAGCAGCGTTCCGCCGATGACGACGGCGGAGATCGCGTCCAGCTCCATGCCCACGCCGACGATGGTGACGCCGGAGGACAGCCTGGCCGCGTTGAGCGCCCCGGCAAGTCCGGCCAGCAGCCCGCTGAGCGTGTAGACGAGGATCTTCGTACGGGCGACGGGGAGGCCCATCAGGGTGGCGGCGTCACCACTGCCTCCGACGGCGAACAGGGTCTGCCCGAACGAGGTGCGCTGGAGCAGCAGGCCACCCGCCCCGAACAGCACCAGGGCGATCAGGATCGGGTACCCGAAGCCCTGGACGCTGCCCTGTCCCAGCTCGGCGAAGGCGGACCCTTTGGGCACCAGATACGTGGTGGCGCCCTCGTCGGTGAGGGCGAGGAGGATACCCCGGGCCGCGAGCAGGGTGGCGAGGGTGACGATGAAGGGCGCCATTCCCGCCCGCGCGATCAGGAAGCCGTTGAGCAGTCCGATCGCGCCGCACGCCACGAGGGGCACCAGCAGTGCGGGCAGGAGGCCCCATTGCGAGGCCCAGGCGGCCAGGACCCCGCCGAGGGCGAAGACGGAGCCGACCGACAGGTCGATGCCGCCGGTGATGATGACCAGCGTCATGCCGAGGGCGACGACGGCGAGGAACGACGCCTGCACGGTCACCCCGCGGGCGTTGTCCAGGGAGGCGAACGTCGGGTAGACGAACGAGGCGATGACCACGACGGTCAGCAGGACCGCGAGGACGCCCTGGCGCTGGACGAGTTCGGCGATGCGCTGCCGGGGTGCCGGTTCGGGGCCGGCGAGGGGGCGGGGCGCGCCGCCGGGTCCGGCCGCGGGTGTCTTCCGCGGTGCCGGGGCCCGGGGCGCGGGGGCGGGGGTGGTTTCGTTCATCGGGACCGACGCTCCCGGGCGACGTAGACGGCGGCGATGATGATGGCCGCCTGGGCGATCTGTGCGGTGGAGTCGGGCAGGTCGTGCTTGACGAGCGTGGCGCGCAGCAGCTGCATCAGCAGGGCGCCCGCCACGGTGCCGAGCACCCGGATGGAGCCTCCGCCCAGCGGCGTGCCGCCGACCACGACCGCCGTGATGGCGGACAGTTCCATGAGGGTGCCCATCGAGGACGGGTCGCTGGCGGTGAGTCTCGCGGTCGCGAGGATGCCGGCCAGGGCGGCCAGCACTCCGCAGAGCACGTACACGCCGATGAGTACGCGGGTGACGGGCAGTCCGGCCAGGGTGGCCGCCGAGCGGTTGCCGCCGATGGCGACGAGCCGGCGGCCGAAGGTGGTGCGGTGGACCAGGAACGCGACGGCCACGGCGAGCGCGCCCGCGATCAGCACGACCAGGGGGATTCCGAGGAACGAACCGGTTCCCAGGGCGAGCAGATCCGGGTTGACGATCTGCTTGAGCCGCCCGTCGGCCAGGACCAGGGCCAGGCCCCGGCCCCCGACGAACAGCGCGAGGGTGGCGACGATGGGCTGGAGCCCGACGAGGGAGACCAGGGTCCCGTTGACCGCGCCGACGACCGCGCCCGCCAGCATCGCGACGACGAGCGCGGGCACGAGCCCGTATCCGAGGTAGAGCGGCAGGAGCGCCGTGGCCAGGGCCATGGTGGAGCCGACGGACAGGTCGATGCCCTCGGTGCCGATGACCAGGGCCATGCCCAGGGCGACGATCACGATGGGAGCGACCTGGACGAGCTGGGTACGCAGGTTGTCGGCGGTCATGAAGTGTTCGGTGAACAGGGCGTTGAAGAGCAGCACCACGACGACGGCGGCGTACACGCCGTACTCCTGGTACCAGGCGGGGTCGCGCAGCCGCGCGAGGGGGTTCGCGGCGGGTTTCGTGGGCGGGGAGAGCGTGGCGGGGGTGGTCATCGGGGGTCCTCCTGAGCGGCCGGGGCCTTCCCAATGGGCTCCGGCGTGTGGTCGGCGAGCACGGCGAGCAGGCGGCTCTCCGCCACGTCGTCGCCCGCCAGTTCGCCCGCGACGGAGCCCCCGCGCAGGACGACGACGCGGTCGGCGCCCTCGATGAGTTCCTCGATGTCGGAGGAGATGAGCAGGACCGCCAGGCCCTCGCGGGCCAGGTCGTCGATGAGGCTCTGGACCTCGGCCTTGGCGCCGACATCGATGCCCCGGGTGGGTTCGTCCAGCAGCAGGACCTTGGGTTCCAGGCAGAGCCAGCGGGCCAGCAGCACCTTCTGCTGGTTGCCGCCGGACAGCTCACCGACCTTCTGCTCGGGGCTGGACGCCTTGATCCGCAGGCGCTTCATGAAGATGTCGACGATGCGGTCCTGCCTGGCCCGGGAGATGACTCCGGCGCGGGAGAGGCGGGGCATGGCCGCCAGCACGATGTTCTCGCGGACGGAGAGACCGGGGACGATCCCGTCGGCCTTGCGGTCCTCGGGCAGCCGGCTGATGCCCGCCCGGATCGCGGCCGCCGGGGTGAGGCGGCTCAGCCGGTGGCCGTCGACGCTCACGTCTCCGGCGTCCAGGCCGAGCGCGCCGGACAGGGCCTTGGCCGTCTCGCTTCGACCGGAGCCGAGGAGTCCGCCGAGTCCGAGCACCTCGCCCGCGTACAACGACAGGGATATGTCGTGGAGTTGGTGGCGGCTGGAGAGTCCCGTGGCGGTGAGCACGGGGGTACGGGCCGCGTCGTGTCCCCCGGCGGCGAAGCCGGTGACCCCGGAGCGGCGCACCTCGGCCATGTCGCGGCCGAGCATCATCGACACCAGTTGCATCCGGTCCAGGTCCGCGAGGTCGCCGGTATGGATGTGGCGGCCGTCGCGCAGCACGGTGACGCGGTCGCAGACGCGGTACAGCTCGTCCATGCGGTGGCTGACGTAGAGAACCGCGATGCCCTGGCCGCGCAGGTTCGCGATGACCCGGAAGAGCGTCTCCACCTCGCGCGGTTCGAGGGAGGAGGTGGGTTCGTCCATGATGACGACCTGGGCGCGGACGGAGACGGCACGTGCCAGCGCGACCATCTGCTGGGTGCCGATTCCCAGGGTGTGCAGGGGCCTTCGGGGGTCGAGGCGGACGCCGAAACCGTCGAGGAGGTCGGTCGTCTCGCGGTGCATCCGGGCGAAGTCGATGAGCCCGAGGCGGTTCTTGGGCTCGCGGCCGAGGAAGACGTTGCGCGCCACGCTCATCAGCGGGACGAGGTTCACCTCCTGATAGATGGTGGAGATCCCGGCCTGCTGGGCCTCGGACGGCCGGGCGAAGCGGACCGGCGATCCGGCCATCCGCAGTTCGCCCCCGTCGGGCCGGTAGACCCCGGTCAGCACCTTGATGAGGGTGGATTTCCCGGCGCCGTTCTCACCGACCAGCGCATGGGTCTCCCCGGCGCGCAGGGCGAAGGAGACGTCGTCGAGGGCGACGACCCCCGGGAACCGCTTGCTCACCGAGCGGGCCTCCAGCACGGCGCCGGCGGGAAGCGCCAGGGCTCCGGCGGCTGTTGGGGCGTGGGGGGCCGCCGCGGTGTTGGGGGTTGCTCGGGTTCCGGAAGCTTCGGGAGTTCCGGGGGCTCCTGAGGCTGCCGGGACTGCGGTCGAGGCGGCCGCCACGGGCCCGGCGGGGGCCTGCGACGGCTCGGGTACTGCTTCGGGTGGTGCCATCGAACCTGACCTTCCGGTGTTACGGGAGTGTGGGCCCGGCGGCCGTCGTGGCGCCGGGCAGCGCCGCGACGGCCATGAGCCGGAGGGAGGGGTCAGTACGGTCAGTACGCGCCGCCGAGGGATGCCTCGGCGTTGGACTCGTCGTACGCGCGGTCGGTGATGATCACGTTCTCCGGGATCTCCTCACCGCCGTAGAACTTCCGCGCGGTCGCGAAGGCCAGCGGTCCGAAGCGCGGATTGGACTCGATGACTGCGTTGTATTCGCCGTTGACCAGTGCCTGCACCGCGTTGCGGGTGCCGTCGACCGAGACGATCTTGACGTCCTTGCCGGGCTTCTTCCCGGCGGCCTTGAGCGCGGTGACCGCACCGAGGCCCATCTCGTCGTTCTCCGCGTAGACGGCGGTGATGTCGGGCTTGGACTGGATGAGCTGTTCCATGACCTGCTGGCCCTTGTCCCGGGCGAACTCGCCGGTCTGCTGGGCGACGATCTCGATGCCCGGCGCCTCGGCCTTGATCCGGTCGACGAAGCCCTTGGTCCGGTCGGTGGTGACGTTGTTGCCGGAGGCACCGAGGAGGATGGCGACCTTGCCCTTGCCGCCGGTCGCCTTGATCATCGCGTCGGCGGCGCGCTTGCCCTGCTCGACGAAGTCGGAGCCGAGGAAGGCCACATAGTCCTTGCAGGCCGTGGAGTTGACCTTGCGGTCGATGGTGAGGACGGGCACCTTCTTGGCGGCGGCGGCCTTCAGGGCGGGTTCCAGACCGTCCGAGTTCAGCGGGGCGACGATGAGGAACTGGGCGCCCTGCGACAGCATGTCCTGGATGTCACTGATCTGCTTGGAGAGCTGCGACTGCGCGTTGGTGGTGAGCAGTTTCTTGACGCCGACCTTCTTGGCCTCGTCCTTGATGGACTGGGTCTCGGCGATACGGAACGGGTTGGCCTCCTTCTCCGACTGGGAGAAGCCGACCACCGCGTCCTTGAGGTCCAGCTTCGGCGCGCCGTAGGTCTGCAGCGAACAGCCCGAACCGGAGCTGCTCTGGGGGGACTCGGCCGCCTGGGCGCCCTGGCCGCTGCCGGAACCCGCGCTGTTCGTGGTCTCCGACTTGGCGCAGCCGGCGGCGGCCAGCGTGGCGGTGGCCGCGAGCAGGCAGGCCGCGGCGAGGGTACGGGATCGGCGCTGGATCATCATGCGCGGGACGCTCCTTGGCGGATTGACCGCACGCCGATCGGCGTGCGGTCGGGACAGAAACGATGACTGGATGACGTGACGGCCGCTCGGCGGCCGAGGGGACCGCATGACTCACGCCCCTTCGCCGTCCTGCGCGAACGGCGGGCGAGGGGGCTTGCGCGGCCTGTCGGCGGCTCGGTTTACAACGTTATATAGGCGGTGCGGCACAGGCGGCAAGAGCGTGGTCGGTGCGTTTCCAAAATGTGCCGCCGTCCTGCGGCGGCGGTGCGAGAGGGTGGTCAACTCCTCGGATGCGTAAGGGATTTGCGCACGCCGATTCCGCGCCGAAGCTTCGGCGGGCGCGATGAGGAGGGCCGCGACGCAGAGGTCCACGCGGAGGGCCGCGACGCGGGCGACCTGCCGGACCGGCCGGGCGGCGATGAGCGTCGTGTCGCCGCTCGGCCGGCCCCTCCGCGGACGCCTACGGCCGTTCGCCGCTGTGGAGCGCGCTCACCTCGTCGTCGGTGAGCGCCCTGTCGTACACCTTCACCTGGTCGATGGATCCGTCGAAGAAGTCAACGTTGCCACCACCCCACTTGGCGCGGCCCACGGAGAGCGGCCCGGTGCTGACGTCGGCGGGACCCGCCGCGGCGGTCGCCACCGGCTTCCCGTCGACGTACAGCTTCAGCTCGTCCCCGTCGCGTACACCGACGAGGTGGTACCACGCGCCCATCCGCGGCTTCATCTCCAGCCGCGCGCGGTGGCCGCCCGGGGTGCTGAAGGCGAACGCGCCCTGTCCGTACTGGAGATAGAACGGATTCTCCTGACGCCGGCCGTCCTGGCTGACCACCGTGGTGTAGTTGCCCGGGAGCGAGTCCAGTGACGCCCAGGCCGACACCGAGTAGGTCCCGGTGGTGTCGACCACCGGGCCGCGGGTCTCGGCGTACTGTCCGGCGCCGTCGAACCTGAGGGCGGAGCCCTTCACGCCCGGTGTCCAGGAGGCGCCCGCGACGAGTGCCAGGGGCGCCCGGTTGGGGCCGCTGTCGGCGGCGGTCGTGCCCCTGCCCTCGTCCAGCGACCATGCGGCGCCGCCCTTCAGCCCGTCGCGGTCACCGGCCGCCGCGCCCGCCGCGATGACCTCCTGATTGATCCGGCGGACCTTGACGGGGTCGACCTTGACCTCCCTGCGGTCGTATGTCCAGAGGCCGTTGAGTTCATTCTCCAGGTCGCTGACCTGGGTGTACACAGAGCCGGACAGCTCGGCGCCGGCGGCCGCGAGGTAGTACGTACGGGTGTTGTCGACGTACTTCGCGGTGAGCGCGGCCTTGTCCGCGACCCCGCTGTAGATGGCGGCGGGAGCGCCAGGCCACATGTGCCCGGGGGTACGGAGCGTGAATCCGCCGTGCTCGCCGTCCATCGCGGCCCGGTGGTCGGGGAACGGTGCGTCGTTGTTCACGTAGTCGTGGTGGTCGAGGATGTCGCCCTTGCCGGAATCACCCTTCGAGGAGCAGCAGTTGACCCCGCTGTGGGCGTTGACGACACGGGACGGGTCATCGGCCTTCACCGCTTCGGCGATCTTTCCGGTCTCGGTGCGGTCCCACTCGCCCCAGCCCTCGTTGAAGACGATCCAGCCGCCGATCGAGGGCGAGTTGTGCAGTTGCCTCATCATCTCCGCGCCCTGGGAGAGAAAGGCCCGCTTGCCCTGGTCGCCGTTGATGTCGCTGGAGACGAAGTCCTGCCACACCAGCAGACCGAGCCGGTCGGCGTGGTAGTACCACCGGGGCGACTCCACCTTGATGTGCTTGCGCACCGCGTTGAAACCGAGGTCCTTCTGTGCCTTGAGGTCGAAGGTGAGCGCCGCGTCGCTGGGCTGGGTGTAGAGGCCGTCGGGCCAGAATCCCTGGTCCAGCATGGCGAGGGAGAAGAAGGGCTTTCCGTTGAGCACGAGCTTCTGGTAGCCGCCCACCTTGTCGATCTTCAGGGAGCGCATCCCGAAGTAGCTCTCGACGGTGTCCGTGGACCGGCCGTCGGTCAGGGTCACATCGAGTTCGTACAGGTACGGGTCGTCCGGCGACCAGAGGTGCGGGTTCCGCACCGGCACGGTCAGCGCGCGGTTGGCCGGTCCGGAGACCGTGCCGACGACCTTGCCCCTGCGGTCGCGGGCGACGGCCTTGACGCGGGCTCCGGCCGAGGCGTCGGCGGAGTTGACGGTCAGCGCGAGCGTGCCGCTGCCGATGTCCGGGGTGGTCGTCAGCGTGTCCACGGAGGCGGGGGCGACCGGTTCCATCCACACGGTCTGCCAGATGCCGGAGGAGGGGGTGTAGACGATGCCGCCTGGGTTCGTGGACTGCTTGCCCTTGGGCTGGTCGGGTCCGGTCACGTCGGTGACGGCCACGACGATCTCCTGCGGGCCGCGGCCCTTCAGCGCGTCGGTGATGTCGGCGCTGAATGCGGTGTAGCCGCCGGTGTGTTCGGTGACCTTCGTGCCGTTGACCCAGACCGTGGCCCGGTAGTCGACGGCGTCGAAGTTGAGCTTCAGCCGCTGGGCCCCGCTGCCGTTGCCGCCGACGGACCAGTTCTTCGGCACCGTGACGAGCCTGCGGTAGAACATGTGGTCCTCATGGCGTTCCAGGCCCGACAGCTGGGACTCCACGGGGAACGGCACGGTGATGCGCTCGCCGAGCCTCTTGCCGAAGACGGGCCGCTCGCCCTCAGTGGCCCCGGCGAACTCCCAGGGGCCGTTGAGGTTCTGCCACTTGGCCCGCACCTGCTGCGGCCGGGGGTACTCGGGCAACGGGTGGTCGCGGTCGAGCTTGTCGCCCCACGAGGTGGTCAGCCGGTGCGTGGAGAGATTCCTGGCCGTGCGGCTGATCTCCGGGACGATCTCGCCGCCCGACCGGAGACCGCCCTCACCGTCGTACGCGAACCGCACCTGCTGGCCCTTCTGCACGGGCCCGGCGAGCGTGACAATGAGCGCCTCGGGGTTGTCCGAGGCCCTGACGACCGACTTCACCGGCATCGGGGAAGTGTCGGTCTCGATCCGGAGGTGGTCCTTGACGCCCGCGATGTCGCTGACCCGGTCCTCGAAGGTGGCCTGGATCCGGGTGCCGTCCTCGGCGACACTCAGGCCCACCGGGTAGACCTCGAAGCCCGCGGGCGGGGTGAAGGCGGACTCGGGCACGATCTGCTTCTTGAGCTTCTCGCTCGACCAGCGCAGGAACATGTTGGCGCCGCCGGTGTCCTGGAACATCTCCAGCCGGAACTCGTGCGGCTCTCCGGCGGTCAACGCGACGGGTTCGCTGGTCTGTTCGTTGTCCCAGTCCGGCTGCCAGTGGTCGATGACAACGTTGCCGTCGAGGAAGAGTCGGAATCCGTTGTCGCCGCTGGCGGCGAAGGTGTAGTCGCCTGTCTCGGGCGCCTCCAGAAGGCCGGTCCAGCGGGCCGTCGTGTGTTCGGTTCTGCCGGTCGCGGACTCGAACGCACCGGTGAGTGCGGGGAAGTTGATCTCCGGATCCAGGGCTGTCGCACCGAGCTCGGCGAAGTCGCGGGCACCGGGGGCGGACATGCTGAAGTACTCACCCTTCAGCCCGTTCACCTCGATGGCCGGGTCGTCGTCGGCGAAGGCGGTCGCCGCGGCTCCGGCGGGCGCGGCAAGCGCTCCGGCGGGCTTGGCGGGCGCGGCGGCAGCCGCCGGGACCAGGGTGGCACCGAGGGGCATCAGTAGAGCCGCGGCACAGGCCAGCGCCCTGAACAGGGCTCGGGGGCGGGGGTGTTGTCGTCTCAAGGCGTCGTCCTCGTCGAAGGAGCCGAAGTGCCTCGGACCTGTGAGGCACAGCACATGGTCGAACATTGAGCCACACCGCCAAACGCACCACAACGGTCGTGCACGCAAAATTTCCAACGATAGAAATTTGGCGTGGACGCACCCCCCGACCACCCGGCCGGGGGACACGGCCCGGAGCAGGCAGAACTCGTCCGCCCGCCCGCTCGTCCACCCGCCCGCCCTTCGCCGGTGCGGTCTCACCACGAGGCCGCGGAAGCTGACACCGGTTCCTACGCCTACACCTACGCGCGCGACCGAGCGGCCCGGCAGCCGGGCGACCGAGCGACCGGCCCGATCCGGGGCGGACGCGAGCGGCCCGGAGCTACGGCCCGTCGCGCGCCGCACGCCCCGACAGCCCGGCCCTTGCGTTACCCGCAGTGGGATTACCCATTGTCTTCCTCATACGAAACGACCGTCGGTGCGCGGCCGGGCGGCTCCCATCCCGACTTCGCGGTGGACGACGTACCGGCGTTCACCTCGTACGCGACAGGACTCGGCGCCCTGATCGAGGCGCGGTAAACGGAGTTGACCGTGCTGCGCTCCCCCGGCGGGCAGCCGTCCCGCGTCGTCCCATGGCGCGGGCGGAAGAACCGGCCGCCGGTCGTCACCGACCCTCTGGGCGTCAGCCGGTCCTGGCACGAGGAGTGCGGGGCCGTGTTCGTGAGCAGGGGCGCGCACTGGATCGTGATGCGAAATCCGGCGGGATCCGGCGGGATCCGGCGGGATCCGGCGGGATCCGGCGGGATCCGCCTGCTGCCTCACGGGCCGTGCCCCCTGGACGGGCGGGGCGGCCGACGGCTCGATCACGACCGCCGGAATTCTCCGGACACGGTCCATGCAATCCGTGAGCGGGGGTAGGCGAACCACTGTCAAGGTGCCGACTCGACGGAGTGAGTGTGAATGAGTACCGAAGACCACATTCCGATGGCGCCTTCACCCGTTGGGGAGACGCGTACCGAGTTCGTCTGCCGGCCTCAGCGGGCCGCCGAAGCGCGCGAGGCGGTCGCCTCGTTCCTGCTGCGGCTGAATCCCGCTCCGGCCGCGCACACGGTCCAGAATCTGCTGCTGCTCGTGTCGGAGCTGGTCACCAACGCGCTCCGGCACGCCGGAGGTGTCACCGCGCTGTGGCTGAAGGTCGACCGCAGCGGCGTCCATATCAGCGTCACCGATCCGAGCTCCGTCCATCCCCAGCCCCGCGCGCCCGACCTGACGGGGCGGACCGGCGGCTTCGGATGGCTGATGGTGCGGCGGCTGGCCCCCGGGGTCAGCGTGCGTGACCGGGCCGGTGGCGGCAAGGTCATCACGGCCAGCGTTCCGCACTGACCGCCGACGGACACCGACGTACGCCGATGGCCGCCGCGCCCACGAGCCGCCCGGCGGCCGATGACCGGGTCGGCCGACGCCCCGGTGCGAGCGTCCGCCGACCGGGAACGTACGACGGCCGGGTACGAGTGTCCGACGACCGGGGAGGTGCGTCGGTACGCGGGTCGCCCGGCGCTCCGGAGCCGATCGCGAGACTCGGGTGCGGTGGCTGGTTGTACGCGGTGTTCTGCCCGGCCAGAGCGGCGCCGCCAGCGGAAATCTCCGCTCGAAGATCACGGGAGGCGTTGACCTGGACTTTTCCCGTGCCCTTGAATTCCCGCGATATCCCTTGAGGACCGAAGTGGGGACTCCCCGAATGTCCCCCACAGGCGTTCGCTCCCCCGATTCCCCCCGGATTCCGCCTTCATGGGCCACACGCTCGACCCGCCTCACCTGCGGTACGAAAGCGGCGTGACCTGGGGCCATGGGAACCAGGGGGAGCGATCGGAAACCCGTGCCACCGTGAATCCATGGACAGACCGAAGCGGCGGTACCCCCGATCAGTGGCGCACAGAATGCGCCCCCACCCCGTGCTTCAGCATTCTGACGCGGTGATGCCACCGACCACATTCACCGAGGCCGGCGGCATCGTGCCGTCTGGGCCACTGGTCAGCGGTGCGGTCGACTTGCTCGGGCCGGGCCGGCTTTGAGGCACTGGATGTCGCCGCGCTTCGCCCCACGGTCGAGGTACTCCGCTGCGCAGACGCGGCATCAGGTGCACGATTCCCGAGCGGGCCGATCAGGTCCGCAATCGCAGGCGCCGGGGCCGTAACGGTGGCCGTCCACCCGCTTTCGACCGTCAGGACTACAAGGCGCGGCACGCTGTCGAATGTGTGATCAGCCGTCTCAAGCAGCATCGGGCCGTGGCGACCCGGTTCGACGAACCCGCGGTGCGGCCTGAGGCGACGGTCCAGGTCGCAGCGATACACCAGTGGCTGTGCCCCCGCCTGCCTTCCCGCGGTTGTCCTGGCAGAGGGCGGGCCGATCGTTACGGAGAAGGGGTGCTTGTCCTGGCACGGGTACCGGGCGAAGAGACTCGGGTTGCACCTTCCGTAGCGGTATGTGGTCCGGTGGACTCACGTCCCGCCCCACTGAGGAAGGCCCCTGCTCATGTACTCGTCCTTCATCCCGCCGCGCCAGGTCAAGATCGGTGACGCGGCGGCCTTCGTCGGCACCACACCGCGGGCGATCCGTCACTACCACGAGATCGGCCTGCTCCCCGAGCCCGTGCGGGGCGGCGACGACCGCCGCCGCTACGGCTACGACGACATGATCCGGCTGCTGTGGATCCGCAAGATGGCCGACGCCGGGGTCGCCCTGGACGACATCCGTGACGCCTCCGCCGACACGGCTTCCGCCGGTGCCGACAGCGACGACGGCATCGCGAGCATCCTGGAACGGCTGGAGGAAACCCTCGTCGCCCAGGAAGCGGAACTGCGGCGGCAACGGACTGCCGTGCAGCGCATGCGTACCGAGGGCAGCAGGATGGGTCTGCTCTCCGACTTCGTCACCAGCCGCCTCAAGAGCCTGCCCGAGGGCTCCCTGCGCCAGGCGGACCTGGACAGCCTGCTGGTCACCGAGCGGATCTTCGGCCCGCTCGGTGCGGCCGTCCAGGCCACCCGTTTCATCGCCCTGGCCACTCACCCGGATCTGCGGGAGGACTCCGACCGTATGGATGCAGCCGAGGAGGCACTCGACGACGCGATCGCCGTCGATGACCCCCGCGTGGCCCGGGTGGCTGCCGAACGGCACGCCTTCGAAAAGGCGTTGCACGCCGTTATCGAGGATTCCGGCCTGCCGGAGAGCGACGACGCGCTCTTCGACTCCTGGGACACTTTGCACCCCGCTACCGCTGATGAGGGTGAGGACGAGGCCGGCCGAAGCTCCGGCGGGGGGCAAGAGTCCATGAGCGCATTCGAAGCCATAGGAAAGATGCCCTACGACTTCTCCCCGGCCCGCCTGCGCTGCATGGTATTGGCCGAAGAACTCGCCGCCCACGAGTCACCCGCTTCCTGAAACACGGCCCGGAATCGCGTGCTGGTCAACGAGCGGCCGGGAGGACCTCCCCTCGGGCAGTAGGGCGGGGAGGCGGGCGTCGTCGATGAGTTCGGCGTCGACCCTCTCCACATCGTCGTCCACGTCAGTCACCCGCGAGCTGCCGACGGATCTCCGCGCGCTGGATGTTCTCCCAGCGGTGGAGGTGGTCAGGGTGTTCCCTCCACTCCTCGCCAGCGGCGGTCAAGTAGTGCCAGGTGAGGGCGGCCTGCTCGGCATCGCCTTGCTTGAGGAGGTCCAAGATGTACGCGGAGGCACTCGTCACGGCAAGCTTGTTGCAGTTCGAGATGCTGCAGAAGCGGGTCAGGGCGTCGGGGTCCAAGATCTCATGACCCATGATTGCCTCCCACTCCTCATTGGCGCGCTCAAGGACGAACTCGTACAGCCCCGCGACGTCTTCGGTGGTAGCGCTTCGGCATCCCGGCAAAACCTCAGCGGGTAGTTCGGCATCCTGCAGGGCTCTTCAGCACTCAACCGGGGCAGTAGCGGTTGTCTGCCGTGGTAGCTTCCGGCCTTCGTAAACAGGCGGGGGCGTACGTGGACGGCGAAGTTCTGGTCGGGGTGATCGCTGCGGGAGCGGCTCTCGGTGGCGCGTTCCTGGGCGCCGCCGGCGCCGTTGCTGCCGGTCGGAACCAGGCACGAGCAATGCGCTACCAGGCGGACGCTCAGTGGATTCGTGAGCTTCTGCCCTCGCTCTATGCCGAGTTCATCACCCAAGCCGAGCAGGTGTACCAAGAGTTCCAAACCCTGTACGAGAACGCGTTCCAGGGGCAGTGGGACGCGATGGAGAGCCGGGCGCGGGATCTGGACCCGCAGCCGCTGAAACGTGCGTTCACGGCACTGGAACTCCGGGCGCCGCAGAGTGTCGTCGACGAGGCATATCAGCTTCGCCGGACGCTGCTGTTTGACGACGCTCCTGAACTCATCCGGTTTGGCACTTTGCAGCAGGACCGGGCGGCTTTGATGACGGCGAGGGCTGGACTGGCGGCGTCCTACGCAAGTGGGTACGACTCGTTCCTGAACGCTGCGAGGACCTCCCTCGGAGTCCGGGCCGAGGAGGCGGACTCTCTGCAATCCGGCCGTCTGCTTCGCCGGTTCCGCCCGAGGCATCGCAGGCAGCGGACTCAGAATAATCTCGGTCCTTGAGACGGCGCAGGTCAGCGGCGGTCCGCTTCCATTCCCTGCCAAGTCCAGCGTGCTGAAGCCGGACCTGCTCGCGGGCAGTCGCGCCCAGAGATCACCTTCACGGGAGCGAAGAGGTCCGGGATCCGGCCCGACGTTTCCAGGCGCTCAACGAACGGCTCGTCCAGTGGGACATCACGCAGCACGGAGAGCCGACGGAGAGCGAAAGATGGCAGTCAGGGCCGGGCGTCCGTGAAGCACCTCCGACCGGCCACAATATGGATGCTATCGAGAGCGGTCGCCCCAAGAGGCCACGCTTCAGGGAACGTTATGCGCTGCCTCCTCGATGAGGAAGCAGCCAAGAGGACGGCCCTCTCGGCCCGGGTGGAGATACCTCGCACGCCCAGCACAGCCCGCGATTTCTTCACTTTATGATCACAACTGGGTCACCAACGGAACCTTTGGCTCCCAGAACGTCAAGGCGGGCAAGACGGTGTCCACCGACACAGAGTTGGATTTCGGTGCGGTGAAGCTTGAGGAGACGTGCCCCTCCAGCGACGCCAAGGCCCCCAAGGCGGCAGGCGACAAGATGCCGAACCAGGTCGGGAAGTCGGTCAAGGCGGCCCGCGGCGCCCTGGACTCGGGTACGTCGATCACGACAACGGACGCGGCGCAGGGCCGCATGGTCCTACTGGAAAGCAACTGGAAGGTGTGCACCCAGTATCGCCCGCCCCGGGTGCCGCCCTCAACGGGCAGCCCGTCGAGTTCACCGCGGTGAAGTACGAGGAGAGCTGCCGTTGGGCTTGCGCCGTCACAGCGAGGATACCCCCGCCGCCCATCAGGGCAGCGGGGGCTTCGTCACTCGGGAACCTCGGCAGGCGGGATGCCGCCCTTGCCGCGCCGTCGGGTGTGGTGCCGCCCGGGGCGGGTTACGTAGCGTCAGTCGCTCCCGGCCGCCGAAGGGTTGCCGCCCGCAGGCGCGCCCCGCCCGCGGCGGCTGCCGCGTGGAGCGAGCGCAGGGCCAGCATCAGGAAACCGATGTCGTCGAGGTAGACGGGGTCCGGCAGCAGGTCCACCGGCGACACGGTGTAGATCACCGCCGCCCACACCAGTGCCTTGTCACGCAGCGGGATTCCCGCGTCCAGCAGGAGCTTCCTGGCCTTGATCACGCGGACGAGGAGAATCGCCGCCACGCCCAGGGTGAGCAGCGCGGCGGCCGCGCCGAAGAGGAGCCAAGCGGTGGTGTCCATGACTCATCGTGCACCGGAACGGTCCGGGACGCGGTGCCGCGGGTGGCGAGCACCGGCGCGTCGGCGGTCAGCGGGTCTCCTTGACGCGCCTGCGGGTGCGGCGCTTCAGGGCGCGCCGCTCGTCCTCGCCCAGGCCGCCCCAGACGCCGGAGTCCTGTCCGTTCTCCAGAGCCCACCGCAGGCACTGCGCCCGCACCGGGCAGGTCGCGCAGACCGCCTTGGCGTCCTCGGTCTGGACGAGTGCCGGACCTGTGCTCCCGATGGGGAAGAACAGGTCGGGGTCCACCTCGCGGCAGGCCGCGCGCATGCGCCAGTTCTCCATGTGACTCACTCCCGAAGTTCGGGGTCGGTTGGTTCGGTCCGTACCGGTGCGAATGACCGACGACAGGCACCTCAAACCACAAACAGCGCGGCAGTACGTATCGGGGAGGGCGGAGCCGGTCGGCCCGGCGGGCAGTCCGGGTGCACAGGATCAGTGCCGGGGGCGGTGCAGCGCGAGGAGCGCCTGGTCGTCCTGGGCCCTGCCACCGGTGTGGCGTCCCACGTCCTCGATCAGGGCGTGGAGGATCTGCGCCGGAGTGGCGGGTTCGCCGACGAGCGCGCGGTGCCGGAGCAGCTCCGGCAGGCGCACGGCGGGGTCGTAGAACGTTCCGTTGACGTCGCGGGCCTCGGTGATGCCGTCCGTGAAACACACCAGCGTCGCGCCGGGCGGAAAGGGAAAGGTGTCGACGGGGGACCGCCAGGTTCCCAGCGCGCTCATCCCCAGCGGAGGCGCCTCCTCCGACGGTTCGAGCGCGGTGGCCACCCCCTGTTCGTCCAGCAGCAGGGGCGGCGGGTGGCCGCGGTTGACGATGCGTACGGCGGTGAGGTCTGCGGCGAACTCCGCGATCAGGGCGGTGGTGAACCCCTCCTCCTGCTCCTGGCCGCCCCGCCGCCCGCCCTCACGCAGGAGCGCGTGCTCCAGTGAGAGCACCAGGCCGGGCAGGTCCTCGGCCTGGTCCGCGGCGTACCGGAAGGCCCCCAGGTCCGCGGAGACCGCGCTCACGGCACCGAGCCCCTTGCCCCGTACGTCCCCGACCATCACGCGCGTACCGAACGGAGTTTCCTGTACGACGTAGAGGTCGCCGCCGATCATGGCCTCGTCCTCGGCGGGCACGTAGAGCGCCGCGATGCGCAGGTCGCCCAGGCGCGACGGGGGCCTGGGCAGCACGGCGCGCTGGGCCACCGCGGCGACCTGTCGGGCGCGCCGGGTCGTGGCGTGCTGGCCCTCCAGCGTGCGGTTGATGAAGACGGCGAGCACGGTTACGGCCAGCAGGGTGATCTGGTTGGCCGCGCCCCGCTCCCAGCCGAAAGTGCCGTCCAAGTGGGCGAGCACCGCGTGGACGGCCATGGAGAGGAGGCCGACCGCGATGATGCCCCGAAGCCCCAGCAGCGGTGCGGCGGCGACGGGTGCCACCGTGAGCAGCGGGGCGGAGGTCACATCGGTCGGGGTCACCAGGTCGAACACGACGGCCAGGACGATGACCCCGACGGGGATCCACTGGGCTCTGCGCGGCTGCACCACTCCCCCACCCTGTCCGGCACCGGCGCCCGCCGCCATCCCGGTCACCGTCGCCCGCCGCCATCCCAGTCACCGCCGGTGCGCGGCCCCGCTCACCAGCCGGGCAGCGGCGTGCCGGGGTGCGGGGCGGCCGCGCACGCCGCGTCGAGCCGGATGCGGTGGTCCATCACGATGTCCGGGTCGTCGATGATGTCCACCCGGACCCCCGGGGTCTCCAGGATGGCCTGGTCACCGATCTCGGGTGCGGGCACCCGCAGCAGGTGCAGCGGCGGTACGCCGGTCATGGCGTGCGGCGGATGATCGAGCGGAACCACCTGCACGGTGAGGTGCTTCCGGTGCGTGGCGTCGGCCAGTGTTCCGCGCTGTTCGTCCATGACGTCGTGGCCGCCGACCAGGGTGTGCAGGGCGGCGGCGGGCAGCAGCGCCCACAGCGCGGCGCCGCGGTCGCGCAGACGGCGCTGGCGCTCCCGCAGCAGCTCGACGCGCCGCTCCAGCTGGGCGGGGGTGTCTTCGGGGTACTGCACCCGGTACAGCGCATCGGCGTACGCGGGGGTGCGCAGCAGTTCCGGTACGAGCGCGGGGTGCCAGGTCCGCACGAGGCTGGCCGAGGATTCCATGCCGATGACGTCCTGCTGCCAGCTCTCCATCGCGTCCCGCCACCGGTGCCACCATCCGGGCAGGTTCGCGGCGCCGAGTCCGGCCATGATCGGTTCGGCCACCGCGGCCGGGACCTCGTAGCAGTCGAGCAGTTCCCCGACCTGCCGGGCGTCCAGTCCGGTCTCGGCCCGTTCGATGCGCCGCACGGTGGCCGGGTGGGCGTCCAGCGCCTCGGCCGCCGCCTGCAGACTGACGCCTGCCCGCTCCCGCAGCAGCCGGAGTCGTGCCGCCAGGACGCGGTGCTCCACGGTGGGGCCGGATCGGGGTCTCATGCACGTGCCTTCCTCGGTGGGGCCTCAATGGGGAGCAATGGGCACACTCTGTCGCTTGCAAAGTATGCGCTTTGCACCGAGAGTACATACATGTCGGAAATAGTCAGTTGCGCGAAACGCGCTCCCGATGCTGGCAGCACACGGGCACACAGCTGGTGGGTTCCCCGCATCGCCAAAGGCGTTCCGGAAGCCCGTCACCGTGTGCAGGAGGCGATGCGGGCGTGGGGCGAACCGGCGGACCGCGTCGAAACCGCGGCCCTGATAGTGACCGAACTGGTCACGAACGCCGTGCAGCACACCAGCACCCGACGGATCCGGTGCCGATTGCTCCGCTCCGCCGACGGGGTACGCATCTGCGTATGGAACCGCGGCCTGGCCCGTATTCCGTCCCCGGCCCCACCCGGAGACCTGGCTGGGTCCGCGCCCCGTACCGCGGAAACGTCGGACGGTTCCGGCAGTCCCGGCAGTCCCGACGGCCCCCACAGTCCCAGCAGTCCCGACGGTCCTGGCAGTCCCGACGGTCTCGATGTCCGGGACGCGGACATGTCACTGCCGGAGGACGGCAGGGGCCTGCTGCTCGTGGACGCGCTGGCGACGCGGTGGGGGACGCGCGTCGCCCTGGCGGGCCGGCTGGTCTGGGCCGACATCTGATCCGCGCGCCGGGACCGGGCCGAGCGGGGCGGTCACGCCGCCGGACGGCGCCACGGACCGCCAGGTACCGCCTCCGGGCGCCCGGCACCGCTTCAGAGCTCAGCGCCCCCTGTCCGCGCCGCCGAGCACCACGTCAGTGCCGAGCACCCCTGCCCGCGCCGCCCGGTACCGCGTCAGGCCGAGACTGCCCGGCACTCCGGGTGGCCCCAGCCGTTCGGGTTCTTCGCGATCATGTCCTTGGCCGCGTACGGCTTTCCGCAGTGGCACCGGCCCGCGAATCTGGCCCGGATCGTGCTGGTGGTGGAGCGCCCCGAGCGCGAGGCACCCGCCGCATTACCGGCCGGTTCACCCGTACCTTCCGACCGGCCGCCCTTGGTGGACCGGGCAGGAGCGGGCGTCGGCAGTTCCGTGGAACCGTGTGCCGTGCCCGCCGCCCGCTGCGCGACCGCGGCCTCGCTGGCGGCCTGATCGGCCAGCGCGTTCAGCGGGTCCCCGTTCACCTGGTGGGCGGGCACGTAGCGAAAGGTCACGTTCCGGCCGCTCAGCCGGTCGTCGATCCGCATGACCAGCTCCCGGTTGGCGACCGGCTTGCCGCCCGAGGTCTTCCAGCCGTTGCGCTTCCAGCCCGGCAGCCACTTCGTCACCGCGTTCATCGCGTACTGCGAGTCCATCCGCACCTCGGTGGGCACGGCGGGATCGGTGGATTCCAGCAGTTCCAGCAGAGCCGTCAGCTCCGCGACGTTATTGGTGGCGGTGCCCAGCGGGCCCGCCTCCCAGCGCTCCGGGCGCCCCTGCGCGTCGGCCACGACCCACGCCCAGGCAGCCGGCCCGGGATTACCCTTCGACGCCCCGTCACACGCGGCGATGATGCACTCGTCCATGCCCCTGATCATGCCAGCACCGCATGACCGATCGGTTCCGTCTGTCCGGCGTCCGGTCGGATTCATCCCTCGCTCACGGCGCCGCCACGGCCACCGGGGGCCTTCGGCCCGCCCAGCCGAGCAGGACGACGGAGCACACCGCCGCGAACGCGCACCAGGTGGAGATGAACTCCAACCGCCACAGCGCCGCACAGACTGCGGCACCGACCGCGACGAGCACCCCGAGGAACACCAGGCGCCGGTCGCCCGACAGGAGCAGCGAGCCGACGGTGGCGAGGAGATAGCCCGCGACGAGCAACAGCGGATGCGGCAGGTTCAGTACGTACCCGAGGGTGTGTCCCCTGACCTCGGCCGTCACCGGGCGGGCGAAGAGGGCGTACCCGAGGAACGCGGCGGTGACCGCTCCGGCGGCGAGGGGCACCAGCAGCCGGGCGCGAGCACGGGCAGGAGCCGCGCAGAAGACGCCCAGCGGCACCCACAGGGCCAGCAGCGGAAGCGCGATGACCGCCCAGGCGACGGTGGCCGGGCCGGTGCCGCCGTCGGAGCGCCAGACCACCGACTCGATGATCTGGTGCGCCCCGAGCAGCAGGGGCAGCGCGGCCAGGGGAAGATCGCGGGCCCTGCGGGTGCGCGCGACGGCGGCCACGCCGATCGCGACGATGACGGTGCCCGCCGCCAGATCGGCGGTCGCACTCCAGCACATGGCGTCACCCCCGGGCCCGGACTCGCGCGCAACGGTCGTTTCCGGGGCAACGCTACGGCTCCGCGGTTCCGGACGCCGCCCCACGCGGCACCCGCCGCACGCCCCGTCCGCCCCATGCGACACCCGTCGCACGCCCCGTCCGCCCCGCGCCCCGTCCGCCCCGCGCGTCGCCCGCCCCATGCGGCACCCGCCCCACGCGGCGTCCGTCGCCCCGGCAGCCACCGGGCACCTCAGCGCATCGGTGGTCGTGTTCCACCGGCCCGGCCAGCCGTCGAGGGCGACACCCAACTCTCTTACACGCATGCGGTGTTCCCCCGTCGTACGCCCATAAGGTACGGGAGTTCCCGCCCGCACGCGCCCGCTTGACCTCAAGCTTGCCTGAGGTCCTAGCGTGCTGTGTACCGGCGGCCGCACGGCCGACGGGATCCGCACGTCGGCCATCAGATTCCGGAGCATCCCATGGACATGGAAGTCACGGCGTGGTCATCGCTGCACAGCGCGATGAACGCCCAGCAGGACCGGCGGCCCTTCTCCCGGGCCACCCTGGGCCGCATCGTGGCCTTCGCCCGGCCGCACCGCCGCCGGATGAACCGCTTTCTGCTGCTCAGCGTGGTCACCGCACTGCTCGCGGTCGCCACGCCGGTACTCGCGGGGCGCGTCATCGACGCGATCGTGCAGGGCCGGGACACCGGCACGGTCACCCGGCTCGCACTGCTGATCGCCCTCATCGCGGTCGCCGAGGCGGGTCTCGGTCTGCTCACCCGATGGCTGTCCTCCACCCTCGGCGAGGGGCTGATCCTCGATCTGCGTACCGCGGTCTTCGACCACGTGCAGCGGATGCCGGTCGCCTTCTTCACCAGGACCCGCACCGGTGCGCTCGTCAGCCGGCTGAACAACGACGTGATCGGCGCCCAGCGCGCCTTCAGCAATACGCTGTCCGGCGTCGTGTCCAACCTGGTGACCCTGTTGCTGACCCTCGCCGTGATGCTCACCATCTCCTGGCAGATCACCCTGCTCGCCCTGGTCCTGCTGCCGGTGTTCGTCGTGCCCGCCCGCCGGATGGGCACGAAGATGGCGGGCCTCCAGCGCGAGGCCGCCAATCACAACGCCACCATGGGCACCCAGATGACCGAGCGGTTCTCCGCCCCCGGCGCGACCCTGGTCAAGCTCTTCGGGCGCCCCGCCGACGAGTCCGCCGAATTCGCCGCCAGGGCCGGCCGGGTACGCGACATCGGCATCCGTACGGCCATGGCGCAGGCCACGTTCATCACCGCCCTCACCCTGGTCTCCGCCCTGGCGCTCGCCCTGGTCTACGGGCTCGGCGGCTACTACGCCCTGCGCGGCAGCCTGGAACCGGGCGCCGTCGTGGCCCTCGCCCTGCTGCTGACCCGGCTGTACGCCCCGCTGACCGCGCTGGCCGGTGCCCGGGTCGAGGTGATGAGCGCCCTGGTCAGCTTCGAGCGGGTCTTCGAGATCCTCGACCTGAAGCCCCTGATCGCCGAGAAGCCGGACGCCCGCCAGGTACCCGAAGGCCCGGTGTCCGTGGAGTTCGACGGGGTCTCCTTCGGCTACCCGTCCGCCGACAAGGTCTCCCTCGCCTCCCTCGAAGAGGTCGCGACGCTCGACAGCCGGGGTGGCACCGAGGTCCTGCACGACGTCTCCTTCCGGGCCGAACCCGGCCGGATGATCGCCCTGGTCGGCTCCTCGGGTGCGGGCAAGTCGACGATCGCGCAGCTGCTGCCCCGGCTGTACGACGCGGATTCCGGTTCGGTACGGCTGAACGGCGTCGACGTACGCGATCTGAGCGCCGACTCGATCCGGGACACGCTCGGCATGGTCACCCAGGACGGGCACCTCTTCCACGAGTCCGTACGCGCCAACCTGCTCCTCGCCCGGCCCGGGGCCAGCGAGGACGACATCTGGGACGCCCTGCGCCGGTCGCGGCTCGACGGACTGATCGCATCCCTGCCCGACGGTCTGGACACGGTGGTGGGCGAGCGCGGCTACCGGCTCTCCGGGGGCGAGCGGCAACGGCTGACCATCGCCCGGCTGCTGCTGGCCCGTCAGCGGGTCGTCATCCTCGACGAGGCGACCGCCCACCTCGACTCCACCTCGGAGGCGGCCGTTCAGGAGGCCCTGGCCGAAGCGCTGGAGGGCCGGACGGCCGTGGTGATCGCCCACCGGCTCTCGACCGTACGCGCCGCCGATCTGATCCTGGTCATCGAGGAGGGCCGGGTCGTGGAACGCGGCACGCACACCGAGCTGTTGGCCGCCCGAGGACGGTACGAGGAGCTGCACCGCACCCAGTTCGAGCGGCCGTCGGCCCCCGAGGCGCAGCCCGTCCACTGAACCACCGGCCGCCGGGAACGCCCCGCACTCCACTCCACCGCCCCGGCGGCCGCATCGTCCGCCGGGGTCATCGAATCGCGGGACGGCGCGACGTGGATGTCACTGCGCTCCGAGCTGCTCCACGGCGGCCAGGGCGAGGGACAGTTCGACCGCGCCGGCCGGGTCGGTGAGTGTCCGTCCGGTGAGCTGCTCCAGGCGACGCAGCCGGTTGGAGACCGTGTTGCGGTGGCAGTACAGGCGCTCGGCCGCGACGACCGAGGAGCCGCCCGCCCGCAGCCAGACGCCGAGCGTGGTCAGGAGCGTGCCGCACTCCTCCGCGGGGAGCGCGAGGACCCGCCCCAGAACCACCGTACGCAGCCGTCTGGCCAGGTCCGACTGGGCGGCGACCAGGGCGTCGGGCAGCCGCTCGTCGAGCAGCACGGTCGGCGCCCCGCCGGGCCGCCAGGTCCGCAGGGCCAGTTCGGCCAGCCAGCGCGCCCGCCCGAGGTCGGCCAGGGAGCCCACCACCGGGCTGACCCCGGCCCGTACGTCGTAACCCGCCAGGAGCTTGCGGAGGTCCTCGGGGCCGCCGCTGCCCAGGGGCACCAGCCCGGTCTCGCCGTCCGCCCTGATCCGCCAGAGGATGCGCAGGCCCGAGTGCAGCTCGGCGCCGGGGTCGGACGACGGCGGCAGGGCACCGGGGACCGGGCGCAGGACGATGACGGCGTAGCGTCCGCGTTCGGGGAGGCCCAGGCGGGCGGCGGCCTCGGACGCGAGCCCGGCGGCCACTCCCGATCCGTCGAGCAGGGCGTCGAGCAGCGAGTGGCGGCGCTCCTGGTCACGGGCCGCGCGGGCGGCCTCGGCCTGCCGGTAGGACTCGGCGACGGCGTCGGTGATCTGTTCCAGGACGTCCCAGACGACGGCAGCAGCGGGGAGCAGCACGGGCAGGGCGGTGGGGCGACGCTCGGCGATCACCTCGTACATCATTTCCCACAGCAGCCTGCCGCCCCGCCGGTAGCTGTGCAGCAGGGAGGCCAGCGGCAGTCCCTGTTCGACGCGGCGGCTCCCGGTGCTCATGGCGTCCTGAAGGTCCACGGGCAGGTTCTGAGCGGCCTGGGCGATACCGGTGAGGGCCTGGCAGAGGTTGCGATGGATGCGGTCGCCCAGCTCCTTGCGGCCGATCAGCCGGGCGTACGCGGGATCCTCGACGAGGATCTGCGCGGCCATCCGGTCGGCCGCCGGGGCGAACCGGCTCCGCAGCTCGTCCCGTACCTCCCCGATGAGCAGGGGCACGCTGACGGGCGGCGCACCGTCTGTGCGGGGTGACAGCGTCGTCGGCTCCATGGCCGGTGAGGGTGGCACGCCCCGGCCGGAAACGGGAGACCCCTGACCGGAATTCCTTGCCGCCACTGTGCACGGCGCACAACACGGCACCTTCGGGTTTGGCACCCGGCAACCAATCCCGCGTCTACTCTCGCGGGCCGGGGCCCGGCGGTGCTGCCATGTGCGCCGACCCGGAGCCGCCGGGTCGACCGACATCCGGGAGGGCATCATGTCCATCCGCATCCGGCTTCGGCGCACGGGACGCGCCGCAGCTCTGTGCGCGGCCGGGATCCTCATCACCGCCGGCCTCGGCGCCACCCACGCCGCGGCAGCCACCCCCACCGCTTCCCCCACCCCCACGACCCCCACCTCCGCCACCGCTTCCACCGCCGACGCCGGAGGTGCGATCGACGCGGCCAAGGCGCTTCAGGCGGTCGCGCTGCCCGGCGCGAACGACTGGAACTGCAGGCCGAGCGCCGCACACCCGCGCCCGGTCGTCCTGGTGCACGGCACCTTCGTGACCGGCACCCTGAACTGGATCGAGCTGGCCCCGCTGCTCAAGGCCAAGGGCTATTGCGTGTTCGCGCCGACGTACGGCCGGATGCCCAGCATCCCGGTGCTGGCCGCGATCGCCCCGATGGAGCGGTCGGCCGCCGAGCTGAAGACCTTCGTCGACGGTGTGCTCGCCGCGACCGGCGCGTCGAAGATCGACATGGTCGGGCACTCCCAGGGCGGGCTGCTGCCGCGCTACTACCAGAAGTTCCTGGGCGGGGCGGAGAAGACCGAAAGGTACATCGCGCTCGCTCCGACCAGCCACGGCACCACCCTGTCCGGCCTCGCCACCCTGCTCCAGAGCATCAAGGGCGCACCGGAGGCGCTGCTGGAGAGCTGGTGCCCCGGCTGCCTGGACCAGACCCCTGGTTCGGCGTTCCTGCAGAAGGTCAACGCGGGCGGGGACACCGCGCCCGGCGTCGAGTACACCGTGATCTCCACGAAGCTCGACTACATCGTGACACCGGTCGCCTCGCAGTTCCTCCAGGGCCCGAACGTCCGCAACCTCTACACCCAGGACATGTGCTGGTACGACCTGGCCCAGCACGCCACGATGCAGGTCGACTCCGAGGTGCTGCACGAGGTGATGAACGTCCTCGATCCGGCCAACGCCACCAGGACGGGCTGCCGCGTCCTCCCGTAACACCGTTCCACCCGCCCGTAGCCGCCCCTCCCGTTCACCAGGAGACCTCTGTGCTCAGCACCATGCAGCGTCATCCCCTGACCGTGACCACCCTGCTGCGTCACGGCGCCACCGTGCACGGCCGCAGCGAGGCGGTCACCTGGACGGGCGGGGCGGCCAGGCGCGCCACCTACGCGGAGGTCGCTCTCAGGGCGACCAGGCTGGCGGCCGCACTGCGCGGCCTCGGCGTCACCGGCGACCAGCGGGTGGCCACCCTGATGTGGAACGACCAGGAACACCTGGAGGCGTATCTCGCCATCCCGTCCATGGGCGCCGTGCTCCACACGCTCAATCTGCGGCTGCCCGCCGATCAGTTGCGGCACATCGCCCGTCATGCCGAGGACCGCGTCGTCCTGGCGGACGCGAGCCTGGTGCCGCTGATCGCCCCGCTGCTGCCCGGACTGCCCGATGTCGAGCACCTCGTCGTCGTGGGCGAGGGACCGCTGCCGCACCTTCCCGGAGTGCGGGTCCACCGCTACGAGGAACTGCTCGCCTGCGCACCGAGAGACTTCGACTGGCCGGAGATCGACGAGGACGCGGCTGCCGCGATGTGCTACACCTCCGGAACCACCGGTGATCCCAAGGGAGTTGTCTACTCCCACCGTTCGATCTATCTGCACTCCATGCAGGTGTGCATGCCGGAAGCCCTCTGCCTGGACGACTCGAAGCGCGCCCTCGCCGTCGTGCCGATGTTCCACGCCATGGCCTGGGGAATGCCGTACGCCGCCTTCATGGCCGGTGCCTCCCTGCTCCTCCCCGGCCCGCATCTCCAGGCCGAACCGCTGGCCGGGTTCATCGCCGCCGAGAAGCCGCACACCGCGGCCGCCGTCCCCACCGTCTGGGCGGCGCTGCTGGCCCATCTCGACACCCACGGCGGCGACATGTCCTCGCTGCGCGAGGTCCTGGTCGGCGGCGCGGCCTGCCCGCCGTCGCTGATGACCGGCTTCGAGGAGCGGCACGGCGTACGGGTCGTCGCCGCCTGGGGCATGACCGAGACCTCACCGCTCGGCACGGTCGCCAGGGCGCCGCATCATGTGCGCTCCCCGGAAGCGGCCATGCGCTACCGCTCCGCGGCCGGCCGGCCCCCGGCGGGGGTCGAGCTCCGGCTCACCGGTGAGGACGGCACGGTTCTCGCGAACGACGGTGCGACGGTGGGAGAGGTCGAGGTCCGGGGCCCGTGGGTGACCGGCTCGTACCACCTCGTCGGGGCGCCGTCCGACAAGTTCAACGGTGGCTGGCTGCGTACCGGCGACCTCGGCACCCTCACTTCCGACGGCTGTCTGCGCCTGACGGACCGGGCGAAGGACGTCATCAAGTCGGGCGGGGAGTGGATCTCGTCGGTCGAGCTGGAGAACCATCTGATGGCCCACCCCGCGGTCCGGGAGGCGGCGGTGATCGGTGTCCCGGACGACCGCTGGGACGAACGCCCGCTCGCCGTGGTGGTCTGGGCCGGGGAGGCGGGCGACTACGCCGGACTGCGTGCCCACCTCGGTGACCGGGTCGCCCGCTGGCAACTCCCGGAGCGCTGGTCGGTCCTGCCTGAGATCCCGAGGACGAGCGTCGGCAAGTTCGACAAGAAGGAGCTGCGCCGCCGGTACGCGCAGGACGAGCTCCGCGTCGAACGGCTGCCGCGGTCGGCGGCGGTGTAGCCGGGCCGCGCCTACGGCCGGGTCCGCGGCCCGCGAGGGGGTGTTCCGTCAGACGCGCTCGGCGGTCTCCACCGCCGCAGCGCGTGCCTGCCGCAGCGGCGCCACTCCTTCGGCGACACACGGGCCCGATGGCCGCCGTTGGTGACCAGCGCGTTCACCGACGTCATGGGGTCCGCCGCCATCGTCCTGGCCAGCAGGACTCCGACCACGAGCGGGAGCAGCGTCACGGCCAGGGCGGATCCGGCGGTGGTGACGTGCTGGATACGCGGGTGCCGCGGCGCTTCGGAGTCGTTGTTCATACCGTCCATCCCACCAGCTGACGGCCCGCGATGAATCGGACAAGGTACTCAGCCGCCGCGCTGTCACATACTCAGAACTCGGACAGAACTCGGACGGGGCAGCCGTAGCCCGGCTGCCCCCGGCGGCGGCTACGGCGCCGTGACGTGCTGAACGATGGTGTCCTCGCAGGGGCCCTCGGCGAAGACCTTGAGCGCTTCGTGCTCGTCGGTGTCGGCGTCGAGCCGCCACCGCAGCTTGGTCGCCACCCACTCGGCGATGTAGCGGCAGTGCTCCGCCGGTACCGGCGGCAGCCAGTCGGCCGGGTCACGGTCGCCACGCTGCTTGGCGGTACGGGCCGTGATCGCGGTCAACGAGGTGCTCGCGCCCTGGTCGTTGGCGTACGCCTCACGCCGGGCCGCGGTCCACTTCGACGCCCCCGATTCCCATGCCTCGGCGAGCTGCACGGTGTGGACGACTTCCAGGGAACCGGGCTCGGTGGTCTCCTGGCCGTCGTAGTTCGACCGCCATCTGCCGCCCGACAGCACGCATCCGGCGCCGGTACTCGGCGCCTCGATCGCCTCGTCGAGCAACACCTCGCCCCGGGTGTCGCAGCCGTCCTTGAGGTCCTGGCCCGCGTTCCAGTGAGGGAACGCACCGGGCGTGAAGCCGCCGCCGTGTTCCGGGACGACGGGGACCCGGCCCACGGCGTCCGCCAGCGTGGTGACCTCCGCGGCACGGGCGGGCGAGGGCGGGCCGAAGGCGGGGAGGGCGAGAGCCAGGGCGCCGACGAGGGTGAGGGCGCCGGCACCGCGGCACCAGTTCGTGGTCATGTCTCTCTGAATAGCGGGTGCCGGACCGCGGACGGGCCCGAAAGCCGCTGACTCACCCGCGCGGGGGCGGAAGTTCACCGCAGAGGGTCCTTCGCCGCCCCCCGGTGCCCGGTGGGCACGGCGGGTTTCCGGTGGGCGTTGATGGCCACCGGGAATGATGCGACCATCCCGGGGAACCGCCGGGCGAGGGAAGGATCGTCTCCTAATGACCGACTCCATGGGTGAGGGCCACCACCTCTCGGCCGCAGCGGCGTTCGACTCGCTGGGGGCCGACTACGAACGGGCCTTCGCCCACTCGGCCGCCCACCATGCCTCGCTCCAGCGGCTGCTGGCCGACCTCGCGCCCGGCAGCCGGGTCCTGGACGTGGGCAGCGGTACGGGGCGGCCGACCGCGCAGACCCTCGCCGACGCGGGCCATGAGGTGCTCGGCGTCGATGTGTCGCCCGTCATGACGGAGATCGCGGCCCGGCAGGTGCCCGGCGCGGTCTTCCGGTGCGCCGACATCCGTACGATGCCGCCGGCCGGGGCGGACGCGGAGGAAGAGGGTTTCGATGCCGTCTGCGCGTACTTCTCGCTGCTGCAGATGTCCCGCGAGGACCAGTCCCGGCTGCTGCGCGGGCTCGGCCGGTCGCTGAGGCCCGGAGGCCATCTGGTCGTGGCGACGGTGCCGCTGGATGTGGAGGATGTCGGCGTCGTCTTCATGGGCCGGCCTGTGCGGGTGACGAGTTTCGGCGCGGAGGAGTTCACCGCGCTGGTGGTGGAGGCCGGGTTCTCGGTCCAGTGGGAGCAGAACAGCCTGTTCACCCCCGCCCACCCGGCGGGAGAGCCCGAGCCGCAGCTCTTCCTGCACTGCCGTCGCCTCTGACCTACCGGCACCGCCCCGCCCTGCCCCGTCTCCGTCCCCGAGGCGGGGCAGGGCGGGTCACGTCGGCCGGTCGTGGCCCACCGGCTTTCCGGCCGACTGGCCGGGCGGCGCGGGTTCGCCGCGGCGTACGGCGCCCGGCGCACGTACCGCCGGATGGTTGGCGTGGCGGGAGGAGTGCAGCTGCCACGGCACGCTGATCACCATCACGCCCGGTGTGAAGAGCAGACGGCTCTTCAGCCACAGCGCCGACTGGTTGTGCAGCGCGTTCTCCCACCAGTGGCCGACGACGTACTCGGGGATGAACACCGCCACGACGTCGCGCGGCCCGGCGCGCCGGATCGAGCGGACGTACAGCACGACCGGCCTGGTGATCTCGCGGTACGGAGAACTGATGACCTTCAGCGGCACCTGGATGTCGTACTCCTGCCACTTCCGCTGGAGGTCCGCCAGCGCCTCGGGGTCGACCGCGACGGTCAGGGCCTCCAGCTGGTACGGCCGGAAGGCGCGGGCATAGGCCAGGGCACGCAGGGTCGGCTTGTGCGGCGTGGAGACCAGCACGATCGCGAACACCCTGGAGGGAGGGGCCAGTTCGCTGTGTGCGTCGGTGACTTCGAGCTCGGCGGCGACACTGTCGTAGTGGCGGCGGACGGCCCGCATCAGCAGCCACAGCACCCCGGCGGCCAGGACGGCGAGCCAGGCGCCCTGGGTGAACTTGGTGGCCAGCACGATGACCAGGACCAGCCCCGTGACGACCGCTCCGGTGGCGTTGATGGTGCGGGCCAGGTGGTGCCGCCGTCGTACGACGGGGTCGGTCTCGGTGCGCAGTTCACGGTTCCAGTGCCGGACCATGCCGGACTGGGAGAGCGTGAAGGAGGTGAACACACCGAGGATGTAGAGGTGGATCAGGCTCGTCACGTCCGCCTTGAAGCCCCACAGCAGCAGCCCGGCGACAACGGCCAGCGCCAGGATGCCGTTGGAGAAGGCGAGCCGGTCGCCCCGGTTGTGCAGCTGGTGCGGCAGGTAGCGGTGCTGGGCGAGGATCGAGGTGAGCAGCGGGAAGCCGTTGTACGCGGTGTTCGCTGCCAGGATCAGGACCAGGGCGGTGGCCGCCTGGATGAAGTAGAAGCCGACGCTGTCGCCGCCGAAGACGGCGGCGGCGACCTGAGCGATGACGGTGCGCTGGGTGTGGCCCGCGCAGTCGCCGCCGAGGCCGGTCAGCCGGCAGGCGTTGTCGGTGATGTGCACCTTGGCGATCAGCGCGAGCGTGGTGACGCCGACGAACATGGTGATCGCGATGAGGCCCATCGCGGCCAGGGTGGTCGCGGCGTTCTTCGACTTGGGGCGGCGAAAGGCGGGGACGCCGTTGGAGATCGCCTCCACACCCGTCAGGGCCGTACAGCCGCTGGAGAACGCGCGCAGGACCAGCATCACCAGGGCCAGCCCCATGAGGTTGGATTCCCCGGCCTCCGGCCTGATGCCGTACGCCGCGCTCTCCGACACCGGCGCGTCGCCGAGCACGTAGCGGAGCAGGCCGGTGGCGACCATGATCAGCACTCCGCCGATGAACAGGTACGTGGGAGCGGCGAACATGCGGCCCGACTCGCGCACACCGCGCAGGTTCATCGCGGTCAGCAGGGCGACGAAGATCAGCGCCATCAGCACCCGGTGGTCGACCAGCGCGGGCAGCGCCGAGATGATGTTGTCCACCCCGGACGCCACGGACACGGCCACGGTCATGACGTAGTCGACCATCAACGAGGCGGCGACCACCAGTCCGGCCGACGGTCCCAGGTTCGTCGAGGCCACCTCGTACGAACCACCACCGCTCGGGTAGGCGTGCACGACCTGACGGTAGGAGAGCACCACCACCGTCATCAGCGCCACGACCGAGGCAGCGATCCACGGGGTGAAGTGGAGATACGCCAGGCCCCCGAGCGTGAGCACGAGCAGGATCTCCTGGGTGGCGTAGGCCACCGAGGACAGCGGGTCGGACGCGAAGATCGGCAGGGCGAGCCGCTTGCTGAGCAGCGTCTCGCCCAGGTCCTCGCTGCGCATGGCCCGGCCGATCACCAGGCGCTTGAGGAGTTCCGGCACGTTGAACACAGGGCGAGCGTAAGTCGCCGCGCGTGGGGACCCCGGAAGCAGTGGAGCATTCGGCGTAGCGCCCGCGCACGCTCGGAAGCGTGTTTCCGCACCCCGTGGGAACCCGCCGTGTCAGACCTCCGTCAAGACGGGCGGCCACCGCGTCAAAGACGCGTCAGACCGTTCCGGATCGACGGGTGGTGTTCCTAATGTCGCCTCATGCATCGACGCATCACACCGGGGTCCACCCGGCCGCCCGCCGGAGATCCCTCGACACCCGGCGCGGTCCACGACAGCTACTGGCCGGCGGAATTCCGGGCGGCGTGCGGTTGCGCGGCGCTGTTCCTCGGGATGCTGGTCACCGTCGACGCGGGCGACGGCACACTGACGACACCCCGCACGGTTCTGTGGTCCGGGCTGGCGCTGCTGCTGTTCGTGATCCTGCTGCCCCCTCGGGTGGCCGCGGGCGAGAACTGGCTGGAGTCGCGCGGACCGCTGCGCAGGCAGCGGGTACGGACCGACCGGCTGGTCTCGGCGCGCTGGTCCGGCGAGGTGGTGCGGCGGCTCGTCATCTGCGACGAGGACGGCGGCCGGGCCGAACTGGATCCGCGGGTGCTGGCCTCGAATCCCGCGCTGTGGCATCAGGTGGACGCGGCGGCCCGTGTCTCGCAGGCGCGCGGGCAACTGCGGTACGGGGAGTCGGCGCTGCTGGAGTTGTCGCGGGAGACCGACGGGGCGACCGCCCGGACGATCTTCAAGATCTCGCGGTTCGACGAGTAGGGGGTGTTCCTCGTCCCCGGCTGCTGTCCCGTCGTCCCGGGTGGGTATCCGTCGTCCCCGGCTGCTGTCCCGTCGTCCCGGTGGGTGGGCGCGCGGCTCGCCCGGTCGGCTGTTCCGTTGCCCCCGCCGGATTGGCGCGCGGCTCGCCCGAGGGCCGGGGCTGCCCGCTCCGAGCGGTTGGCCGCGCGGCGTCCCGTGATCAGCCCTTCGTCACGAGGTGGCCTGGGCCGGGAGGTCGGGCCGCGTGGGCGGGCGCCCGTCCGCGACCCGGAGGGTGAGCACCATGGTCAGGCCGCCGCCGGGGGTGTCCTCGGCGTCGAGTGTGCCGCCCATGGCTTCCACGAAGCCGCGGGCGACGGCGAGGCCGAGGCCGACTCCGGCGCCGCGCGGGGCGTCGCCGTACCGCTGGAAGGGCTCGAAGATCCGTTCCTTGCCCTCGTCCGCGACCCCGCGGCCCCGGTCCACGACGCGCAGCTCGACCCGGGTGCCGAGCGCGCTGGCCGACACCAGGACCGTTTCGCCGTCGGGGCTGTACTTGACGGCGTTCTCCACGACGTTGGCCGCGGCCCGCTCCAGCAGCCCGCGATCGACGGCGACCATCGGCAGCGACTCCGGGATGTCCAGTTCGACACTGTCGTCCGGCACCCCGGCCAGTGCCATCGGGATGACTTCGTCGAGATCCGTCTCGCGGATCAGCGGGGTGACGGTGCCGGTCTGGAGGCGGGACATGTCCAGGAGGTTGCCGACCAGGTGGTCGAGGCGGTCGGCGCCGTCCTCGATGCCTTCGAGGAGTTCGGCCTCGTCCTCCTCCGACCAGGCGACATCGTCGGAGCGAAGCGAGCTGACGGCGGCCTTGATGGCGGCCAGCGGGGTACGCAGATCATGGCTGACGGCGGCGAGCAGGGCGGTACGTATGCGGTTGCTCTCGGCAAGGGTGCGGGCTGCCTCGGCCTCGCTGACCAGGCGCCGACGGTCCAGGACGACGACGGCCTGCGCGGCGAACGCGGCCAGTACCCTGCGGTCCTCGGCGGGCAGGACGCGGCCGGACAGGGCGAGCGCCATGTGGTCGCCGACCGGTACGTCCACGTCGGCGTCCTCGGGCTGTTCGACCCTGCGGGCGTTACCCACGCTGCCCGCGCAGGTCCACGGGTCGACGTCACTGCCCCGCTCCAGCAGCACCGCGGAATCCATGGCGAAGGTCTCCCGGACTCGCTCCAGCAACGCCTCCAGACTGGTCTCGCCGCGCAGGACGCTGCCCGCGAGGAAGGAGAGGATCTCCGACTCGGCACGCAGCCGGGCCGCCTGATGGGTGCGGCGGGCCGCCAGATCCACCACGGAGGCGACCGCCACCGCGACCGCGAAGAAGATCACGATCGCGACGATGTTCTTCGGGTCGGAGACGGTCAGCGTATGGATGGGCGGAGTGAAGTAGTAGTTCAGCAGCAGCGAGCCCACCGCCGCGGAGGCGAGGGCGGGCCGCACACCGCCGAGGAGCGCCGCGGCCACCGTGAGCGACAGGAACAGCAGCACATCGTTGGCGAGTCCGGGGCCCGGCTGAAAGCTGGTGAGCAGGGTGGTCAGCAGTGCGGGTCCGGCGACGCCGACGAGCCAGCCCCAGATGATGCGGGCGCGGCCCAGACGGGCGCCGCGCGCGATGGGCAGACCACGGCCCTTGGCGACCTCTTCATGGGTGACGATGTGGACATCGAGGTCAGGACCGGAATCACGCGCGACGGTCGAACCGACACCGGGACCGTAGATGTACTGCCACGTCTTGCGCCGGCTGGAACCCAGAACGATCTGCGTCGCATTCACACCCCGCGCGAACTCCAGAAGAGCCGCGGGTATGTCATCACCGATCACATGATGGAACGTCCCCCCCAGATCCTCCACCAGCGTCCGCTGGACCGTGAGCTCCTTCGGCGACGCCGCCGTCAGACCATCACTCCGCGCGATATACACCGCCAGAATCTCACTGCCCGACCCCTTCGCCGCCATCCGCGACGCACGACGGATCAGCGTACGGCCCTCCGGACCACCCGTCAGCCCCACCACGATCCGCTCACGCGCCTGCCACGTCGAACGGATGTTGTGCTCACCCCGGTACTGCTGCAAATACTCATCGACCCGGTCCGCGACCCACAACAACGCCAGCTCACGCAGAGCCGTCAGATTCCCCGGACGGAAATAATTCGACAACGCCGCATCCAGCTTGTCCGGCTGATAAATATTCCCGTGCGCCATCCGCCGCCGCAACGCCTGCGGCGACATGTCCACCAGCTCGATCTGATCCGCCCGCCGCACCACCTCGTCCGGCACCGTCTCCCGCTGCCGCACCCCCGTGATCGACTCCACCACATCACCCAGCGACTCCAGATGCTGGATATTCACCGTCGATATCACATCGATACCCGCCCGCAGCAGCTCCTCCACGTCCTGCCACCGCTTCGCATGACGCGAACCCGGCACATTCGTATGAGCCAGCTCATCCACCAACGCCACCACCGGAGCCCGCTCCAGAACAGCATCCACATCCATCTCCGTGAAAACCGCCGAACGGTACTCGATCTCCCTGCGCCGCACCTGCTCCAGACCGTGCAGCATCACCTCCGTACGCGGCCGCCCATGATGCTCCACGAACGCCACCACACAGTCCGTACCCCGCTCCACCCGACGATGAGCCTCCGACAACATCGCGTACGTCTTACCGACACCGGGTGCCGCACCCAAATAGATCCGAAGC
>NZ_JAPEPM010000008.1:0-93150 GCF_026340105.1 Streptomyces sp. NBC_01433 | reverse complement strand
CCACCGTCAAGTAGACGAGCCGCTAACCTGGCAGTGGCCTAAGCCAGTCATGGAGGAGAGTCCCGTTATGCCTGAGATTGACCGTCCAATTCCGCCTTACATGCAGGTGGTGAACGACCTGCGCGCACGCATCGTCGGGGGAGAACTCGCCGAGGGGGACACCGTTCCGAGCGAACGGCAGATCGCCGAGGACTGGGGAATCTCTCGCGCGACCGCGACCAAGGTCCTCGCCTCGCTCCGCTCCGAGGGGCTGGTTGAGTCTCTCCAGGGCATCGGCACCGTGGTCCGAGCCCGTGCCAGCCTCCACCACTCCCCGGCCGATCGGCTGCGGACGATGACCAAGACCGGACGGATCTACCCGCCCGGTCAGTACGCCGTCATCAAGTCCGCCGGCCTCGCCCCGGCGCCCGCCCACGTCGCCGAAGCCCTGGGGATCGCCGAAGGGGCGCAGGCGATCCGGCGTCATCGCGTGACCCACAACGAGGACGGCCCCGTCAGCTCCTCGGTCAGCTGGTTCCATGCCGAGTTGGCCGACGCGGTGCCGTCTCTGCTCGAGGCGGAGCGGATCCCGGGCGGTACGCCGGGCGCGATCGAGCAGGCGACCGGACGGTCCTGGATCGAGGGCCAGGACCAGATCGGCGCGAAGAACGCGACGGCCGAAGAGGCTGAAGCACTCGGTCTCGCCGAAGGAGCCGCGTTGATCGTGGGCCGCAACACGACGCGGGACGCCGAGGGCGGGGTCATCGAGTACGGCGAGTACATGAGCGCCGGCGACCGATGGAGCACCTACAGCTACACGCGAACACAGGACTGAGGCCCTAACTTCTCATGAGAAGTTGAGCTAAGGTTCGGCCATGACGAAAAGCCGTCCTCCACACGACACGACCCCGCGTATCAATGTGATCGCCGCTGATCTGCGGTCTCGCATTGACGCGGGGGAGTTCCCGCCGGGCAGCAAGCTGCCCTCCACCCGCCTGCTCGCGGCCCACTACGAGATCAGCGGGCAGGCCATCGCCCGCGTCGTCGCCCTCCTCAAGGCGGAGGGCGTCGTCGTCGGCAAGCAGGGCTCCGGGGTGTTCGTTCGCGAGTGGAAGCCCTTGGTCTACCGCCCGCAGCAGGAGTTCAAGCGGCTCCCGCCGAACGTCGACATCTTCACCAACCTGCTCTCCGCCGAGGGTCGGGTGGGAAGCCAAGAGATCGACATCACGACCGAGATCCCCGACGAAGCGATCCGCGGCCGACTGCAGCTCGCCGAGGGCGAGGAAGTCGCCGCCCGGCTCCGGACCAGGAGCATCGAGGGCGAGATCTACAACCTGAACGACTCGTACGTACCCCTGGCCCTGGTCGAAGGCAGCGACTGGATGAGCGAGGCCGATGTCGCTCGTGGAACCAACCAGGTGCTGGCTGACCTCGGCAGGGAGCTCGTCAAGGCGCTGGATGAGATCTACGTCCGGCCTCCGAAGGCTGCCGAGGTGGAGCGCCTCAAGCTGCAGTCCGGGACCTGGGTGATCGAGCACATCGTGACCACATTCGACCGCGACGACGTGCCGGTGCAGGTGACGGTCAACATTCTCGCCGCCGACCGCCACGTGATCGTCTTCGAGCGGGACAAGTACCCGCTGCCCGGAGAGGCGACCGACTCTTGATCCTCGTACGTGCCGAACTGGCGGACGTGCCGCGTCTGCTGAAGTTCCGAACCGATACGGCGCTGTGGCTGAGCTCCCTGGGCACCGACCAGTGGGCGAAGCCGTTTCCCGCCGAGCACATCATGGCCAGCATCAGGGCCGGGGAGGTCTTCCTCCTCAAGGAGCACCAGGCCGCCGACGCCGCCGCGACCATCACCCTCGATCGCGACGCCGACGAACGCCTCTGGACTCCGGAGGAGCGCGCCGAGTCGGCCCTGTACGTCCACAAGCTGACCGTGGACCGGAAGTACGCGGGTGCCGGCCTCGGCCCCCGCCTCTTGAACTGGGCCGGTGACCAGGCGTCGAACCAGGGTGCCACCTGGCTCCGGCTCGACGCCTGGACGACGAACACGCAGCTGCAGGCGTACTACCTCGGGCAGGGCTTCCGTCACGTCCGGACGTCCACCGACCCGACGGTGGTCTCGGGATGGGCCGCTCAACGCCCCGCTCGCCCTGCTGAGTACGACTTCGACGACCAGACGTTGACGGCCACCGTCCCGCCTGACGGGACGTGAACAGAGAACCCTGCCCGTCACATGGGAAACCCGGGCCTCAGCAACGAAAACCCGTGTTCAGCCGTTGGGCTGGCATGTAGGAAGAGGAAGATGTTCGAGCGCGTGTCGTAGCTATCCACTCTCACTGGCTGCGGAACGCAAGAAGCCCCGTCAAAGGACGGGGCCCTGTACGGACGGGTCGGGCTCTCACCCCCGGCCAGTCGAAGCTCTCCAGTAGAGGTGGAGGCCGCTCTCTATGAGCGTACGCAAGACCGTCGGGGCTAACCAGCCCGACGCTTCATCCGTCAAGGTCACTACGGCGCGTTTTGACCGGTTCGGCCGACGTTTCTCCGTGGGATTCCCCACCCCGGCCGGGACCGAAGTCCGCGCTCGCGGGGGTGTCCGCTTTGGCGAGTACACCCAGCTCATGACCAACATGCCCCTGTTTCACGAGCCCGCCTTCGCGGGCCGCGCCCCGGTTCTCGCGGGGGGTGCGCTGTGAGCGACTTCCACGACGAGAACGAGCTGTGGGCGGACGGCGTCCCGGAGGATGCCGAAGAGGCTGTCGCCGACCTTACCGAGGACGACCTCGACGAGCTCGACGGCCCGCCGGTGGAATTCCGCCGGGGCCGGCGCTCGCGCTTCCCGTTCGCGATGACCCCGCAGTGGGTCTTGCTGATGACGGAGCTGTCGCACCCGGCGTTCCGGCTGTACTGCCTGATGCTCGCGCACGTGAGCTCCGAGCGGGACGACCAGCTGGTGTGGCCGCACCAGAAGACGCTGGCCAAGCTGATGGGCTACAGCCGTAAGGCGTCCGTCCCGCCCCTGGTCAAGCTGCTGGTGAAGCTGGAGCTGGTGGAGGTGGAGGAGAAGCGGTACGGCCACAACAACAGCCGTCGCCGCAACGTCTACACCGTCCACGAGGAGCCTCCGGCCCACTGGAAGGGCTGGGCCTCGCTGAAGGAGTTCTACGCCGCCGAGAAGGCGGAGCGGAAGGCGGCGCGGGCCGCCGAGCAGAAGGCGGCGGCCGCGGCGACGAAGGCGGCGGCCAAGGCCAGCAAGCCGCGCGGTTCCGCAGGCCAGGGCCAGGATGCTCCTGCTCCCGCGCCGTCTCCGGAACACGGCAAGAGCGGTGAGGCCGCTCCGGCCGGGCGGGGTCACGGTGAGCCGGGGAGCTCCGCCGCACCCGCCGGCGCGAAGCCGCCCCGGAAGAAGGCACCCGCGAAGAAGGCGCCTGCGAAGAAGGCGGGCAAGGCGGGGGTCCGGATGACCCGGGAGCAGGCGGCCGCGGTGGCGACGGTGGAGGCGGCCTGGCCCGCCGAGCTCGCCGCGCTGCTGCCGAAGTACCGCCCGGACGTCATCCGCGACGCGGTCCTCGAGGCGCTGGACTTCGGGCGCTCGCCGCAGCAGCTGGTGGAGCGGGTCCAGCGGCGGTGGTCGCTGCACGGCTACTCGGACGCCCTGCTGCCCGGCGGCAAGGGCATCGACACGCCGGTCGGCGTCGCGGTCGGCCTGGTCCGCCCGTCGACGGACTGCCCGGACCCGATGTGCGAGGACGGCACCACGCTCCACATGAACGACGCCTGCCCGAAGTGCATCGAGCGCCGGATCGACCGCAAGGCCGATCACCGTGCGGGCCGGGTGCCCGACCAGCGCAAGGACCGGGGGCCGGCCCCGCAGTGGTGGACGTGTGAGGGGCCGGACTGCGAGAAGCCGGGCAAGGGCGAGCGCCCGGAGGACGGCCTGTGCGCCACCTGCCGCGAGGAGATGAAGGCGGCGACCGATCGTCTCGCCGCCAAGTTCGCCGCCGAGGACGCCGAGCGTCAGCGCCGCGCTGATGTCCAGTGGCAGGAGCTGGTGGAGGAGGCGTACGCCGAGCAGCAGGAGCGCGAGGAGCGGGCCGCCGAGGAGCAGGCGGCCGCCGCCGAACGCGAGCGTCAGCGGGCCGCTGACGCTGCCGAGAGCCAGCGGATCCGCGAGGAGCTGCTGCGCGAGCACCCCGAACTTGCCCAGTACGCGCAGGCGCAGGCGTGAGGAGTCGACGATGACGATCCGGCACGGACGATCGCGGGCGGTCGGGGTGTCGCCCGAGATCCTGGCGGCGGGCCTGTCGCTGGCCGACCTCGGGCTGTACGTGAAGGTGGAGCAGCTCCAGGACGTCCTGGAGGGCGACGTCACCGTCGACGCCGTCGTCCAGGCGCTCGTCCACGGAGCGACCGGCCCCGTCCCCGGCTCCACCGCCGAGGACCTGCGCGCGGGCGTGGAACGCCTGGTGCGCTGGGGGATCTACACGCTGTAGGCGGGGCCGCGCGGCCTCTCCAGCCGTCGCTCAGCCGCAGCCCGGACCGGGCTGCGGCGCTTCGGCATGTCCGCCCGCAGAGCACACGCACCCCGGCCGCCGGCTGCACCGCCGACCGAACGCGCTCGAACGGCTCGCCCACACCTATGCATCACGACGCGACGGTGCACCCCGCGACGTCCAGTGCCTGCGTGATGAGCCCGTGCTCGTCGTCCGAGAACGGCCGGGTGGAGTCCCACTCGTTGCGCCCGTCGAACCCGAACAGGATCACCGGCCCCCGGGTCTCGGGGGCGGCCTGGACCGGGAACCCGGCGACGTGCGCGAGCATCGCCGCGGCGTAGGGGTTCGGGGCGTACTCGTCGCGCAGGACCAGGGCGCAGTCCGACGTGGCGATCCGCAGCCGTGCGTCGTCGCTCAGGAACGCGCGCCCGATCCCGTGCGGCCCGAGCTGCTTCTCGGCGCGGGCGATCCGGTCGCCCCACTCGGCGCGGCCGTCGGGGTGGACCAGGACGTAGACCGGTGTCGTTGCCATGCGGAGGTTCCTCCCGGGAGACGGCTCGCGGACGCAGCATCGTCGTGCGTCCACGACGTGCCCTGTCCAACGATCGGGGGTCCTCTCAGGTGCGCTGAGCTGCGCGAACGCTTGAGTTACCGGCTCCCGGCCATCGGCCCGGAGCCGTGCCCGGCTCGCGCGGCCGCCGTACGGCTGTGTCGCACTTGGCCTCTGACCTGGGGAAACGTTCGAGTTAAGCCGTCCCGGCGGTGGTCTCCCGCGCCCTTAACTCGAAGATCCACATGCCGCGCCCGGGGTATCCCGGGGTCCTTAATTGAAGCGTTTCCGCAGGTCAGCCCGGAGATACGGTTTTCCGTATCTCCGGCGGTACGGTTTTGCGTACCACCGGTGGTGCGGTTTTCCGTATCGCGTTAACTAGACGAAGATCCTTAACTAGACGAAGTACCGAACCAGAGACAGCGCCTTCGGCGCGTAGCGCCGCTGACGCCCGGAGGGCTATCTGCGGGTAGTAGCGCGCGTGGGCTCGCGAGGCGGCTCCGCCGCGTCCGCCGGCGCAAGCGCCGAGGGGATCACCTCGGTCAGGGAGGACAGGCAGGGCGGCGGGCCGGTGGTCCCGGAACAGCGCCGCGGCGGGCCCGGCCTGGGTGGGCACCAACTCGCCGGATCGGTGAGCGCATCAGGTGGTTTCCCCTAACAGGCCCTTGCGCGGCTCTCCCCAGTGGGTCCAGTCCTCCCGGTACTGGACCCACTGCCATTTTCCGGGCCGACCCCCTCACGCTGAAAGCGCAGGTTGGAGCCGCAACCACGGCGCGGCCGCAGACAACCGAACAGCCGAGCGACCGGCAGGGCCGCTCTAAGAGCGCGAGGGCCTGTTAGGGGTCAGAGGAGAGGGGCGCGGGGCCCGTCACCCGTTCGGGTGAGGGCCGGTGCCGGGCTGACGGCATCGTCGTGGCCGGCGTAGTGACGGGCCCCGCGCCGTGGGGGCTGGCCTGAGTGCGTACGTGCAGGTCAGGAGATATGACGTCCCTCCGGGACGGCTCAACTTCCCCAATCGGCTCCGCCGGGGCGCCACAGGCGCCCCGGCTCCACCGATGGACAGCGGACGGGCTTCGCCCGGCAACTGGAAGAGCGGGGTGGCGCGTCCGTAGATCGCCGTCTGACGGCCGTTCGTGGGTTCGGGGTGGAACGGGGCCCCCGCCGCGTGATCGGCGCTCTCCGGGCCGTACAGGGGCCTTCCTGGGGCTTTCCTGGTCGGGGGCGTAATCCGGATGTGGGCACGGTGGGGCTGATGGCGCACCGGGCGGTCGACGATGCGCGGGCCCGGGAAGCGGCCTGCGTCGCCCTCTCCCGGACGATCACCCGGCGGATGCCCACCGGGAGGGCCGGGGTGCTGCTCGGCGCTCTCGCGGCCGTTGAGGGCTTCGGGGTGCCGGGGGCGGAGCGGCGGCCGCGGACCGGGCCGCGCACGCGCGCAGCAGCTCTTTCCTACGGTTCACCTTCGGTTCCCTACAGTTCTGGGGGTCGGAATCTGACCCCTCCCAGGGTCGGAAACTGACCCCCCGCCGGGTCGGAATCTGACCCGGGGGGTCTGAAAGCGCCCCGGTCGGAACCTGACACCGACCTGCCGGAAACCGGCACCTCCGCCGGCCTCTGCTCTGTTCCCTCCGGTTCCTTTCGGTTCACTTCTGTTCTGGGTGCCGGTAGCCGGTACATCGACCTGCCGGCGACCGGCACACCGAGGTACCCGCTACCGGCACCCCACCTGCCGGTTTCCGGCACCCCGGGCCCTGGCGGACGGCCCGGAAACCGGCACCTCCGGCGTGTCAGCGGATCGCTGACGCCGGAAAGAGCTATCTGTTTCGCTGAGCAAATGGATAGCTGAGCGAGTTTCCTTTGCGCTTGGCTGAACGAGTAACTGAATGGGTAGCGCGAAGCGACTTTTACAGCTCCCATTTTCGCTAGCGGAAATGCTCGCTTAGACGTAATGGGGCGGGGTCGGGTTTCCGAATTCTCCCGCGCGTGTGCGGGGTCCCGCGTGACGATGACCTCGGGTTTTCGGCGAGGAAGGGGAGGAAGCGCGTGAGCATGATGCGCAAGGGCTGCTCGGTGGCCACCACGTTCACGGTGGAGGAGCTGGCCTATCTGGCATCGCGTCCGGTCGGCGCGAACGTGGTGGAGGCGTTCGCGTGGTGCGAACTGGAGCCGGGCCACGAGGGGGAGTGGCACTACGCGCTGGGACAGTCGGCGAACGACGGCCGCTGGTGGCTGCGCTGGAAGCCGACCGGCCGCGAGCTCCTGGTCCGCGAGAGCTGCACCGCCAAGGGCGAGCCGCTGCCCGTCCCGCCGAAGCGGCAGTATCCCGACGCGCCCCACCTCGACGTCGAAGAACCCGTCGTTCCGCAGGAGCGGCCCTGCCTGCTGTTCGCCGAGCACCCGGGTGTGCACAGCTTCGCCCTCAGGTTGGGCCACGGCGACCGCCGTCCGGCGCTGAGCGTGGGCCAGGTGCGCCGTGCGTGGCACACGCTCGCCGACGACACCCCGATCCGAATCGCGGCGGCCGGCACCGGAGTGCTCACCGAGAACGCCGCCGAGGTGCTGGTGCAGGCGACTGGCGAGGCGTGGCTGCAGAACTCCCCGTCCGGCGGGGTGCGCGGCATCGCGGTCCTCCTGGCCGGTCTCGGTGCGCTCCCCGCGCAGGTCACTGCGCCGGACGACGGACCGGAGCCGGACACCGCGGCGGACGCCGGCGGGAAGAAGAAGGTGCCCGCCTACATCGCCGAGGCGCTGCTCGACCGACTCCGGAACACGGTCGTCGCGCTGCAGGGCACCGACCGCACGGTGACGCTCTCCTCGTTCGTCCAGGACGCGGTCGCCGCCGCCATCAAGGAGGCGGAGGGCAAGCACAACGGCGGCCGCCCCTTCCCCGCACGGCGCAAGGAGCTGAAGACCGGCCCCCCGATCGACTGAGCGAGGGGCGTGTCGCGGTCCCGGAGACCTGGCCGCCGCGGTGAGGCTGGGGCGGTGACGACGACCTGCGGGCACTGCGCCGCCTCGACCTGCCGCGAGTGCTTCCCCACCCCGCCCCCGCAAGACACCTTGTGCGCGGCGTGCGACCGGATGAAGTGCGCCGACTGCGGCGTGTGCGGGTGCGCCTCGCAGTGCGTCAGCTGCGGCGGGCCGCTGAGCAAGGCGTTCTCCGTGCACCCGGGCGGCGGGGCCTCCTGCTGGTGCGCGTGCGTGTGTACGGCGCTGGTGATGGAGCGGGAGGCCGTGGACGTCGACGCCTGAGCGAACACGGCGGCGCCCCGGAGGACACGATCCTCCGGGGCGCCGCTGTCGGTCCGTACGGGCTCACCCGGCGGCGGCCGCCTTCGAGGGGCGGCCCCAGCCCTGGCCCCGGTCGATCGCGGCGAGCAGCACCGGCTCCCAGCCGGCGGCCGCGAGCGAGGCGGTGTCGGCCAGGCCCGCGTCCGCGAGGGTGGACAGCTGCACCGTGTGCTCGATGCCCTCCGCCCACGCGTCGCGCACCGCCTGGCGGACCGCGACGCGGGCCTGCAGCTCGGCGGTGGAGTTCTCCTCGCCCGCCCGGCGCACCTCGGCGAGGGCGCGGCCGCGGGCGGCGACGTCGTCCAGGAGCACGGCGGCCTTCTCGGCGTCCGGCACTGTCGGCGCCCGGACGGCGGTCGGCTTCACGCCCCGGCGCAGCTGCTCCATGCGCGTGGGCAGCGGCTCCCAGGAGGGCTGGCCGGTCATCTCGATGTTCGTGTCGACGACCGCGCGGGTCCAGGCACGGGCCAGGCCGCGAGGCATCAGCGGCGTCCCGGCCGGGACCGGCTGGCCGTCCTGGTGATTGCCGTGCAGGGAGACCCACAGCGCGGTGGCGGTGCCGCCGACGCGCTCCAGCAGCCGCAGCCGCTCCGGCAGCCACCGCTTGAGGGCCGCCCTGGAGAGGCCGGACAGGGCGAGCAGCTCGGTGAACGCCTCCGCCTCGCTCCAGCCCTGCGGCCGGCGCACCACCCGCAGGTCCTCCAGCGTCGGCGAGAGGTCCTCGATCGTGCGGGCGCACATCTCGCCCGCCCGGATGCCGGTGTCGGAGACGACCGCGCCGACCGCGAGCATCCGCAGCTGGCTGGTGGTCGCGTCGGCGGAGTCGGCGAGCTCGGTGAGCTGGGAGCGCAGCAGGGAGCGGGGCCGCTTGGCCACGGGCGCCTTGCGCGGCGGGTCCGGCTGCGGCGGGAGCTCGGCGAAGTCCTCGGCGCCGCACGCCGTCACCAGGAGCTTGAGGACCTCCAGGCGGATCTGCTCGGAGTGATCCGAGCCCTTGGCCGGGTCGGCGGCCGTCCGCACGCGCAACTTCCCGGTGCGGGCCAGGCGCAGATAGACGTCGACCGGTTCGGCGGTGAAGACCTGGCGGACGCCGGCGTCGTCGGCGAGCGGGTGCTCGGCGTGGGCCAGGGCGCGGGTGTACTCGTTCGCCACCCACTTCACCTGGCGGGCCCGGGAGGCGGACACCGAGGGCCAGGACGTCACCTCGGCGGCCGCCGCGGCGAGCAGCTCGGCGCCGGTCAGCCTGCTGTCGACGACGTCGACGACTGTCTCCTCGACGCTCACGACGCCTCACCGCGAACGGAGGTGACCCGGCTGCGGGCGGCGGACTGTTCGGCGAGCAGCTCCACCAGGGCGGCCACGGCCTTGGTGGCGGCGGCGGCCTGCTTCCCGGTCGGCTTCGGCGTTTCGCCGCTGTACGGGGCGAGGTGGTACCGCACGCTCGACAGCCGGGCGGCCAGCCGTGCCGGGCTGCCGTCGGTGGCGAGCAGCTCCCCGATCGCGTGCAGCTCAGCCCGCGTCCCTGCGTGGTCCAGGCTCTGCAGGTCCCATGCGCCGGACGTGTCGTAGACCTGCTCGGCGACCTCCCGGATACGGTCCGCGTGCGCCACGCACCACGCCTCCTCGGCCCGGTCGCGGGCCTTGTCCAGGCGCTGGGAGGCGACGTCGCGGCCGCGGTAGGTCTGCGCGCCGCGCTCCAGGCGCAGGGCCCGGGTCTCGGCGGACTGCCGGGTTCCCAGCCCGAGCGCGTCGGCGACCTTCTGCCAGGACGCCCCGCGGGTGCGGGCGGCCCTGATGAGCTTGAGCTCCATGGTGTCCAGGTGCCGGCGGGCCTCGTCCACCTGCGAGAGCGCGGCGAGGACGTCTTCCGCCGGCACCTCGCGCGGCTCCTGGCCGTGCGGCACGTAGCCGCCGACGGCCACCAGTACGGAGGTGATCGCCTTCTCCGGGGACAGCGAGCCGCCGTACCGGGCGTCATTCTCGTCGCCGTAGCGCTCCGTCAGGAGCTTCTCGGCGGCCCGCTTCGTCTCGTGATGCTTCACGTAGTCCTTCGCCATGAGCGTCAGCATTCCACTGACACTCTCGGAACGTCAGCATTCCGCTGACAGTGCTATCGGGTGTGCGATCCAAACCGGACAGCACATAAGCCACTCAATCCGCTCGCCATACCGCTAGCGGAAATGCCAGACACCACGACTGAGCGGCTCAGATACCTGTTTGTCAAGCCTGTCAGCAACAGACGGAGAGAGCCGTCATGATGACCGGTAACGCTCGCTGTCGCGCGAGCCGTCCGGTGCGAGCCGGACGCCGGGTCGGCCTCGCCGCCGCCCCGGCATCGAGCCTATGAGCTGGCCTGCACGAGTCGGGCGAGCGGATTGGAGGACTACTGATGATGGCTCGCCCAGCGGCGGATGCTCGTCGCGCCCGCCGCATCGCCCTGCTGAACAACAAGGGGGGCGTCGGGAAATCCGGCACCACCGCCCGACTCGCCGAGGCCCTGGCGAAGGCGGGCAAGCGGGTGCTCGTCATCGACATGGACCCCCAGGGCAACAGCTCCGGGATGCTCGGCTGGCGATACGACCCGGAGCTGAAACAGCCGACGATCAGCCAGGCCATCAAGGCCAACACGGACCCCAACGAGGCTCTGGGGTGCGCTCGCCAGGTCTTCCAGCCGATCGGCTGGAAGTGCAGCTATGCCGAGCGGATCCAGATCGCGCCCGCGCGGCTGCCACTGGAGAACCGGATGTCGGAGGCCGGGATCGGCGGCGCCTGGCTCCGGCTGCGGCAGGCCCTGGAAGGCGCCGACAGCACTTTCGACTACGTGCTGATCGACTGCCCGCCCAGCCTGCTGCACCTCACTCAGCTCGCTCTCGCGGCCTCGGACGACGCGGTGATCGTGACCGACGCGGACGTCTACGCCATCGAGGGCGCGATCCGCGCACGCAACCTCATCGAGAAGAAGGCGGCCACCCACCTGAGCAACCCGGACCTGCAGATCCGCGGCGTGATCCTCAACAAGTTCCAGGACACCGTCCGCCAGCGCGAGCAGCGCGACTCCATCCACGACATCTTCGGCCCGCTGGTGTGGGCCCCGACGGTGAAGTACATCGAGTCCCTGGCGACCGCCAACACCAACTCCGTCTCCCTCGAGGAGTTCAAGGGCGACCGGGCCTCCGAGATCCGTGCCACCTACGAACTGCTCGGCCAGACCTTCCTGAAGGAGATTCCGCTCCCGTGACGCGCACCCGTACCGCTGAGAACCCGCAGCTGCCGGACGACGACGAAGACATCAACGTCGGCGACGACGCGAAGACGCCGAGGAAGCGCGCCGCCGTCACGCCGAACAGCCGTAAGCAGCTCGGTCGCCCGGAGCGCCGGCGCGGCCGCAAGCCCGGCCCGACCCGCGTGATGATGAACGTGCGCGTCCTGTTGGAGACCGACGACCTGGTCACCGAGATCGGTGAGGAGACCGGCATGGGCCCGCAGGACGTCACCGATATCGCGATCGCCCACTACGCCGCCTACCTGCGGCGATCCGGGAAGCTCCCCAAGGTCCCCAAGACGGTCCAGGCGGACCAGGAGGAGCAGACCGAAGCGTCCTGACCTCTCTCTCGCGAGCGGCCCCGTGGAACCGTCCACGGGGCCGCTCGCTGTTTCCTGGCGCCCTGTCAGTGCGGGGCGCTACCGTTTCCGTACGGCTAGACGCGTACTGCCGTGCACCGCCGTCCCGGCGCCCACGCCGCCCGGGACACCGTCGGTCAAGGTCTCTCGGGGCCCGCGAAGTTCAGCAACTGCTCTGTCCTGGATCGGCCCCGACGTACACACGGCCGGCGGGAGCGTGGGAGACCGCTGGGTCTGGAGTACGCATGTCGCCGAAGAAGCAGAGCACCGCGGCCCGCAAGGCCCGCGCCGCCGCCCGCGAGGGCGCGAAGTACACCGAGGCGCTACGCAGCGCCTCCCCCGACCCCGCCGCCCCGGACTGGGACGACCTGGTGGTCTCCGCCCTGTCCGCCGTCGTCGCCGCGCACAGCGTCGTGCCCGTGACGGTGATCTGGGATGAGGGCGCCCGGCACTCGATGGTCCAGCGCGACAACGGCGTGCGGTGGGGCGTCGCCGAGCCCGCCGCCGACGGCGTCGTCATCCGCGAGGTACGCAACGACGTCGGGGTGGTGGCCAAGGGCACGCGGGTGCCCGTGCCGCACCGCCGCGGCGACGGCCGGGTGGAGGTCGCCGCACTGTGGCCGCTCGTCTGGTGCTCGAACGACGAACCGTTCTGGCGCTACGTCCACAACGGCTGGTCGGTGGAGGAGCCCGGCGACTTCCCCCACGCCCTCGATCCGATGTGCCCCAGCGCGGACCTGCCGTACGAGGTGCGGGTCTACAACGTGCCGGACGGCATCGTGGGCGAGGACCACACCGGCACCACACCGCATTGGTGGACGCGGGCCTGGTGCGACCGCCTCGACAAGGCCGTCCTCCTGGCCGACACGGCGGTCGCCCACCGGCTGGGTGCCCCCTCCCGCCCGGCGGGCGGGGACTGCGGCGACCTGCGCGCCGAGGTCTGGCAGCACTCCACCACCGACCTGGGCACCCTGCCCTCGCGGGTCCACCGGGCCGACGCCGATCCGGACCGGCCCGTGGTGCCGCGCCTGCCGTTCGACACCTGGCCGGCGGGGCGTCCGGCCTCGACCGAGCCGACGCCGGAGCCGACCTGGTTCCAGGGCGAGAAGCACCCGCCGACCTACGACCTGCGGGTCTGGACGGAGGCCGACGGCTGGATGACGCTCGGCTGGATCGTCGGCGGCCGCGGCTCGGCGGGCATCGCCGCCACCCTGCTGCGCGTCGGCACCGGCGGCCCGTTCCCGTTCGCCGAGACGTGGGGGCCGCGCCACCCGGACGCCTGGAACTACGACTGGACGCAGGAGGGCCGGGAGCTGAGCGACCGTCACCCCGACGAGCCGTACGCCGAGAGCACCGTCCGCTACGACGAGAAGCGCCGCCAGGAGACGGCCGACCTGGCGGCCGCGCTCGCCGGGCGCAGCGGCGGCGCGCTCACCACCGAGCTGGCCGCCGCCCGCATCGAGGCCGGCGGGCAGAAGTACCGCGACTTCCTGCGTGTCGGGCAGATCTGCATCATGGACGCCCTCAACGAAAAGCGCCTGGCCGCCGAGGGAGACGAACGGCTGCGGATCCGCGAGGCGCTGGACGTCCTGGAGAATCACCACCAGGTTGACGACTGGGTCGCCGAGCTGACCGCCGCGCACATGGCGACCAACCCCCGCGACGGGCACTACACCGCAGGCGCCAGGCGGTGGCGTCGCCGGGCTCTGCAGGAGTACCTGTCGCCCGGCCGGGACGTCGACGGAGTTGACGGCCTGACCGCCTGATCGGGGCTCGCCGGGGCCTGCTCCACGGTGCCGGCCCCGGCGCCCCGCTGAATCCGCCGCCCGCCCCGCACACCCACCCGACCGCCACTTCGACCACGCTTTCGCCGGTGCTCCTGGGTTTCTCCTGGGCACCGGCTTTCCCTTTCCCTGACCGGCCCCTATTTCCCTTCCTCCATCAAACTCTGACCATCACTCCGTTCTTTCTCCAACTGCAACTCCCGCTCTCCGCACCCCCGTCCTGACCTCCTGACTGACGAGCCAATCCCACCCACGCTTTGAGGGACGATGAGCGTGGGTGGGATTGGCTCGTCAGTCAGGTTCCCGCAGGTCAGGACGGGGGTGCGGAGAGCGGCTTGTCACACGCTGGACACACCCTGGTTTATAGGCGGTTTTACACCCTGGAGTTTCCGCGAGGGTTTCCAGACTCAGCCGGAAAACCGGGCAGCAAGTTGGTGCCGAAGTACTACTTCGGCGAGCCCGGCCGGGGCCGAGCAAGATGGAGCCCGGGAGTTTCCCCCGAGCAACCGGACCGAGGGCGGCCCGGCAGAGGAACACGTCCCCGGTGTTCTGCAGCGCGCACGGCCTCCGCCACCGCGAGACCTGTCCGCGCTGCAGAATGCCGGGGCAGCGGGGGTCTGGGGGCCGGCGAAGGCCCCCAGCGGCCACCGGGCTACGCCACGTCGTTGAGTTCTCCCGCGACCTGGTCGCGGGGCACCAGTTCGTCGCTGGTGAGCGACGGCACGAGTTTCCCGACGTTGCCGTGCCGTCCGGGTTCGAGTTCGCGGATCCGGTAGGCCACAGGTGCCCCGGCCTCGCTCCACTCCGCCGCGTACACGATGGCGGGACGTCCGTCGGCGAGGCGGACCCGGGCGCCGTCACCGTGGCCGCCGTGCTGCTCGACCAGGAGGTCGTCCAGCCAGCCCTTCGGGGCGAGCCAGAGCACGCCGGGCGCCTCCATGTAGCCGTTGTAGTTCCGGCTCTCCGTCCACGCCCTGCGCCACTTGTCGACCAGGCGGCCGATCTCGTGCCGCTCGTCGGCCTCCTGCCACGACCGGATCTCCCGGTCGTCGGCGTCGACGAAGTCCGCGTACGCCTGCAGCTGCGGCTTCACCTCGCCCCACCAGCGCTCCGGCACCTTCGTCAGCAGTCGGGCCGCCGCACGGTCTAGCGGCTCCATCACCGCGTCGACCGCGGCCTGGTCGTCCGCCTCGACGGCCGTCCGCAGTTCTGCCCGGCCGGGGCGGAGCTCGGGGTGCTGGTCGGTGAGCATCGCGTAGACCAGGGCCAGCAGCCATGTGGCGTCGCGCGCGAAGAACGAGCCGTACGGGTGGCCCGGCGCCGGCGGCTCGAACCGGTGGTAGATCTCCCCGGCCCGGCCGTTCGGTAGCTGAGCCGCCCGCCGCACCCTGGACCGGACGTGCTTGGAGTCCTCCGGCCGCCACGGGTGGCACAGCGCGCCCGGGTGCGGCGTGCCGTCGCAGTCGGTCGCGCACACGGCGCGGGCGATCGGGTAGAGGCGCGGGGGAGTCGGCTCCTGGTCGTCCTCGGCGGCCGCCGGGGCGGTCGTCAGCGGCGCGCTGACAGCGGTCTCGGGGTCGGCGGCGAGGCGGCGGCGTGCTGCGGTGTACGAGATTCCCTCGCGCTCGGCGAGCTCCCGGGCCGCGCGCTTGAACTGCTTGTCGGTGGTCACAGTCGTCTCCAGATCGGCGGGAGATCCCACGCATCCCCGCCGTGGAAGACCACGGACAGCGGGACGATGCGGCACGTGAAGCGGAGCCCCTTGTCCTCGTTGCCGCTCCCGGCGTGGGCGGGATGCGGCTCGGAGTCGGGCCGACGTGTGGCGGCCGACTCTCAAGGTAGCGGCTGGGAACCGGACGGGTGGGGAGATCCCGGCCGCACTTCCCGCCCGGACGTCCAGGAGATCGAGGCCGATAGCGAGACACCTACCTTTGCGGCTCGCATTTCCGCTAGCGGAATTGATCGCTACTCAGCGACTTATGCGCGTGAGCTTTATGGATCGCCTCACGGCGAGCTAGTCAGAAGCCAACTCGGCAATGCGGTTGGGCTATGTTTTGAGCTAGCGCACATCGTGTCAGCGTTTCGCTGACGTGTCCGTGAGGCCCTGCCACCCGGGCCCGAGACCGCGCCGACGCGGCTTCGGGAGCTGTGAGGGCCGGGCGGCCGTTGCGGACACGGCGGCGTCGGCCTCCTGCTCCTGCCCGAAGTGGCGCAGCAGGGCCTTGGTCGCGGCGGGAATCGCGGCCAGGAGCCGGGCGGCCTCCGGGTCGATGTCGGCGAGCGCCGCGGCGAGGGTGTTGATGGCGTCCGCCGCGTCCTCGGCGGCCGCGAGGTTCCACCCGGCGGGGCCGGCCGCGTCGGCCAGCGCACAGGCCGCCTCGGCGGCCACCTCGGCGAGGGCCTCGACTCCGGGCGCGGCCCGATCGGGGAGTTCCATGTCCGGCTCAACGGGACCGGTCGAAAAAAGTACGGCGCGAAGTGTCACACGAGCATGATCATCCAGACCTCTAGCAAGTGAGAGGCGGATCTCTGTCCGGAGGTCCCCGTCACGCTTGATGAGGAGCACCGCATGTCGTTCGACGACACCGGTCACCGCGTGCCCGTGACCGTGCAGAACTCGCTCTGGACCTGGTCAAGAGACGTTCCGAGGGCGCGACGGCGCCTGATTTCCAGTGCCGTATCCAGTGCCGTGAAGGATTCGGCGGCCGCGCCCATCGCCGCAGGCCAGGCCCGTGGACAAGGGGGCGTCACCGACGCTGACACCTCTCTCCCTGTCCCTCCTGCGTCTGGAGGGCAGAGGTCTTCAACCCCCACGGCTCCCCGGGTCAGGGGAGACGCCCTGCGGATGCTCGCCTGCGTGCGCGTCGCGACCGCCCGCCAGATGGCGCGGGTGATCACAGCCGAGGACACGGACGGCCGGTCGTACGTGCGCCGGGCGATGCGGAAGCTGGCGGAGCAGGGGCTGGTGGAGACGAACGGCAAGCAGGGCAAGGAACTGATCTGGAATCTGACCCGGGCGGGGCTGCGGGCGGTGGCCGACGGCAACGAGCTGCCCGCCCGGCCGCGTGCCGGCACCGGAGCGAAGGCGGTCCGCGCCGGGTTCGGCCCGCACGCCCTGGCGGTGACGGAGACGATCCTCACCTTCGGCGGCCGCCAGCATCTGACCGACTGGCAGGTGGAGGTCAACCACGCCATCAAGGAGACGGGGCTGACGTTCAACACCGACGCCGTGCTCGCCTCGCCGGGCAAGACGTTCGAGGTCCGCCTCTTCGAGATAGACAACGGCACGATGTCGCGGGCCAAGCTCGCCCGCGAGGTCTGGGACTACGAGCGGTACGCCGGACACCGCGTCTGGGAAGGAGCCCGCGGCACCATCGGCGGCACGTTCCCGTTCTGGTCGCGCTACCGGTACACCCGCAGCGAGCAATTCCCGCCCCTGCACGTGGTCCTGGCGGGCAAGGAGGAGCACCTACTGAAGCGGCGCCTGGAGGCGCTCGCCGAGGCGGTCGACGGCATCACGGTCTCGGTGTTCGCCACCACGCTGCCCGCCCTGCAGCGCCGCGAGAAGTGGGTGCGGCTCGGCACCGACAACCCCGGCCGCCGACGGGAGCGGTACCCGGAGCCGGTCAGCCGGTGACCGGGCCGGGCCCGGGTCGTTGAACCTGGCGTACACGTGCACAGAGAAGCCCCGGGTCGTCATGGTCCCGGGGCTTCGTGCTGCTGATCGGTGTCCCGGCTCAGCGCGGCCAGGCGGCCGGAGTGCTCGGCGGCAGCGGGATCTCGTCCAACCGCAGCCACTGTTCCCGGCCGCTCTGGTCCGGCAGGCAGAACCGCACGTCCTGCGCCTCGTCCGACTCGTACGGGGCGTCTCCGACTGCCTGCAGCAGGGCGCGCAGCCTCGGGTGAGGGGCCTGCATCGCCCGGTCGCGTACGCCCTCGGCTCGCAGGGCGGCCAGCGTGAGGGACGCGGTGTTCACTCCGGTGCGGTGGTGACCGTCGGCGTGGGCGATTGCCTCCGGGTGTTCCACGATGGAGGCCAGGGCCTCGGGGCCGGCGACGGTGTACGTCAGCACCAGGTCGCCGCGCTGCAGCATCACCTGCGCCCCCGGTTCCACCAGCGAGCCGTCTTCGCGGGTCGACATGGCCACCTTGCCGACCATCGGGCCCATCCCGATCTTCCGGACCTCGGCGAACTGCTCGATCGTCGGGTCCACGAACCGCTCGGAGTCGGGGAGTACGAGGGCGCAGTGCCCGTTCCACTCGGTTCCCGTCCAGCTCGGTGTGAGCGAGCCGTAGAGGGTTCCGGTGCCGTTCTTCTTGCGGATGGCCACGGTGACGGGCAGCAGTTCGGCCCGCACTCCGAGCTGGCCGTAGGCGTTCCGCAGCGTCAGGCACGCATCGACGCAGATGTTCGCCGGAGCGCGGCCGTCGGAGAGGGCCGCCCACAGGAAGGGCAGCACCAGTTCCACGATCTGGTCCGGCTTGGCGTGCTCCAGCATCCGCGCCATGAGGTCCATGCTCCCCGGCAGTGCCGGAGCCGCCCTGCGCTGGCTCGGTAAGGAGGGACGGGAGACCCGCTTTTGCGGTGTCCGGTGCTTCTTGCCCCGCTGCTGCTTCGACATGGGCAGAGCCTAAAGATCCCGGCCGACCTTCAACAGGCCGCGTTCCGCCCGCGGCCGCCGGCCCGCGGGGCCCCTGCCGGAACGGGCGGTCAGCGGCTGGACGGCGAGGGTATGCATCGCGGCATGAATCGACTCACTCGACGCCGCTGGATCTTCTCCCCCATCACTTCGTGGCAGGCCAGGCGGCTTTCACGCACGACCGGCATCGACCACGACGCCGCATGGGTCAAGCTCCGCACCACCACCCACCCCGAGGAAGCCGTCTACGCCCCCCGCCAGTTACCCGGCGAGCAGGGCGGCCAGTAGCAGCGAAGCCCCGGACCGCACGGTCCGGGGCTTCGTCGCGTCCCGCCGGTCAGCGGTCGCTGGGGGCGAGCAGGCTGGTGACCTCGGCGAGGGCGGCCGCGCCGGGCTTGAAGTACTTCCGGGCGGCGCTGACGGACTTGTGCCTCGACTTCGCCATGAACAGCAGCAGGGAGACGCCCTGCTCGCCGAGGTGGGTCAGGCCGGAGTGCCGGAACTCGTGCGGGTCCCAGCCGGTGCCCTCCTCGCCGCCGACGCAGGTGTGCCGGTCCAGCAGGGCGCGCAGCTGGCCGTACGAGAGACGGGCCAGGCCGGTGTCGGGGCAGACGTCGCGCGGGGTGAGGACCTTGCCGGGGCCGGGCTTGCGATGAGTGACGAGCAGCGGGCCGCGGGTCCGCTCGCCGATCAGCCGGGGGAGGAGCCGGGCGGTGCCGGCGTCCCAGTAGACCGTCTCCGTGGCGTAGTCCTCGCGGGCCTGGCCCCGGCGGCGTACGGCCTTGGCGCCCTTGGCCTTCACCGGGGCCTGGCGGGCGGCGAGGTTGAGGTCCTCGATGTTGACGCCGAGCAGCTCGTCGGCGCGGGCGACGGTCTCGTAGAGCATCCGGTAGGTCACCTTCTCGCGCAGGCCGACGTCGCGCCGTGCGATCAGGCGGTCGATGGCGGTCTTCGAGCGGACCGGGGTGTCCGAGCCCGGGTCGGGCATCCGCTTGCACCAGGCCGGGATGTGCGGCGGCTGCAGGCCCGCGTCGTGGCACCAGGCGAGCCAGCCGCCGACCGCGCCGCGGCGGGCGTTCCACGTGCTGGCGGCCGCCGTGCCCCAGAGCTGTTCGAGGGCCTGGCCGATCTCGTCGTCGGCGAGGGCGGACAGCGGCCGGCCTTCGCCGAGCTCGGGGACGACCTTGCCGAGCGCCGTGGTGTAGCTCCGGCGGGTGTTCGCCACGGTGAGGGAGTCCAGGTAGCGGTCGGCGGCGGTGCGCACGGTCGCCGCTCCGGGGACGGTCTTGAGGGGGACGACGGTCGGCACGTCTCTCCTTGCCACAGATAACAGGTCCTCGTCATGTCGGAGAACGGGTACGTCCTCCCTGGTCAGGACTCACCCTAGTACAGATAACAGGGCAGTTATCTGCGTCAACGCGGGCCCCTCTTGGCGGGGGCCGGGGAGGGCGAGAGGATCAACCGGCGCGTGACCGACGCGTCCTGAAGGGGGATCGCATGACTCCGGCTGATCAATGGGCGCCGCCGCCGTCCGGCTTCTCCGAGCGGCAGTGGAAGCTCGCGACGCTCCTGCGCCCTCGCGCCAAGGACTTCTGGGTGTACTACGCGCCGAGGAACGGGGCGGGTGCCGAGCAGCTCCGGGTCTGCGAGCGCAGCGGCTACGACTTCGCCCGGCTCACCTGGCAGTCCTGCGCCGAGTGCCGCAGCGGCCACATCATGAAGATCCGGGTGACGGACGACTGGCTCCGCCAGGGCTACGGCACGCGCATGGTGCTGCGCGCGATGCACGGCTGCGAGGCGTACACGTGGACCACCACCCCGCAGTCCGAGGACGCGCAGCGGTTCTTCCCGGCGCTGAGCGCGGCCTTGGGCACCGGCTTCCCGGTGGGCAGGCCGTGCGGGCACAACGCTCGCGGCGGCGGATACGCCGAGCCGCGGCTCGAAGGCCGGCCCGACGCTTCCTGACCGCCGGGCCGATCCGGACAGCGCCCCGTCGGGCGGCCGGACAGCCGTCTCCCACGGGAGAACGATGATCACACCGGGTACCCGGGGTACCCGATCCGCTGTCCTTCTCCCCGCACCCCTCATCCGTCCCGTACGCCCCGCACAGCGCTGATCGACTTCTGTGAGAGCGATCCTGCGGGTGGATACGGCGGTGGATAGGGATATCCACCCCTGGATACGGGCGTAGTCGGCCGTTTCCGGCCCGGCCGCACTCGCGGCCGGGCCGGACGTGCTCCTGGCGGCCGCCGGGGCTACCGGCGGGCGCTGCGGAGGTTCGCCGTGCCGCCGAGGGCGGTCACCGCGCCGCCGATGGCGCCGACGGCGGTCGCGGCCTCCGCGTTGTGCGTCAGCGCCAGCACGACCACCGCGACGATGGAGACGAGCGGCGTGAGGGTGGTCACCCACACGAGCAGGTGGGGGTGGCGCGGGAGGTCGTTTGGGGTACGGTCGATGGCTGTCACGTGGTTCCGGTCTCCTCACAGTGAGCGGGCACCCGACGACATCAGGCGAGTGGGAGATCCCAGCGGAGCCAGGCCGGCAAGCATCGGCTCCGCGAGGTGGTCTCCCTTCGTCGTTTCGAAGGGCGTTTGGTGCCCAACCACGTTACTGGGGGCGGTGTGATGCTCTGTCCCAGCGTCGCGGCGCACACCGCCGTTTCCGCGTCCGCCCGCCTAGCGCTTCCCCGTCCGCCTAACACGCGCGCGACGGAGACGGGTTGATCCGGCTTCAGAGGAAAGGGCAGGTCAGGGCCCATTCTGGGGATATCCCGCCCCCACCGACGCACTGTGACGCAGGTCACTAAATTTCTCTGGCACGGGTGGCCCGCCAACTACGTATCACGGGCTGCGAGTTGAAAGGCATGGCACACCGCCGGGCAGACCGTCAGCGGCGCTGCGCGTGCCGCGCGGCCTGGCGGTCGACGGCGGGGTCTCCGGCGGTGAACGGCCGGACGCTCAGGAGTCCGGTGCCGGTGCCGGGGTCGGGCCCTCCGGGCGGGAGCAGGCCGACGTTCTGGCCGACGCCGTCGGCCCACCGCCCGTCCGGGCCGGGGCGGCCCTGCAGCTGGCGTACGACCGGCTCGGTGCCCAGGTACACGACCCGGCGGCGTGCCTGTCCGTACGCCCGCAGGATTCGCCGGAGCGCGCTCGGGGTCTTCGCGGTGAGCTCCACCTCGATGGCGCCGATGCCGTCACCGGGCAGCACCAGGACCAGGTCCGGCCAGTGGACCGCGCGGGCGCCGGCGGGCACGGCGAGCAGGGGCCCGCTCCGGGCTCCGATGGGCACATTGGGCACGCCGTGGTCCGCCAGGAGCTCCGCCGCCTGGCCGGGGGTGGCTTCGGCGGTGCGCACTTCCCGTTCGGTGAGCACGATGTGGCCCCGGGCTTCCTGGCGGAGCCCGACGTCGGCGAGGGCCAGGCGGTGCAGCAGCCGTTCGCCCGGCGGGTGCGGAGCATCCAGGCCCACCCCGGCGATCCGGGCGCCGCGCTCGGTGGTCCACACGACGGTGCCCGCCCACCGCACCTCTGCGGAGCGGTTCAGCAGCCCGGCCTCGGTCATCAGCCGGACGCGGGCGCGAGCGGTCTCCTCCCGGCCGTTCCAGAACGCCGTGGCCGCCTGGTGCAGGGTCAGCGTCCCGTACCGCGTCGCGGCCGCCAGGAGCCGTTCGTCCGCCTCGGTGCGCACCCAGCCGTCCCCGCGGGCCTCGCCCGTTCCTCTGCTCCGCCGCCGGCGCTCCGCCCGCACCCTGTACGCACTCGCCGACTCCTTCGTCTCCACCCTGATCTCTCCCTGTAGTTGGCGCGCGGGACCTCCGTTTCCGGTGCCGCGAAACGCACCCTGACCTGCGAAGCGGACACCTTGGCCGACAGGAGTCGTCCACCACCTGGCGGTGGACGTGGCGGGCGACGTCGCGGTGGACCTGGTCGCGGCCGCACACAGGGGAGTGCCCCCGGACCGGGAGGGTCCGAGGGCACTCGAAGGGGTGTCAGCGGGACGCTGACGGTGGGCGGTTCAGCGTCCGAGGGAAGGACCGGAGCGGTCCTGGGTCGGCGGCTGGTACCGGTACTGCTCCTGCGCCCGCCGGTTGTTCTCGCGGGCCCGTTCGGCGGCCTGCTGCTTGGCCTGCTTGATGTACGCGGCGCGGTGCTGTGCCTCGGCGGCGTGCTGGGTGGGGGCCTGGGTCGCCATGCGCGAGCGCAGCGACTTCTCCTCCTGCAGCTTGCCCGCCGTGGCGGCGTGCTTCTGGGCACTGCCACGCTGCTCCGTGGCCTGCCGCTCGGCGGTGTCGGCCTTCCTCTCGACTCCCCGGTCGGTGATCCGCTCGATCTCCGGGAGCCGTTCGCGCATCGCGGCGAGCCGGGTCTGCAGCTCGCCGATGTCGCGCGGACCCTCCCGGCGGGAGCCCTGTTCCTCGAACATGCCGATCGTCTCCGGGCTGCGGATCGCGGCCCACGCCTGGCGTACGGCGTCGTCGGCGGCCCGCCCGGCCCGGAGGGTCTCGCGGTACGCCGCGCTCTCCTTCTGCGCGTACTCGGTGGCGAGCTCCAGCGTCTCCTTGCGGCTGGTGCCGGCCAGCCGCAGCGCGAGGCGGGACTTGGCCTTGGCCTCCTCGACCTTCCGGTTGACCTCCTGCGCGTGCCGCATCGCCTCGTGGGCCTGCTGCTGGTTGGCGCGCTCGGTCGCGGCGAGGGCGGCGAGCTCGTCGGCACGGTCCAGCACCGTGCCGACCTCGCGGGCCCGCTCCTGGCCGGGGGTGACGGGCGCGGCCAGGGCCTCGCGCCGGGCCTCTGCCTGCCGGGTGAGATCGGCGGCCAGGCGCTCGGCGCGGTTGCCCTCGGCGGTGTGCTGAGCGATCAGCGAGATGAGGCGCTGACCGGACAGGTGGCCGTACTTGCGGTCGTCCCACGGCTCGAACTCCGGCTCCGGCCGCTGTTCCTGCTGCGGCTCGGGGCGGGAGGCGAACCCGGCGGCGAGCAGCTGCTCCAGGCGGACCTTCTGCTCTCCGGTGATCTGCGGGACGTCGCCGTCCTGCAGACGTTCCCGCGCGGCGTCCAGATGGGCCTGACGGTCCGCTGCCCGCTCGGCGGCCGCGTCGGGCTCCGCCGGGCCGGGGACGGCCTGTGCGGCGCTCTCAGCGGGCTCCGGGTGCTCCTGGACCACCTCGGCGCGCTCGCGCTCACCGTGGCGGTCCACGGTGTCCTCGACGGCCCGCTCGTGCTCGGGCTGCACCTGGTGCGGGATGGGCGCGACGGGCCGGGCCTCGGGTGCCGGCGCGAGCTCGTCGGAGACCATCCGGTCGTCGGTGTCGTTCTCCAGGGAGTCGGCGTACGCGGCGACCGTCCGCTCCAGGCGCTCCTGTTCGCTGCGCGCCTCGCCGAGACGCAGACGGGTCTCCTCGCTCTCGACGACGTCGGCGGGCAGCCACAGGTGGGTGGCGATCCGGTCGCGTGAGATCGCCGGGTACAGGTCGTTCGCGGACGCGCCCACCCCGTAGGCCAGGGTGTAGTCGCAGGTGAGTCCCTGCGCGGCCGCGATGGTCATCGCGTAGCCGTGCTGCAGGGTGCCGTCGGCGATCTGGTCGGCGGTGATCCAGGCTCGCTCGATGGCGTATCCGCCGTCGTCGGCGGGGCGGCGCCATTCGACGGCGACCCCGCCCTTGGCGGCGTAGGTGACCTGTCCCCGGTAGCCGTTGAGGACGTCGACGTCACCGCCGCGGCGGGTGCGGTAGTCGTTGCGCTTGATCCGGATGACGTCGCCGGCGGCGAGCTCCAGGCGCTCGCCGTTGGTCAGCGCGTAGGTGTGGCCGCCGGACAGTTCGCCGTCCTTCTTGCGCAGCTCGCGGGCGCCGAGGTTGAGGACCTCGACGTCGGCGTTACGCGCGGCGAGGACGACCATGTCCTCGATCTGGTCGTGGACGTCGCCCTCCAGGCGGCCGACGAGGTCCTTCCACGCGCCGAGCATCTCGGCGTACGCGTCGTCGGGCGTCGCCACAGCGTGGACGCGTCCGTGCTCGGCGAGCATCGACAGCGCGGTGCGCCGCCCGCCGTCCAGCCACGCCTCCAGCGCGGCCCGCTCCACCGCGTCCGTCTGGCGGCGGTTCTCCGACAGCTCCAGGCCGTCGACGATCTCGTGGGCGCGCTTGAAGCCGCCGCCGACGCCGATCGCCTTCAGCTGTGCCCAGTCGCCGATCATGACGACCTTCACGCCGTGCTCGGCGGCCGCCGTGAGGAGCGCGGCGACGTCACGGTCGTCCATCATCGCGGCCTCTTCGAGGACCAGGACGTCGGTGTTCGCCATGCGGCGGCCGCCGTCGCGGATGTCCATCAGCCAGGTGGCCACCGTGGCGCTCGCGATGCCGGATTCGGCCTGCAGCTTGGACGCGGCGACCGCCGCGGTGGCGGCTCCCGAGACGCGAAGGCCGGCGGCCTCCCAGCCCATCCGCGCCGCCGTCATGCTGGTGGTCTTGCCGGTGCCCGCCTTGCCGCGCTGCACGTCGACGCCGTGCCCGGCGGTGAGGAACCGCATGGTCATGGCGCGCTGTTCGGCGGACATGACGAACGGGCGCTTCGGGTCGGTGGTGCGCTGCGCCTCGAAGGCGGCGATGGCGAGTTCGCCGGCGCGGACCGTGAGCTGGGCGGCGCCCTCGTTCAGTCGGTCGGCGGCCGTCTCGGCAATGGTCTGCTCGGCGGCCAGGATCGTCGCGTGGGTGTAGCGCTGGGGGTTGGTCAGGTGCGCCATGCCCTTGGTCGGCAGGGCGACCGCCTCGCCGTCGACGGCGAGCACCGCGTCGGTCAGGGCCTCGGCGGCCGCGATGTCGGGTACGCCGAACGGGCAGGCGTCGATCACGTGGGCCAGGACGTCGGCCCGGGTGACCGACTTCCTCGACTCGGTCAGGCCGCCCTCGCGTCGCCAGATGAACGCGGCGATCTCCTCGGGGGAGGGCATGATCGGGCCCCCGTCGGGGCCTGCGACGGACGGGCCGTCTGGGCCTTCGGGGCCGGGGATCGCGCGCCGGATCATCGCGTCGACGTCTGCGCCGACACCCTCGGCGCGGGCCCGCCAGGCGGCCCGCACGTCGGCCTTGGTGATCGTGTCGTCCTTGCCCTCGGCGAGCTGCCGGGCGATCAGCTTCTGCTCGCCGGTCGTCGCCTCCTCGGCGGCCGCCGCGACGATCTGGGTGTTGCGGCGGGAGAACGCGCGGCGCACGTCCTCGTCGATGCCGACGACCTCCCACGCGCCGGTCTCGGCGTGCCGCTCCCACCTCATGCCGAACCGCTCGCCGGTCACCTGCCGCAGGCGGGCCTTCACCATCGCGTCGGCGGCGTGCGCGTGGCGCATGATGTCGCGGCCGCCGGCCCCGACGGTGCGCCACTTGCCGTCTTCGGCGTGCGCCATGTTCGCCAGGTTGCCGTGGACGTGCAGGTGCGGGTCTCCGACCTCGCCGCCGACCGGGCGGGCGGAGTAGTGCACGGTCATCCAGCCGAGGAACCCGGAGGTGTCGACGCGCTCGGCGGTCTTGCCGTTGCCGTGCTCGCCCGCCATCGCGTACGCGGCCCAGCCCTCCAGCGCGCCGAACGTCTCGCGGGCCACCTCGAGGAACGCGCCGCGCAGCTCCTCGGACTTCTCCTCACCCGCGAGCGCCACGGCGGCGCTGTAGGTCTTCGACAGATCCAGCGTCACGTCGTAGCCGCGGTTCCCGACGCGGATCCGGGCGTCGGCGTACTCGCGGGCCTCCGTCACACCTCCGCGTCCGTACAGCTCGGTGAGGTCGACGCCGGTCGCCTCGGCGAGGTTCTCCGCCGCACGGAAGGGGACGCGGTGGCGGTCACCCTCGCGGTGCACGCCGCGCTGCAGACGGGCGAGGCGCTTCACCAGTTTCTCGTCGTCGCCGAGCAGCTGCTCGACACTCACGCCGCGCTCGGCGGCCGCCGCCTCGATCGCCTCGGCGAGCGGCCGCGCCTGCACCTTGCCGCGCGGGTCGACGGCCACCTTCGGCGTCACGAGCAGCTCGCCGGTCAGCGGGTGCCGACCGTCCATCAGCAGACGCGCCTGGTCCTTGTCGACGGGCATCCCGGCGACCAGGCCGACGTCGTCGAGGCCGCCGCCGATCCACTCCAGATCACGCGCTTCGCCGAGGCGGTAGTCGACCTGCGCGTCGCTCTCCTCGATCTCCTGCCCGTCCTGCTCCTGGTGCTCCAGGTCGCATCCGCACTGCCCCGTCAGCCGGTACTCCACCTGCTGCATGTCCGGGCCCAATGTGGTCACCCACGCCATCGCTACTCACCCCCTTCCGCGCCGATGATCTTGAAGTCCTTTGACGTATGGCGCAGCCATACCTTGGTACTTCTATTTTTGATCTTGTGGCCCATGAGGGTACCTCCGGATTGGCGGTTGACCAAAGAGGTCATTGGGGGGCGGGGTATTGCACTGCTGACCTGCGCTGAAAGCGCGGTACAGCGGTGCGGGGAATCGGTCCGGTCAAGGCGAAGCCGGACACCTGGAATGCGGTCGTCAGACCGTGGTCCAGGGGGTGTGTGATAGAGGGCCGAGGCCGCCGTGCGGCACGCGGAAGGCGTGCCGCACGGCGTAGGCCGGCGGGTGCTCAAGAGGTCGGCTCCCACAGCGGGCGGGCGAGGCCGTTGCCCCCGCAGTGGAGGCAGTCCTCTTCCGCCGACAGCTGTGCGCGGTAGTGGTTCTCGACCAGGGCCAGGACCACGAACACCAGTTGCTCGGTGACCTCCGTCGAAAGCGGCACGGTCAGCGGCGGCTCGTCGTCCTCGGGGGGATGGGTGACGTCGATGTGGGTCGCGCCCTGGCCGACGGCCACCGTCACGGTGGCCGGTCCCGGAGTCGCCCACGCGCCGTCGACCTCGTCGGCCGGCGGCTCGGCACGGTCCAGGCGGAGCACCCAGCTCGCCTCGGGGGCGTCCTCCCCGGAGTGGCTGTAGACGAGCTGGTCCAGCGCCGTGTGCAGTGCGGCGATGGTCGGGTCGAACTGGTCGTAGAAGGCGTTCCCTCCCTCCAGCGTCGCCTGCACGGCGGCGGTGGTCCGCCCGACCGGGCCGTAGACGATGTTGTGCGGGTCTGACATATCAGGGGTCCTTCCGAGGGTCTGAGGGGCTGCGTGATCACGCAGCCTTACCCGGCCTACGCCATCTCGGGCGGCCGTGGGGCGCCCAACTTCGGCCCCTCCCGCCTGGCGGGCAACGATCTTGATTCCGGCTCCGTCTGGCGGGCGTGGTGCCCGGCGGCGGCCCGGATTCCCGGCCGGGCGCGTGGTGCCCGGAACGCAAAAAGGCCCCTGCTCCGCGACCGGGAGATCCGGTGCGGAGCAGGGGCCTTGGAGTGCGGCGGGCGGGTCGGCTATCCGACCCAGACGATGTCGATGACGCGAAGGTGACCGAGCGACCTGTTCACGAAGTACACGACGGTCAGCGGGCCGATCGAGGCCCTGCGCAGGTCCTCGCCCTCGGGGTCGGTGCGGTCCCACTGCGGCCAGGACCACGGCGAGCGCGACGCGATGTCGAGCACGTCGCGCACCATCTCCTGGACGGCGGGATCGAGGGCGGCGAGGTAGGTGGAGGCGGGCGGCGCGAGCCGGGCGGGCCAGGCATCGCTCACCGGCGGGCCGCCCCGATGACGTCCTCCAGGGCGACCGTGTCGTCGGTGTCCTCGCACCCCGACGCGACGAACGCGGCGACGGCCGGGGAGGTCGACAGGCGCCCCTGCCACTCGCGTACGACCTCGTGCAGCGCCGTGAGGTCGAAGGTCTGGCGCGACTCCTCCAGCGCGTTCGACCACTCCCGCTCGAACGCGGGAAGCCACCGCGCGGCCGCGTCGTGCTCGGTGATCTGCCTGCGCAGGTGCGCGGCCGCGCCCGGGGCCGGCGGGGCCTGGTGGTGATGTACGGGCTGAGCGCTCATGCCGGATTCCTTCCTTCGTGCTGTCGAGTCTGGCGGGCGCGGCCGGGGCCAGTCGAGTCCCCGGCCGGGTGTCAGCTCCGGTACGGGCCGGGCACCTCGTACCCGTTCGCGTCCAGCCAGTCGAGAACGGCTTGCCGCTCCGCCTTGGCCTGGTCGTACTGCTCCCGGGTCGCCTTGCCGTCGATGGCGTCGGAGGCGATCCGGGTGGACCGGTCGGTGAACCACGCGGCCACTTCCCAGCCCTGCTTCATCGCGCCGACCGCCGGCGGGAGCTCCTGCCGTTCGGCGAAGGCCGCGGCCGCCTGCTCCGCCTCGGCGAGCGCGGCGTTGGCCTTCTCCGCCTCGGCGCGGGCCTGCGCGGTCTGCTCGGCGAAGTACGTGCCGATGGCCGCCGCGGCGTCGATGCCGTTCGTGTCGGTCACGGCGGTCACCGGTTCCGGCGGAACGGGTCGGCGATGTCGCCGCGCAGTACGCCGTGCACGAGCTGGGCGACCTCGCGGGTGCCGTCGGTGGTGTCCGGGGCGTAGATCGTGTGGACCGTCGTACGGGCGGCGTTGACCATCAGGTGCCACCCGCTGTCGGAGTAGAGCGCGACGGTCAGGCCGCCGTTCATGCCCCAGGTCGGGCCGCCGGGCAGCGGGGCGACGCCCGTGCCCATCCGGATCTGGGTGGGCGCGACCTCCAGGCCCTCGGCGGTCAGCGCGGTGTTCAGCTCGCGCACGAGCTGGCTCAGTTCGGTGGAGGTCCGCTCGGTCTTCGGCCGGCTGTACTTCCGGGAGATCGCCTCGGCGGCGGAAAGGGCGAGCCAGCCGTCCTCGTCGGCGGCCTTGCGGTCCAGGCCGTGCTGCTCGGCGGTGGCGAGGTAGGCGTCCAGGAGCGTCGCGGCCTCGGTGACGAGACTGTCGGCGTACAGCCCGGCGTGGCCGTCGTAGATCCGGCGAATCCGGGTGGGCGAGTCGGTGGGCGGGGTCATCGTGGTTCCCTTCATGGTGAAGCCGGGGGCCGATATCAGCGGCCCCCGGCTTCACTGTGTCGTGCGGCTGGAACAGTGCGCGGGCGAACAGCTCAGATGCCTTCGCCCGGGGGGATCGGGACGTGCCAGGCCGCGTACTCCTGGCGGACGTAGGCGCGCGGTCCGCCCGCCCCGTCGGCCTCGATCGAGTCGGCGGCGAACTCGCCGCGGCCGGTGTGGTGGACGACGTCGAACGTCATCAGGATGTGCGCCTCGCGGATCGCCCGGCTCTGCGCCGTGGTGTCGTGCGGGGTCGCCAGGGCGAGCCGGTCGGTGAGCGCCGCCCGCTTGAGCAGTAACGTCCGCTCGTCCGCGATGTCCTCGGTGCCGGTGCGGGCGGCCTGCAGGAGCGCGGTGGACAGCGCCAGGACGTCGGCGAGCTCGTCGTCCAGGGGCAGCGCCCCGGTGTACGCCTCGTCGGGGCCGGGCCCGTCGAACGGGACGGCGACCGGGGCCGGGTAGCCGAAGCGGATCGGGGCGCCGCGCTCGGCGAGCAGCACGTTGAGCGCCTGGACGTGCTTGTCGGCCTCGCGCTTCCACGACCGCTCGCGCAGCGTGTATCCGTCGGCGCCGACCGGCTCGGTCTTCGGGGTGAGGATCGCGCGGGCGCTCACCGGTTCACCTCCGTCAAGGCGGCGGTGAGGATCTCGGCGTGGTCGAACGCGAGCTGCGCCGGGAGGCCGGTGGCGGGCCACCAGCGGACGGTACGGGCGTCGTCCCCGGCCACGATGGGGGTGCCGGCGGGAACGACGGCGAGGTAGGCGTCCGTGCTGTACCTGCCGCGCGGGTCGCGGCCCGGCTGGTCCCAGGTGCCGACCATGCGCAGCTGGTCGGGGTCGACGCGGACCCCGGTCTCCTCCAGGAGTTCGCGGGCGGCCGCCAGGCGGCTGGTCTCCCCCTCGTCCTGGTGGCCACCCGGGAGGGCCCACTGGCCCTCGTACGGCTCCCAGTCGCGCTCGATCAGCAGCACGTGCCCGTCCGGCGTCATGATCACAACGTCGGCGGTGTAGCGGGTCTCCTCGGGCATCAGCTCTCCTCGAAACGGTCGCGGGCGCACAGGCTGCAGAGGGTCATCTGCTCGTGGTCCTCGTCGGGGTCCAGGGCCTTGCTGAACGGGTCGTCCATCACCTCGACGTCGGGCTTCTGCTGACCGCACACCTGACAGACCAGGGAGCGGCTCAGCGTCGCCACGGCGCGGTCGATGCGCTGCCCGGCGTAGTCCTGGATGTACGCCGCCGCCTCGTCCAGCTCGTCGACGGTGTCCGCCGAGGTGCTGAGCGCGGTGACGATGTCGCCGAGCGGTCCGAGGACGCCCGCCGCCTGGTCCTCGTCGCGGTGCAGCAGGCGCAGGATCTCGACGCGGACGGCGGGGCCGGCGGTGTCCTTGGCCTCGGCGAGCAGCTGCTCAAGTCCGAGGCGGACGACGGCGGCCGCGGCCCGCACCTTGACGATCTGCCGGTCCGCCGACAGCCGGTTCTCCTGGCGCGCGGCGACGATGTCCAGGGCGGCGGCCACCGTGTCGGCGAGCGTGTCCCGTACGGGGACGCCGTGCCGCTTCGCGACGTAGACGAGGTAGCGGTTGCGCTCGGGGTTGGGGCAGTCGGCCGGTGCGCCGAGGACGGCCTTGCCGCTCTGGACGTCCAACCCGAACTCCACGTTGGTGGTGAAGCCGGGGAGCGTCACCAGGTCGCGGGGGATCCAGAACAGGATCGCGTCGGCGGCGGCGCGGGCCTCGGTCTCCCAGCCGACCTGGTCGTCGTAGTGCTTGGCGCGGACGCCGCCGCGCGACTCCGGGGTGAGGACGGTCAGCGGCTGCTCGCCGGTCCAGCGGGCGGCGAGCTCCTCGATGGCGGCGGGCCGCCAGGAGGGGACGTCGCCGCCGGCGCGCGGGGTCGGTCCGGCGATGAAGACGCTCGGGCCGGAGGTGGGGATCGGCTCGCGGGCGTAGACGACGGTGGGCGCGTGGCGGCTCATGCGTCGAACACCCCCGCCTCCTGCTGGGCGCGGACGTACTGGGCGACCGAGCGGGCGGTGCCGCCCTCCAGGGCCTCGCGGACGTAGTCGGTGACCATCATGCTGCCCGCGTCCTCGACCCGGTCGGCCAGCACGCTGAGCTTGGTGAGGGCGGCATCCCGCTCGGCGACCAGCCGGTCCCAGTCGGTCTGGCCGGTCCAGGGGAGCGCGAGCCCGTCGCCCTCGACCCGGGGCACCACGTGGACGTGCAGGTGGAACTGGGTCTGCGTGGCGACCGACCCCTTCGAGGTGATGATGTTCGCGTCCTCGTGCTCCGCCATCAGCTCGGCGGCGCGGGCCATGGTCCGGGCGGTCACCTCCGGGTCGGCCCCGGCGTCCGCGACGTGCGTGCGGGGGATGACCAGGACGTGCCCCTCGGTGCAGCCGCCGCGCGGCAGGATCGCCACGGTGTCGTCCCACTCGCGGACGACCGTCGCCGGGAGCTCACCCGCCACGATCGCGCAGAAGGTGCAGTCGGCGCTCATCGGCGGCCGCCCTTGCGGAGCGTGATCCAGGTGGTGACCAGCGCGGCGGCGACGCCGATCGCGCGGTGCGCCGCCTGGTCCAACTCCATCAGCGCCGTGCCGGGACCGGACACGTCCTGCACCGGCTCGGGGTACTCGGTGCCCTCGCCGCCGGTCTTGCGTACGACGGTGGCGTGCTTGATGTAGCCGCCCTTGCCGGTCTTCTCGGCGAGCCAGAGCAGCGGGTCGCACCGGTCGATGATGCCGTGGGTGATCGCGTTGATCGCGGCGCCGGTCAGGAGCGCGGCCGCGGGGACGCGGTAGCCCAGGGTGCGGGTGACGGCGAGGGTGGAGGCGAGTTGCACGGCGCTGTAACTGGCGACGTGTCGGCTCACCGAGCGGCGGCCGTACGCGCTGGCGGTGCAGGTCTTGCCGTCCTTGCCGTGCCGCCACGGGTCCGCCTCGACCGGGGAGCCGTCGGCGCGGTAGACGAGGTGGTCGCCGTGCATCCCCTTGGTCGACGCGTCGTGGCTGTTCTGCACGAACTGGTCGCACAGCGGGTGGATCTCCCCGAAGACCGAGGTCAGGGTGGCGACTAAGGCCAGGCCCTCGATGGCGCGGAAGCGGTCGGACATACGAACTCCTTGATCGGAGAGTGTGGGGGCCGGGTGACCCCCACACATCAATAATGCATCCTCGAAGGATGCATTTCTAGGGGGTTGGCATCTTTGGAGGATGCTTTTTCTTCGGGTGCAGATCAGACCGGGTGCGCGGCGGAGCCGACGACCCGGGCGCCCTGTGCGGGCGCCCGGGTCGGGCTTCTACGCGGCGAGCCGGAAGCGGTTGGCGAGCGCGGCCGGGAGGCGGCGGGCGGCCGCGAGGGCGGGGACCAGGAGGCGGCGGCCGCCCCGGGTGCGTCCCTTGATCCGGTACATCGCGCTGTCGGCGGCCTTGAGCGCGGCCGCGAGGGTCGGGGTGTCCAGCTCGGCGAGCCGGGCCGCGCCGATGGAGGCGCCGACGCGCAGCTGCTCTCCGCCGTGGGCCACGGGCTGACGCAGGAGCTCCGCCAGGTCGGCGAGCCGGTCCGGGAGGCGGGTGTCCTCGGCGAGGACCGCCACAAACTCGTCTCCGCCGAGCCGTCCGGCGACGTCGTTCTTGCCGCACCAGGCGGCGAGCCGTTCGCCGGCGGCCGCGAGGACGGCGTCGCCCGCGTCGTGGCCGTGGCGGTCATTGACGGCCTTGAAGCCGTTGAGGTCGGCAAGCAGGACGGTCGCGCCGCGGTGCCGGCGGATGACGCGGTTCGCGGCGCGGCTCCAGCCGTCCCGGGTGAGAAGCCCGGTCAACGGGTCGCGGCGGACGCGGTGCAGACGCCGGTAGAGGCGGTGCGCGTGCAGCGCCCACCCTCCCGCCAGGAGCGGGATCAGGAGCTGTAAGGCGAGCTCCGATTGCGTCATCATGAGGGTCTCCGTCTCGTCTCGTACGGGATGGATGGGCCCGGGGCGGCCGGTCTGCTTGGCCGTAGGACGGCCGCCCCGGGGCGAACTCAGAACTCGTACGTCTCGTGCCACACGACGCTTATGGCGTCGGGCTTGGCGGTCGCGCCCCGGCGGTGCCGGATGGCGTCGGCGCTGGCGACGTCCGCGCGGGCCTGGCGCTTGGCCAGGAGCTGCAGCGGATACCGCTCGGCGCTGTAGGTGAATACCTGGACGCCGTCTCGCTGGTCTGCGGTGACGGTGGGGATCCTGATCTCCCAGTGCGCCATGGCGTCCACCTCCTCTGTCTGATCTCGTCGGGGTACCGGGCTGTCCGGTCCCCCGCACCGCCCGGCCCGTCGCGGCGCCGGTCGGCACGGGGGAGGGACAGATCAGCCGCCGCGCGTGACCAGCTCGATGTCGGCGTCGGTGCAGCCGCTGAGCTTCGCCTCGTCGATCGCCGCGTCCAGCTCGGTGTCGAGCTGCTCCTTGAGCAGGCCAACCGCCCTGTCGGGAAACGCGTAACGCTTCACGAGGTGATCGGGGGAGAGGACCCGGCGGGCCTCCTGGACCTTCGCCTCGACGGCTTCGAGGCGGTACTGGCGCACGACCTCCGCCAGGGCCTCCCACAGGACGTCGTCGCGGCCCCACTCGGGGTCGATGAGCGTGAACTGCCAGGCTGCGGCGACCTTGTCGAAGGCGCGGCGGCCGATGATCTCCGGCTGCCAGACGGTGCGCAGATCGCGGACCGGCAGGAAGCCGCCGAAGTGGGTACGGGCGCGGCCCAGGGAGCGGGTGACGGGCACGCCCTCGGCGTGGCGGCGGGGCGTCATGTCGTGCTGGACGACGGTGAGGCCGGCCACCTCGGCGGCGGCCACCAGGCGGTCGCGCAGCTCGGGGTCGTCGACCAGGCCGGAGACGGCGGCGCGCTGCTCCCACCAGTGGTGGTCGTAGCCGTACCCGGCGAATCCGGGCTGGGAGGAGTCGGTGACGAAGCCGAGCCGGTTGACGGCGACCAGCACCGGGATGAGGTGCTGGGTCTCCTCGTCGGGCCCGTAGTTGGGCTGGTAGCCGGGCTGGCTGGCGAGGTCGCCGATCAGCCAGGACGCCACCAGGTGACCGAGCTCCTGGAGGTTCTCGGCGGAGCGCCAGCGCCGCTTGTCCGCGCGGCTCATCCAGGGCAGTTTCATCGGTTGGCCCCCACGATCATGTTGCCGTGCCCGTTGTTCATGTGGTCGACGCACGCCGGGCAGTCCTCGCGCGGCTTGAGGTGCTTGTGCTGCGCGCGGCTGTCGTACGCGTGCAGCCAGCACTGGGTGCACTCGCCCTTCGGCGGGTTCAGGGCCTGCTTGCTCGCCATCGGATATCTCCTGTTCGGCGGGGTGACGTGCGGGTTCAGGCGGGGATCTGGGAGGCGAGGCGCTCGGCGTCGCGGGCCTCGCGCTCGCGGCGGTCCATGACGCGCTCGTAGGCGCGGACCTTGCGGCGGGGCAGGGGCTCGATCTCGAACCCGTAGCGCAGGTAGGCGAGGTGTTCCTCGCGGGCGTCGTCGCCGGAGAGCTGGTAGGCGTGCACCAGCTCGTGCGTGAGCGTCTCGTTGACGTCGGCGACGGTGCGGGCCTTGCCGAGGTTGAGAGCCAGGACGATTCCGCCGGCGGACAGCTCGGTGGCGCCGTACTTGCCGCGCAGGCCCCGGCGCTCCCAGCGCAGTTGCTGGGCGACCTCGCGGAGCTCGGCGCCGGGCAGCAGGGCGAGTTTGGACTCGTGGATGAAGTCGGCCAGCGCGTCGGTGCGGCTGGAGACGAGGACCTGGACACCGGGCAGCGGGCCGAAATGGGAGCTGATGATCCCAGCGGCGTGGGCGGCCGCCCGCTCGGCGTGCCGGGCGAGGCTGCGGTGGCCGAAGGAGACGTTCTGGCTGGTGACGCTGATCATCTCGATCTCCCCGGCTCAGGCGGTGCGGCGGTCGGCGTCGTCGTGGACGACGGAGAGCTTGGGGAGCTGGCCGGTGGCCCGGAGCATCGCCATCGGGTCGACCGCGCCGTTCTCGTCCAGCGCGCTGCGGTGGGCGCGGGCTTCCTCCAGGGCGGCCATCAGCGTGGACTGCTCGCGGGCGGCGTCCACCAGGGCGCTGGCCTCGATCTTCGCGATGGACAGATCGGCGTTGCGCTCCAGGTTCCGGGCCTGCAGGTCGTTGAGGTGGGCCCGCTGGACGCGGTGGTCGGTGCGGTGGGAACGGCCGATCATCACGCAGGAGGTGATCAGGGCGACTGCCCAGATGATCAGGGCCGGGGCGATGGGGTCGGAGTACACGCCGACCGACAGCGCGCCGAACGTCATCGCGCCGGAGGCGAAGACGGCCTGCGCGGTCGGGTCGTCCAGGCGGACGGCGAACAGACCGGACGCGCCGCCGAAGGCGAGCATCAGGGCCGCGGCTCCGGTGCTGTGCTCGGCGCCCTGCTCGTTCCAGATCCTCGCCAGGGTCAGCAGGGTGCCGGCGGAGACGGCGGTGGTGACGTACGCGGCGTGCTCGCGCAGGAAGGTGGCGGGCGTCTTCGGGGCCGGCATCTCGCCGGGAGCCGGGGGGTACTGCGGCATCGGGCCCTCCTCGGGGCGTCTCCCGGCGGGCGCCGCCCCGGCCCGGGAGGGCCAGGGGCGGGGCGGCGGCCGGGGATCAGTCGGCGGCAGGTTCCTCGGCGGACCGGTAGCGCTTGGTCTGCCGGAGGATCTGGTTGCGCTTGACGTCCAGGGCGTCGGCGATGTCCTGCTGAGCGCCGTGGTACCGGCCCTGCAGGCGGTCGATCTCCTGCCAGAACTCGGTCTCCACTCGCTCGCGTTCGGTCTCGCGGCGCTGGCTGGCCTTCGCGACCAGGTCCCGCAGTTCGGTGCGGGCCTCGTCGTCGGGGCGTGGGGTCATGGCTGGCTCCAGGAGGGATTCGAGGGACGATGTGTCTGCCCCCTGCTCCTGTTGGAGCGGGTTGGGAGGCCCGGGGCGGCCGGTGAGTTTGGCGACCTGGCGGCCGCCCCGGGGCGGAACTACCAGACGCGGCCGTTGTGGGTGGACGTCTTCAGGTCCAGGTGACCGGCGCCGCGCACGTGGATGTTGCCGTTGTGCGTGCGGGCGGCGAGCTTGCCGGAGGACGCCGGGGTGGCGCTGATGTTCACGTCGCCGTTGTGCGTCCGGGCGGAGCCGCGGCGGCCGTTGTAGGCCCCGACGGTGATGGAGCCGTTGTGCGTGGACGCCTCCAGCTCCTCCTCGACCCGGTCGACCAGGACCGAGCCGTTGTGGGTCTCGGCCTCCAGGACCTTCACGCCCCCGGCCTGCAGCGAGCCGTTGCGGGCGTCGAAGCGGATCGCCTCCAGGTCGCCGCGCACGGTCGTCTCGGCGTTCTTCGTGCTCACCGCGAGCGAGGACCCGGCCGGGAGGACCACGTCGACCGTGATCGTGCCGGTCCCGCCGCCGACCTTGGCGCCCTGCTCGGCGACGACCTGGCCGTTGGCCACGACGCGCTGGCCGCCGATCCAGATGTCGCCGTCGCTGATGGTCACGCCGGTCATGGTGCCGGTGTTCACCACGCCGCCACCGAAGGAGAAGGTGGAGCCGCCGACCTGGACGACGTTGGTGCCGCCGATGCCGCCGGCCATGTCGTCGGGGACGGAGACGGTGAGCTTGCCGCCGTGCTCGGTGACCTTCGTGTCGTTGACCGCGTCGGCGATCGGACCGTCCTCGGCGGCGGTGTGCACGGTGACCGTGGCGTTCACGGCCGCCGGGTTGACGTGCACGTTGATCCGGCCGTTGGAGACCGACAGGTCCAGTTCGACCGGGCCGGTGGCGGTGGCGGTGTGCATCTTCTGCGTGCTCAAGGTGAGCTCCCTGGTAGGAGAGTGCGGGGGCCGGGCGGCCCCCGCACAACCAATAATGCATCCTTGAAGGATGCGTTTCAAGCGTTCGGCATCTTTCGAGGATGCTTTTTTTGTTGGTGCAGGTCAGGCGGCGTACGCGAGCGGAACCTGCGGGACGGGCACGGTGGCGTGGGTGGCGGCGGCGAGCTCGGCGACCGCGCCGTGCAGCGACTCGACGACGTCGACCAGGCGCTCGGCGAGCTCGTCGTGCCCGTTGCTGCGGGCGGCGGTGACCAGCGCGTCGGCGTACAGCGCGAGGTCGGCGGTCTTGGCGCGGGCGTCGACCAGGCCGGGCTGGAAGGAGAGCAGCTGCTCCAGGTGCGCGGCGCGCTGCAGGTGGACCGGGAGCCGGGCGTCGCGCACCCGGCCGTACTGCTCGTCCAGGAGCTGGACGACCTCGTCGGTGGTGTCGTACGCGGCCCGCTTGCCCTGCAGACGGGCGAGGAAGTCGGAGACGGACACGGTGTACTCCTTCGTCGGGCGAAGGGCGGCCGGTCGGGGGTGACCGGGCGTCCCCGCCAGGTCCCGGAACGGTGAGAGGCGCTCCGGGGCCGGCGGGATCGGCCGGGCTACGGCGTCGCGCTGCGGCTGACGCTCGGCGAAGGCGTGGGGCGCGGCTTCGGATGATCCGCCGCTCCGTCCTGCCCCTGGAGATACGCGACCAGGAGGATCGCGCCGATGATGACGGCGGTCGTCTTCCAGCGCGGGCCGGGCGGATCAGGCTCGACTATCACGTACTTGACGCCCACGGAATGGGGCCCCTTCCGTTGCATTGCACGAGGTGGGAGCGGGATTCCTCCCCTGTCAGCGATCCGCTGACAGAGGATTCGGGTAGCGGAACAAGTTGCCTGGCGGCGGTCTGATCACCCAGCCGAACCGCGACTTATTGCGCTTCGCTTTCCCGCTAGCGGAATTGAGAGCCAACTAGAAACGTATTTCGCTGAGCATGTTGGCGGCGTTCTCCAGTCCGCCGTACACCGACGGCCCCATGGACGTGGCGGCCAGGTAGAGGGCGGCGATGTTGCAGACGGCGGCGTGCCAGAACTTCAGGCCGCCCTTCCAGATCAGCCCGATCTCGGCGAGCACGAAGACCACGACGGCGGAGACGGTCAGCACGGTCAGTCCTCCTTCTTCCTTCTGCTGGTGGAGCGGGTGACCTGGACCTGGTCGCCGCTGGTGGTCGTGGTGACGACGCTGTTGTTCTCGCCGTGGATACGGACCTCGCCGGGGCCGGCGCCCTGTCCGGCCTGGCGGACGGCGTCGCGGACGGCGCGCTCGGCCCTGGCGGCGACCTTGCGGGGGACGCGGCCGCCGGAGGTGACCGGCTGGCCGTCGACGGTGACCTGGCCGCCGCCCTTGCCGTCGGCGCGGACGTTGACCTGGCGGTTGTTGTCGCCGACGACCAGGAGGCCGGTGTTGACGATGCCGTCGTTGCGGTAGACGCGGGTGCCGGGCGCGGGGCGGGTCGCCTCGTCGACGGCCCTGCGGGTCGCCCGGGGCGACGACTTCGGGGCGGGCCGCCGGGCGCCGGTGGTGCTTCCGGCGTTGGCGCGGACCGGGCCGGTGACCTTCTCGCCCCGGCCGACGACGACGCCGCGGTTCTCGGTGCGGCCGGCGGACCGCATCCGCGGGGGAGGCGTACGGGCGGCGGCCGGGGCGGGCTTCGGCTCGTCGGCCTCTTCGTCGTCGGCGGCGGGCGACTGCGGGCCGCTGGTGTGGTTGGGGTCCTCGGCGAGGACCTTCGCCGTCCAGGCCGGGTCGGTCTCCTCGCCCGCGAGGAACGCCAGGCGCTGCTGGAGGTCGTATCCGAGGACCTCCAGCACCTGGAACTTCCGTCCGCAGGTGCAGGTGATGTCCGCCATCTCATCGAGCCGGGAGGAGTCCGTCTCGAAGATCAGGCCCTTCTGGTTCTCGCAGAACGGGCAGGTGACGTACTCGCCGAGGAACGGTCCGAGGACGTCGGCGGTACGCCACTTGCCCTCGACCTGCAGCCAGTACGGCTGTATCGCGCCGAACGGGTTGTCGGGGCTCCAGTCCTCCATGTCAGCGCCCCGCGCGGCGGGCGGCGGACTTCGTGCAGCGGATCGATCCGGCCCATGTGCCGTCGGCGTTGTGCTTGGGCAGTACGCCGGTGCCCTTGCAGGCCGCGCACCCCTTGTGACCGGCGGCGGTGGCGTCGGCGGCCTTCTTCGCGGCCCGGCGGTTGAGCCGGTCGTCCTCGCCCTTCGCCCACGCCTTGGTGACGCCGGACTTCAGCAGGCGGCCGCCGCCCCTGGCCGCCCGCCAGGTGAGCGTGGTGACGACCAGGAGCACGGCGAGGGAGGCGGTGAACGGGTGCTTCCTCGCGTACTTCACGCGCTGGCTGAACTTCTTGGCCCGGGTGGTGCCGGCCTTCGCCGCCGAGGTGCGGACCGGCTTCTTCGCCGTCTTCTTCCTCGGCGCCGCCTTCTTGGCCGGGGTCTTCTTCACGGCCGGGGCGGCGGGCGTCTTCCTGGCGGCGGTCGTCTTCCTGGCCGCCGCCTTCCGGGGCGTCCTGGCCGGTGCCGCCGGGGCGGAGTTGGCGAGCAGCTGCTCGGCGTCGAAGCCGGGCTGCTGCTGGCGGGCGGCGATCGCCTCGGCGAGCGCGGTCGGCTCGGTCGGAGCCGGATCCGGCTTGGGGGCGGTGGTCTTCCTGGCCGCCGCCTTCCGGGGCGTCCTGGCGGCCGGGACCGCCTTCGTCGCGGCGGTCTTGGGTGCCGCCGCCTTCTTGACCGCCGTCTTCCTCGCGGCCGGGGCGGTACGGGCTCGGGCGGTGCTCACGTCGCCCATCAGGGCCTCCTTCAAGATCACGGGGAGTCGCGGGAGCATTCCGGGCCTTTCGGGCCTCTCGGACGCTCTACAACCGCTCTACATGGACGTTCGCGCAGGTCAGCGGCCTCTACGGCGATCTCTCCCGGCTCTCTCGCCTGCTCTACGTAGAGCAGGCCAGGGGGTGAGAGCAGGGTGTAGAGCGGCACGTAGAGGCCGCTGACCTGCGGTTCTACATCGGAGATCAGGAGCTCTCGTCCTCGGAGACGGCTTCCGCCGCGTCCTGGGCCTCCTTGATCAGCTCGGCGATCTCCTCGCCCTTCACGCCGGTGCGCGGGCCCTGGTCGCCGACGCGGACGGAGCCGGAGACCTTGGCGCCGGCGGCCTTGAGCTCCTTGGACAGGCGGGCCTGGTCCCAGTCGCCGTAGACGTCCGGCCACTCCGCCGACAGCCAGGCGGCGAGGGTGTCCAGGTGGCCCCGGCCCTGCCCCTGCTTGTTGGTCGCGCCGACCGCGTCGATGCCGTCCAGCGTGTCCATCAGCAGATCGAGCTGGGGGTCGGCCAGGGCCTGCGCCTCCTCCTCGACCTCGGGCGCCGGGACGTCGGCGACCTTGGGGAGCTCCGGGGCCTTGACCCCGGCCGCGGCGAGCGTGCGGCGGTCCAGCTGGGGGAGGCCGACCTCGGCGCGGGCAACGCCGCGGGCGTAGGCGACCTTCGGGTCCAGCGGGTAGCTGCGGTAGATCAGCGGCTCTCGCGAACCGCCGCCCATGATGTAGCAGCAGCCGACGTCGGACTTGTTCGGGTCCTCGCCCTCCACCAGCGGGTGCAGCCGGTCCGGGCGCCAGCCCTGGCCGCCCGCGCCGGCCCCGAAGACCAGCTCGATGTCCTTGTGTCGGCTCGGCAGCATGATGCGAACCGCAACCGCCGTGGCGACGGCCTCGCCGATTGCGTCGGCGGTGCCGTACAGCGAGCCGATGATGACGGTGACGCGGGATTTCCGGCCGACACCGAAAATCTCGATGACCAGTTCCTTCGCATACGCGGAAAGGGACTTGTACTCATCGAGCATCACGATGAGGCCGGGCTCCTTGGCGGAGGGCCGCCAGTTGTCGCCGTGCCCCCAGGCCAGAACGTTCGTCGCGCGGGCCCGTGCGATTTTCAGCGCGTCTTCCAGCAGCGCCTCGATTGCCTTTTCGCTGCGGGCCTTTCGAGCGACCGCCGGACCCAGGGCGTCCAGGCCGGGGCCGACCGGGTCGACGTCCCACAGCTGCGCGTCGTAGCAGTCCGAGATCCGGCTGCCGATCGCACGGAGCAGCATCGACTTGCCCGAACCGGGACCGCCGACGACCAGGACGTGAGAGCCGAGAGCGGGCAGCAGGAACGGCTGGGCGTCCATGCGGCGGGCGATCAGCAGCGGCTCGGTGATGGTCAGCGAGCCGGGCTTCACCTTCTCCAGCTCGCCCATTCCGGCGAACGGGTTCTTCATCACCAGGCGCAGGGTGGAGTCCGAGCGGACCTCCTTGTGCGGCTGGACCAGGAGGCGGTCGACGCCGAGACCGAGGGGGGTCTCCATCGCACCGGCCTTGGAGACGATCTCGGCGGGCGTGCCCGACTTCTGCCGGACGGTGATCTCCCAGCCCCACTTGTGGCGGTGCGGCCTGACGACCGCGCCGACCGCGATGCCGTTGGCGGTCAGGGTGCGGCGGATGCAGTCGACGGCCTCGGCGCGCGAGCGGGCATCGCTGATCGGGAACGGGTCGTCGTCCGAGACATCCGCCTCGTACGCCTCGCCCTCGACCGGAGTGACCCGGGTGCGCACGCGCTCGGCGACCGCGCCGATGCCGACCAGGGTGGTCACCACCGCGAGCGCCGGCCCCCAGACGAAGGGCCGCATCCAGTCCGGGCTGAAGTACCAGATCGCGCCGAACTCGATCGCGGTGACGACCGCAGCCGCCAGGGCCAGGCCCGACGCCTTGAGCGTGCGGCGGGTGCGCTCCTTGTACATGGCCTTGGTGGTCGACATGATCAGCGCGGCGTTCTTCTGCTTGGCCGCCCACGCCTGCTGGACCAGCAGCTTGTGTTCCCGGGAGTAGATCCACTGTGCGGTGTGGCCGACCCCGCGCCCGTAGAACTTCGCGGCCCGCTTGACCTCGCGCCCGGCGTACTTCGGCGAGTGGGTCACCGCGTGGAAGACGCCGTGCTTGGCGTCGTTGCCGAGGTCACGCACCGACTGGGTGAACGCCGACTTCGAGCGGAAGGTGGCCGGGATCTGCGGCAGCTCGCGCAGCCGCTCACGGAAGTTCGGCTCGTAGTCCTCCGCCGCCGGGGCCAGCGGCTCGGCGTCCTCGTCGTCCTCGTCGACCAGGACCTCGTCGTCCTCCTCGTCGTCGTCCAGGAGCTCGTCGGCCTCCTGGTCGAAGACGACGTCCGCCTTGGCGAAGTCGACGGGCGGGATGGTCGCGGCCGCCTCGGGTTCGGCCGCCGTGCGGTACTCGGCGAGGGTGACGACCTTGCCGTCGTCGTCGCCCGCGGCCGGGGCGGGCACCGGGGCCGGCGGGTTGGCCTCCAGTCGCTCCAGGAACTCGGGCAGGTCCCAGGTCTTCACCAGGACCTCGCGGGCCTTGGACCCGTCGGAGGGGCCGACGACGTTCAGCTGGAACAGCGCCTCCATCAGCGCGGTCGCCTCGGCGAACCCGACGCGCAGCTTGCGCTGCAGCATCGAGGTGGAGCCGAACTGGGTGGAGACGACCAGCTCGACCGCCTCCGTCACCTTGTTGCGGTCCTGGCCGGTCGTGACCGGGCGCTCGTCAATCTCAGTCATGCTGGTTCTGCCTCCTGTGCGAGGTGAGCGCGGACCCCGGTCCCCGCCTGGCAGTGAGTGCCGGGGTCCGCGCGGAAGTGGTGGTCGGGTCGTACGGGGTGCGGGCTCCCGGCCCCCGCCTGGCAGTGAGTGCCGGGAGCCCGCGGTTCGGTTGGTTCAGGCGGCGGCCGCGAGGCCGTCCACGCACACGGCGCACTCCTTGAGCGCGGTGGAGATCGTGTACTCGCGCACCACCCCGCAGGTCGGGCAGGTGCGGCGCTTGCGGCGGGCCGCCTCCAGCGAGGCGACCTGTCCGGGGGAGCGCTCCTTGGGCGGGCCCGCCAGCGCGACGTCGAACAGGTACGCGCGGCGCAGGCCCAGCTTCTTGTTGTTCCAGAGGATCTGGCCGGCGGGCGGCTGATGGGGCCGCAGCCCCATCTCCACCAGCTGGTCGCGGGTCTTCAGGTGCGACGGTGCGAGCTTCCACGGCCACGTCGGGATCTCGAACCGCTCGGCGTCCGGATCCCAGAACCTGACGTACCCGCGTCCCATCAGCCGACCAGCTGCAGGGGCTTGTCACCGCTGTGCTCGGCGACGGCCTCCTTGATCCGCGTACGGCACCAGGTCTCCCCGCGCATGACGCGCATGTGCTGCTCGGGGATGTCCTTCTGGAAGTACCGCTGGACGTCGCGCCAGCCGACCTCGTGGCCCGCGCGCAGCTGCTCAAGGATCCACTCGCGGGCCGTGCGCTTCTCCGCCTCGGCCTGCTCCGGGGTGGCCGCGCGAGCGGTCTCCGCCGCGAGCGTGCGGGCCGCGCGCGCCTGCTTCGCGGAACCCTCCTGGATGCCCTTCTCCCGGCCTCGCGCGGCCGGGGGGTTGTTGGGTTTGACCTGCGGCTTCGCCGCGAGCGTGCGGGACTCCTGCGCGGCCTGCGCGGGCTTCTGGCCCGCTGTGTCGCTAGCCGAATTGATCTCCTTCGCGAACGCCGTCACGCGAGCCGTGCGGGCAGCGTTCGCGGGGTCCGCGAGGATGCGCGCGATGGCTTGCGGGTCGATCGCCCACGCCTTGTCGGCGGGCACCTCGCGGACCGGCTCCAGCGGCGCGGCGAACAGATCGAGCGAGGCGGTCAGCCTCGGCTCGCACGCCTTCTCCGCGTGCTCGGCGACCTTCTCGGCGAGCTTGTTGTGCCGCTTGAGCGTCCGCTTCGTCAGCCCCGGCTCGGTGCCGCGCACCTGCCGCCACGCGATGGCCCACGCCTCGCTCTCGTTCAGCGCGGGGATCGTCGCCGTCCGCAGCCACGACGCCCGGCGCGAGACCCTCGGGTGCCGGATCCGGCGCTGCAGCGCGAGCTTGATGTCGGCGGCGTCGCGCCCGCCGGCCGCGTGGCTCTGGGAGTGCATGTAGATGTCCCAGACCGCGACGCCGAACAGCGAGCTGGCGGCGAACACGACCGCGAGCTGAGGCTCGTCCAGGTGGTGCCACGCGTTCAGCGCGGCCGCCGTCAGGGCGAACACCCACGTCATGACCGTGTAGAGCTTGGCGGGCTTGTGGTTCTCCACCGCCCACTTGCGCATCCAGGCCATGGCCCAGGTCGCGCCCTCGATGAACACGGGCACCAGCAGCGCCAGTACCCAGAAGACACCGAGGCCGGTCATCGCCGAGAACTGCCCGGGGAAGGCGAAGGCGATCGAGGTGACGACCACCGTCATCACCCACGGCAGCGGCTGGCCGATCGCGGCGGCGAGCCGCTCGTTGCGGGCCTTGCGGGCGGCGGCCGCCTTCTCGCGGCGCTTCGTCCGCTCCTCGGCCTTCTTGGTCTTCGCCGCCGCCTTGCGCAGGTCCTTGCGCTCGGCGGCCTTCGCGCGGGCCTCTTCGATCTCGATCCCGGTCAGTGCGTTCGTACGCCGGGAGTTCGCGGCGGCCTCGGCCTGTGCCGCGCGTGCCTTGACCGCGTCCATCTGCTCGCGGCCGCGGTAGGTGGTTGCCTCGCTCATCGTCCGCCCCCATGCGTGATCGCTTCGACCAGTTCCGCGAGCACTTCGACCACCGTGGCGTGGGCGTTCGCGAGGTCCTCGGTGTCCGACTGACCGAAGACCACCAGGGCCTCACGGGCCGTCTTCATCGCGAGCTCCCTGCGCAGCCACCGGGTGCCCTCGTTCTCGCTGACCCGGATGCGGGTCGGGATCCTCTCCTCGATAAATGCGCTGGGCATCAGTGGCCCTCCAGGTTCGTCGCGGCGTACGCGGCCTGGGCCGCCCGCTCGCGGGGGGTCGTGATCGTCGTCAGGGACGGCCGGGGCGTCTCATCGGGCGTGAGCCCGTGGTCCTCGGGGCCGTCGGGGGAGAGGTCGGGGTGCTCGAACCACCAGCCGCCGTCGCCGGGGGCGTCGCAGCAGGGGCAGATCGTGTCCTGCCAGATCCGGCCGCGCTGCCACAGCGAGTGGGCGCCGTTGCCGACCGTGTCGGTGCCGAAGGACAGCGCGCCGTAGACCACGGCGACCGTCCAGAGCCAGAACGGGGTGGGCCGACCGGCGTATGTGCCGGCGGCGATCAGGGCGAGCGGCGCGAGGCCGATCCACGGGTGGTGGGCGCGGGCCAGCAGCCACTGCTTCGGCTGGCGGATCATCAGGCGGATGCCGTCGACGTCGACGGCGGCGGTCAGGAGCCAGCGGGCCAGCCGCTGCACCCGGCTCACGGGGCGGTCCTGGCGACCGGAGCGGTCATCGACCGCTCGAAGAGGATGACGGTCAGGACGGCGGCCGCCAGGACGACGCGGCCGGTGGCGGGGAGAGTGAAGCCGGTGAGCCAGGCGCCGCCCGCTATGGCGAGCGGGCCCCTGATCCACGTGGACAGGGAGTCGAGTCCGTGGGCGGTGCGCTCGCGCAGTTCGGAGATGACCGCGGTGTGGGCGGCGTCGGCGACGGCCAGCCCGATCACGGCGGTCACGGCCAGGGCGCGCTGCCACCAGGCGGTCTGGAGTCCCAGCACCCAGGCGGCGCCGCTGACGACGAGCAGCAGGTAGATCCACGTTCCGAAGGGGGTCTTCATGCCGCCCACCCCTTCCGGTCCTCGATGAGGCCGGCGTTGCTGCGGGGCCGGGGGAGCGGGACGACGTTGGTGGTGCGGGCCTGGCGGGTCCGGCGGGGGCTCGGCTTGCGCCGGCGGAAGTAGAAGTCGTTCTCGGCGTCGACCTCGTTGCGGCGTTCGGCGGGACCGTATCCCTCGGCGACGAACTCGGCGAAGGCCGCCAGGTCGTCCTCGGTCGGCGTGAAGCCGATCGCGGCCTCAACGAACTCGGTCTCGCTCACGATGCGCTGTCCTGCGACGATGACGTTCACGGGTCGGGTTCCTCTCACGTGGATGGACGGCCCGTGCGGCTCCCCGGTCGTTGCTTGCAGGCTGGCCGGGGGGCCGCGTCGTGCTCGGGCATGGCAGTTGGTGCGTGGACGGGAAGGGATTCGCACCCCACCTCCGCAGAGGCCCACTCGGGCCCGCCCTTTTGGTCGTGCTCCGCCTCGCCCCCATCACCTCCTTCGGTGGGGCTCTCGGCGGGACCTATTCGGTTTTCAAGGAACTTGCGGTACCGCTCGGGTGTCCTGCCGCGACGACGAATCGCGCGGTGGTTACCAGCCCGTTTTTGCGGCCGTTTTTGGCATGGCGGTGCCCCCGGTCTGATGACATGGGAATCTCGCCTCACTTCTTATGAGAAGTGCGCTGAGGAAGACGTTAGGGCTACCGTCCGCCTCCGTCAACTACTTCTCATGAGAAGTCGTTCGGGTGCGTCGTGCCCGGCACACCCGTCCGGTGGTGGGTCTACGGTGGCCTATGCCACAATCCACCGTCAAGTAGACGAGCCGCTAACCTGGCAGTGGCCTAAGCCAGTCATGGAGGAGAGTCCCGTTATGCCTGAGATTGACCGTCCAATTCCGCCTTACATGCAGGTGGTGAACGACCTGCGCGCACGCATCGTCGGGGGAGAACTCGCCGAGGGGGACACCGTTCCGAGCGAACGGCAGATCGCCGAGGACTGGGGAATCTCTCGCGCGACCGCGACCAAGGTCCTCGCCTCGCTCCGCTCCGAGGGGCTGGTTGAGTCTCTCCAGGGCATCGGCACCGTGGTCCGAGCCCGTGCCAGCCTCCACCACTCCCCGGCCGATCGGCTGCGGACGATGACCAAGACCGGACGGATCTACCCGCCCGGTCAGTACGCCGTCATCAAGTCCGCCGGCCTCGCCCCGGCGCCCGCCCACGTCGCCGAAGCCCTGGGGATCGCCGAAGGGGCGCAGGCGATCCGGCGTCATCGCGTGACCCACAACGAGGACGGCCCCGTCAGCTCCTCGGTCAGCTGGTTCCATGCCGAGTTGGCCGACGCGGTGCCGTCTCTGCTCGAGGCGGAGCGGATCCCGGGCGGTACGCCGGGCGCGATCGAGCAGGCGACCGGACGGTCCTGGATCGAGGGCCAGGACCAGATCGGCGCGAAGAACGCGACGGCCGAAGAGGCTGAAGCACTCGGTCTCGCCGAAGGAGCCGCGTTGATCGTGGGCCGCAACACGACGCGGGACGCCGAGGGCGGGGTCATCGAGTACGGCGAGTACATGAGCGCCGGCGACCGATGGAGCACCTACAGCTACACGCGAACACAGGACTGAGGCCCTAACTTCTCATGAGAAGTTGAGCTAAGGTTCGGCCATGACGAAAAGCCGTCCTCCACACGACACGACCCCGCGTATCAATGTGATCGCCGCTGATCTGCGGTCTCGCATTGACGCGGGGGAGTTCCCGCCGGGCAGCAAGCTGCCCTCCACCCGCCTGCTCGCGGCCCACTACGAGATCAGCGGGCAGGCCATCGCCCGCGTCGTCGCCCTCCTCAAGGCGGAGGGCGTCGTCGTCGGCAAGCAGGGCTCCGGGGTGTTCGTTCGCGAGTGGAAGCCCTTGGTCTACCGCCCGCAGCAGGAGTTCAAGCGGCTCCCGCCGAACGTCGACATCTTCACCAACCTGCTCTCCGCCGAGGGTCGGGTGGGAAGCCAAGAGATCGACATCACGACCGAGATCCCCGACGAAGCGATCCGCGGCCGACTGCAGCTCGCCGAGGGCGAGGAAGTCGCCGCCCGGCTCCGGACCAGGAGCATCGAGGGCGAGATCTACAACCTGAACGACTCGTACGTACCCCTGGCCCTGGTCGAAGGCAGCGACTGGATGAGCGAGGCCGATGTCGCTCGTGGAACCAACCAGGTGCTGGCTGACCTCGGCAGGGAGCTCGTCAAGGCGCTGGATGAGATCTACGTCCGGCCTCCGAAGGCTGCCGAGGTGGAGCGCCTCAAGCTGCAGTCCGGGACCTGGGTGATCGAGCACATCGTGACCACATTCGACCGCGACGACGTGCCGGTGCAGGTGACGGTCAACATTCTCGCCGCCGACCGCCACGTGATCGTCTTCGAGCGGGACAAGTACCCGCTGCCCGGAGAGGCGACCGACTCTTGATCCTCGTACGTGCCGAACTGGCGGACGTGCCGCGTCTGCTGAAGTTCCGAACCGATACGGCGCTGTGGCTGAGCTCCCTGGGCACCGACCAGTGGGCGAAGCCGTTTCCCGCCGAGCACATCATGGCCAGCATCAGGGCCGGGGAGGTCTTCCTCCTCAAGGAGCACCAGGCCGCCGACGCCGCCGCGACCATCACCCTCGATCGCGACGCCGACGAACGCCTCTGGACTCCGGAGGAGCGCGCCGAGTCGGCCCTGTACGTCCACAAGCTGACCGTGGACCGGAAGTACGCGGGTGCCGGCCTCGGCCCCCGCCTCTTGAACTGGGCCGGTGACCAGGCGTCGAACCAGGGTGCCACCTGGCTCCGGCTCGACGCCTGGACGACGAACACGCAGCTGCAGGCGTACTACCTCGGGCAGGGCTTCCGTCACGTCCGGACGTCCACCGACCCGACGGTGGTCTCGGGATGGGCCGCTCAACGCCCCGCTCGCCCTGCTGAGTACGACTTCGACGACCAGACGTTGACGGCCACCGTCCCGCCTGACGGGACGTGAACAGAGAACCCTGCCCGTCACATGGGAAACCCGGGCCTCAGCAACGAAAACCCGTGTTCAGCCGTTGGGCTGGCATGTAGGAAGAGGAAGATGTTCGAGCGCGTGTCGTAGCTATCCACTCTCACTGGCTGCGGAACGCAAGAAGCCCCGTCAAAGGACGGGGCCCTGTACGGACGGGTCGGGCTCTCACCCCCGGCCAGTCGAAGCTCTCCAGTAGAGGTGGAGGCCGCTCTCTATGAGCGTACGCAAGACCGTCGGGGCTAACCAGCCCGACGCTTCATCCGTCAAGGTCACTACGGCGCGTTTTGACCGGTTCGGCCGACGTTTCTCCGTGGGATTCCCCACCCCGGCCGGGACCGAAGTCCGCGCTCGCGGGGGTGTCCGCTTTGGCGAGTACACCCAGCTCATGACCAACATGCCCCTGTTTCACGAGCCCGCCTTCGCGGGCCGCGCCCCGGTTCTCGCGGGGGGTGCGCTGTGAGCGACTTCCACGACGAGAACGAGCTGTGGGCGGACGGCGTCCCGGAGGATGCCGAAGAGGCTGTCGCCGACCTTACCGAGGACGACCTCGACGAGCTCGACGGCCCGCCGGTGGAATTCCGCCGGGGCCGGCGCTCGCGCTTCCCGTTCGCGATGACCCCGCAGTGGGTCTTGCTGATGACGGAGCTGTCGCACCCGGCGTTCCGGCTGTACTGCCTGATGCTCGCGCACGTGAGCTCCGAGCGGGACGACCAGCTGGTGTGGCCGCACCAGAAGACGCTGGCCAAGCTGATGGGCTACAGCCGTAAGGCGTCCGTCCCGCCCCTGGTCAAGCTGCTGGTGAAGCTGGAGCTGGTGGAGGTGGAGGAGAAGCGGTACGGCCACAACAACAGCCGTCGCCGCAACGTCTACACCGTCCACGAGGAGCCTCCGGCCCACTGGAAGGGCTGGGCCTCGCTGAAGGAGTTCTACGCCGCCGAGAAGGCGGAGCGGAAGGCGGCGCGGGCCGCCGAGCAGAAGGCGGCGGCCGCGGCGACGAAGGCGGCGGCCAAGGCCAGCAAGCCGCGCGGTTCCGCAGGCCAGGGCCAGGATGCTCCTGCTCCCGCGCCGTCTCCGGAACACGGCAAGAGCGGTGAGGCCGCTCCGGCCGGGCGGGGTCACGGTGAGCCGGGGAGCTCCGCCGCACCCGCCGGCGCGAAGCCGCCCCGGAAGAAGGCACCCGCGAAGAAGGCGCCTGCGAAGAAGGCGGGCAAGGCGGGGGTCCGGATGACCCGGGAGCAGGCGGCCGCGGTGGCGACGGTGGAGGCGGCCTGGCCCGCCGAGCTCGCCGCGCTGCTGCCGAAGTACCGCCCGGACGTCATCCGCGACGCGGTCCTCGAGGCGCTGGACTTCGGGCGCTCGCCGCAGCAGCTGGTGGAGCGGGTCCAGCGGCGGTGGTCGCTGCACGGCTACTCGGACGCCCTGCTGCCCGGCGGCAAGGGCATCGACACGCCGGTCGGCGTCGCGGTCGGCCTGGTCCGCCCGTCGACGGACTGCCCGGACCCGATGTGCGAGGACGGCACCACGCTCCACATGAACGACGCCTGCCCGAAGTGCATCGAGCGCCGGATCGACCGCAAGGCCGATCACCGTGCGGGCCGGGTGCCCGACCAGCGCAAGGACCGGGGGCCGGCCCCGCAGTGGTGGACGTGTGAGGGGCCGGACTGCGAGAAGCCGGGCAAGGGCGAGCGCCCGGAGGACGGCCTGTGCGCCACCTGCCGCGAGGAGATGAAGGCGGCGACCGATCGTCTCGCCGCCAAGTTCGCCGCCGAGGACGCCGAGCGTCAGCGCCGCGCTGATGTCCAGTGGCAGGAGCTGGTGGAGGAGGCGTACGCCGAGCAGCAGGAGCGCGAGGAGCGGGCCGCCGAGGAGCAGGCGGCCGCCGCCGAACGCGAGCGTCAGCGGGCCGCTGACGCTGCCGAGAGCCAGCGGATCCGCGAGGAGCTGCTGCGCGAGCACCCCGAACTTGCCCAGTACGCGCAGGCGCAGGCGTGAGGAGTCGACGATGACGATCCGGCACGGACGATCGCGGGCGGTCGGGGTGTCGCCCGAGATCCTGGCGGCGGGCCTGTCGCTGGCCGACCTCGGGCTGTACGTGAAGGTGGAGCAGCTCCAGGACGTCCTGGAGGGCGACGTCACCGTCGACGCCGTCGTCCAGGCGCTCGTCCACGGAGCGACCGGCCCCGTCCCCGGCTCCACCGCCGAGGACCTGCGCGCGGGCGTGGAACGCCTGGTGCGCTGGGGGATCTACACGCTGTAGGCGGGGCCGCGCGGCCTCTCCAGCCGTCGCTCAGCCGCAGCCCGGACCGGGCTGCGGCGCTTCGGCATGTCCGCCCGCAGAGCACACGCACCCCGGCCGCCGGCTGCACCGCCGACCGAACGCGCTCGAACGGCTCGCCCACACCTATGCATCACGACGCGACGGTGCACCCCGCGACGTCCAGTGCCTGCGTGATGAGCCCGTGCTCGTCGTCCGAGAACGGCCGGGTGGAGTCCCACTCGTTGCGCCCGTCGAACCCGAACAGGATCACCGGCCCCCGGGTCTCGGGGGCGGCCTGGACCGGGAACCCGGCGACGTGCGCGAGCATCGCCGCGGCGTAGGGGTTCGGGGCGTACTCGTCGCGCAGGACCAGGGCGCAGTCCGACGTGGCGATCCGCAGCCGTGCGTCGTCGCTCAGGAACGCGCGCCCGATCCCGTGCGGCCCGAGCTGCTTCTCGGCGCGGGCGATCCGGTCGCCCCACTCGGCGCGGCCGTCGGGGTGGACCAGGACGTAGACCGGTGTCGTTGCCATGCGGAGGTTCCTCCCGGGAGACGGCTCGCGGACGCAGCATCGTCGTGCGTCCACGACGTGCCCTGTCCAACGATCGGGGGTCCTCTCAGGTGCGCTGAGCTGCGCGAACGCTTGAGTTACCGGCTCCCGGCCATCGGCCCGGAGCCGTGCCCGGCTCGCGCGGCCGCCGTACGGCTGTGTCGCACTTGGCCTCTGACCTGGGGAAACGTTCGAGTTAAGCCGTCCCGGCGGTGGTCTCCCGCGCCCTTAACTCGAAGATCCACATGCCGCGCCCGGGGTATCCCGGGGTCCTTAATTGAAGCGTTTCCGCAGGTCAGCCCGGAGATACGGTTTTCCGTATCTCCGGCGGTACGGTTTTGCGTACCACCGGTGGTGCGGTTTTCCGTATCGCGTTAACTAGACGAAGATCCTTAACTAGACGAAGTACCGAACCAGAGACAGCGCCTTCGGCGCGTAGCGCCGCTGACGCCCGGAGGGCTATCTGCGGGTAGTAGCGCGCGTGGGCTCGCGAGGCGGCTCCGCCGCGTCCGCCGGCGCAAGCGCCGAGGGGATCACCTCGGTCAGGGAGGACAGGCAGGGCGGCGGGCCGGTGGTCCCGGAACAGCGCCGCGGCGGGCCCGGCCTGGGTGGGCACCAACTCGCCGGATCGGTGAGCGCATCAGGTGGTTTCCCCTAACAGGCCCTTGCGCGGCTCTCCCCAGTGGGTCCAGTCCTCCCGGTACTGGACCCACTGCCATTTTCCGGGCCGACCCCCTCACGCTGAAAGCGCAGGTTGGAGCCGCAACCACGGCGCGGCCGCAGACAACCGAACAGCCGAGCGACCGGCAGGGCCGCTCTAAGAGCGCGAGGGCCTGTTAGGGGTCAGAGGAGAGGGGCGCGGGGCCCGTCACCCGTTCGGGTGAGGGCCGGTGCCGGGCTGACGGCATCGTCGTGGCCGGCGTAGTGACGGGCCCCGCGCCGTGGGGGCTGGCCTGAGTGCGTACGTGCAGGTCAGGAGATATGACGTCCCTCCGGGACGGCTCAACTTCCCCAATCGGCTCCGCCGGGGCGCCACAGGCGCCCCGGCTCCACCGATGGACAGCGGACGGGCTTCGCCCGGCAACTGGAAGAGCGGGGTGGCGCGTCCGTAGATCGCCGTCTGACGGCCGTTCGTGGGTTCGGGGTGGAACGGGGCCCCCGCCGCGTGATCGGCGCTCTCCGGGCCGTACAGGGGCCTTCCTGGGGCTTTCCTGGTCGGGGGCGTAATCCGGATGTGGGCACGGTGGGGCTGATGGCGCACCGGGCGGTCGACGATGCGCGGGCCCGGGAAGCGGCCTGCGTCGCCCTCTCCCGGACGATCACCCGGCGGATGCCCACCGGGAGGGCCGGGGTGCTGCTCGGCGCTCTCGCGGCCGTTGAGGGCTTCGGGGTGCCGGGGGCGGAGCGGCGGCCGCGGACCGGGCCGCGCACGCGCGCAGCAGCTCTTTCCTACGGTTCACCTTCGGTTCCCTACAGTTCTGGGGGTCGGAATCTGACCCCTCCCAGGGTCGGAAACTGACCCCCCGCCGGGTCGGAATCTGACCCGGGGGGTCTGAAAGCGCCCCGGTCGGAACCTGACACCGACCTGCCGGAAACCGGCACCTCCGCCGGCCTCTGCTCTGTTCCCTCCGGTTCCTTTCGGTTCACTTCTGTTCTGGGTGCCGGTAGCCGGTACATCGACCTGCCGGCGACCGGCACACCGAGGTACCCGCTACCGGCACCCCACCTGCCGGTTTCCGGCACCCCGGGCCCTGGCGGACGGCCCGGAAACCGGCACCTCCGGCGTGTCAGCGGATCGCTGACGCCGGAAAGAGCTATCTGTTTCGCTGAGCAAATGGATAGCTGAGCGAGTTTCCTTTGCGCTTGGCTGAACGAGTAACTGAATGGGTAGCGCGAAGCGACTTTTACAGCTCCCATTTTCGCTAGCGGAAATGCTCGCTTAGACGTAATGGGGCGGGGTCGGGTTTCCGAATTCTCCCGCGCGTGTGCGGGGTCCCGCGTGACGATGACCTCGGGTTTTCGGCGAGGAAGGGGAGGAAGCGCGTGAGCATGATGCGCAAGGGCTGCTCGGTGGCCACCACGTTCACGGTGGAGGAGCTGGCCTATCTGGCATCGCGTCCGGTCGGCGCGAACGTGGTGGAGGCGTTCGCGTGGTGCGAACTGGAGCCGGGCCACGAGGGGGAGTGGCACTACGCGCTGGGACAGTCGGCGAACGACGGCCGCTGGTGGCTGCGCTGGAAGCCGACCGGCCGCGAGCTCCTGGTCCGCGAGAGCTGCACCGCCAAGGGCGAGCCGCTGCCCGTCCCGCCGAAGCGGCAGTATCCCGACGCGCCCCACCTCGACGTCGAAGAACCCGTCGTTCCGCAGGAGCGGCCCTGCCTGCTGTTCGCCGAGCACCCGGGTGTGCACAGCTTCGCCCTCAGGTTGGGCCACGGCGACCGCCGTCCGGCGCTGAGCGTGGGCCAGGTGCGCCGTGCGTGGCACACGCTCGCCGACGACACCCCGATCCGAATCGCGGCGGCCGGCACCGGAGTGCTCACCGAGAACGCCGCCGAGGTGCTGGTGCAGGCGACTGGCGAGGCGTGGCTGCAGAACTCCCCGTCCGGCGGGGTGCGCGGCATCGCGGTCCTCCTGGCCGGTCTCGGTGCGCTCCCCGCGCAGGTCACTGCGCCGGACGACGGACCGGAGCCGGACACCGCGGCGGACGCCGGCGGGAAGAAGAAGGTGCCCGCCTACATCGCCGAGGCGCTGCTCGACCGACTCCGGAACACGGTCGTCGCGCTGCAGGGCACCGACCGCACGGTGACGCTCTCCTCGTTCGTCCAGGACGCGGTCGCCGCCGCCATCAAGGAGGCGGAGGGCAAGCACAACGGCGGCCGCCCCTTCCCCGCACGGCGCAAGGAGCTGAAGACCGGCCCCCCGATCGACTGAGCGAGGGGCGTGTCGCGGTCCCGGAGACCTGGCCGCCGCGGTGAGGCTGGGGCGGTGACGACGACCTGCGGGCACTGCGCCGCCTCGACCTGCCGCGAGTGCTTCCCCACCCCGCCCCCGCAAGACACCTTGTGCGCGGCGTGCGACCGGATGAAGTGCGCCGACTGCGGCGTGTGCGGGTGCGCCTCGCAGTGCGTCAGCTGCGGCGGGCCGCTGAGCAAGGCGTTCTCCGTGCACCCGGGCGGCGGGGCCTCCTGCTGGTGCGCGTGCGTGTGTACGGCGCTGGTGATGGAGCGGGAGGCCGTGGACGTCGACGCCTGAGCGAACACGGCGGCGCCCCGGAGGACACGATCCTCCGGGGCGCCGCTGTCGGTCCGTACGGGCTCACCCGGCGGCGGCCGCCTTCGAGGGGCGGCCCCAGCCCTGGCCCCGGTCGATCGCGGCGAGCAGCACCGGCTCCCAGCCGGCGGCCGCGAGCGAGGCGGTGTCGGCCAGGCCCGCGTCCGCGAGGGTGGACAGCTGCACCGTGTGCTCGATGCCCTCCGCCCACGCGTCGCGCACCGCCTGGCGGACCGCGACGCGGGCCTGCAGCTCGGCGGTGGAGTTCTCCTCGCCCGCCCGGCGCACCTCGGCGAGGGCGCGGCCGCGGGCGGCGACGTCGTCCAGGAGCACGGCGGCCTTCTCGGCGTCCGGCACTGTCGGCGCCCGGACGGCGGTCGGCTTCACGCCCCGGCGCAGCTGCTCCATGCGCGTGGGCAGCGGCTCCCAGGAGGGCTGGCCGGTCATCTCGATGTTCGTGTCGACGACCGCGCGGGTCCAGGCACGGGCCAGGCCGCGAGGCATCAGCGGCGTCCCGGCCGGGACCGGCTGGCCGTCCTGGTGATTGCCGTGCAGGGAGACCCACAGCGCGGTGGCGGTGCCGCCGACGCGCTCCAGCAGCCGCAGCCGCTCCGGCAGCCACCGCTTGAGGGCCGCCCTGGAGAGGCCGGACAGGGCGAGCAGCTCGGTGAACGCCTCCGCCTCGCTCCAGCCCTGCGGCCGGCGCACCACCCGCAGGTCCTCCAGCGTCGGCGAGAGGTCCTCGATCGTGCGGGCGCACATCTCGCCCGCCCGGATGCCGGTGTCGGAGACGACCGCGCCGACCGCGAGCATCCGCAGCTGGCTGGTGGTCGCGTCGGCGGAGTCGGCGAGCTCGGTGAGCTGGGAGCGCAGCAGGGAGCGGGGCCGCTTGGCCACGGGCGCCTTGCGCGGCGGGTCCGGCTGCGGCGGGAGCTCGGCGAAGTCCTCGGCGCCGCACGCCGTCACCAGGAGCTTGAGGACCTCCAGGCGGATCTGCTCGGAGTGATCCGAGCCCTTGGCCGGGTCGGCGGCCGTCCGCACGCGCAACTTCCCGGTGCGGGCCAGGCGCAGATAGACGTCGACCGGTTCGGCGGTGAAGACCTGGCGGACGCCGGCGTCGTCGGCGAGCGGGTGCTCGGCGTGGGCCAGGGCGCGGGTGTACTCGTTCGCCACCCACTTCACCTGGCGGGCCCGGGAGGCGGACACCGAGGGCCAGGACGTCACCTCGGCGGCCGCCGCGGCGAGCAGCTCGGCGCCGGTCAGCCTGCTGTCGACGACGTCGACGACTGTCTCCTCGACGCTCACGACGCCTCACCGCGAACGGAGGTGACCCGGCTGCGGGCGGCGGACTGTTCGGCGAGCAGCTCCACCAGGGCGGCCACGGCCTTGGTGGCGGCGGCGGCCTGCTTCCCGGTCGGCTTCGGCGTTTCGCCGCTGTACGGGGCGAGGTGGTACCGCACGCTCGACAGCCGGGCGGCCAGCCGTGCCGGGCTGCCGTCGGTGGCGAGCAGCTCCCCGATCGCGTGCAGCTCAGCCCGCGTCCCTGCGTGGTCCAGGCTCTGCAGGTCCCATGCGCCGGACGTGTCGTAGACCTGCTCGGCGACCTCCCGGATACGGTCCGCGTGCGCCACGCACCACGCCTCCTCGGCCCGGTCGCGGGCCTTGTCCAGGCGCTGGGAGGCGACGTCGCGGCCGCGGTAGGTCTGCGCGCCGCGCTCCAGGCGCAGGGCCCGGGTCTCGGCGGACTGCCGGGTTCCCAGCCCGAGCGCGTCGGCGACCTTCTGCCAGGACGCCCCGCGGGTGCGGGCGGCCCTGATGAGCTTGAGCTCCATGGTGTCCAGGTGCCGGCGGGCCTCGTCCACCTGCGAGAGCGCGGCGAGGACGTCTTCCGCCGGCACCTCGCGCGGCTCCTGGCCGTGCGGCACGTAGCCGCCGACGGCCACCAGTACGGAGGTGATCGCCTTCTCCGGGGACAGCGAGCCGCCGTACCGGGCGTCATTCTCGTCGCCGTAGCGCTCCGTCAGGAGCTTCTCGGCGGCCCGCTTCGTCTCGTGATGCTTCACGTAGTCCTTCGCCATGAGCGTCAGCATTCCACTGACACTCTCGGAACGTCAGCATTCCGCTGACAGTGCTATCGGGTGTGCGATCCAAACCGGACAGCACATAAGCCACTCAATCCGCTCGCCATACCGCTAGCGGAAATGCCAGACACCACGACTGAGCGGCTCAGATACCTGTTTGTCAAGCCTGTCAGCAACAGACGGAGAGAGCCGTCATGATGACCGGTAACGCTCGCTGTCGCGCGAGCCGTCCGGTGCGAGCCGGACGCCGGGTCGGCCTCGCCGCCGCCCCGGCATCGAGCCTATGAGCTGGCCTGCACGAGTCGGGCGAGCGGATTGGAGGACTACTGATGATGGCTCGCCCAGCGGCGGATGCTCGTCGCGCCCGCCGCATCGCCCTGCTGAACAACAAGGGGGGCGTCGGGAAATCCGGCACCACCGCCCGACTCGCCGAGGCCCTGGCGAAGGCGGGCAAGCGGGTGCTCGTCATCGACATGGACCCCCAGGGCAACAGCTCCGGGATGCTCGGCTGGCGATACGACCCGGAGCTGAAACAGCCGACGATCAGCCAGGCCATCAAGGCCAACACGGACCCCAACGAGGCTCTGGGGTGCGCTCGCCAGGTCTTCCAGCCGATCGGCTGGAAGTGCAGCTATGCCGAGCGGATCCAGATCGCGCCCGCGCGGCTGCCACTGGAGAACCGGATGTCGGAGGCCGGGATCGGCGGCGCCTGGCTCCGGCTGCGGCAGGCCCTGGAAGGCGCCGACAGCACTTTCGACTACGTGCTGATCGACTGCCCGCCCAGCCTGCTGCACCTCACTCAGCTCGCTCTCGCGGCCTCGGACGACGCGGTGATCGTGACCGACGCGGACGTCTACGCCATCGAGGGCGCGATCCGCGCACGCAACCTCATCGAGAAGAAGGCGGCCACCCACCTGAGCAACCCGGACCTGCAGATCCGCGGCGTGATCCTCAACAAGTTCCAGGACACCGTCCGCCAGCGCGAGCAGCGCGACTCCATCCACGACATCTTCGGCCCGCTGGTGTGGGCCCCGACGGTGAAGTACATCGAGTCCCTGGCGACCGCCAACACCAACTCCGTCTCCCTCGAGGAGTTCAAGGGCGACCGGGCCTCCGAGATCCGTGCCACCTACGAACTGCTCGGCCAGACCTTCCTGAAGGAGATTCCGCTCCCGTGACGCGCACCCGTACCGCTGAGAACCCGCAGCTGCCGGACGACGACGAAGACATCAACGTCGGCGACGACGCGAAGACGCCGAGGAAGCGCGCCGCCGTCACGCCGAACAGCCGTAAGCAGCTCGGTCGCCCGGAGCGCCGGCGCGGCCGCAAGCCCGGCCCGACCCGCGTGATGATGAACGTGCGCGTCCTGTTGGAGACCGACGACCTGGTCACCGAGATCGGTGAGGAGACCGGCATGGGCCCGCAGGACGTCACCGATATCGCGATCGCCCACTACGCCGCCTACCTGCGGCGATCCGGGAAGCTCCCCAAGGTCCCCAAGACGGTCCAGGCGGACCAGGAGGAGCAGACCGAAGCGTCCTGACCTCTCTCTCGCGAGCGGCCCCGTGGAACCGTCCACGGGGCCGCTCGCTGTTTCCTGGCGCCCTGTCAGTGCGGGGCGCTACCGTTTCCGTACGGCTAGACGCGTACTGCCGTGCACCGCCGTCCCGGCGCCCACGCCGCCCGGGACACCGTCGGTCAAGGTCTCTCGGGGCCCGCGAAGTTCAGCAACTGCTCTGTCCTGGATCGGCCCCGACGTACACACGGCCGGCGGGAGCGTGGGAGACCGCTGGGTCTGGAGTACGCATGTCGCCGAAGAAGCAGAGCACCGCGGCCCGCAAGGCCCGCGCCGCCGCCCGCGAGGGCGCGAAGTACACCGAGGCGCTACGCAGCGCCTCCCCCGACCCCGCCGCCCCGGACTGGGACGACCTGGTGGTCTCCGCCCTGTCCGCCGTCGTCGCCGCGCACAGCGTCGTGCCCGTGACGGTGATCTGGGATGAGGGCGCCCGGCACTCGATGGTCCAGCGCGACAACGGCGTGCGGTGGGGCGTCGCCGAGCCCGCCGCCGACGGCGTCGTCATCCGCGAGGTACGCAACGACGTCGGGGTGGTGGCCAAGGGCACGCGGGTGCCCGTGCCGCACCGCCGCGGCGACGGCCGGGTGGAGGTCGCCGCACTGTGGCCGCTCGTCTGGTGCTCGAACGACGAACCGTTCTGGCGCTACGTCCACAACGGCTGGTCGGTGGAGGAGCCCGGCGACTTCCCCCACGCCCTCGATCCGATGTGCCCCAGCGCGGACCTGCCGTACGAGGTGCGGGTCTACAACGTGCCGGACGGCATCGTGGGCGAGGACCACACCGGCACCACACCGCATTGGTGGACGCGGGCCTGGTGCGACCGCCTCGACAAGGCCGTCCTCCTGGCCGACACGGCGGTCGCCCACCGGCTGGGTGCCCCCTCCCGCCCGGCGGGCGGGGACTGCGGCGACCTGCGCGCCGAGGTCTGGCAGCACTCCACCACCGACCTGGGCACCCTGCCCTCGCGGGTCCACCGGGCCGACGCCGATCCGGACCGGCCCGTGGTGCCGCGCCTGCCGTTCGACACCTGGCCGGCGGGGCGTCCGGCCTCGACCGAGCCGACGCCGGAGCCGACCTGGTTCCAGGGCGAGAAGCACCCGCCGACCTACGACCTGCGGGTCTGGACGGAGGCCGACGGCTGGATGACGCTCGGCTGGATCGTCGGCGGCCGCGGCTCGGCGGGCATCGCCGCCACCCTGCTGCGCGTCGGCACCGGCGGCCCGTTCCCGTTCGCCGAGACGTGGGGGCCGCGCCACCCGGACGCCTGGAACTACGACTGGACGCAGGAGGGCCGGGAGCTGAGCGACCGTCACCCCGACGAGCCGTACGCCGAGAGCACCGTCCGCTACGACGAGAAGCGCCGCCAGGAGACGGCCGACCTGGCGGCCGCGCTCGCCGGGCGCAGCGGCGGCGCGCTCACCACCGAGCTGGCCGCCGCCCGCATCGAGGCCGGCGGGCAGAAGTACCGCGACTTCCTGCGTGTCGGGCAGATCTGCATCATGGACGCCCTCAACGAAAAGCGCCTGGCCGCCGAGGGAGACGAACGGCTGCGGATCCGCGAGGCGCTGGACGTCCTGGAGAATCACCACCAGGTTGACGACTGGGTCGCCGAGCTGACCGCCGCGCACATGGCGACCAACCCCCGCGACGGGCACTACACCGCAGGCGCCAGGCGGTGGCGTCGCCGGGCTCTGCAGGAGTACCTGTCGCCCGGCCGGGACGTCGACGGAGTTGACGGCCTGACCGCCTGATCGGGGCTCGCCGGGGCCTGCTCCACGGTGCCGGCCCCGGCGCCCCGCTGAATCCGCCGCCCGCCCCGCACACCCACCCGACCGCCACTTCGACCACGCTTTCGCCGGTGCTCCTGGGTTTCTCCTGGGCACCGGCTTTCCCTTTCCCTGACCGGCCCCTATTTCCCTTCCTCCATCAAACTCTGACCATCACTCCGTTCTTTCTCCAACTGCAACTCCCGCTCTCCGCACCCCCGTCCTGACCTCCTGACTGACGAGCCAATCCCACCCACGCTTTGAGGGACGATGAGCGTGGGTGGGATTGGCTCGTCAGTCAGGTTCCCGCAGGTCAGGACGGGGGTGCGGAGAGCGGCTTGTCACACGCTGGACACACCCTGGTTTATAGGCGGTTTTACACCCTGGAGTTTCCGCGAGGGTTTCCAGACTCAGCCGGAAAACCGGGCAGCAAGTTGGTGCCGAAGTACTACTTCGGCGAGCCCGGCCGGGGCCGAGCAAGATGGAGCCCGGGAGTTTCCCCCGAGCAACCGGACCGAGGGCGGCCCGGCAGAGGAACACGTCCCCGGTGTTCTGCAGCGCGCACGGCCTCCGCCACCGCGAGACCTGTCCGCGCTGCAGAATGCCGGGGCAGCGGGGGTCTGGGGGCCGGCGAAGGCCCCCAGCGGCCACCGGGCTACGCCACGTCGTTGAGTTCTCCCGCGACCTGGTCGCGGGGCACCAGTTCGTCGCTGGTGAGCGACGGCACGAGTTTCCCGACGTTGCCGTGCCGTCCGGGTTCGAGTTCGCGGATCCGGTAGGCCACAGGTGCCCCGGCCTCGCTCCACTCCGCCGCGTACACGATGGCGGGACGTCCGTCGGCGAGGCGGACCCGGGCGCCGTCACCGTGGCCGCCGTGCTGCTCGACCAGGAGGTCGTCCAGCCAGCCCTTCGGGGCGAGCCAGAGCACGCCGGGCGCCTCCATGTAGCCGTTGTAGTTCCGGCTCTCCGTCCACGCCCTGCGCCACTTGTCGACCAGGCGGCCGATCTCGTGCCGCTCGTCGGCCTCCTGCCACGACCGGATCTCCCGGTCGTCGGCGTCGACGAAGTCCGCGTACGCCTGCAGCTGCGGCTTCACCTCGCCCCACCAGCGCTCCGGCACCTTCGTCAGCAGTCGGGCCGCCGCACGGTCTAGCGGCTCCATCACCGCGTCGACCGCGGCCTGGTCGTCCGCCTCGACGGCCGTCCGCAGTTCTGCCCGGCCGGGGCGGAGCTCGGGGTGCTGGTCGGTGAGCATCGCGTAGACCAGGGCCAGCAGCCATGTGGCGTCGCGCGCGAAGAACGAGCCGTACGGGTGGCCCGGCGCCGGCGGCTCGAACCGGTGGTAGATCTCCCCGGCCCGGCCGTTCGGTAGCTGAGCCGCCCGCCGCACCCTGGACCGGACGTGCTTGGAGTCCTCCGGCCGCCACGGGTGGCACAGCGCGCCCGGGTGCGGCGTGCCGTCGCAGTCGGTCGCGCACACGGCGCGGGCGATCGGGTAGAGGCGCGGGGGAGTCGGCTCCTGGTCGTCCTCGGCGGCCGCCGGGGCGGTCGTCAGCGGCGCGCTGACAGCGGTCTCGGGGTCGGCGGCGAGGCGGCGGCGTGCTGCGGTGTACGAGATTCCCTCGCGCTCGGCGAGCTCCCGGGCCGCGCGCTTGAACTGCTTGTCGGTGGTCACAGTCGTCTCCAGATCGGCGGGAGATCCCACGCATCCCCGCCGTGGAAGACCACGGACAGCGGGACGATGCGGCACGTGAAGCGGAGCCCCTTGTCCTCGTTGCCGCTCCCGGCGTGGGCGGGATGCGGCTCGGAGTCGGGCCGACGTGTGGCGGCCGACTCTCAAGGTAGCGGCTGGGAACCGGACGGGTGGGGAGATCCCGGCCGCACTTCCCGCCCGGACGTCCAGGAGATCGAGGCCGATAGCGAGACACCTACCTTTGCGGCTCGCATTTCCGCTAGCGGAATTGATCGCTACTCAGCGACTTATGCGCGTGAGCTTTATGGATCGCCTCACGGCGAGCTAGTCAGAAGCCAACTCGGCAATGCGGTTGGGCTATGTTTTGAGCTAGCGCACATCGTGTCAGCGTTTCGCTGACGTGTCCGTGAGGCCCTGCCACCCGGGCCCGAGACCGCGCCGACGCGGCTTCGGGAGCTGTGAGGGCCGGGCGGCCGTTGCGGACACGGCGGCGTCGGCCTCCTGCTCCTGCCCGAAGTGGCGCAGCAGGGCCTTGGTCGCGGCGGGAATCGCGGCCAGGAGCCGGGCGGCCTCCGGGTCGATGTCGGCGAGCGCCGCGGCGAGGGTGTTGATGGCGTCCGCCGCGTCCTCGGCGGCCGCGAGGTTCCACCCGGCGGGGCCGGCCGCGTCGGCCAGCGCACAGGCCGCCTCGGCGGCCACCTCGGCGAGGGCCTCGACTCCGGGCGCGGCCCGATCGGGGAGTTCCATGTCCGGCTCAACGGGACCGGTCGAAAAAAGTACGGCGCGAAGTGTCACACGAGCATGATCATCCAGACCTCTAGCAAGTGAGAGGCGGATCTCTGTCCGGAGGTCCCCGTCACGCTTGATGAGGAGCACCGCATGTCGTTCGACGACACCGGTCACCGCGTGCCCGTGACCGTGCAGAACTCGCTCTGGACCTGGTCAAGAGACGTTCCGAGGGCGCGACGGCGCCTGATTTCCAGTGCCGTATCCAGTGCCGTGAAGGATTCGGCGGCCGCGCCCATCGCCGCAGGCCAGGCCCGTGGACAAGGGGGCGTCACCGACGCTGACACCTCTCTCCCTGTCCCTCCTGCGTCTGGAGGGCAGAGGTCTTCAACCCCCACGGCTCCCCGGGTCAGGGGAGACGCCCTGCGGATGCTCGCCTGCGTGCGCGTCGCGACCGCCCGCCAGATGGCGCGGGTGATCACAGCCGAGGACACGGACGGCCGGTCGTACGTGCGCCGGGCGATGCGGAAGCTGGCGGAGCAGGGGCTGGTGGAGACGAACGGCAAGCAGGGCAAGGAACTGATCTGGAATCTGACCCGGGCGGGGCTGCGGGCGGTGGCCGACGGCAACGAGCTGCCCGCCCGGCCGCGTGCCGGCACCGGAGCGAAGGCGGTCCGCGCCGGGTTCGGCCCGCACGCCCTGGCGGTGACGGAGACGATCCTCACCTTCGGCGGCCGCCAGCATCTGACCGACTGGCAGGTGGAGGTCAACCACGCCATCAAGGAGACGGGGCTGACGTTCAACACCGACGCCGTGCTCGCCTCGCCGGGCAAGACGTTCGAGGTCCGCCTCTTCGAGATAGACAACGGCACGATGTCGCGGGCCAAGCTCGCCCGCGAGGTCTGGGACTACGAGCGGTACGCCGGACACCGCGTCTGGGAAGGAGCCCGCGGCACCATCGGCGGCACGTTCCCGTTCTGGTCGCGCTACCGGTACACCCGCAGCGAGCAATTCCCGCCCCTGCACGTGGTCCTGGCGGGCAAGGAGGAGCACCTACTGAAGCGGCGCCTGGAGGCGCTCGCCGAGGCGGTCGACGGCATCACGGTCTCGGTGTTCGCCACCACGCTGCCCGCCCTGCAGCGCCGCGAGAAGTGGGTGCGGCTCGGCACCGACAACCCCGGCCGCCGACGGGAGCGGTACCCGGAGCCGGTCAGCCGGTGACCGGGCCGGGCCCGGGTCGTTGAACCTGGCGTACACGTGCACAGAGAAGCCCCGGGTCGTCATGGTCCCGGGGCTTCGTGCTGCTGATCGGTGTCCCGGCTCAGCGCGGCCAGGCGGCCGGAGTGCTCGGCGGCAGCGGGATCTCGTCCAACCGCAGCCACTGTTCCCGGCCGCTCTGGTCCGGCAGGCAGAACCGCACGTCCTGCGCCTCGTCCGACTCGTACGGGGCGTCTCCGACTGCCTGCAGCAGGGCGCGCAGCCTCGGGTGAGGGGCCTGCATCGCCCGGTCGCGTACGCCCTCGGCTCGCAGGGCGGCCAGCGTGAGGGACGCGGTGTTCACTCCGGTGCGGTGGTGACCGTCGGCGTGGGCGATTGCCTCCGGGTGTTCCACGATGGAGGCCAGGGCCTCGGGGCCGGCGACGGTGTACGTCAGCACCAGGTCGCCGCGCTGCAGCATCACCTGCGCCCCCGGTTCCACCAGCGAGCCGTCTTCGCGGGTCGACATGGCCACCTTGCCGACCATCGGGCCCATCCCGATCTTCCGGACCTCGGCGAACTGCTCGATCGTCGGGTCCACGAACCGCTCGGAGTCGGGGAGTACGAGGGCGCAGTGCCCGTTCCACTCGGTTCCCGTCCAGCTCGGTGTGAGCGAGCCGTAGAGGGTTCCGGTGCCGTTCTTCTTGCGGATGGCCACGGTGACGGGCAGCAGTTCGGCCCGCACTCCGAGCTGGCCGTAGGCGTTCCGCAGCGTCAGGCACGCATCGACGCAGATGTTCGCCGGAGCGCGGCCGTCGGAGAGGGCCGCCCACAGGAAGGGCAGCACCAGTTCCACGATCTGGTCCGGCTTGGCGTGCTCCAGCATCCGCGCCATGAGGTCCATGCTCCCCGGCAGTGCCGGAGCCGCCCTGCGCTGGCTCGGTAAGGAGGGACGGGAGACCCGCTTTTGCGGTGTCCGGTGCTTCTTGCCCCGCTGCTGCTTCGACATGGGCAGAGCCTAAAGATCCCGGCCGACCTTCAACAGGCCGCGTTCCGCCCGCGGCCGCCGGCCCGCGGGGCCCCTGCCGGAACGGGCGGTCAGCGGCTGGACGGCGAGGGTATGCATCGCGGCATGAATCGACTCACTCGACGCCGCTGGATCTTCTCCCCCATCACTTCGTGGCAGGCCAGGCGGCTTTCACGCACGACCGGCATCGACCACGACGCCGCATGGGTCAAGCTCCGCACCACCACCCACCCCGAGGAAGCCGTCTACGCCCCCCGCCAGTTACCCGGCGAGCAGGGCGGCCAGTAGCAGCGAAGCCCCGGACCGCACGGTCCGGGGCTTCGTCGCGTCCCGCCGGTCAGCGGTCGCTGGGGGCGAGCAGGCTGGTGACCTCGGCGAGGGCGGCCGCGCCGGGCTTGAAGTACTTCCGGGCGGCGCTGACGGACTTGTGCCTCGACTTCGCCATGAACAGCAGCAGGGAGACGCCCTGCTCGCCGAGGTGGGTCAGGCCGGAGTGCCGGAACTCGTGCGGGTCCCAGCCGGTGCCCTCCTCGCCGCCGACGCAGGTGTGCCGGTCCAGCAGGGCGCGCAGCTGGCCGTACGAGAGACGGGCCAGGCCGGTGTCGGGGCAGACGTCGCGCGGGGTGAGGACCTTGCCGGGGCCGGGCTTGCGATGAGTGACGAGCAGCGGGCCGCGGGTCCGCTCGCCGATCAGCCGGGGGAGGAGCCGGGCGGTGCCGGCGTCCCAGTAGACCGTCTCCGTGGCGTAGTCCTCGCGGGCCTGGCCCCGGCGGCGTACGGCCTTGGCGCCCTTGGCCTTCACCGGGGCCTGGCGGGCGGCGAGGTTGAGGTCCTCGATGTTGACGCCGAGCAGCTCGTCGGCGCGGGCGACGGTCTCGTAGAGCATCCGGTAGGTCACCTTCTCGCGCAGGCCGACGTCGCGCCGTGCGATCAGGCGGTCGATGGCGGTCTTCGAGCGGACCGGGGTGTCCGAGCCCGGGTCGGGCATCCGCTTGCACCAGGCCGGGATGTGCGGCGGCTGCAGGCCCGCGTCGTGGCACCAGGCGAGCCAGCCGCCGACCGCGCCGCGGCGGGCGTTCCACGTGCTGGCGGCCGCCGTGCCCCAGAGCTGTTCGAGGGCCTGGCCGATCTCGTCGTCGGCGAGGGCGGACAGCGGCCGGCCTTCGCCGAGCTCGGGGACGACCTTGCCGAGCGCCGTGGTGTAGCTCCGGCGGGTGTTCGCCACGGTGAGGGAGTCCAGGTAGCGGTCGGCGGCGGTGCGCACGGTCGCCGCTCCGGGGACGGTCTTGAGGGGGACGACGGTCGGCACGTCTCTCCTTGCCACAGATAACAGGTCCTCGTCATGTCGGAGAACGGGTACGTCCTCCCTGGTCAGGACTCACCCTAGTACAGATAACAGGGCAGTTATCTGCGTCAACGCGGGCCCCTCTTGGCGGGGGCCGGGGAGGGCGAGAGGATCAACCGGCGCGTGACCGACGCGTCCTGAAGGGGGATCGCATGACTCCGGCTGATCAATGGGCGCCGCCGCCGTCCGGCTTCTCCGAGCGGCAGTGGAAGCTCGCGACGCTCCTGCGCCCTCGCGCCAAGGACTTCTGGGTGTACTACGCGCCGAGGAACGGGGCGGGTGCCGAGCAGCTCCGGGTCTGCGAGCGCAGCGGCTACGACTTCGCCCGGCTCACCTGGCAGTCCTGCGCCGAGTGCCGCAGCGGCCACATCATGAAGATCCGGGTGACGGACGACTGGCTCCGCCAGGGCTACGGCACGCGCATGGTGCTGCGCGCGATGCACGGCTGCGAGGCGTACACGTGGACCACCACCCCGCAGTCCGAGGACGCGCAGCGGTTCTTCCCGGCGCTGAGCGCGGCCTTGGGCACCGGCTTCCCGGTGGGCAGGCCGTGCGGGCACAACGCTCGCGGCGGCGGATACGCCGAGCCGCGGCTCGAAGGCCGGCCCGACGCTTCCTGACCGCCGGGCCGATCCGGACAGCGCCCCGTCGGGCGGCCGGACAGCCGTCTCCCACGGGAGAACGATGATCACACCGGGTACCCGGGGTACCCGATCCGCTGTCCTTCTCCCCGCACCCCTCATCCGTCCCGTACGCCCCGCACAGCGCTGATCGACTTCTGTGAGAGCGATCCTGCGGGTGGATACGGCGGTGGATAGGGATATCCACCCCTGGATACGGGCGTAGTCGGCCGTTTCCGGCCCGGCCGCACTCGCGGCCGGGCCGGACGTGCTCCTGGCGGCCGCCGGGGCTACCGGCGGGCGCTGCGGAGGTTCGCCGTGCCGCCGAGGGCGGTCACCGCGCCGCCGATGGCGCCGACGGCGGTCGCGGCCTCCGCGTTGTGCGTCAGCGCCAGCACGACCACCGCGACGATGGAGACGAGCGGCGTGAGGGTGGTCACCCACACGAGCAGGTGGGGGTGGCGCGGGAGGTCGTTTGGGGTACGGTCGATGGCTGTCACGTGGTTCCGGTCTCCTCACAGTGAGCGGGCACCCGACGACATCAGGCGAGTGGGAGATCCCAGCGGAGCCAGGCCGGCAAGCATCGGCTCCGCGAGGTGGTCTCCCTTCGTCGTTTCGAAGGGCGTTTGGTGCCCAACCACGTTACTGGGGGCGGTGTGATGCTCTGTCCCAGCGTCGCGGCGCACACCGCCGTTTCCGCGTCCGCCCGCCTAGCGCTTCCCCGTCCGCCTAACACGCGCGCGACGGAGACGGGTTGATCCGGCTTCAGAGGAAAGGGCAGGTCAGGGCCCATTCTGGGGATATCCCGCCCCCACCGACGCACTGTGACGCAGGTCACTAAATTTCTCTGGCACGGGTGGCCCGCCAACTACGTATCACGGGCTGCGAGTTGAAAGGCATGGCACACCGCCGGGCAGACCGTCAGCGGCGCTGCGCGTGCCGCGCGGCCTGGCGGTCGACGGCGGGGTCTCCGGCGGTGAACGGCCGGACGCTCAGGAGTCCGGTGCCGGTGCCGGGGTCGGGCCCTCCGGGCGGGAGCAGGCCGACGTTCTGGCCGACGCCGTCGGCCCACCGCCCGTCCGGGCCGGGGCGGCCCTGCAGCTGGCGTACGACCGGCTCGGTGCCCAGGTACACGACCCGGCGGCGTGCCTGTCCGTACGCCCGCAGGATTCGCCGGAGCGCGCTCGGGGTCTTCGCGGTGAGCTCCACCTCGATGGCGCCGATGCCGTCACCGGGCAGCACCAGGACCAGGTCCGGCCAGTGGACCGCGCGGGCGCCGGCGGGCACGGCGAGCAGGGGCCCGCTCCGGGCTCCGATGGGCACATTGGGCACGCCGTGGTCCGCCAGGAGCTCCGCCGCCTGGCCGGGGGTGGCTTCGGCGGTGCGCACTTCCCGTTCGGTGAGCACGATGTGGCCCCGGGCTTCCTGGCGGAGCCCGACGTCGGCGAGGGCCAGGCGGTGCAGCAGCCGTTCGCCCGGCGGGTGCGGAGCATCCAGGCCCACCCCGGCGATCCGGGCGCCGCGCTCGGTGGTCCACACGACGGTGCCCGCCCACCGCACCTCTGCGGAGCGGTTCAGCAGCCCGGCCTCGGTCATCAGCCGGACGCGGGCGCGAGCGGTCTCCTCCCGGCCGTTCCAGAACGCCGTGGCCGCCTGGTGCAGGGTCAGCGTCCCGTACCGCGTCGCGGCCGCCAGGAGCCGTTCGTCCGCCTCGGTGCGCACCCAGCCGTCCCCGCGGGCCTCGCCCGTTCCTCTGCTCCGCCGCCGGCGCTCCGCCCGCACCCTGTACGCACTCGCCGACTCCTTCGTCTCCACCCTGATCTCTCCCTGTAGTTGGCGCGCGGGACCTCCGTTTCCGGTGCCGCGAAACGCACCCTGACCTGCGAAGCGGACACCTTGGCCGACAGGAGTCGTCCACCACCTGGCGGTGGACGTGGCGGGCGACGTCGCGGTGGACCTGGTCGCGGCCGCACACAGGGGAGTGCCCCCGGACCGGGAGGGTCCGAGGGCACTCGAAGGGGTGTCAGCGGGACGCTGACGGTGGGCGGTTCAGCGTCCGAGGGAAGGACCGGAGCGGTCCTGGGTCGGCGGCTGGTACCGGTACTGCTCCTGCGCCCGCCGGTTGTTCTCGCGGGCCCGTTCGGCGGCCTGCTGCTTGGCCTGCTTGATGTACGCGGCGCGGTGCTGTGCCTCGGCGGCGTGCTGGGTGGGGGCCTGGGTCGCCATGCGCGAGCGCAGCGACTTCTCCTCCTGCAGCTTGCCCGCCGTGGCGGCGTGCTTCTGGGCACTGCCACGCTGCTCCGTGGCCTGCCGCTCGGCGGTGTCGGCCTTCCTCTCGACTCCCCGGTCGGTGATCCGCTCGATCTCCGGGAGCCGTTCGCGCATCGCGGCGAGCCGGGTCTGCAGCTCGCCGATGTCGCGCGGACCCTCCCGGCGGGAGCCCTGTTCCTCGAACATGCCGATCGTCTCCGGGCTGCGGATCGCGGCCCACGCCTGGCGTACGGCGTCGTCGGCGGCCCGCCCGGCCCGGAGGGTCTCGCGGTACGCCGCGCTCTCCTTCTGCGCGTACTCGGTGGCGAGCTCCAGCGTCTCCTTGCGGCTGGTGCCGGCCAGCCGCAGCGCGAGGCGGGACTTGGCCTTGGCCTCCTCGACCTTCCGGTTGACCTCCTGCGCGTGCCGCATCGCCTCGTGGGCCTGCTGCTGGTTGGCGCGCTCGGTCGCGGCGAGGGCGGCGAGCTCGTCGGCACGGTCCAGCACCGTGCCGACCTCGCGGGCCCGCTCCTGGCCGGGGGTGACGGGCGCGGCCAGGGCCTCGCGCCGGGCCTCTGCCTGCCGGGTGAGATCGGCGGCCAGGCGCTCGGCGCGGTTGCCCTCGGCGGTGTGCTGAGCGATCAGCGAGATGAGGCGCTGACCGGACAGGTGGCCGTACTTGCGGTCGTCCCACGGCTCGAACTCCGGCTCCGGCCGCTGTTCCTGCTGCGGCTCGGGGCGGGAGGCGAACCCGGCGGCGAGCAGCTGCTCCAGGCGGACCTTCTGCTCTCCGGTGATCTGCGGGACGTCGCCGTCCTGCAGACGTTCCCGCGCGGCGTCCAGATGGGCCTGACGGTCCGCTGCCCGCTCGGCGGCCGCGTCGGGCTCCGCCGGGCCGGGGACGGCCTGTGCGGCGCTCTCAGCGGGCTCCGGGTGCTCCTGGACCACCTCGGCGCGCTCGCGCTCACCGTGGCGGTCCACGGTGTCCTCGACGGCCCGCTCGTGCTCGGGCTGCACCTGGTGCGGGATGGGCGCGACGGGCCGGGCCTCGGGTGCCGGCGCGAGCTCGTCGGAGACCATCCGGTCGTCGGTGTCGTTCTCCAGGGAGTCGGCGTACGCGGCGACCGTCCGCTCCAGGCGCTCCTGTTCGCTGCGCGCCTCGCCGAGACGCAGACGGGTCTCCTCGCTCTCGACGACGTCGGCGGGCAGCCACAGGTGGGTGGCGATCCGGTCGCGTGAGATCGCCGGGTACAGGTCGTTCGCGGACGCGCCCACCCCGTAGGCCAGGGTGTAGTCGCAGGTGAGTCCCTGCGCGGCCGCGATGGTCATCGCGTAGCCGTGCTGCAGGGTGCCGTCGGCGATCTGGTCGGCGGTGATCCAGGCTCGCTCGATGGCGTATCCGCCGTCGTCGGCGGGGCGGCGCCATTCGACGGCGACCCCGCCCTTGGCGGCGTAGGTGACCTGTCCCCGGTAGCCGTTGAGGACGTCGACGTCACCGCCGCGGCGGGTGCGGTAGTCGTTGCGCTTGATCCGGATGACGTCGCCGGCGGCGAGCTCCAGGCGCTCGCCGTTGGTCAGCGCGTAGGTGTGGCCGCCGGACAGTTCGCCGTCCTTCTTGCGCAGCTCGCGGGCGCCGAGGTTGAGGACCTCGACGTCGGCGTTACGCGCGGCGAGGACGACCATGTCCTCGATCTGGTCGTGGACGTCGCCCTCCAGGCGGCCGACGAGGTCCTTCCACGCGCCGAGCATCTCGGCGTACGCGTCGTCGGGCGTCGCCACAGCGTGGACGCGTCCGTGCTCGGCGAGCATCGACAGCGCGGTGCGCCGCCCGCCGTCCAGCCACGCCTCCAGCGCGGCCCGCTCCACCGCGTCCGTCTGGCGGCGGTTCTCCGACAGCTCCAGGCCGTCGACGATCTCGTGGGCGCGCTTGAAGCCGCCGCCGACGCCGATCGCCTTCAGCTGTGCCCAGTCGCCGATCATGACGACCTTCACGCCGTGCTCGGCGGCCGCCGTGAGGAGCGCGGCGACGTCACGGTCGTCCATCATCGCGGCCTCTTCGAGGACCAGGACGTCGGTGTTCGCCATGCGGCGGCCGCCGTCGCGGATGTCCATCAGCCAGGTGGCCACCGTGGCGCTCGCGATGCCGGATTCGGCCTGCAGCTTGGACGCGGCGACCGCCGCGGTGGCGGCTCCCGAGACGCGAAGGCCGGCGGCCTCCCAGCCCATCCGCGCCGCCGTCATGCTGGTGGTCTTGCCGGTGCCCGCCTTGCCGCGCTGCACGTCGACGCCGTGCCCGGCGGTGAGGAACCGCATGGTCATGGCGCGCTGTTCGGCGGACATGACGAACGGGCGCTTCGGGTCGGTGGTGCGCTGCGCCTCGAAGGCGGCGATGGCGAGTTCGCCGGCGCGGACCGTGAGCTGGGCGGCGCCCTCGTTCAGTCGGTCGGCGGCCGTCTCGGCAATGGTCTGCTCGGCGGCCAGGATCGTCGCGTGGGTGTAGCGCTGGGGGTTGGTCAGGTGCGCCATGCCCTTGGTCGGCAGGGCGACCGCCTCGCCGTCGACGGCGAGCACCGCGTCGGTCAGGGCCTCGGCGGCCGCGATGTCGGGTACGCCGAACGGGCAGGCGTCGATCACGTGGGCCAGGACGTCGGCCCGGGTGACCGACTTCCTCGACTCGGTCAGGCCGCCCTCGCGTCGCCAGATGAACGCGGCGATCTCCTCGGGGGAGGGCATGATCGGGCCCCCGTCGGGGCCTGCGACGGACGGGCCGTCTGGGCCTTCGGGGCCGGGGATCGCGCGCCGGATCATCGCGTCGACGTCTGCGCCGACACCCTCGGCGCGGGCCCGCCAGGCGGCCCGCACGTCGGCCTTGGTGATCGTGTCGTCCTTGCCCTCGGCGAGCTGCCGGGCGATCAGCTTCTGCTCGCCGGTCGTCGCCTCCTCGGCGGCCGCCGCGACGATCTGGGTGTTGCGGCGGGAGAACGCGCGGCGCACGTCCTCGTCGATGCCGACGACCTCCCACGCGCCGGTCTCGGCGTGCCGCTCCCACCTCATGCCGAACCGCTCGCCGGTCACCTGCCGCAGGCGGGCCTTCACCATCGCGTCGGCGGCGTGCGCGTGGCGCATGATGTCGCGGCCGCCGGCCCCGACGGTGCGCCACTTGCCGTCTTCGGCGTGCGCCATGTTCGCCAGGTTGCCGTGGACGTGCAGGTGCGGGTCTCCGACCTCGCCGCCGACCGGGCGGGCGGAGTAGTGCACGGTCATCCAGCCGAGGAACCCGGAGGTGTCGACGCGCTCGGCGGTCTTGCCGTTGCCGTGCTCGCCCGCCATCGCGTACGCGGCCCAGCCCTCCAGCGCGCCGAACGTCTCGCGGGCCACCTCGAGGAACGCGCCGCGCAGCTCCTCGGACTTCTCCTCACCCGCGAGCGCCACGGCGGCGCTGTAGGTCTTCGACAGATCCAGCGTCACGTCGTAGCCGCGGTTCCCGACGCGGATCCGGGCGTCGGCGTACTCGCGGGCCTCCGTCACACCTCCGCGTCCGTACAGCTCGGTGAGGTCGACGCCGGTCGCCTCGGCGAGGTTCTCCGCCGCACGGAAGGGGACGCGGTGGCGGTCACCCTCGCGGTGCACGCCGCGCTGCAGACGGGCGAGGCGCTTCACCAGTTTCTCGTCGTCGCCGAGCAGCTGCTCGACACTCACGCCGCGCTCGGCGGCCGCCGCCTCGATCGCCTCGGCGAGCGGCCGCGCCTGCACCTTGCCGCGCGGGTCGACGGCCACCTTCGGCGTCACGAGCAGCTCGCCGGTCAGCGGGTGCCGACCGTCCATCAGCAGACGCGCCTGGTCCTTGTCGACGGGCATCCCGGCGACCAGGCCGACGTCGTCGAGGCCGCCGCCGATCCACTCCAGATCACGCGCTTCGCCGAGGCGGTAGTCGACCTGCGCGTCGCTCTCCTCGATCTCCTGCCCGTCCTGCTCCTGGTGCTCCAGGTCGCATCCGCACTGCCCCGTCAGCCGGTACTCCACCTGCTGCATGTCCGGGCCCAATGTGGTCACCCACGCCATCGCTACTCACCCCCTTCCGCGCCGATGATCTTGAAGTCCTTTGACGTATGGCGCAGCCATACCTTGGTACTTCTATTTTTGATCTTGTGGCCCATGAGGGTACCTCCGGATTGGCGGTTGACCAAAGAGGTCATTGGGGGGCGGGGTATTGCACTGCTGACCTGCGCTGAAAGCGCGGTACAGCGGTGCGGGGAATCGGTCCGGTCAAGGCGAAGCCGGACACCTGGAATGCGGTCGTCAGACCGTGGTCCAGGGGGTGTGTGATAGAGGGCCGAGGCCGCCGTGCGGCACGCGGAAGGCGTGCCGCACGGCGTAGGCCGGCGGGTGCTCAAGAGGTCGGCTCCCACAGCGGGCGGGCGAGGCCGTTGCCCCCGCAGTGGAGGCAGTCCTCTTCCGCCGACAGCTGTGCGCGGTAGTGGTTCTCGACCAGGGCCAGGACCACGAACACCAGTTGCTCGGTGACCTCCGTCGAAAGCGGCACGGTCAGCGGCGGCTCGTCGTCCTCGGGGGGATGGGTGACGTCGATGTGGGTCGCGCCCTGGCCGACGGCCACCGTCACGGTGGCCGGTCCCGGAGTCGCCCACGCGCCGTCGACCTCGTCGGCCGGCGGCTCGGCACGGTCCAGGCGGAGCACCCAGCTCGCCTCGGGGGCGTCCTCCCCGGAGTGGCTGTAGACGAGCTGGTCCAGCGCCGTGTGCAGTGCGGCGATGGTCGGGTCGAACTGGTCGTAGAAGGCGTTCCCTCCCTCCAGCGTCGCCTGCACGGCGGCGGTGGTCCGCCCGACCGGGCCGTAGACGATGTTGTGCGGGTCTGACATATCAGGGGTCCTTCCGAGGGTCTGAGGGGCTGCGTGATCACGCAGCCTTACCCGGCCTACGCCATCTCGGGCGGCCGTGGGGCGCCCAACTTCGGCCCCTCCCGCCTGGCGGGCAACGATCTTGATTCCGGCTCCGTCTGGCGGGCGTGGTGCCCGGCGGCGGCCCGGATTCCCGGCCGGGCGCGTGGTGCCCGGAACGCAAAAAGGCCCCTGCTCCGCGACCGGGAGATCCGGTGCGGAGCAGGGGCCTTGGAGTGCGGCGGGCGGGTCGGCTATCCGACCCAGACGATGTCGATGACGCGAAGGTGACCGAGCGACCTGTTCACGAAGTACACGACGGTCAGCGGGCCGATCGAGGCCCTGCGCAGGTCCTCGCCCTCGGGGTCGGTGCGGTCCCACTGCGGCCAGGACCACGGCGAGCGCGACGCGATGTCGAGCACGTCGCGCACCATCTCCTGGACGGCGGGATCGAGGGCGGCGAGGTAGGTGGAGGCGGGCGGCGCGAGCCGGGCGGGCCAGGCATCGCTCACCGGCGGGCCGCCCCGATGACGTCCTCCAGGGCGACCGTGTCGTCGGTGTCCTCGCACCCCGACGCGACGAACGCGGCGACGGCCGGGGAGGTCGACAGGCGCCCCTGCCACTCGCGTACGACCTCGTGCAGCGCCGTGAGGTCGAAGGTCTGGCGCGACTCCTCCAGCGCGTTCGACCACTCCCGCTCGAACGCGGGAAGCCACCGCGCGGCCGCGTCGTGCTCGGTGATCTGCCTGCGCAGGTGCGCGGCCGCGCCCGGGGCCGGCGGGGCCTGGTGGTGATGTACGGGCTGAGCGCTCATGCCGGATTCCTTCCTTCGTGCTGTCGAGTCTGGCGGGCGCGGCCGGGGCCAGTCGAGTCCCCGGCCGGGTGTCAGCTCCGGTACGGGCCGGGCACCTCGTACCCGTTCGCGTCCAGCCAGTCGAGAACGGCTTGCCGCTCCGCCTTGGCCTGGTCGTACTGCTCCCGGGTCGCCTTGCCGTCGATGGCGTCGGAGGCGATCCGGGTGGACCGGTCGGTGAACCACGCGGCCACTTCCCAGCCCTGCTTCATCGCGCCGACCGCCGGCGGGAGCTCCTGCCGTTCGGCGAAGGCCGCGGCCGCCTGCTCCGCCTCGGCGAGCGCGGCGTTGGCCTTCTCCGCCTCGGCGCGGGCCTGCGCGGTCTGCTCGGCGAAGTACGTGCCGATGGCCGCCGCGGCGTCGATGCCGTTCGTGTCGGTCACGGCGGTCACCGGTTCCGGCGGAACGGGTCGGCGATGTCGCCGCGCAGTACGCCGTGCACGAGCTGGGCGACCTCGCGGGTGCCGTCGGTGGTGTCCGGGGCGTAGATCGTGTGGACCGTCGTACGGGCGGCGTTGACCATCAGGTGCCACCCGCTGTCGGAGTAGAGCGCGACGGTCAGGCCGCCGTTCATGCCCCAGGTCGGGCCGCCGGGCAGCGGGGCGACGCCCGTGCCCATCCGGATCTGGGTGGGCGCGACCTCCAGGCCCTCGGCGGTCAGCGCGGTGTTCAGCTCGCGCACGAGCTGGCTCAGTTCGGTGGAGGTCCGCTCGGTCTTCGGCCGGCTGTACTTCCGGGAGATCGCCTCGGCGGCGGAAAGGGCGAGCCAGCCGTCCTCGTCGGCGGCCTTGCGGTCCAGGCCGTGCTGCTCGGCGGTGGCGAGGTAGGCGTCCAGGAGCGTCGCGGCCTCGGTGACGAGACTGTCGGCGTACAGCCCGGCGTGGCCGTCGTAGATCCGGCGAATCCGGGTGGGCGAGTCGGTGGGCGGGGTCATCGTGGTTCCCTTCATGGTGAAGCCGGGGGCCGATATCAGCGGCCCCCGGCTTCACTGTGTCGTGCGGCTGGAACAGTGCGCGGGCGAACAGCTCAGATGCCTTCGCCCGGGGGGATCGGGACGTGCCAGGCCGCGTACTCCTGGCGGACGTAGGCGCGCGGTCCGCCCGCCCCGTCGGCCTCGATCGAGTCGGCGGCGAACTCGCCGCGGCCGGTGTGGTGGACGACGTCGAACGTCATCAGGATGTGCGCCTCGCGGATCGCCCGGCTCTGCGCCGTGGTGTCGTGCGGGGTCGCCAGGGCGAGCCGGTCGGTGAGCGCCGCCCGCTTGAGCAGTAACGTCCGCTCGTCCGCGATGTCCTCGGTGCCGGTGCGGGCGGCCTGCAGGAGCGCGGTGGACAGCGCCAGGACGTCGGCGAGCTCGTCGTCCAGGGGCAGCGCCCCGGTGTACGCCTCGTCGGGGCCGGGCCCGTCGAACGGGACGGCGACCGGGGCCGGGTAGCCGAAGCGGATCGGGGCGCCGCGCTCGGCGAGCAGCACGTTGAGCGCCTGGACGTGCTTGTCGGCCTCGCGCTTCCACGACCGCTCGCGCAGCGTGTATCCGTCGGCGCCGACCGGCTCGGTCTTCGGGGTGAGGATCGCGCGGGCGCTCACCGGTTCACCTCCGTCAAGGCGGCGGTGAGGATCTCGGCGTGGTCGAACGCGAGCTGCGCCGGGAGGCCGGTGGCGGGCCACCAGCGGACGGTACGGGCGTCGTCCCCGGCCACGATGGGGGTGCCGGCGGGAACGACGGCGAGGTAGGCGTCCGTGCTGTACCTGCCGCGCGGGTCGCGGCCCGGCTGGTCCCAGGTGCCGACCATGCGCAGCTGGTCGGGGTCGACGCGGACCCCGGTCTCCTCCAGGAGTTCGCGGGCGGCCGCCAGGCGGCTGGTCTCCCCCTCGTCCTGGTGGCCACCCGGGAGGGCCCACTGGCCCTCGTACGGCTCCCAGTCGCGCTCGATCAGCAGCACGTGCCCGTCCGGCGTCATGATCACAACGTCGGCGGTGTAGCGGGTCTCCTCGGGCATCAGCTCTCCTCGAAACGGTCGCGGGCGCACAGGCTGCAGAGGGTCATCTGCTCGTGGTCCTCGTCGGGGTCCAGGGCCTTGCTGAACGGGTCGTCCATCACCTCGACGTCGGGCTTCTGCTGACCGCACACCTGACAGACCAGGGAGCGGCTCAGCGTCGCCACGGCGCGGTCGATGCGCTGCCCGGCGTAGTCCTGGATGTACGCCGCCGCCTCGTCCAGCTCGTCGACGGTGTCCGCCGAGGTGCTGAGCGCGGTGACGATGTCGCCGAGCGGTCCGAGGACGCCCGCCGCCTGGTCCTCGTCGCGGTGCAGCAGGCGCAGGATCTCGACGCGGACGGCGGGGCCGGCGGTGTCCTTGGCCTCGGCGAGCAGCTGCTCAAGTCCGAGGCGGACGACGGCGGCCGCGGCCCGCACCTTGACGATCTGCCGGTCCGCCGACAGCCGGTTCTCCTGGCGCGCGGCGACGATGTCCAGGGCGGCGGCCACCGTGTCGGCGAGCGTGTCCCGTACGGGGACGCCGTGCCGCTTCGCGACGTAGACGAGGTAGCGGTTGCGCTCGGGGTTGGGGCAGTCGGCCGGTGCGCCGAGGACGGCCTTGCCGCTCTGGACGTCCAACCCGAACTCCACGTTGGTGGTGAAGCCGGGGAGCGTCACCAGGTCGCGGGGGATCCAGAACAGGATCGCGTCGGCGGCGGCGCGGGCCTCGGTCTCCCAGCCGACCTGGTCGTCGTAGTGCTTGGCGCGGACGCCGCCGCGCGACTCCGGGGTGAGGACGGTCAGCGGCTGCTCGCCGGTCCAGCGGGCGGCGAGCTCCTCGATGGCGGCGGGCCGCCAGGAGGGGACGTCGCCGCCGGCGCGCGGGGTCGGTCCGGCGATGAAGACGCTCGGGCCGGAGGTGGGGATCGGCTCGCGGGCGTAGACGACGGTGGGCGCGTGGCGGCTCATGCGTCGAACACCCCCGCCTCCTGCTGGGCGCGGACGTACTGGGCGACCGAGCGGGCGGTGCCGCCCTCCAGGGCCTCGCGGACGTAGTCGGTGACCATCATGCTGCCCGCGTCCTCGACCCGGTCGGCCAGCACGCTGAGCTTGGTGAGGGCGGCATCCCGCTCGGCGACCAGCCGGTCCCAGTCGGTCTGGCCGGTCCAGGGGAGCGCGAGCCCGTCGCCCTCGACCCGGGGCACCACGTGGACGTGCAGGTGGAACTGGGTCTGCGTGGCGACCGACCCCTTCGAGGTGATGATGTTCGCGTCCTCGTGCTCCGCCATCAGCTCGGCGGCGCGGGCCATGGTCCGGGCGGTCACCTCCGGGTCGGCCCCGGCGTCCGCGACGTGCGTGCGGGGGATGACCAGGACGTGCCCCTCGGTGCAGCCGCCGCGCGGCAGGATCGCCACGGTGTCGTCCCACTCGCGGACGACCGTCGCCGGGAGCTCACCCGCCACGATCGCGCAGAAGGTGCAGTCGGCGCTCATCGGCGGCCGCCCTTGCGGAGCGTGATCCAGGTGGTGACCAGCGCGGCGGCGACGCCGATCGCGCGGTGCGCCGCCTGGTCCAACTCCATCAGCGCCGTGCCGGGACCGGACACGTCCTGCACCGGCTCGGGGTACTCGGTGCCCTCGCCGCCGGTCTTGCGTACGACGGTGGCGTGCTTGATGTAGCCGCCCTTGCCGGTCTTCTCGGCGAGCCAGAGCAGCGGGTCGCACCGGTCGATGATGCCGTGGGTGATCGCGTTGATCGCGGCGCCGGTCAGGAGCGCGGCCGCGGGGACGCGGTAGCCCAGGGTGCGGGTGACGGCGAGGGTGGAGGCGAGTTGCACGGCGCTGTAACTGGCGACGTGTCGGCTCACCGAGCGGCGGCCGTACGCGCTGGCGGTGCAGGTCTTGCCGTCCTTGCCGTGCCGCCACGGGTCCGCCTCGACCGGGGAGCCGTCGGCGCGGTAGACGAGGTGGTCGCCGTGCATCCCCTTGGTCGACGCGTCGTGGCTGTTCTGCACGAACTGGTCGCACAGCGGGTGGATCTCCCCGAAGACCGAGGTCAGGGTGGCGACTAAGGCCAGGCCCTCGATGGCGCGGAAGCGGTCGGACATACGAACTCCTTGATCGGAGAGTGTGGGGGCCGGGTGACCCCCACACATCAATAATGCATCCTCGAAGGATGCATTTCTAGGGGGTTGGCATCTTTGGAGGATGCTTTTTCTTCGGGTGCAGATCAGACCGGGTGCGCGGCGGAGCCGACGACCCGGGCGCCCTGTGCGGGCGCCCGGGTCGGGCTTCTACGCGGCGAGCCGGAAGCGGTTGGCGAGCGCGGCCGGGAGGCGGCGGGCGGCCGCGAGGGCGGGGACCAGGAGGCGGCGGCCGCCCCGGGTGCGTCCCTTGATCCGGTACATCGCGCTGTCGGCGGCCTTGAGCGCGGCCGCGAGGGTCGGGGTGTCCAGCTCGGCGAGCCGGGCCGCGCCGATGGAGGCGCCGACGCGCAGCTGCTCTCCGCCGTGGGCCACGGGCTGACGCAGGAGCTCCGCCAGGTCGGCGAGCCGGTCCGGGAGGCGGGTGTCCTCGGCGAGGACCGCCACAAACTCGTCTCCGCCGAGCCGTCCGGCGACGTCGTTCTTGCCGCACCAGGCGGCGAGCCGTTCGCCGGCGGCCGCGAGGACGGCGTCGCCCGCGTCGTGGCCGTGGCGGTCATTGACGGCCTTGAAGCCGTTGAGGTCGGCAAGCAGGACGGTCGCGCCGCGGTGCCGGCGGATGACGCGGTTCGCGGCGCGGCTCCAGCCGTCCCGGGTGAGAAGCCCGGTCAACGGGTCGCGGCGGACGCGGTGCAGACGCCGGTAGAGGCGGTGCGCGTGCAGCGCCCACCCTCCCGCCAGGAGCGGGATCAGGAGCTGTAAGGCGAGCTCCGATTGCGTCATCATGAGGGTCTCCGTCTCGTCTCGTACGGGATGGATGGGCCCGGGGCGGCCGGTCTGCTTGGCCGTAGGACGGCCGCCCCGGGGCGAACTCAGAACTCGTACGTCTCGTGCCACACGACGCTTATGGCGTCGGGCTTGGCGGTCGCGCCCCGGCGGTGCCGGATGGCGTCGGCGCTGGCGACGTCCGCGCGGGCCTGGCGCTTGGCCAGGAGCTGCAGCGGATACCGCTCGGCGCTGTAGGTGAATACCTGGACGCCGTCTCGCTGGTCTGCGGTGACGGTGGGGATCCTGATCTCCCAGTGCGCCATGGCGTCCACCTCCTCTGTCTGATCTCGTCGGGGTACCGGGCTGTCCGGTCCCCCGCACCGCCCGGCCCGTCGCGGCGCCGGTCGGCACGGGGGAGGGACAGATCAGCCGCCGCGCGTGACCAGCTCGATGTCGGCGTCGGTGCAGCCGCTGAGCTTCGCCTCGTCGATCGCCGCGTCCAGCTCGGTGTCGAGCTGCTCCTTGAGCAGGCCAACCGCCCTGTCGGGAAACGCGTAACGCTTCACGAGGTGATCGGGGGAGAGGACCCGGCGGGCCTCCTGGACCTTCGCCTCGACGGCTTCGAGGCGGTACTGGCGCACGACCTCCGCCAGGGCCTCCCACAGGACGTCGTCGCGGCCCCACTCGGGGTCGATGAGCGTGAACTGCCAGGCTGCGGCGACCTTGTCGAAGGCGCGGCGGCCGATGATCTCCGGCTGCCAGACGGTGCGCAGATCGCGGACCGGCAGGAAGCCGCCGAAGTGGGTACGGGCGCGGCCCAGGGAGCGGGTGACGGGCACGCCCTCGGCGTGGCGGCGGGGCGTCATGTCGTGCTGGACGACGGTGAGGCCGGCCACCTCGGCGGCGGCCACCAGGCGGTCGCGCAGCTCGGGGTCGTCGACCAGGCCGGAGACGGCGGCGCGCTGCTCCCACCAGTGGTGGTCGTAGCCGTACCCGGCGAATCCGGGCTGGGAGGAGTCGGTGACGAAGCCGAGCCGGTTGACGGCGACCAGCACCGGGATGAGGTGCTGGGTCTCCTCGTCGGGCCCGTAGTTGGGCTGGTAGCCGGGCTGGCTGGCGAGGTCGCCGATCAGCCAGGACGCCACCAGGTGACCGAGCTCCTGGAGGTTCTCGGCGGAGCGCCAGCGCCGCTTGTCCGCGCGGCTCATCCAGGGCAGTTTCATCGGTTGGCCCCCACGATCATGTTGCCGTGCCCGTTGTTCATGTGGTCGACGCACGCCGGGCAGTCCTCGCGCGGCTTGAGGTGCTTGTGCTGCGCGCGGCTGTCGTACGCGTGCAGCCAGCACTGGGTGCACTCGCCCTTCGGCGGGTTCAGGGCCTGCTTGCTCGCCATCGGATATCTCCTGTTCGGCGGGGTGACGTGCGGGTTCAGGCGGGGATCTGGGAGGCGAGGCGCTCGGCGTCGCGGGCCTCGCGCTCGCGGCGGTCCATGACGCGCTCGTAGGCGCGGACCTTGCGGCGGGGCAGGGGCTCGATCTCGAACCCGTAGCGCAGGTAGGCGAGGTGTTCCTCGCGGGCGTCGTCGCCGGAGAGCTGGTAGGCGTGCACCAGCTCGTGCGTGAGCGTCTCGTTGACGTCGGCGACGGTGCGGGCCTTGCCGAGGTTGAGAGCCAGGACGATTCCGCCGGCGGACAGCTCGGTGGCGCCGTACTTGCCGCGCAGGCCCCGGCGCTCCCAGCGCAGTTGCTGGGCGACCTCGCGGAGCTCGGCGCCGGGCAGCAGGGCGAGTTTGGACTCGTGGATGAAGTCGGCCAGCGCGTCGGTGCGGCTGGAGACGAGGACCTGGACACCGGGCAGCGGGCCGAAATGGGAGCTGATGATCCCAGCGGCGTGGGCGGCCGCCCGCTCGGCGTGCCGGGCGAGGCTGCGGTGGCCGAAGGAGACGTTCTGGCTGGTGACGCTGATCATCTCGATCTCCCCGGCTCAGGCGGTGCGGCGGTCGGCGTCGTCGTGGACGACGGAGAGCTTGGGGAGCTGGCCGGTGGCCCGGAGCATCGCCATCGGGTCGACCGCGCCGTTCTCGTCCAGCGCGCTGCGGTGGGCGCGGGCTTCCTCCAGGGCGGCCATCAGCGTGGACTGCTCGCGGGCGGCGTCCACCAGGGCGCTGGCCTCGATCTTCGCGATGGACAGATCGGCGTTGCGCTCCAGGTTCCGGGCCTGCAGGTCGTTGAGGTGGGCCCGCTGGACGCGGTGGTCGGTGCGGTGGGAACGGCCGATCATCACGCAGGAGGTGATCAGGGCGACTGCCCAGATGATCAGGGCCGGGGCGATGGGGTCGGAGTACACGCCGACCGACAGCGCGCCGAACGTCATCGCGCCGGAGGCGAAGACGGCCTGCGCGGTCGGGTCGTCCAGGCGGACGGCGAACAGACCGGACGCGCCGCCGAAGGCGAGCATCAGGGCCGCGGCTCCGGTGCTGTGCTCGGCGCCCTGCTCGTTCCAGATCCTCGCCAGGGTCAGCAGGGTGCCGGCGGAGACGGCGGTGGTGACGTACGCGGCGTGCTCGCGCAGGAAGGTGGCGGGCGTCTTCGGGGCCGGCATCTCGCCGGGAGCCGGGGGGTACTGCGGCATCGGGCCCTCCTCGGGGCGTCTCCCGGCGGGCGCCGCCCCGGCCCGGGAGGGCCAGGGGCGGGGCGGCGGCCGGGGATCAGTCGGCGGCAGGTTCCTCGGCGGACCGGTAGCGCTTGGTCTGCCGGAGGATCTGGTTGCGCTTGACGTCCAGGGCGTCGGCGATGTCCTGCTGAGCGCCGTGGTACCGGCCCTGCAGGCGGTCGATCTCCTGCCAGAACTCGGTCTCCACTCGCTCGCGTTCGGTCTCGCGGCGCTGGCTGGCCTTCGCGACCAGGTCCCGCAGTTCGGTGCGGGCCTCGTCGTCGGGGCGTGGGGTCATGGCTGGCTCCAGGAGGGATTCGAGGGACGATGTGTCTGCCCCCTGCTCCTGTTGGAGCGGGTTGGGAGGCCCGGGGCGGCCGGTGAGTTTGGCGACCTGGCGGCCGCCCCGGGGCGGAACTACCAGACGCGGCCGTTGTGGGTGGACGTCTTCAGGTCCAGGTGACCGGCGCCGCGCACGTGGATGTTGCCGTTGTGCGTGCGGGCGGCGAGCTTGCCGGAGGACGCCGGGGTGGCGCTGATGTTCACGTCGCCGTTGTGCGTCCGGGCGGAGCCGCGGCGGCCGTTGTAGGCCCCGACGGTGATGGAGCCGTTGTGCGTGGACGCCTCCAGCTCCTCCTCGACCCGGTCGACCAGGACCGAGCCGTTGTGGGTCTCGGCCTCCAGGACCTTCACGCCCCCGGCCTGCAGCGAGCCGTTGCGGGCGTCGAAGCGGATCGCCTCCAGGTCGCCGCGCACGGTCGTCTCGGCGTTCTTCGTGCTCACCGCGAGCGAGGACCCGGCCGGGAGGACCACGTCGACCGTGATCGTGCCGGTCCCGCCGCCGACCTTGGCGCCCTGCTCGGCGACGACCTGGCCGTTGGCCACGACGCGCTGGCCGCCGATCCAGATGTCGCCGTCGCTGATGGTCACGCCGGTCATGGTGCCGGTGTTCACCACGCCGCCACCGAAGGAGAAGGTGGAGCCGCCGACCTGGACGACGTTGGTGCCGCCGATGCCGCCGGCCATGTCGTCGGGGACGGAGACGGTGAGCTTGCCGCCGTGCTCGGTGACCTTCGTGTCGTTGACCGCGTCGGCGATCGGACCGTCCTCGGCGGCGGTGTGCACGGTGACCGTGGCGTTCACGGCCGCCGGGTTGACGTGCACGTTGATCCGGCCGTTGGAGACCGACAGGTCCAGTTCGACCGGGCCGGTGGCGGTGGCGGTGTGCATCTTCTGCGTGCTCAAGGTGAGCTCCCTGGTAGGAGAGTGCGGGGGCCGGGCGGCCCCCGCACAACCAATAATGCATCCTTGAAGGATGCGTTTCAAGCGTTCGGCATCTTTCGAGGATGCTTTTTTTGTTGGTGCAGGTCAGGCGGCGTACGCGAGCGGAACCTGCGGGACGGGCACGGTGGCGTGGGTGGCGGCGGCGAGCTCGGCGACCGCGCCGTGCAGCGACTCGACGACGTCGACCAGGCGCTCGGCGAGCTCGTCGTGCCCGTTGCTGCGGGCGGCGGTGACCAGCGCGTCGGCGTACAGCGCGAGGTCGGCGGTCTTGGCGCGGGCGTCGACCAGGCCGGGCTGGAAGGAGAGCAGCTGCTCCAGGTGCGCGGCGCGCTGCAGGTGGACCGGGAGCCGGGCGTCGCGCACCCGGCCGTACTGCTCGTCCAGGAGCTGGACGACCTCGTCGGTGGTGTCGTACGCGGCCCGCTTGCCCTGCAGACGGGCGAGGAAGTCGGAGACGGACACGGTGTACTCCTTCGTCGGGCGAAGGGCGGCCGGTCGGGGGTGACCGGGCGTCCCCGCCAGGTCCCGGAACGGTGAGAGGCGCTCCGGGGCCGGCGGGATCGGCCGGGCTACGGCGTCGCGCTGCGGCTGACGCTCGGCGAAGGCGTGGGGCGCGGCTTCGGATGATCCGCCGCTCCGTCCTGCCCCTGGAGATACGCGACCAGGAGGATCGCGCCGATGATGACGGCGGTCGTCTTCCAGCGCGGGCCGGGCGGATCAGGCTCGACTATCACGTACTTGACGCCCACGGAATGGGGCCCCTTCCGTTGCATTGCACGAGGTGGGAGCGGGATTCCTCCCCTGTCAGCGATCCGCTGACAGAGGATTCGGGTAGCGGAACAAGTTGCCTGGCGGCGGTCTGATCACCCAGCCGAACCGCGACTTATTGCGCTTCGCTTTCCCGCTAGCGGAATTGAGAGCCAACTAGAAACGTATTTCGCTGAGCATGTTGGCGGCGTTCTCCAGTCCGCCGTACACCGACGGCCCCATGGACGTGGCGGCCAGGTAGAGGGCGGCGATGTTGCAGACGGCGGCGTGCCAGAACTTCAGGCCGCCCTTCCAGATCAGCCCGATCTCGGCGAGCACGAAGACCACGACGGCGGAGACGGTCAGCACGGTCAGTCCTCCTTCTTCCTTCTGCTGGTGGAGCGGGTGACCTGGACCTGGTCGCCGCTGGTGGTCGTGGTGACGACGCTGTTGTTCTCGCCGTGGATACGGACCTCGCCGGGGCCGGCGCCCTGTCCGGCCTGGCGGACGGCGTCGCGGACGGCGCGCTCGGCCCTGGCGGCGACCTTGCGGGGGACGCGGCCGCCGGAGGTGACCGGCTGGCCGTCGACGGTGACCTGGCCGCCGCCCTTGCCGTCGGCGCGGACGTTGACCTGGCGGTTGTTGTCGCCGACGACCAGGAGGCCGGTGTTGACGATGCCGTCGTTGCGGTAGACGCGGGTGCCGGGCGCGGGGCGGGTCGCCTCGTCGACGGCCCTGCGGGTCGCCCGGGGCGACGACTTCGGGGCGGGCCGCCGGGCGCCGGTGGTGCTTCCGGCGTTGGCGCGGACCGGGCCGGTGACCTTCTCGCCCCGGCCGACGACGACGCCGCGGTTCTCGGTGCGGCCGGCGGACCGCATCCGCGGGGGAGGCGTACGGGCGGCGGCCGGGGCGGGCTTCGGCTCGTCGGCCTCTTCGTCGTCGGCGGCGGGCGACTGCGGGCCGCTGGTGTGGTTGGGGTCCTCGGCGAGGACCTTCGCCGTCCAGGCCGGGTCGGTCTCCTCGCCCGCGAGGAACGCCAGGCGCTGCTGGAGGTCGTATCCGAGGACCTCCAGCACCTGGAACTTCCGTCCGCAGGTGCAGGTGATGTCCGCCATCTCATCGAGCCGGGAGGAGTCCGTCTCGAAGATCAGGCCCTTCTGGTTCTCGCAGAACGGGCAGGTGACGTACTCGCCGAGGAACGGTCCGAGGACGTCGGCGGTACGCCACTTGCCCTCGACCTGCAGCCAGTACGGCTGTATCGCGCCGAACGGGTTGTCGGGGCTCCAGTCCTCCATGTCAGCGCCCCGCGCGGCGGGCGGCGGACTTCGTGCAGCGGATCGATCCGGCCCATGTGCCGTCGGCGTTGTGCTTGGGCAGTACGCCGGTGCCCTTGCAGGCCGCGCACCCCTTGTGACCGGCGGCGGTGGCGTCGGCGGCCTTCTTCGCGGCCCGGCGGTTGAGCCGGTCGTCCTCGCCCTTCGCCCACGCCTTGGTGACGCCGGACTTCAGCAGGCGGCCGCCGCCCCTGGCCGCCCGCCAGGTGAGCGTGGTGACGACCAGGAGCACGGCGAGGGAGGCGGTGAACGGGTGCTTCCTCGCGTACTTCACGCGCTGGCTGAACTTCTTGGCCCGGGTGGTGCCGGCCTTCGCCGCCGAGGTGCGGACCGGCTTCTTCGCCGTCTTCTTCCTCGGCGCCGCCTTCTTGGCCGGGGTCTTCTTCACGGCCGGGGCGGCGGGCGTCTTCCTGGCGGCGGTCGTCTTCCTGGCCGCCGCCTTCCGGGGCGTCCTGGCCGGTGCCGCCGGGGCGGAGTTGGCGAGCAGCTGCTCGGCGTCGAAGCCGGGCTGCTGCTGGCGGGCGGCGATCGCCTCGGCGAGCGCGGTCGGCTCGGTCGGAGCCGGATCCGGCTTGGGGGCGGTGGTCTTCCTGGCCGCCGCCTTCCGGGGCGTCCTGGCGGCCGGGACCGCCTTCGTCGCGGCGGTCTTGGGTGCCGCCGCCTTCTTGACCGCCGTCTTCCTCGCGGCCGGGGCGGTACGGGCTCGGGCGGTGCTCACGTCGCCCATCAGGGCCTCCTTCAAGATCACGGGGAGTCGCGGGAGCATTCCGGGCCTTTCGGGCCTCTCGGACGCTCTACAACCGCTCTACATGGACGTTCGCGCAGGTCAGCGGCCTCTACGGCGATCTCTCCCGGCTCTCTCGCCTGCTCTACGTAGAGCAGGCCAGGGGGTGAGAGCAGGGTGTAGAGCGGCACGTAGAGGCCGCTGACCTGCGGTTCTACATCGGAGATCAGGAGCTCTCGTCCTCGGAGACGGCTTCCGCCGCGTCCTGGGCCTCCTTGATCAGCTCGGCGATCTCCTCGCCCTTCACGCCGGTGCGCGGGCCCTGGTCGCCGACGCGGACGGAGCCGGAGACCTTGGCGCCGGCGGCCTTGAGCTCCTTGGACAGGCGGGCCTGGTCCCAGTCGCCGTAGACGTCCGGCCACTCCGCCGACAGCCAGGCGGCGAGGGTGTCCAGGTGGCCCCGGCCCTGCCCCTGCTTGTTGGTCGCGCCGACCGCGTCGATGCCGTCCAGCGTGTCCATCAGCAGATCGAGCTGGGGGTCGGCCAGGGCCTGCGCCTCCTCCTCGACCTCGGGCGCCGGGACGTCGGCGACCTTGGGGAGCTCCGGGGCCTTGACCCCGGCCGCGGCGAGCGTGCGGCGGTCCAGCTGGGGGAGGCCGACCTCGGCGCGGGCAACGCCGCGGGCGTAGGCGACCTTCGGGTCCAGCGGGTAGCTGCGGTAGATCAGCGGCTCTCGCGAACCGCCGCCCATGATGTAGCAGCAGCCGACGTCGGACTTGTTCGGGTCCTCGCCCTCCACCAGCGGGTGCAGCCGGTCCGGGCGCCAGCCCTGGCCGCCCGCGCCGGCCCCGAAGACCAGCTCGATGTCCTTGTGTCGGCTCGGCAGCATGATGCGAACCGCAACCGCCGTGGCGACGGCCTCGCCGATTGCGTCGGCGGTGCCGTACAGCGAGCCGATGATGACGGTGACGCGGGATTTCCGGCCGACACCGAAAATCTCGATGACCAGTTCCTTCGCATACGCGGAAAGGGACTTGTACTCATCGAGCATCACGATGAGGCCGGGCTCCTTGGCGGAGGGCCGCCAGTTGTCGCCGTGCCCCCAGGCCAGAACGTTCGTCGCGCGGGCCCGTGCGATTTTCAGCGCGTCTTCCAGCAGCGCCTCGATTGCCTTTTCGCTGCGGGCCTTTCGAGCGACCGCCGGACCCAGGGCGTCCAGGCCGGGGCCGACCGGGTCGACGTCCCACAGCTGCGCGTCGTAGCAGTCCGAGATCCGGCTGCCGATCGCACGGAGCAGCATCGACTTGCCCGAACCGGGACCGCCGACGACCAGGACGTGAGAGCCGAGAGCGGGCAGCAGGAACGGCTGGGCGTCCATGCGGCGGGCGATCAGCAGCGGCTCGGTGATGGTCAGCGAGCCGGGCTTCACCTTCTCCAGCTCGCCCATTCCGGCGAACGGGTTCTTCATCACCAGGCGCAGGGTGGAGTCCGAGCGGACCTCCTTGTGCGGCTGGACCAGGAGGCGGTCGACGCCGAGACCGAGGGGGGTCTCCATCGCACCGGCCTTGGAGACGATCTCGGCGGGCGTGCCCGACTTCTGCCGGACGGTGATCTCCCAGCCCCACTTGTGGCGGTGCGGCCTGACGACCGCGCCGACCGCGATGCCGTTGGCGGTCAGGGTGCGGCGGATGCAGTCGACGGCCTCGGCGCGCGAGCGGGCATCGCTGATCGGGAACGGGTCGTCGTCCGAGACATCCGCCTCGTACGCCTCGCCCTCGACCGGAGTGACCCGGGTGCGCACGCGCTCGGCGACCGCGCCGATGCCGACCAGGGTGGTCACCACCGCGAGCGCCGGCCCCCAGACGAAGGGCCGCATCCAGTCCGGGCTGAAGTACCAGATCGCGCCGAACTCGATCGCGGTGACGACCGCAGCCGCCAGGGCCAGGCCCGACGCCTTGAGCGTGCGGCGGGTGCGCTCCTTGTACATGGCCTTGGTGGTCGACATGATCAGCGCGGCGTTCTTCTGCTTGGCCGCCCACGCCTGCTGGACCAGCAGCTTGTGTTCCCGGGAGTAGATCCACTGTGCGGTGTGGCCGACCCCGCGCCCGTAGAACTTCGCGGCCCGCTTGACCTCGCGCCCGGCGTACTTCGGCGAGTGGGTCACCGCGTGGAAGACGCCGTGCTTGGCGTCGTTGCCGAGGTCACGCACCGACTGGGTGAACGCCGACTTCGAGCGGAAGGTGGCCGGGATCTGCGGCAGCTCGCGCAGCCGCTCACGGAAGTTCGGCTCGTAGTCCTCCGCCGCCGGGGCCAGCGGCTCGGCGTCCTCGTCGTCCTCGTCGACCAGGACCTCGTCGTCCTCCTCGTCGTCGTCCAGGAGCTCGTCGGCCTCCTGGTCGAAGACGACGTCCGCCTTGGCGAAGTCGACGGGCGGGATGGTCGCGGCCGCCTCGGGTTCGGCCGCCGTGCGGTACTCGGCGAGGGTGACGACCTTGCCGTCGTCGTCGCCCGCGGCCGGGGCGGGCACCGGGGCCGGCGGGTTGGCCTCCAGTCGCTCCAGGAACTCGGGCAGGTCCCAGGTCTTCACCAGGACCTCGCGGGCCTTGGACCCGTCGGAGGGGCCGACGACGTTCAGCTGGAACAGCGCCTCCATCAGCGCGGTCGCCTCGGCGAACCCGACGCGCAGCTTGCGCTGCAGCATCGAGGTGGAGCCGAACTGGGTGGAGACGACCAGCTCGACCGCCTCCGTCACCTTGTTGCGGTCCTGGCCGGTCGTGACCGGGCGCTCGTCAATCTCAGTCATGCTGGTTCTGCCTCCTGTGCGAGGTGAGCGCGGACCCCGGTCCCCGCCTGGCAGTGAGTGCCGGGGTCCGCGCGGAAGTGGTGGTCGGGTCGTACGGGGTGCGGGCTCCCGGCCCCCGCCTGGCAGTGAGTGCCGGGAGCCCGCGGTTCGGTTGGTTCAGGCGGCGGCCGCGAGGCCGTCCACGCACACGGCGCACTCCTTGAGCGCGGTGGAGATCGTGTACTCGCGCACCACCCCGCAGGTCGGGCAGGTGCGGCGCTTGCGGCGGGCCGCCTCCAGCGAGGCGACCTGTCCGGGGGAGCGCTCCTTGGGCGGGCCCGCCAGCGCGACGTCGAACAGGTACGCGCGGCGCAGGCCCAGCTTCTTGTTGTTCCAGAGGATCTGGCCGGCGGGCGGCTGATGGGGCCGCAGCCCCATCTCCACCAGCTGGTCGCGGGTCTTCAGGTGCGACGGTGCGAGCTTCCACGGCCACGTCGGGATCTCGAACCGCTCGGCGTCCGGATCCCAGAACCTGACGTACCCGCGTCCCATCAGCCGACCAGCTGCAGGGGCTTGTCACCGCTGTGCTCGGCGACGGCCTCCTTGATCCGCGTACGGCACCAGGTCTCCCCGCGCATGACGCGCATGTGCTGCTCGGGGATGTCCTTCTGGAAGTACCGCTGGACGTCGCGCCAGCCGACCTCGTGGCCCGCGCGCAGCTGCTCAAGGATCCACTCGCGGGCCGTGCGCTTCTCCGCCTCGGCCTGCTCCGGGGTGGCCGCGCGAGCGGTCTCCGCCGCGAGCGTGCGGGCCGCGCGCGCCTGCTTCGCGGAACCCTCCTGGATGCCCTTCTCCCGGCCTCGCGCGGCCGGGGGGTTGTTGGGTTTGACCTGCGGCTTCGCCGCGAGCGTGCGGGACTCCTGCGCGGCCTGCGCGGGCTTCTGGCCCGCTGTGTCGCTAGCCGAATTGATCTCCTTCGCGAACGCCGTCACGCGAGCCGTGCGGGCAGCGTTCGCGGGGTCCGCGAGGATGCGCGCGATGGCTTGCGGGTCGATCGCCCACGCCTTGTCGGCGGGCACCTCGCGGACCGGCTCCAGCGGCGCGGCGAACAGATCGAGCGAGGCGGTCAGCCTCGGCTCGCACGCCTTCTCCGCGTGCTCGGCGACCTTCTCGGCGAGCTTGTTGTGCCGCTTGAGCGTCCGCTTCGTCAGCCCCGGCTCGGTGCCGCGCACCTGCCGCCACGCGATGGCCCACGCCTCGCTCTCGTTCAGCGCGGGGATCGTCGCCGTCCGCAGCCACGACGCCCGGCGCGAGACCCTCGGGTGCCGGATCCGGCGCTGCAGCGCGAGCTTGATGTCGGCGGCGTCGCGCCCGCCGGCCGCGTGGCTCTGGGAGTGCATGTAGATGTCCCAGACCGCGACGCCGAACAGCGAGCTGGCGGCGAACACGACCGCGAGCTGAGGCTCGTCCAGGTGGTGCCACGCGTTCAGCGCGGCCGCCGTCAGGGCGAACACCCACGTCATGACCGTGTAGAGCTTGGCGGGCTTGTGGTTCTCCACCGCCCACTTGCGCATCCAGGCCATGGCCCAGGTCGCGCCCTCGATGAACACGGGCACCAGCAGCGCCAGTACCCAGAAGACACCGAGGCCGGTCATCGCCGAGAACTGCCCGGGGAAGGCGAAGGCGATCGAGGTGACGACCACCGTCATCACCCACGGCAGCGGCTGGCCGATCGCGGCGGCGAGCCGCTCGTTGCGGGCCTTGCGGGCGGCGGCCGCCTTCTCGCGGCGCTTCGTCCGCTCCTCGGCCTTCTTGGTCTTCGCCGCCGCCTTGCGCAGGTCCTTGCGCTCGGCGGCCTTCGCGCGGGCCTCTTCGATCTCGATCCCGGTCAGTGCGTTCGTACGCCGGGAGTTCGCGGCGGCCTCGGCCTGTGCCGCGCGTGCCTTGACCGCGTCCATCTGCTCGCGGCCGCGGTAGGTGGTTGCCTCGCTCATCGTCCGCCCCCATGCGTGATCGCTTCGACCAGTTCCGCGAGCACTTCGACCACCGTGGCGTGGGCGTTCGCGAGGTCCTCGGTGTCCGACTGACCGAAGACCACCAGGGCCTCACGGGCCGTCTTCATCGCGAGCTCCCTGCGCAGCCACCGGGTGCCCTCGTTCTCGCTGACCCGGATGCGGGTCGGGATCCTCTCCTCGATAAATGCGCTGGGCATCAGTGGCCCTCCAGGTTCGTCGCGGCGTACGCGGCCTGGGCCGCCCGCTCGCGGGGGGTCGTGATCGTCGTCAGGGACGGCCGGGGCGTCTCATCGGGCGTGAGCCCGTGGTCCTCGGGGCCGTCGGGGGAGAGGTCGGGGTGCTCGAACCACCAGCCGCCGTCGCCGGGGGCGTCGCAGCAGGGGCAGATCGTGTCCTGCCAGATCCGGCCGCGCTGCCACAGCGAGTGGGCGCCGTTGCCGACCGTGTCGGTGCCGAAGGACAGCGCGCCGTAGACCACGGCGACCGTCCAGAGCCAGAACGGGGTGGGCCGACCGGCGTATGTGCCGGCGGCGATCAGGGCGAGCGGCGCGAGGCCGATCCACGGGTGGTGGGCGCGGGCCAGCAGCCACTGCTTCGGCTGGCGGATCATCAGGCGGATGCCGTCGACGTCGACGGCGGCGGTCAGGAGCCAGCGGGCCAGCCGCTGCACCCGGCTCACGGGGCGGTCCTGGCGACCGGAGCGGTCATCGACCGCTCGAAGAGGATGACGGTCAGGACGGCGGCCGCCAGGACGACGCGGCCGGTGGCGGGGAGAGTGAAGCCGGTGAGCCAGGCGCCGCCCGCTATGGCGAGCGGGCCCCTGATCCACGTGGACAGGGAGTCGAGTCCGTGGGCGGTGCGCTCGCGCAGTTCGGAGATGACCGCGGTGTGGGCGGCGTCGGCGACGGCCAGCCCGATCACGGCGGTCACGGCCAGGGCGCGCTGCCACCAGGCGGTCTGGAGTCCCAGCACCCAGGCGGCGCCGCTGACGACGAGCAGCAGGTAGATCCACGTTCCGAAGGGGGTCTTCATGCCGCCCACCCCTTCCGGTCCTCGATGAGGCCGGCGTTGCTGCGGGGCCGGGGGAGCGGGACGACGTTGGTGGTGCGGGCCTGGCGGGTCCGGCGGGGGCTCGGCTTGCGCCGGCGGAAGTAGAAGTCGTTCTCGGCGTCGACCTCGTTGCGGCGTTCGGCGGGACCGTATCCCTCGGCGACGAACTCGGCGAAGGCCGCCAGGTCGTCCTCGGTCGGCGTGAAGCCGATCGCGGCCTCAACGAACTCGGTCTCGCTCACGATGCGCTGTCCTGCGACGATGACGTTCACGGGTCGGGTTCCTCTCACGTGGATGGACGGCCCGTGCGGCTCCCCGGTCGTTGCTTGCAGGCTGGCCGGGGGGCCGCGTCGTGCTCGGGCATGGCAGTTGGTGCGTGGACGGGAAGGGATTCGCACCCCACCTCCGCAGAGGCCCACTCGGGCCCGCCCTTTTGGTCGTGCTCCGCCTCGCCCCCATCACCTCCTTCGGTGGGGCTCTCGGCGGGACCTATTCGGTTTTCAAGGAACTTGCGGTACCGCTCGGGTGTCCTGCCGCGACGACGAATCGCGCGGTGGTTACCAGCCCGTTTTTGCGGCCGTTTTTGGCATGGCGGTGCCCCCGGTCTGATGACATGGGAATCTCGCCTCACTTCTTATGAGAAGTGCGCTGAGGAAGACGTTAGGGCTACCGTCCGCCTCCGTCAACTACTTCTCATGAGAAGTCGTTCGGGTGCGTCGTGCCCGGCACACCCGTCCGGTGGTGGGTCTACGGTGGCCTATGCCACAAT
>NZ_JAPEPM010000009.1:0-74252 GCF_026340105.1 Streptomyces sp. NBC_01433 | reverse complement strand
GCGGGTCTCCGGCCGCAGGTCGTCACGGTGTTCGGCCGGGATGAGCTGCGCCTGCGCAGGCAGTTGCCGGATGAAGACCGCGTCTGTGGCGGTCACCTCCTCCCCGGTCGGGTCGAGGATCACGGCATCCAGCAGCGTGCTGTTCTGGCGGTAGTCGCGGTACCCGGGGTAGACGGTGCCGGTGACGGTGGCCGTCTCCGGCACGCGCTCCCCCCAGATGTCCCCATACCCTTCGATGTTCCTGCTGCTCACGACAATCGTGATCCGGTTGCCGCCCTGGAGCGCCTCACGGGCGACCTCGTGCGGGTCCTGCGACGCCGCGGCGGCCGCCGTCTCTTGTGCGACGACTTCTTCCGGCTGCTCGACATCGGCCGGCGGGGTCCCCGGGGCGGTGGCGGCCGCGGGTTCGGCGACCACGCGAGTCCCCCAGATCTGGTGGGCGCGGGCGAGTTTGCTGACCTCGGATAGCTCCACGCCGAAGGTGGATACGACGTGCTCGATGCACAGCGGTTCGCTGTCGCCGACGTGGTAGAGCGGCTGGGGCTCGGTGTCGAGCGTGTGCAGGTTGTACTCCCCACACTGTCCAGCTGCTGCCGGGGTGAAGTCGTAGTTGCGGTGGCGCGCGCGGAGGGGCTTGGCGGCGTCCTCGCGGGCCTCCCGGACCACACGCTCGCAGATCTCGACCGCCCCGCCCCGGCTTTCCGCGCTGACGAAAGTCCGGACCACTTCGCCGTCGATCTCGATACGAGGGGTGAAGATCTGGACGCCGCTGGAGGCGTGGCGGGTCACCTGGACCACGAACGGCACGCCGTCCGCGAGGACGTCGAAAACCATCTCCGGCCCGCGCGAGGTGATCTCGCCGACCGTCACCGGGATCGGCTCGCGCACCACGGCTAGGCCATCGCCCGGCACATAGTCGGCGTACGACGTGAGGGGCTGGGCGGGGACGGAGTCCACGGGGGGCAGGTCCTCGAAGGGCACCTGTTGCGCAGGCCCGTCGACGGGCCGCAGGTCCGCAGCGGCGCCGTTGAGGGCGTAGGTGTAGCCGGTGGCCTTCTTCCCGCTCCGGCTGAGGACGTGGTACTCACCCGTGACGCCGGTCCGGTCGGTGCTGACGTACCAGGTGCCCGTGCCCGGACCGGGCGACATCACCTGTCCGGTCACCTGCTGGCCGTTCGGCCCGTCCCGCCAGGTCACCCACGAGCCGACGTCGTACTCCGCGGGGACCAGACCCGGGGCGTCCTCATGCCGGGTCAGGCGCAGGGAGGGCAGCGGCCGCCACGGCTCCAGGCCGCTGCCCGTCTTGTAGGTCTGGCGCCACCGGTTCAGCTGGTCCGCCTGCTCCGCGGGCGTCTGGGCGGACTGTTCGTTCTTGGCTTCGACGACGGCAGTGAACTCGCTGCGACGCCGTTGGTAGCCGTCCACGGCCTCCTGGTGGAACCCGGCGTCGGCAGGGACGACGTGCAGGGTGAACGTCAGCCGCCCGTCGGTACTGGTCAGGCGCTCTCGCCCGTCGCTTGTCGCGGCCACGCCTGCACCGGCCGTGTCCGGCCCGTCGGCGACCGCTACGGGCTGGACCTCTTCCACGGTCATCTGTCCGTCCGGCACGCCGGCGGGCTCGTCCATCTCCTCTTCGGGGTCGGGTTCGCCCTGTGGCTCCGGGACCGGGACACGGCCGGGCTGCGTGAGTCCGAACTCGTCGTACAGATCGGCCGTCCCGTATCCGTCACCGGGCTGCTCGGTGGTCTCAGCCGCCGGCCCCGTGGTGCTCTCGTCGTCTGGCTCCGGGTCTAGCTTGTGCAGTTCACGCCGGGCGTCGTAGTCCCTGTTACTGGTGCCGTACTCCGGCTCAAGCACCCTGTAGTTGCCGTTCCGGGTGTAGCCGATCACGGTGCCGATGAACTCGGGCTGCGGGACGTAGGTCTTGCTCCACGTGTCGTAGCTCAGGGGGGTGACGCGAACCTGCTCGCCGGGCGCGAACAGGGTGGTGATGTCTTCAGCAGTGAGCGCCTCCGCAGCGGGCGCGGACGGGGCCTCGGCTTCACCGGGCTGCTCGGCGGTCTCAGCCGCCGGTCCCTCGGTGCGGTCGCCGCCCGGCTCCTGCTCCAGCGCCTGGCCTGCGGTGTGCTCCCCAGAGGCACTGTCGGGCTCGGCGGCCGCGGCATCGGCAGCGCCGTCCTCGGGTGCAGGGGCGGGCTCGTCCGTGGAGATCGGGGCGCCCAGCCCAGCCTCCCGGTTCTGTTGAACGATGGTCCGTTGCTGCTCTCGCCATTGCTCGAAAGCCTCGTCGGTGTCGTTGTCCTCTGTCCAGGTGTTGACGAGCTGTACGGGCTCGGGGGCGGGGTTCTCCGCGTCGAACGTGGCCAACTGCAAGGCCACCGCGTCGACGTTGGCCTGGTGAGGTGCCCGCCTCTCCGCGTTCTCCCGGAGGGCCTTCTTGCGGCTGTTCTCGGTGGGGTGCTTCTTCGGGTCGAGCATGGACTCGGTCAGATCGGGGATCTTGTCCCGTTCGGTGATCGCGCCGACGATTCCGTCGAGCAGCTCGACCCGGCGCCGTGCGTGCTCGATGGCGGGCCCGTAATTCACTGCTTCCTGCTGGGCCGTCAGTACCGCGATTTCCTTTTCCAGGCCGGGAAGGCGTTCACGGTCCATCAGCTGGTGGTCCTCAGCCTTTTCGAGGGCGGTGGCCAGGCGGCCCAGCATGGTGGCACCGATGTTGCCCTTGAGCAGGTCCTCCACGGAGCACCGTGATTCGCTGTGCCGCAGCTCGGGGAACCCGATGTACGCGCGGATCTCGCCGCTGCCGTGGGCGATCTCCGGCTGGACGGCGAAGTCGAGGCCGCCGAAGGTGCCCAGCTTCTTCCACCCACCACGGCCCTCGTTCTGGTGGGCGCGCACGGCTTCGTTGACGACCTGGCGCAGGACCGGGGCGGCCTCGCCGAACTTCTCGAACTCGCGCCCGCCGATACGGATGCGGAAGGCGTCGCCGCGGATCGTTTCAGTGATCTTCGGCAAGGCCTTCTCGCGGGCCGCGATGGCCAGCCGGGTACCGGCCAGCTCGCCTTCCTTGGTGCCCAGCAGCTCGGTCTGGCGCACGCGGTCGGCGGCCGCGTTGCGGCGGTCGGCCTCCAGGCCCTGGAGATGGACCCGGGCCTCCATGAACTGCCGCATGTAGGGGTTGCCGCCGATCTCGGCGGCCATCGTGGCGTAGTCCCAGTCGCTCGCGCCGATCTCTTCGACGGTGTCGCCCTCGTCGTCGCCGACGCCGGGCGGCCGCTGGATGTCGCGCAGGCCTTCGGCCTTCGAGGTGAGCAGTCCGACCTGCCAGGCGTCCATGCTGCCCTTGGTGGCCAGGAAGTAGATGTTCACCTCCTCGTGCTGGTTGCCCGGCCGCAGGGCGCGGGCGTTGCGCTGCATCATCATGGCCGGGGTCCAGTCCTGATCCAGGTGCATCAGGGCGTAGGCCCGGTTCTGGGCGTTGACGCCGGTGCCCAGGACTTCGCTGGAGCCCATCAGGACCGCGATGCCGCCGTTGTTGGCGGCCTTGGTCATCTCCGCCTTCCGCTCCGGCGTCCGGTGCTCCTGCGCGAACTGGACCATGTCGGGCGGGACGCCGCGGGTGGCGAGCAGGTCACGCAGTTCGGCGTACGCGTCGAAGTTGCCCTTGTTGTTGCCGCCGGGGGTGCCGGAGTTGGCGAACACGAAGAACAGCCCCCCGGGGACCGGGTGCGGGGTGTCGTCCCGGCTGGAGACGGAGTAGGTGTGGTCCTTGTGGGCGTGGTAGCCGGCCGCGATGATGTCGGCCGCCTGCACCAGCTTGTTGCCCCCGGGTGCGTCTGCGTCCACCAGCCGGGGGTCGAGGGCGACCGCGCGGCCCTCGCCGGAGACGGCCAGCATGTTGTCCTCTTCGCGGGTGACGTCCCCGGCGTGGATCGCCTGCCCCCGGACGACGAGGGACTGGAGCCGGGTGCGCTGGTCGGCGGTCGGCTCCACCAGCACCAGTTCGGGGGCCCCGCCGGCGACCTTCGGCCGCTCGATCCCGACTTCGTCGCCGGTCTTGGTGTCGGTGGCCAGCCCCCACATGGTCTTCATCGTGGACTTGGACACGAACCGGGAGAACCGCTCCACGATCGTCAGGCCGCTGCCGTCCGGCGCCTGCTCGATGCGCTGGACCCTCTGCCCGAAGGTCTCCGACCACAGGTCCGGGCCGTGGACCCCGAACTGGTCCAGCAGCCACGGCGTCGCCAGTTCGAGGCATGAGTACTGCTCGAAGATGGAGTTCTCCACCGGCGTGCCGGTGCCGAGGGTCACGGTGGGGCGGCCGCCGTCGGCTTCCGCCATCTGGTGGTGCCAGGTGAGTTTCTGGTGCAGGTCCACGCCGCGCACGCTCGCGGAGTCACCGCCCGCCTCTTTCGAGCGGAACCCGACGGCGGTGAACCGGTGGGCCTCGTCGATGCAGGCGTAGTCGAATCCGAGGTCGTCCCAGTACACCTCGCCCGGCGTGCGCATCGGGGCGTCGTTGCGCCGGATGCGGGCCTCCACCGTGGCCAGGCGCTGTTCCAGCTTCATCAGCGCGAAGGCGTTGTGCGGGATTCCGCGCTCGCGCTCCAGTTGCTCCTTGAGCGACTCGATCTCACGGAAGATGAACAGTTCCTGCTGTTCGGGGCTCATCCGGATCGACCCGAAAGCGCCCTCGGTGAAGATGACCAGGTCCGGTGAATTCGCCCGCAGCCACTCCAGGACCGGGCGGCGTTTCTCGCCTTCGAGGTCGTCGGAGGTGATCAGGTGGATATCGGCGTTGCGGTAGAGCAGCTTGGCCTCATCGAGCCACTGCCTGCCCAGGCCCGGCTGGACGACCGCGAACGGCTTGCCGATCTGCCCGGAGGCCTTGAGCGCCTGCGAGCCCATGACCATCGTGGTGGTCTTCCCGAGGCCCATCTCGTGCGCCAGGATCACGCCGCGCTCGAACTGCATCCGCGCGGCGCCGGAGAGCTGCCACGGGTGCGGAGTCCGCTCGGTGGTGAACCCTTCAAGCGTCGGGGCGAGGCTGTCGTAACTGCGGACGACGTGCCCGTTCATCTGCCGGTTGTAGGCATCGGTGAGCTGGGTGACCCGCAGGGTGCTCGCGGTGCAGTAGTCCTCGAACGCGGAGCGCATCGCGTCGGCCTTGTACCGCATCGCGCGGGTGGCGTCCTCGTCGACGCCGTCGCCGTCGAGCCGGTTGACGACCATCGACGCCCGGCCGAGCAGGGCCTTGGCGATGTGCACCGCCGAACGCCGCTCGGTGCCCTTCAACGCGTTGATCGCGTCGGGCACCTTCCCCGCCGCCAGCGACCAGCCGTAGCGCTCGTTGTGGCTGATCTGGAGGGTCGGGTCACCGAGGTACTCCCGCAGGAAGCCCTGCACCAGCGGCGCGGGAATCCAGTGGGCGCCGAGCTGGGCGGTGAACTGCCCGAGCCGCTTCGACGGCGGCTGCACCGTGTCGAGGGCGGCGACGTTCACCGCGTACTTCGGATCGGTGGCCGCGGCCTCGCGGGCCTGCTCCAGCTTCTCCCGCACCGCCCCGGACAGGTACGACCCGGCGTGCTCCAGCTTCCTGGTGACCGGGTTGTCGAAGACCTCGGTACCCAGACGCAGGCGGGCCTCTTCGGCGGTGGTGCCCAGCAGTGAGGCGATCAGCGGCAGGTCCACACGGCCGGTGGCGCCCATCACGGCCGTCAGCGCCGTCTTCGGGTCGTCGGTGGGCTCCAGGTCGCCGCGCCGGGCGCCCGGCCGCCGGGTCAGGACCTCGGAGGGCACTGCCCTGTCGTTGGCCCGGTCCCAGTGCTCCAGCCCCAGGACGACGGCGGCGTGCGGGTCCTGGCGGAACCAGCCCCAGCCCGTGGGGAGCCGGTCCTCACCCTCCAGGCCGACGCCGGCAGCACGAGCGGCGGCCGTCGCCTCATCGGTCGGCAGGGCCAGCCGGGTCTGCCGGGGACGCGACAGCGCCCCGTGCTTCGCGGTGTAGGCGGTGTGCAGCCGGGCGAGCTGATCGCGGACTTCGCGCGCCCGGTCCGGGTCACTGCCGGTGCGGTCCAGCTCTTGCAGTTCGCCGGCGACGTCCCGCAGCGACAGCAGCGTCCGCAGCTGCTCGGCGCCCTGGACGCCGTCCGCGGTGATGACCCGGACCGGGTCCGCGCCGTTGACGTGCTGCCAGATCTGGCCCTGGTCGTCGGTGTAGAGGCGGCCGGTGAAGTCCGTCGCGTGCTTGACCCGCGCGGTCTGGAGAAAGAGGGGCTCGCGGTGGGGCCAGTCCTCGTGGTGGGTGTAGCCCAGGCCGTCGGCGACCGCCGCGGCGGCGGTGGCCTCCATCCGCTCGCGCAGCAGACGGGGCGCCGCGTCCGGGTCGCCCTGCACGGTCACCCGGGGCCCGTACGGGCCGATCTCGGATGTCATGCGCCCCAGCACGTTCTCGGGGTGCTCGGTGAAGTAGGGGTTGACGGCCAGAGTGTTGCCGCCGAGATCTTGTTGCGACGTCTCGGTCCAGCCCTGGTCGCTTGGCTCCTCGTCTGCGGCGCGGCGGCGGAAGACCAGCACGTCGGCGACGACGTTGGTGTCACCGGTCTCGTCGAAGGTGTTCTTCGGCAGCCGGTAGGCGGCCGCCAGGTCGCCCCAGCGCGCCATTTCACGCCGGGCGGGGGTGCTTCTTTCTCCGTCCATCGTCCACCGCGAGGTGATCACGGCCATGTAGGCGCCTGGCCGCAGCAGCGCGAGTTTCTTGATGATGAACCCGTTGTGCAGGTTGTAGTCGCCGTGAAAGCGGCGGTCCCCGAACGGGGCTTGCGCGAACGGCACGTTCCCGATCACCGCGTCGAACGTCCCGAGGGGGACGTCGGTCTCGGCGAACGACTCGGCCAGCACGTTGGCGTGCGGGTAGATCCATCCGGCGATCGCCGCGGTGGTGGGGTCCAGCTCGATACCGGTCAGCCGCGCGGCCAGCGGGGCCACCCCGCAGAAAACGCCGGAGCCGAACCCGGCCTCCAGCACCTCCCCGCCGTCGAAGCCGTACGCGGCCAGGCCCTGCCACATCGCCTCTGCGACGGCCCGCGGGGTGTAGTGGGCCGACAGCACGGCCCGGGACGCCGCCCGCCACTCGAAGGGGTCCAGCAGGTCCCGCAGCTCTCCGCGCACCCGGGAGTACAACTCCCAGCTGGTGTGATCCGTCTCGAAGCCGCCCTCACGGTCCCCCCCGGGCCCGTAGATCGGCTCGTCGGGGTCCGGCTCGTCGAGGAACACGGTCGGTACCGATCCCCACCCCGACCAGCGGGACAGGATGCGCTTCTCCTCGGTGGTGGCGCCGCGACGGCCGCCCTCCAGCGTCCGCAGCATCTTGACGGCTTCGAGGTTCGCCTCAGCGCGGGCCAGCGGGCCGCGCGGCAGGTCCGCCGGGTCAGGGCGGAACCGCTCCGCTGCTACAGGCTCTCCAGCTCCCTGCGGATCGCCGCCAGCTCCACCGCTTCCGGACTCAGTGGCGCCGCCCGGTCCTCCGCGTCCTCCGGCGGCGGCAGCATCTCGCGCAGGACCTGCTCCCGCGCCGTCGACGAGATCTGTGTCATCTGCCCGACCCGGGCCTGGTACTCCGTCTCCGGCTCCAGCGTCTCCTCCAGGTCCTCCTCCGCCGCGGCGATCGCCTCGCTCATCTGCATCCCCAGCGTCCGGAAGTAGCGGTCCGGGTTCTCCATCGCGGCCAGCTCCCGGGGCCGGAACTCCTCCCAGTGCCGCCGCAGCAGCGTCGCGTACTGGCTGTTCGCTGTCATCGCTTTCGCCTCCCTCTCGTTCGTCGACGGTACCGGCCAGCGCCGCCATCTGCGCCGCCAGCCGTCCCTGGTCCACACCGCGCCGCTCCACGTCGCCGCCGGCGGCACGCACCTGCTCGATCACCACGTTGATGCCGATGAGTGCGGCGCCCATCGCCGGGATGCGCCGCTTGGCCGCCTCCCGCTCCCGCTTGGGCAGCTGCTCGTTGAGGGACTGCTCGCGGAGGTCCTCCGTGGTCCGCTCCGCGATCCGTGACAGCTCCCCGAGGAGCCCCTCCTCGAAGTAGAACGGGTAGGCCCTCATGATCTGGTTCGTGAGCGGGTTGAGGACCTTCGTCTGCGTCGGCATCTGGTAGGGAGTGAGCAGGGTGAGCACCCGGTCGTACTCGCGGGAGAGTTCCGACGGCCTGTTCCGCAGCCACGACACCAGCGGGTCGTAGGAACTGCTCGGCAGGTCCACCTCCCGCTCGTTGCCCCAGGTGCGCCGCGGCAGCGTCTCCGGGTCCCGGTCGTACCGGCGCACCAGCGCGGCCATCGCCGCAGGACCGGAATCGAAATCCCCGATGCCGCTGCGCTGGTCATAGCTGGTCAGAGCCCGGAACTTCTTCCCCTGGCGCTCCACATAGCCGTAGTTTCGCTCCGAGCCGTCGATCAGGACGCTGAGCTTGTCGCCGATGCTCCGGCCCAGGGCCGCGCGGGCGGCGTCCGGGTTCTGCTCCAGGCCTCGCTGGTGCCACTCCGCGTCCACGACCCGCAGGCGCTCCGCCCGGGCGTCCTTGACCGCCTTGCTGTAGGAGTAGGCGGACTGCTCGTTGCGGGCGCCCAGGTGCGACCCCAGGTCGGTGCTCTCGGCGACCAGTTCCTCCAGCGTCATCTCGCCGACCGGCGTCCGCTCGCTGTAGGACCGTGCCCGCCGGGTGACCCGTTCACCCTCAAGGCTCTTGCGGTAGGCGGTGACCTGCTCGTTCAGCTCATTACCGGCGGGCAGGCGGGTCCACACCGGGCCGATCCGCTCGTAGGCGCTCTCCAGCGCCTCGTCGTCCAGGTCAGCGGCCGCCGGGCCCGCCATGAGGGCCCGTGCGGTGCGGCCGTTCTGTTCGACGGTCACCTCTTTGCGGCGCCGCTCCAGCGTCCGGTAGCTCTCGTCAGCCGAGTGGAACGGCGTCTTGTAAATCGCCTTCTGCCACCACTCGCTCTCGGCGGCCAGCTCCTCGTTGCTGAGCTCGGTGACCGGCGCTGCCGTCGCCACCCGGTCCAGCAGCCGCTTGCCGCGCTCCCGGCGCAGGCGCTGGTACCGGGCCTCCGCCGCGGTGGCGCCGCTGGTCCACCGCCGCGACCGCTCGTCGTCGGCGACGCCTTCCGCCGCCACCAGGTCCTCGTACGAGAGACCGGTCAAGTCCTCCGGCTCCGGCTCCGGCGCGGGCTCCGGCGCGGTGACGGGCGGGGCGGCCGCCGGCGGGGCCTGCTGCGCCGGGACGGCCGCGGCCGCGGCCGCGACGGCGGCCGGTGTCGGCGAGGCGGGCAGATCCTTCGGCGTCTGGCCGGGGCCCAGCACCACGATGTTGCGGTCCTGCCGGGCGAACGCGTTCAGTACAGCGGCGAGGTTGCGGTCGCGGGTGCCCGGCTTCCACGGTCGGCCCGTTGCCCACGCCTGCCGCTGCCCCGACCAGTACAGGTTTCCGGCCTTCGTTGCCCGCCGGTCGGCGTCGTCGTGCTTGATGGTGCCGTACACCGCGGCGACGCCGTCCCCCTCCCACCGCACCCACACCCGGTCGCGGAGGCCCGGGTCGGCCACCGCCCGGTGATGGCGCGCGGCCAGCCCCGCGAACGACGTCAGCCTCCCGTCTCCGAGACCGTCGGCGACCAGCCGGGTGTCACCGACCAGGCCCACGATGGCGCTGCCGTACCCACTGCTGCTGCGCCTGGCGGAGGCGATCTCGACGCCGTCCGGGTCGAACACGGTGACGGTGCCGCCCTTGATCAGGGCGTGATAGCCCGTCACCCCCTCGACCGGCTCGGCCCCTTCGGGAAGCGGCAGCGGACTAGGTGAGGCGACCGGATCTGTCTCGGGCACCGTCTCCGCTGTCGTGTCCGCCGTCGCGAATGCATCCCCCATGCGCTTCTCCCCGTGCCACGTAATTCCGTGGCACGTCAGCAAGCACATGCCACGTTCTCCCACCGGACCCTACCGACCAAGGTCAAAAACTTCGATCCAGATAGGTCCGCGGCCAGTCCGGTGAATGCCGGACTTTCCGAACGCCGTCTTTGGCCGGGACTTGGTCAATTTCAACGTTCTTTGTCAGTGGGGGTGTGTATCGTTTTTCGGGTAAGGCCACGCACAGGCCCAAGCCAGCCTCAGCCCATGACTGGGAGCGATCTGAGGCGAAGGTGCCAGGACCCGAGGGGTCCCAGTGCATCAGTGCGAAGAGAGCAACACCGGTCCGTCCGACGGACCTTCCGTATGCCCGCGCAGCTCACCACGTTCTTGCTCGCGTGCATCGGGTCATGGGTAACCGCTGCACGTCGACGAGGAGAACTCGTGGTCAAGAAGCACGGTAAGAAGCAGCGCGCCAAGAAGAAGGCGCAGCGCACCGGAGCCGCGTACAGCTCCGCAGCCGCCGGCACCACCCACACGCACACCCCGCTCCCGGACCTGAGCGCCCTGCCGCTCGTGCCGCACGGCAGCTGGAGGGTTCTGGATCTCGACCTGGCCGCCCGGCTGGTCGCCGCCTGCCGGGCCGGGTGCCAGCCGTGCCAGCAGACGCTGATCCCGAAGGTCGTGAAGGAGAAGCGGGCGACGCTCGCCGCGCTCGCCGGAGCCGTCTACGGCACGGTCCCCACCGTGGGGTTCGCCGCCTCCGACGCGACCCGGCAATGGGCCCCCCTGGCCCGTACGGCCATGCAGGCCGGGACCGGCGACGAGGCGTTCGCCGCCGTCGAGGCGATGGACGAGACGGCGGCGGCCGCGCTCCTGGACGATGCGCTCGACTGCTGGGCGATGGGTGACGGCCCCGTCCTGGCCGAAGCCGTCCGGAAGGTCACCGAGGGCGCGTCGCGGCGCGGGACCACCGACCCGATGGACGCCTTCCGTGCGGCCGGGGTCGACGTCTTCACCCTGGACGACTTGGACCTGGGCGACGTCGACGCCTACCACCTCGCGGAGAACTACGGGGTGTTCGTCGGGCAGACGACGACCCCGGACGGGCAGCCGCTGCCGATGCTCACGCTGTACCCGGAGAGCGAGGGCGCCGGGATCGAGGACCTGGAGGCCCGCACCGACTGGGACCACTGGGGGCTGCACGGCATGCCGGACGTGGACCCGTCCTGGCGACTGCGCGCCACCATCGCCGACCGCTCCCTGAGCGGACTCGTCCGCGTCGACGACGACGGCCAGGACGACGTCGAGCTGTGGCGGGCGGCGCAGACCGTGAGCCTGCCCGCGGACTGGTGGGCGCTGCTCGACCGGGCCCAGCACGTCCTGGTGGTCGGCCCCGTCAAGGAAGCCGACCACCAGGCACTCCAGAGCGCGGGCGACGCGGGGGAGCTGCTCGCCGTCATCGCACGAGTGAGCTTCCACTGATGGCCCGCCGTGAGCGCCGCCCCCGCCAGCACCTGCCCGGGATCGCCGACATCCGGATCGCGGCCGACGCGGCGACCGTCGCCGTGGTGGTCGAAGTCCTCGCCCGGGAGTTCAACATCACCGACCCCGAGCCGTACGACAGCGGATACAGCTACCTCCGACTGGACACCGGCAACACCGCGGCGGACCCGGACGACGACTGACCGCGCCTCATTCCCGGTCGGAAAACAGGAACTTGCCCAGGCCAGGGGAACCCAGCCCCGGTGCCGTCCGGCGCGCACGCACCCGCACCACGGGAGCGCTGACCGCGCCGGGCGGTGCCGGGGGAGCGGGGGCCCGGGGGGCGGCGAAGCCCCCCGGCAGCCACCGGCCCCAGCCCCGGGCACATCGAGGAGACCCGCAGATGTACCAGGAACTGAACCCCCCAGAGTCCCCGCCCGGAGCCAGCGCCGACGGTGTGGTCTGGCTCCGGCCCGAGTACCAGGGCCGCCAGGGCGAGCTGGTCACCCTGGCCGCCGGCGCCCGGCTCGTCGGCGTCAGCGCGGCCGCCGTCTCCAACTGGCAGAACCGGTACCCGAAGGAGTTCCCGCCGCTCGCGCTGCTCACCGGGCCACCGCACAAGCGCACCAAGTGGGCCGTCGCCGTCGAGCTGGTCGCCTTCGCCCGCGACCGGCCGACCCGAGAGAAGGGGTCCTCCACTCCTCAGCGTCCCGGCATCGAGATCGCTGCGGAGCAGAGCGCGCGGTACGAGGAGCTGGTGCAGGTCCTCGCCGAGCGGGAGAAGAAGCAGGAAGCGGCCCTCGCCCGTACCCGGGTGGCCAAACAGAAGGCCGAACGGAAGCTCACGCGGGCCCGCGCCCGGCTGGCCACCGAAGTCAAGGCCGTCGCCCGGCTCGTCCGAGAAGGCCGCTTCCCGGTCGAATCACCTCCAGAACCAGCCAATCCCCCCGGAGGGTGACCGGTAGATGCCGATTTACCCCTTGACGACGGCGGGAGAGGGAGCGGAAACGGCTCCGCCCGACCGCACCCGAGAAGGCCCGCACCACCAGCAGCGAGACCACAGAGAAGGAGAACCGGCCGTGACGGACACGACCATCAACACCGAGACCACCGAGGCTGAGACCACCACCGCGGCGGTCCCGGCGCAGGAGCCCTACGTACCCGAGGCCCTCGGGGCCACCCGGATCGCGCTGCTGCTCGCCGAGCACACCGGCGAGCCGGTCACCCCCGAGGACGTCGCCGAACTCGTCGCCCAGGAGCACCTGGAGGCCTGCGACTCGTACAAGGGATGGCCGATGTACTCCACGGCGGCCGCACGCGAACTCGACACCGCCCTGGTGCGGTCGGTCGTCGGCGAGCGGGTGGCGTGGGAGGCGGCGAGCCTGCCCCGGGATGCGGCCGCATCCCGGATCGGCTGGCACTGGAGCGACCTGGTGCGCATGAGCGAGGAGGGCCGCATCACGACCGGTCGTGGCGGCCGGTACCTGATCGCCGACCTGGACAAGATGGCCGTCGAGGCCGACGGCGAGCAGTACGTCACCGCGCAGGCCGCCGCCACGGACGTGCTGGAGATCCGGGCGAGCGACTGGAAGTACGTCGAGGCCGCCGGATGGATCACCCCCGCGCACACCTACGAGAAGGAGGTCGGCCGCCACCGTACGGTCACCGTCGCCCTCTACCGGCTCGGGGACGTCCGCGATCTGCGGGACCTGCCCGGCGTCGACTGGGAGGCTACCCGCGGCCTGCCGAAGGGGGCGCCGTCCCCGCTGCGCGAGTACGCCAAGCTCGCCCCGACCCGGGCCGCCGCCGTCCGCAGCTTCGCGCAGGGCCTCGCGGACCGGCACGGGATCACGGTGTGGGCCTGGAACTCGCCGTACTCCGGCCGCTGGGAGCTGGGCTGGGAGCGGGTCGAGGACCTGCCCACCGAGGCCACCGTGCGCCGGGAGCTGTCCGCCGACCCGGAGGCGGGCGCCTACGCCGCCGAGGTCGAGCTGTGCCCGGCGTGGGGCGAGATCACCCGGGAGGCCCGGGACCTGCTGGAGCCGGGCCGCGCGGTCGTGCTCGACACCGAGACCACCGACCTGTACGGCCGCACCGTCGAGATCGCCGTGATCGACGCGGCCACCGGCAAGAAGCTGATGGACACCCTGGTCAACCCCGGGGACGCCGAGATCAGCGACGGAGCCCGCTGGGTGCACGGCATCACGGACGAGATGGTCGCCAACAAGCGGCCGTTCGAGAAGGTGCTCCCCCGGCTCCGCAAGGTCACCAAGGGCCGGACGATCCTCGCCTACAACGCCGAGTTCGACCGATCCGTGGTCCTCCGCGACATCGAGCGGGCCGGGAAGAAGCCGATGCACCTGGAGCCCTGGAACAGCTGGTACTGCCTGATGCAGGCGTACGCCGACTGGGTCGGCTCCCACCGCTGGCTCCGGCTCGGTGGCAGTCACCGCGCCGCCGGCGACTGCGAATCCGCCCGGCAGGTGCTGATCGAGATCTCGAAGGGGCGGGGCGCCGAGTTCACCCCGACGCCGCCCGCCCCGGGCGACCCGGTCAGCGGCCCGCCCGCCGGGACGATCGTCGCCGCCACCGCCGTACCGCAGGACTGACCCACCGCGCGGCCGCCGGGCATGCGGACGCTCCACCCCGAATAACAGACTGCCGGAGTCACAGACTCCGGCAGTCTGCGTTTCGGCCCCCACCGACCCAACTGCCGGACGGCATAAGGCGGGTCGCCGCACCCCCCGGATGGCCGCCCGGAGGACGAACGCCAGGCCGGTCGTGAAGTCGGCGGGTTCCGCTACAGGGTGTCGTCGAATGACTGCCAGACTGCCGAAGTCACAGACTCCGGGGATGCCGGAGTCGCGGAGTCGCAGACCGGAGAGAAGAGAGGGCCCATGCCGCTGAGGAGTAGCACATGACCATGACCGTCCTGGGCCCGTTGCCCGACACCGTCGAGCGCCTGGACGTCGTACGCGAGTGGCGCGTCGACGAGCTGATCCCGTTCCTGGACAAGCCCCAGGAGGCGATCGACGAGGCCATTGCCCGACTGCTCGACTACCGCGACGACGCGAAGGCGCAGATCTTCGTCCCGCCGCTGATCGTCCTCCCGCCGGCGCCGTTCACCGGACACCGCACGTACGTCGTGGTGAACCAGAAGGGCGGCGCGGGCAAGTCCACGACCTGCGTCGAACTGGCGGCGGCGTGGGTGGCGATGGGCTACACCGTCCGCATCATCGACGCCGACCCGCAGGACGCCTCGATCACCGGCGCCTGGCTCGCGCCGATCTTCGACGGAGTTCCCGAGGCTGAGCGCTACAACCTCAAGCACGTGCTGTACGGCCGCCAGCCGCTGGACGAGGCGACGTACGAGACGGCCGTGAAGGGCCTCTACCTGGTCCCGTCGTACAAGGACCTGGACCTGGTCAACTTCGACGGCAAGGCCGCCCGGGACGGGATGCTGCGCGCGGCGATCAGCCGTTCGACGGTCCCCGTGGACATCACCATCATCGACGCCCCGCCCTCGCTGGGGAAGCTCAGCGTGAACGGACTGGTCGCGGCGGACCAGCTGATCCTGCCACTCAAGGTGAGCGGGCTCGACAAGAAGGCGCTGGTCGACCTCCAGGAGACCATCACGAGCGTGCAGGGCGTGGAGAACCCGGACCTGGTGGTGGCGGCCGCCGTGCTGACGGACTGGAGCAAGTCCAAGCACGCCGCGCAGATCGCCGCCACGGTGCGCCGGGACTACCCGGAAGTGATGATCGCGCCCGCCCGGCGCAACGTGAAGGCCGCGGCCGCGCCGAACTACGGCCTGCCGCTGCGGGCCCTGGACTCCCGTGCCACGACCGCTGTCGACTACGACCAGCTCGCCCAACTCCTCCTGCCCGCGAAGGAAGCTGCCTGATGGCCAAGATCGGTGGAACCGGTGACAACGGCAAGGGCGGTGCTGTCGGGGGCAGCGCCGTCCTCGGTCAGTTGATCGGTGACGGCGATGACCAGTCCGACGACCCGAAGTGGGCGACGCTGGAGCGCAAGGAGGCCCGGCTGCGCGCCGACCAGCTCTCCGATCTCGCCGACCTGCGTCGGCACGTGAATGCTCGCCGCCAGGACCGTTCGGAGATCATCACCGACAACACCCTGATCCGCGTCGCCGTCGACGTGCTGTTGCGGGTGCACGCAAACCGGCTCCGCGGCGACACGGAAGAGGACCTGCTGCGCTCCGTACTGCCCCGGCGTCGGGCCGCCGCCCAGCAGGAGGAGGCCAGCTAGGAGCGGGGGGGGGATGCAGACTCCGGAAGTCCGGCACTCCCGGAGTTTGTTATTCGGCCAACGGGCGCGGTTCTCGCCAACCGCGCCCGTTTGTTGTCTCGACACAACGGAATGCCGCTAGGCTGCCGTTGTTCGTTGTTCTGACACAACGGGAGGAATTCGCGTGGACAACGTCGACATGATGGCCGAACAGATCGACGATCTGGTCCGTCAGGCGACCGCCGACGAGACGACGACTCCGGCCGAGCGCGTGCAGCTGCTCGCCCAAGCGGTCGGCCTCGCGGTCGACCCGCTGCACCAGCTCGAACTGATGATGCTCGTCGCCGACACGGCGGGCCGGGCTGCGCACGACGCCGTCGGCCGCGCCCTGCGCGGCGAGGGCCGCCCAGGGGGCAAGACCGCGACCTGGACAGAGATCGGCGGCGCGGCCGACCTGTCGAAGGACACCGCCTTCCGGCAGTTTCACGGCGGCGCCGCACTGTCGTGGTCCCCGGCGGCCCGCGGCGTCCGGCAGGCCGTACGGCGGCCCGCTTCCGGAGAGGCCCGCTGATGCCTGTCGACCAGAGCCTCACCGGTCCTGAAGTGCTGCGCGCCGCCGCCGTCGAGGTGTGCTCGTGGGAGGAAGAGATCTCCGAGGCCCGCGGCCGCCAGGTGAGATGGGTGGCAGGCGAGTACGGCCGGGCCCTCGCCCACGCCGACCACCCGCTCGACAACGAAGCAGGAGCGCGCGCCCTCTTCCGCCGGACCGCCGTCGAGGCCTACCTGGACCTCGCCGCCCGCGGCACCCTGCGCGTACGCCGTTCGGCCAAGGCCAGCAGCGGCGACAACTCAAGGCAGACCCGGATCGAGGTACTGGCGCTCCTGGCGAAGGCGGCCAGGGTGTACGCCGACCTGCCCCCGCAGCCCGACCCCGCACGTAAGCAGCCCGTACCCACGCGGGCCCGCTCCCTGCTGCGGACCTCCCTGGAGGAGATCGCCGACCGGGACGGCGCGTTGCCCGGACAGATCCGGATGCTCGCCATCGGCGCGACGGCCGTCGACACCGGGGCCCGCTCCGGCGAGCTGTGCGCGTGCCGGATCGAGGACCTCGCCCCCTCGCTCGAAGAGATCCGGATCGTGCGCAGGCCGCAGGGGTGGGGCAAGGCGGAGGCGTACGTCGAACTGATTGCCCTGTCCCGGCTGTCCCGGACCGCGCTGCGCCGGTGGCTCGTCGAGCGGCACGCGCTCATGGAGCGGGTCGGGGGCACCGCCGCGGCACTGTGGGTGGGACTGCGCGCCAACCACCGCGGCGACCACCCGGTCCCGCCCGGCACTCCCCTGGAACCGCGCGGCCTGTTCCGGGCCTGGACCCGGGCCGTCGACCAGGCCAACCAACTGATGGCTGGCGAGCCCTCGTGGGTGCCACTGCCCACCCGCATGGAACAGCTCCGCCGCGGCGTCAGCCCGAAGGCATCCCCCGCCCCCCGGCAGCCGGATGCCGAACAGGCCGTGGTCCTCCTGGACGACGTCGCCGAGTGCGGCCGCACTCTCGCCCAGGTGCGGCGCTCCGGCGAACCGGACACCACCGTCGAACTCGAAGCGCGCCTCGCCTGCCGCAAGGCCGCGCGGGCAGCGTGGGCCGAGGGGATCGAGCACATGATGCAGCTGTCCGCGCTCACCGAGGCGGGCCTGACTGCCGCCGCGGACCTGACCGCCGCCGGGTGGGACCCCACCCTCCTCAAGGCGATCGAGCGTGCGGCCGGATGGGGCCGCCCCTCCAAGGCCAAAGCCGTCTGACCAGTACCCGCGTCACGTGAGTCCCGGAGTAACAGACTCTGGGACTCACGTATTTCGGCGCCAGGAAGAGGGGCGGGCGCATCCGACCCGTTAGGCCGTTCGTTGTACCCGCGAAGGCTAGGCGGCGAGGGCCTGGCCCAAGGCGAGAGGACACGAGGATGACCACGATCGACCCGGACGCCGAGCTGAAGACGCGGATCGCGGAGATCAAGGAGCGGTTCGCCGCCGAATCGGTGGACGCCAAGGTGACCGTGCGGCACGACGACGGCCTCTACCGGCACCTGGAGGTCGAGATGCCGAAGTCCACCGCGTACTGGTGCGAGGTGACGACCTGGCCCGGCGCCCTCGCGATCACCGGACACACCGGCACCCACGTTTTCCGCCGCGACGACGACATGCTCGCCTTCTTCCGGGGATGCATGGACCAGTACAGCAACTGGGATGTCGACACCCGCTACTGGGCGGAGAAGGTCCAGCCCCACGGCATCAAGGATGTTCAGGCGTATACCGAGGATCGCGTCCGCGCCTACATCAAGCAGGCTGCCGAGGAAGGGGAAGCCGGTCACCCCGGGCTCGTCGGCGAGGTCGAGGAGCAGTTGTTCTCCCGCTACAGCAGCGCCGACCTGGAGACCGAGGCGGGAGCCAGGGCGGCCCTCGCCGCGTTCGAGTTCGAGGGCTTCCGCTTCGACACAGCCGGGTGGGAGTTCACCGAGTACGAGTACTGGTTCGTCTACACCTGCCAGGTCATCGCCTGGACCGTGGCCCAGTACGACGCGCGTGTCCCGGTCCCTGCCTGACCGCGCCCCGGCGGGTCCCCGGATCGTGCGTGGCGGTATCCCGGAACCGGCAGTGGCCCCGCCGTTGTGACGGCGGGGCCACTGAGGTACCGGCGGAGTCGACCGCGGGTACCGTTCTGGTGTCGAGTCAGAACGGAGTGTCAGTATGCCTGCTCATCCTCATGACCACACCGGTCAACGCATCAAGCGTCTCCGCGCCGAACGCCACCTCACCCAACAGGCCCTGTCGGATCTCTCGCAGGTCCCCTATTCCACCCTCACGAAAACGGAGCAGGGCGTTCTCCCGGCCAGTCCGCACCTGATTGCGGCGGTTGCCCGTGCCCTGCACGTCGAGGTCGCCACGGTGACTGGCCAGCCCTACCTCACCGAACTGCGGGCGGATGAGCTGGACATACTGATCCAGCCGATCCGCGAGGCGCTCGATGTGTACGACCTTGGGGCCGATCCGGAGATCGCTCCCCGGCCGCATCAGCTTCTTCGTGACGATGCTGAGCAGCTGCTCGTCGCGGTGCGCGCGGGCGAGATCAAGCAGGCGGCGAGCCAGCTTCCCGGCCTGATCATCGAGACGACGACGGCAGCGCACGGTGCGGGTAGTACCGAGGGGTGGCTGCTCCTTGCCTCGTACTACCGCACCGCGTACGACGTCACATCGAAGCTCGGATACCCCGACCTCGCGACGATCGCTCTGTCCCGCATGGAGTGGGCGGCCGAGCGCGGGTCCGACGCGGTGGTGGGTGGCATGTACCGGTACATGCGGGCACTGACCTATCTCCGGGCCGGACAGTACCGGACCGGCGACCGACTGATCCATATGGGCTTGAGCATCCTCGGCCAGGCCGATCCCGGCCGGGATCGGGATGTCCTGACGGGGCAACTGCACCTCGGGGCAGCAGTCATGGCCGGGCGCGCGAAGGATCGGGCAGCGGCTGACGGCCACCTGGCTGCGGCCCACCGGATCGCCCAGTCCACCGGCGATGCTTCGGACGTGCACTGGCTGAGCTTCGGGCCGACGAACGTAGCGGTGCACCGGGTCAGCGTGCTTGCCGAGCTGGACGAGTACGGGGAGGCCGCGCAGATCGGCCGCGCGGTGGCGATGCCGCAGAAGTGGCCGGCCTCGCGCCAGTCGCACCACTTTGCCGAGCTGGCCCGCGCACAGATGTGGGACGGGGCGCTGGACGACGCCTTCAGTAATCTGCGGCGTGCGCGGAAGGCGGCGCCGCAGCAGGCTCGGTATCACCAGACGGTCCGGGAGACGTATTCAGGGCTTGAGGCAGCGAAGCGCCAACTACCTGACAGCTTCCTCAGTTTCGGCTCCTGGCTGAGCGCCTGACACGCAGTCATCCTCTGGCCCTGGCTATCACCGTCCCGTGATAGTCGGGGCCATTTCGTGCCTCCACCATGTGGTCACCAGCCTCTGACATGGAGCCGACCATGACTGTGCCTGCACCTGACCCTGCCGGGGTTTTTTTACCTGATCCGGAAGAGTTGCCCGATGCCCAGCGGCGCGGCGCCGCGTGCGTGTGGTGCGCGGCGTGGCTAGGCACCGACCTGGGTGTCGACCTCGGTGAGCAGCGGGTCACCCCCGCCACTGGTGCCGCGTACGCGTGGTTCCCCCGTGAGTGCGTGGACGCCCTGGCGTGCTCGGAGCGGAGGGCGGCCCGGTGATGGCGTCGACGCAGCAGCGGGCCGGGTTCCCACCCCCTGACCACGCGTATCTGGTGTACCTCGGGCACACCCTCGCGTGCGCCACCTGCCGTACGGGAGCGTTCTGCGGGACGTTCATACGGCTCGGCCGCGCCTGGCGGGAAGTACGCCGATGAGCGCGCCGATCGGGTACGGGTACTGCTGGGCGGAGCGCCCCGGCACGTACGCCCGGTGCACCCAGCCACCCGGCCACGCGGGCCCCCACTACGACTGGCGCGCCCCCAGCGAGCACAGGGAATGGCCGAACACCCCGGACAGTGCGGAGAGGGGGCCCGAGTGAAGTGCCACCACAGCGGCGGTGTCCACGACTTCGCGATCGAGACCGATGACATGGCCCGGTGCCCCGAACACGGGGTCACCCTCCTGTGGCACGGCGAACCGATCACGGATGCCGAGCTTGCCGAGGCAGCAGCTTCAGGGGCCCTGCTCGATGACGTGCTGGCCCTGGCCGAGCAGCTCCGCGGCGACACGCACAGCGCCCACTGCCGTGCGGCACAGCAACCCCACCTCGCCGACGGCCACGACCACTGCCGACGGCCCGACTGTGCGTGCGGCTGTCATATCTGAACCCGCCTGATTGGAACCACCATGGACAGCAGACTGATCACGGCCCCGCCCGCGAACGACGAAGGCGGGCAGGGCTGCTCCGGATGCGGCACTACGAAAGGCGTCTGCCGCGACCCGAACCGGCACGGACTCAGGCAGGCTGCGAACAACGCCCTTCTGTCCTGACCAGCGGGGGAGCCCTACAAAGTCCGTGAGTGCCGGACTCACGAAATGCCGGAGTGCGGCAGTCCCAGAGTCACAGACTCTGCAACTGCCGCACTCCGGTGTTGTCGGGGTTCATCCCCGGGCGCTCCCGCCCGCTGGGGTGTCAGTTGTCCTTGGCGTTGGTGGTGTAGGTGTTGCCGCCGGCGTCGGTGTGGGTGGCGCCGTCGCTCAGGTGGACGGTGCTTTCCACCTGGTCGGTGAGGGAATCGGGCAGGGGGGCGATCTCGTCGTCGCTGAAGCCGAAGATCATGCTCATGGGTGTCTCCTGGTGGGTGTGGTGGTGGTCAGTGCTGTCGGGGGGTGGAGGCCCGGGTCTCCCGCTGGCCGCAGCTGGCATGCGGTGGACCTCCGACTACCGGGGCGCTGCGGCAGCGACCACCGCAAGCGCTGCGGCTGCGGTGTCGGTCAGAGTGGTGCACACGGGGACGCTGTTGCGGCGGGCGACGTAGATCAGGTAGCGGTTGCGCTGGGGGTCGGGGCAGTCGGGCGGGCAGCCGAGTACGGCTCGGCCGGTGCTGACGTCCAGCCCGAACTCGACGTTGGTCGTCATTCCCGGAAGGGTGCGCAGATCGCGGGGAATCCAAAACAGAATTGCTGTCGCCGCCGCGCGGGCGTCGGTCTCCCAGTCGACCTGGGTCTCGTAGCGGTCGGCCCGCTCACCGTTGCGGGATTCGGGGCTCAGGACGGTCAGCGGAGTCTGGCCCGTCCACTGCTCGCCCAGGAGCCGGGCGGCCTCAGGCCGCCAGGACGGGACAGGAGCGCTCTTGTCGGGGGTGGGGCCCGCGAGGAAGACGGACGGGCCCGCAGGGAGGGGTTCGCGGGCCATGACCAGCTTGACCGTGTTCATGAGGTGGCTCCGTTCTGGGTGGCGGTGCGGGCGGCGTGCTGCGGGGTCCAGGGGAGCGGCAGGCCGTCGGCCTTGGCGCGCGGAACGATGTGCCAGTGGAGGTGGTACACCGTCTGCGTGGCGTCCGGCCCGACGCTGGTGATGAGATTCAGGCCAGCGCCGATCTCGGCCGCGTACTGGGCGGCACGGCGCACGGTGTCAGCGGTGACGTCCGGGTCCTCGACGGCGTCCGCGACATGGGTGCGCGAGATGACGAGGGTGTGCCCCTCGTTGACGCCGCCGCGCGGTTTGATGGCGAGTGCGTCGTCCCACTCGCGCAGGATGGTTGCGGGCGCCTGCCCGGAGATGATGGCGCAGAAGACGCAGTTCATGTCAGAACTCCTTGGTCCGGTCAACGATTTTGGAGCCGGGTCCGGGGTGCGGCAGGTGCGGCGCCCCGGACGTCGTCAGTCGAGGTCGAGGTCAAGGTCGTCGACGGGGTGCGGGCTGACGTGTCCGCAGTAGTGGCAGACCGCCCCGTTGCTGCGGTCGACGGTCGTGCCGCAGCAGCAGGGGCACTCGCCCCGTTCGAGCACCGGCCCCCTGCCGCGCACGCAGCCGGGGCAGGCGTGGGACATGGCCGTGAGCCGCTGCCAGCCGAGCGCACGGGCAGCCCGTTCGAGAACGTCGGCCCCGGCGTCGACGTCGGGGAGGTAGAGCGCGAGGCAGTCCTCGCGGTCGCAGGTGATGGCGGTGCGGATCATCGGGCCCCTTCGGTTGAGTCCGGCCGGGCTGTCCGGCCCTGCGCACCGCTCCGTCCGGGCTCACTGTTCCGGGCAGAGCGGCACACGGGGCCGTCAGACGGCCGCGATGATCAGCGCGGCGAGGAAGAGGAAGAAGGCGTGGAATGCCTGGTCAAGGGCATACGCGCCGGTCCCGATGTGCCCGGCGGGCTTGCCTTCGGCGGTGACGGGGTGGAACGGGTGGGCGCCGGTGCCGAGGTTGTAGAACTCGGTCTTGCCGGTGATCCCGACGCTCTCGGCGACCCCGGCGAGCCAGGCAAGGCTGGATCGGCGGTCTGCCCACCAGTGCGAGGCGGCGTCCAGGCCGAGTCCGATGGCGACTCCGGCGACGGTCAGCGACAGGTCGAGGACGATCGCAGACAGGGCCAGGAGCAGCGCTTTGGTGAGGGTCAGGCCGATGAGGTGGCGGGTGCAGGCGAGGCGCCCGACGCGGCTGGACTCGCCCGGGTTGCGGTCGTGCTGGCCCTTCTGGGCGCTCTGCACCGCCGTTTGCAGCCAGTGGTCACCGACGGTGTGGGCGACCCACAGGGTGACGAAGACGGCGGCGAAGGTGGCGATGGTGTCGGTGTGCGAGGCATGCGAGAACATGGAAGTTCCCCTTCTCGTTGCGGGAGGTGGGAGGAGAGGCGGGGCGGCCGGTCGCCTGGCAGTGAGTCGGCCGCCTCGCTCCGTCAGCCGAGCGGGACGATGTCCTCGCCGGGGGTGAGCAGTTCGCCCTCGTCGTCCCAGTCGATGACCCACTGGCCCAGGGCGGTCTTCACAGCGGTGCCCTGACGGGCGGTGTCGAGGCGGTAGTGGACGCGGTCCCCGGCCTTGAGCTTGGCCACGGCCCTCTCGGCCTTCCGGTCCTGGTCCTCGCGGGAGCGCAGCCGGGTCTCGACCAGCTGCTTGACCTCCGCGGGCGGGCCGGAGTGGATACCGGTCTCGTCCACGTAGTTGCCGCACTCCGCGTACTGCCGGGCGATCTTTTGGTAGCGGGACTTGGCGGTGGACCGGGAGGCGTCCAGTGCGGCGCCCAGCGTCCCCCAGGAGGCCTTGTACTGGTCGCGCAGCAACAGGAGCAGCAGCTCCAGGCGCCGGTCGGTCAATTCGGCCAGCCAGTTCAGCCCCAAGGCCAGGCGGTAGGCGTCCTCCGCGTCGACCGGGCTGCCGCCCGAGCCCGGCCTCGGGAATGTGCGCAGGAAACTCTCCAGGTGCCCCTTGACGACCCAGCCGTAGAGGAAGCCCATCGGGTCGTCCTCCTGCTCGTTCCAGCGGATGGTCAGTTCGGTCTGGCCGTCCTCGGTCCTGCTGAGCTTGTGCTCCACGGGTGACCCCTTCCGGTGCTGTACGTCTTTCGTACACCAATGACTGTACGAATCTCGTACCCCTCCCCACAAGGGGGACCGGTCATGATTCTTTGCGGCGGCACAGCATCAAGGCTCTGACCTGCATTTCTATGCATAAAATTACAGAGTCCGGCAGTACGGGAGTGCCGGACTTCGGTACTCCGTCAGCCGTGCGCCGGGGCGGCCGGGCGGGTCCCCGCCGGCGGGGACCCGGCGGGGGAGGGCAGCCCTCCGTACCTGCGGAACCCCTCGTCACGTCCGCCACAGAAGACCCCCGAGAACGCCCCCGGCGGGGTCCAGGGGCGCCGTTCCCGGCACGGAGGCCCGGGAGTGCCGATCGAGCCCCGAGAGCCGCACAGGGCCGCTCAGGGACGCGCCTCCCTCCTCTCCTGGTTGCCGCCCGTAGGGCGTCCGCTGTCCCATCGGTGGAGCCGGGGGCGCCACGGGCGCCCCCGGCGGAGCCGATTTGGGCTGCGTTGAGTCGCCCCGGAGGGGCGTCCCTTTCATGGGTTGACCTGCACGTACGGACTCAGGCCAGCCGCCCACGGCGCGGGCCCGTCATCACCTCAGCCACGACGATGCCGTCACCCTGGCACCGGCCTTCACCCCGACGGGTGACGGGCCCGCGCCTCCCTCCTCTAACCCCTAACAGGCCCAGGCGCCCTAGACCGACCGCCGCACGCCGCTCCGCTTGTCATGAGCCTGCGGCTCGGCCGTGGTTGCGGTCTTGACCTGCGCTTTCTACGTCGGGGGGTCCTCTCCGGCAACGGTGGTGAGGGTGCGATGAGCCCCTGTACCGGGGGAGAGGGGTCCGGGGACCGGCGGCGCGTCGGCCTGTTAGGGGGACGAGAGGGGCGGTTGCCCGTCGAGGCCCCGCCCGGTGACGGACTGGATTGCGGCCACCGGCCGCCGGGTGAATCTCTTGGGGAAGGGGCGAACTGCTTGGCGCCGTGGCGCCTCGGTCGCGGCGCAGCCGCCTCACGCACACGTTCGCGCGCTACTACCTGTACCTAGCCCTCCGGGCGTCCCCAGCGGCGCACGCGCCGCAAGGCGCTTTTGTGTTCTCTCTCGTCTTCTGTAACCCCAGTCTTCTATAGGGGCACCAGCTTTCTCCGGGACCCGGGAGAACGGTTGTCGGGTCTGACCTGCGAAAACGAATCATTTACGCAGGTCAGACCCGACAACCGGCTGTTCGGTTGTCGGGTCTGACCTGGGAAAACGCTTCGATTAAGGGTTCCGGAGCCAGGTCAGAGGGGTGGGACGTGCCAGAGGTAGACCCCGTTGCGGGCCGCGGTGAAGGTGCCATCCGAGGGCGCCGTCGCCGGGTCGGTAGCGCCGGCGGGCGGGGGCGCTGGACCCCGTCCGGCAGGCCGTCGACGGCCTGCCGGACCACCGAGCTGGGCGACGAGGACCTGGCCGCCGAGGACGAGTGGTGGAAGAAGACGTCGCAGGACGTCGCCGCGGTGTTCGGCCGCCACAGCAGCCGCAACCAGGTCGCCTTGGAGACCGAGCGGTCCAGCTCGGCGCGGGCCATAGAGGGAGCGCGGCCTTGGAGCCGGGTGCCGCCGCCGACGGGGGCGGCACGATCAAGTGTGCGCATTGCGCACACCCCGGCCGGAAGGAGAACCACGGTGGCCGTCACCGTGACCCACCCGAGCGAGTGCTGTGTCGAGATCCGCTGGAACCGGGTCGACGACCGGCACGGGCATCTCGCCCGCTCCGTCGACTCCGGCGAACTCGCACACGCTCTGCAAGCCCTGGGCGACGAGTACGACCCGTACGAGCCCGCCGAGCAGGCCCTGGCCGCCGCCGCCCACACGACGCACCTCGCCCGGCTCCTGGAGGCCCGCGCCGCGGTGCTGGTCGTCCACCTCCACGACGACCACAAGCTGTCCTGCGCACGATCGCCAAGGCCGTCCACGGCGACCCGGAGAAGCAGTCCATGGTCCGCCGCCAGTGCGACGCGGGCCACCGGCACATCGAGGGCGGTTGAGCGCGGCCGCCGCCTCGCGCGCACGCACGTCCTGTGGTTTCTGTTCCTGCATCAGGTCGGACCCCAGCCACGATGGTGATCAACCACTACTTCCAGGGGGCTTGGTCCAATGGAAGGCCCCCAGGCCTGGAATGGTGCGCGAAGCGCAGGACCATGACCTAGGGATAGTCCAGCGCATCCAAGGCGCTGGCGCGGGGTGGCCGGGGGCAGCGGAAGCCCCCGGCAGTCGATGAGCGTGCGCAGCACACGATTTCTGTGTGGCTCATGGCTCTGTCTCGCTCAGCTTCTCTGTGTAGATCAACTCTGTGTACTTTGCCCGTCATTTCTGACGGGGTCCCCCCGTCATTTCTGCTGGGGGGACCCCCTGTCAAAGATGACGGGGGGACCCCGTCAGAAATGACGGGGCGGCGGCCCGGACCGGAGACGCCAACAGGCCCCCGTCAAAGATGACAGGGGCCTGCGTGCTGGGCTGGAGTCCGGCGGTCAGGCAGACTGCGCCGGCGGGTAGAACTTCGTGATGTAGAGGTTCGTGGTCTGCGCCCCGTTGCCGGTGTACGGCTCGTCGTCGCGCAGCGTCACGATGGTGCCGTCGCTGTTGCGGAAGCGCCGACGGACCTCAAGTGCCCCGACCTTCCGCAGCTCCCGCATCGTCCGCTCGATCGTCGAGCGGGAGACGCCGAACTCCTTCGCCAACGTGTCGATGCCGGGGAAGGTCTCGTCGAGGCCGCCGTACCGGGCGCGCAGCCAGTCGTACAGCCACACGTACTTGTAAGCTGCCTTGATCACCCACTGGGGCGTCTGTGAGTAGCCCAGGGGTTGTTCGTGGATCAGGCTGTCTCTCGCCTGCTCAGGGGTCATGCGGGTACGCCTCTCCCGCCCCGGGACCCTGCGCGGAGTGCCCCGAAATCGGAAGCAGCCCGTACAGTGGGAACCGAAGCATCGCAGCGAGCGGCCCCCTGGCGACCAAACCTTTGGGGGCCGTTCGCATTTCTTGATCCAGCTTGTTACCGGGTGGATCGTACAGGTCTCATTACTCCGGGTGATGCCTCGCCCCGGGTGAACCGTGCGCAACGCGCACACCCCCGGCGGGCAAAACCGCTGCCGTCTCCGACGTGTCCGGCGAGCCCGAGCTCCCGCCCGGGCCTGCCAGGATGAGGCTCGTGAGCACCACCCGCCGCCCCTTGGGCACCGGACCTCAGCCCAGCCCCCTAACGCCGGACACGGCCGTTCCGCGGCCGGGCACCGCCGCCGACCGTGCCGCCGACCAGCCGCGCTCCGCCGTCGACGGCGACGGCGACGGCGAACGCCAGCTGGCACCGCGCGGCATGCGGCGCCCGCTCGGACCCGGCCCAGCTGACGTAGTGCCGTAGTCCGGCACTACCGGAGTCACGGACTACGGCACTGCCGGAACGGGAACGTGCCGCGCCCGCCGGTCGACCCCTGTATCCAGGGGTGAGCGGGGTGCCCCGCTGATTCCGCCGCTGCCAGATGTGAGCAGAGCCGAGCGGTCTTCCTCAGCACAGCATGTGCCGCCCGTATCGCACCAGAGCCTCGGCGAGCGGGCGGTGGCAGACCTTGCAGAACGGTGTCCCGTCCGTGGGTCGGGGCGCTGGCCGGACAGGAGGCAGAGGGGTGGGCTGCCAGGGCCGGGCCGGCCGGGTGGTGGCCTGGTGGCGCCATTGCGCGGCCTGTTCCTGCTGGCGCTGGGCCTGCTCGGCGTCCCGCCGTACCCGGGCGGCCTGATCGGCCAGGCGCCGGGTCATCGCGGGCGGGAACGTCACACCGTCGGCGTCCAGGCCGAGGTCGGCGAGCGGGAAGCGCTCACAGGCGACCCTGTCGCCAGCGCACGGCGGGTGGTGCGGCCCGAACAGGCGCAGGTCCTGCGTCCACCACTGCGGGCCGCGCTCGTGGGGCTCCCCCAGTCTGGCCTCGGCTGATTCATCGCGGTGGTAGAGCGTCCAGGCCGGGGTGCCCTCGGCAAAGAGAACGTGCGGGATGCGGGTGTCCGGGCGCATGAACCACACGTCCTGCACACCGGCGGCGGCGTAGTCGCGGTGCCGGGCCTGCCACAGTTCGTCGGTGATCAGCTCCCGCTGGGCCTCCAGCGCCAGGCGGGCACCGTCATCGAGGATGACGTGGACATCGGCGCGGCGGTCGCGGTCCGGCGTCCACTGCTCCAGACGCACCCGGGTGACATTGGGCAGAGAATCCGCCCAATGCGCGAGGCGGTGCTTGGCGTTGATGTGCCAGACGGTTTCCCGGCTGTGCCCGCCGGGCGGGGCGGTTCCGGCCGGGTGCGCGAAGTGCGGCCGGACCAGGCCGCCGATCCGGCCCCGGGCCAGCAGCGGCACCTTCGTCTCCGTCGAGGCGTCGATGCCGCGCCAGCAGTAGAAGCACACCACCGTCGCCCGCTGTCCGTAGCCGAGCGCCCGCCACTGCTCCAGGGGCCTCTCGCCGATGTGGACCTCGGTCTGCGTCTCCAGGTCGAACCCCACCACCAGCAGATCGTCCAGCACCGGACACTCCTCTCAACTCACCCAATTCGCGTACGCAGAGCATCTCAACGGGCACTGACAGTGTGGCTTTGTTCACGAGAAGTGCCCTTCCCTCCGTACCGCGCAGCCGAACCGCGCTCGCGCGGACGCCCGACCGCAGTCCCGCACTCACGATCTTCCAGAGTCCGGACGTGCCGAAAGGCCGTACCCCATTACGGGGTACGGCCGTCCCGGCCGTACGTCAGGCAGACGCGGTCTGCGAGTAGGCGAGCAACTCCGGGTTCTCCCGGGCGATCTGCTCCTGGATGAGGCGCCGCTCCTCCGCGTCGCGCTGCCGCTGCTGCTCCTCCGCGTCGCGCCTCTCTCGCTCTTCGGTGGCCGCCCGCTCGCGTTCGGCGTGCTCCCAGTAGGCGTCCTCCAGCAGGTCGACCCACCGCTCGCGCGCCAGCCACTCCCGCTCGGCCTCCCGCAGGGCCTCAGCCTGCGCCAGTTCCTCGCTCAGCCGCGCAGCCGCCGCTTTGGCCTCCTGCTCGTCCTTGCGGCACAGGCCGCACAGGCCATCCTCGGGAGCCTCGGTGCCCGTCTTGCCCAACGTCGTGCACCCGCGGCACTTCCAGCGCCGCGGCGCCGGGGCGCCCTCGCCCTGTCCCTCGCCAGACTCACCCCGCGGCGCGGGCACGGGCCTTCTCCGGTCCTCCTTGCGCAGCTCGCACGCCCGGCACGGCACGCCGGTGTCCAGAACCACGCCGTCCTCGCACATCGGGTCCGGGCAGTCCATCGACGGGCGCACCAGCGCCACCGCGACACCGATCGGCGACCCGATGCCCTTGCCGCCCGGCATCACGGCTTCCTCGTAGCCGTGCTTCCACCACCGGCGCTTCACCCGCTCGACCACGACCTCCAGCGGGCGGGCGCTCAGTGCCTCCAGGATTGCGTCCCGCAGCACCGTCGGCCGGTACGACGGAAGCAGCAGCTGCTCGGGGAACGCCGCCTCCACCTGCTTCACCGCAGCCGCTTCCTGCTGCGTCAGCCGCCTGCCCGGCTCCTTCTTCTTCGCCTTCTTCTTTGGTGCCGCCGACTTCCGCGGCGGCTCGGCCGGTGCCGCCGGCGCGGCGGCACCGGCCCCCTGGTCCGTGCCGCGGCCCCGGCCGTTCTCCCCCGGCACGTCGAAGTCGAGCTTGCGGAGCTCCGGCTTCGCCTTCCGCTTGGCCTTCACCTTGGCGGCGTGCTTTTCAGCCCGCTCCTGCGCGCTCTTCGTCGGCGGCTCCCGCTTCACGGTCCGCACGTTCGGCTCCCCCGCGATGCTGGCCAGAAGATCCTTGATCTCGTCGTCCGTGGCGGGTGTGTCGTACACCACGACTTCGGTCGACCACTTATTGTCCTGCGCCCACTGGATCTTGACCTTGATGATGTAGCGCGCGACCTGGAGCATGCCCCAGGCCCCGGCCAGGCTGTCTCGCCCGTAGCCGTACTTATCCGCGATCTCCGGCAACGTGATCTCGTAACCGTCCCGGTGGCGCAGCACCACGGTCAGCAGGCCCAGGGCCTCCAGGTCGAAACTGAGCGAGTCATCAATGGTCTCATTGGGGACGGCGGCGAACCGTGATGGCCGTCCAGAACGCTTCCTCACCGCGCACCCACTCTCGGGGTGGCGGAGGTGATCCCGGACACGGTGTCCGTGCCGGGCGGTCGAACAGTGGTGCGCATCTTGCTGGGTCTCCCCTGGAATCGGGAAGCCGTACGACGGTGGATCATCACCAGATAGAAGTGACGCGGCGCACGTGTGGCTGTTTGGTGCGGCCAGGTCTGGCTATTCTGATATCGGTACCCGGGCCCTCGTGGTCAGGTGCCCGGCGTTACCGCCGACGTACGACTCGGAGCAGGCATAGCGAGCGAGTCGACTCAAGACGGCCGGACCTGGTGGCACAGGGACGGCCGTCGCGGCGTTTACGGGGGCTGTTCGCGCTTCATGGGCCTCATCTTCTTCTTCCTACATCGCTGCCCAACGGGTGGGACACACCTTTTGTTGCTGGTCCGTCTCTCCCCTGCGGGGTGATGTCGGCTGAGTTCAGGGCGAAGATCTACTTCTTCTGCTTGGTTGGAGTGACCGGCCAGCGGGCTGCCCGAGACCGCTGTAGATCGCTGACCAGCTCCACTCTGTCCCCCGGGATCACTTTGATGGTGACCTCGATGGGGTGCTCCGTCAGCGCGGACGTGCCGATGATCGTGGCCTCCAACACGGGCATGACCATCGCGATGGTGAGCAACTGGGCTTCCTCACGGTCAGGCATTCGGACCCGGATGGTCTCTGACCAGGAGATGGGGCCATGCCCCGCGTCCTCCAGTCGGTCCAGGTAGCCCCCCGGCCCCGTCGATGGCTCGGCCACCCGGGGAGCGTCGGCCACTGCATCCGGGCTGATCCACGTGTCGACCAGTTGGAACGGCGGCTCGCCGGCGGGCGAGGTCACGCGACGACGCCGAAGGATCTGAGCGCCTGGTGGGATGCCGAAAAGATCAGCCACTTTGTCCGGGGCTGGGACGTCCGCGCGATAGGGGCGGCCGTGGACCTCCCAAGGTTCGTCGGGACGGGAGGCCGCAGGAAACACGTAGCCCCGGGCCGGGTCGCGGGTGACTACGGTTCCCCGGGTCACCCGTCGGCGGCCAGGTGCCTCCAGTACCACGAACCCAGTGCGCTTGACGCTCCTCACCAGCCCTTCCGACTCCAGCGCCTTGTAGGCGGCGCGCATGGTTTCGTACGAGACCCCCGCTGCCTCGGCGGCAGGCTTTACCTGGGGCAGCGCGGCGCCCTGCGGGTACGTACCGTCTTCGATTTGACGACGCACCTGGTCGGCAAGTTGTCGCCACTTGGGCGTCTTAGGGCCGGTCATTGGATTTTTTGTCTCCCCGTCGTAGAAGTCTCAGGCGAGATCACCCTAAGACAGATCTAGGTTTAACGTCGATTCGCCGCCTTGTCTAGCGTGTCGTCGGCGCCGTTTAGATCTAGGTTCTTGACAACTATCGCAGGGTGGTGTGTCATCGGATCAGCCGGAAGAGACCTAGGTTTCAACTTAACCGGCGAAAGTCCCGACGCCCTCGTTTGAGGGCACTGCCATGTCAAAAACGGGCCCTCCGGCCGCCTGGAAGCCAAGCCGGAGAGCCCGCGCAAGGGCCGGACAAGTAGAGAGGCACGACCCTATGAGGACCATCGTCGCAGGCCGCATCGTCGGCAGCGAGGGCGAATACATCGAGGCCGCGATGGGTTTCGGTATCGACTTTGCCGCCCTCCGCTCCGCGTCCCCCGAGCTGCGGTCCGACTTCCTGGAGTTCCTGGTGGACACCAGCGACCCGGACAGCGAGATCGACCGCGAGAACATCAAGCATCTGCGCCGTGTGCTGGGCATCCGCCCGCTGGCGAATGTGGTGCCGCTGCCGCGCCGCGGCACCGCCGCCCTGAGCACCGTGAAGGGTGGTCGGGCCGCATGAACTTCACGACCTCCAATCCCCGCCTGACCGTCCTGTTCTCCCTGCTGCCCGTGATGCTGGGCCGGGTGCGGCTGTTCGCCGCGCTGGCCGGTGGCGCCTGGCTGTTCGGGATCGAGCTGGACGTCATGGCCCGCATCGGCCTCGTGCTGATCGCGCTCGTGGTCATCGTCCTGGACGCCGTCCTCACCCCGCCGGGCGCTCTCGCCTCCCCCGCCTTCCGCACGGTGGCGGGCGGCTACCGCGAGAAGGAGGCCGCGTGATGCAGACCGTGACCACTCCGGCGGACGACCGCCCGGCCGAGGCCGCCCCGCAGTCCGCAGACATGACGGACTGGACCGGCGCCGACTTCGACTCGTGGCAGGTGCTCATCTCCCTGAACGTCTCCGACCCGATCACCCGCGTCACCCGGGCCCGCCAGGGCCAGGGCCAGGAAAGGACCCGCTGATGGAGACGACGACCTACGAGGGCCGCCGTCAGATGGACAAGGTCACGGCGCGCGCGGCGGCTACCCAGGCCGAGGCGGACGGGCGCCGGACCAACGCCCTGGCGGACATCGAGATCTCCGAGGCCCGCGAGAAGGCCAACGAGCGCAACCACCTGCGCAAGCAGGCGGCGAAGACGAAGAAGATGGAGGAGAAGGCCAAGCGGCGCGAGAAGCGGGCTGCGGCCCGCACGGCCCGCAACGCGCGACTGGCAGCCGCGGTCGGCCAGCCGATGCCGTGGGTGATGACCGTGGTGGTCACCTCCGTCGCCTTCGCCTTCCCCGGCCAGTTCTCCGCCGTGGAGGAACTCGGGGTGTACGCGCTGCTGGCGCTGCTGGTGCCGGTGTTCATCGAGGGCGCGACCTGGGCGATGGCGTGGCTGCGCAAGTGGGCGGTCGAGAACGACAAGCCCGCGAAGCTGTACTTCGTGATGACGTGGGTGTTCGCCCTCATTGCGGCCGGGCTCAACGCCTGGCACCACTTGGACAAGCCCGAACTCGCGGTCGTTTTCGCGGCCAGCTCCCTGTTCGGCGTCGGGGTATTCGAGATCTACCTCCACTCCCAGATGCACCGCGTCGGCGGCCGCAGCGCGGAGGAGATCCGGATCGCGCTACTGCGCAGGATCAAGCACCCGCGCGTCGTACGCCGGGCCGCGTGGCTGCGCACGGCGACGATGCCGCCCCTGTCGGAAGCGGAGGCGTGGGACCGGGCCTGGCGCCAGGTGCACGGCGCCGAGCCGGGCGTGACCAAGGGCATCCTCAAGCGCTTCGGCAAGCGCGCGGGCAAGGTCGCCGGACTCGTCGAGAACCACGACGGGCTGAGGCCCACGGCGTCGCTCGCGATGTTCGACGCGCCCGCCGAGCCGGTGCGCGAGGTGCCCGCCGGCGAGGGGTGGATGATCGACCCCACGGCCATCGGGAAGATCCTCACGGACCCCGCGAACGCTCTGCGCGCGGACCACACGAAGGCTTCCGCCGCGAAGATCAAAAAGGGCGCCGAGGTCCCCGCTGGAGAGGCCACGGAAGGCCCGCGCGCGGCCCGCACGCGCGCCGCGAACGAGCAGGTCAAGCCCAACAACCCCCCCTCCGCGCGGGGCCGTCAGAAGAGTGCTGACGAGGACGGCTCGAAGCAGGGCCGCGCGGCCCGCACGCTCGCCGCGGAGACCGCCCGCGCGGCCACCCCGGAGCAGGCCGAGGCCGAGAAGAAGGCGGCCCGCGAGTGGGTCCTCGCGCGACTGCGCGCGGGCCAGGAGACGGGCTGGAAGGACGTGCAGCGGTACTTCGAGAAGGAGGTGCCGGAGCAGCGGCTGCGGGTGCTGCGCGGGGAGACCTGGTGCCGCGCGCGGATCAAGGAATCCGAGCGCGAGCACAACGGTGACCCGGTCCTGCACCTGGCCGCGACCAGCTGACGCGCGCGCCAAATACCGGAGTCTGTAAGTCTGTGACTCCCGTACTCACGGACTCTCGGAGTACCGGGTTCTGAACAACCGAACAGCGCGAGACGGGGCCGGTCCCTCACCGACCAAGACGATGGCCGTCCCCGTCTCGCCACCCCCAGATGAGGAGGCGAGACCAGCATGACCGAGACCGACGAGCGGACCGCGAAGACCGGCCGCGACGAGCCGATGGCGAAGGTGATCCGACTGCCCTTCATCGACGCCGAGCCCGAGGCCTCCGACACCACCACGGCCCCCGAGCCCGCCGCGCCGGCGGCCCGCGTCGACATGACCAAGCCCGCGCCCGCGCCGGTCGAGGGAACGGTGATCACGGCCGACGAGTGGGAGCTGGCCGAGGACGCGGAGGGGGACGCGCCGTGGATTCACCCGGCGCTGCGGACCACGGAGGGCCGCACGGCCCGCCGCGCGTACGTCCAGCGCCAGGCCCGGCGCCGGGTCCGCCGTTGGGTGGCGCGGCAGCGGACGCCGCGCGGCATCGTCCCCACCACGTTCCGCGGCGGAGTGCGCGTGCAGCGCTGGGTCCGCGGGGTCGAGGGGCAGAACGCCGATGCCGCCAAGCAGCGTGCCGAGATGCTCGCGCTGGAGGCGACGCGCGCGGCCCGCCGGGCCCAGTTCGCACTGCTCCAGCGGGACGCGAAGAAGAAGGCGGCCGACGTCGCGCAGCAGGAGTCGTCGATGGCCCTCGTCCAGGCCACCGCGGCCGTCTCTTCGGCCCGCGGCAAGTTCTTCCAGCGCGCGGCCGCCGCGTACCTGCCGATGGCAGGGATCGACGTCGCCGGATTCGTGTTCATGGACGGCATGGTCGGTCTGGGCACGGGGGTGCTGGTCAATCTCGCGGTGCTGGCCCGGGTCGGCCGCCGCCCCGACATGTCGCCGGAGGAGCTGGAGGAGCTGGAGCGCGCCGAGGCCGGACTGCCGGACCGCTTCGAGATGGGCATGACGCCGCGGGCCTTCGAGGCGATGCTGCACGAGGCGCTGACCAAGGAGATCGGCATCGCCGTCCACTCCTTGCAGATCTTCCCGCGCAACTGGGGTTTCGAGATCCAGGTCGTGTTGAAGAACCAGACCCCGGAGAAGCTGTCCGACAACCTTGCTCTGCTGGAGGCGTGCCTGCCGGGCGTCCGTACGAATTCGGCTCTCTTGCAGCAGTCCGCCAAGGCCCGTAATGAATGCGTGCTGCGTATTCCGGGGGATGACCCGTGGAAGGCCGTTCCGGAATTGCCGTACCGGGCGCCGAAGTCGGTCACCACGCATGAATTGCACAAGGTGCAGTTCGGTGCCGACATGTCCGGCCGTTCCCTGGCCCTTCCGGGCAAGCGGACCAGCGCCGCGTACATCGGCAAGCCTCGCTCCGGCAAGTCGACGATGCTGCGGGCCCGCCTGGACGCGCTCACCGCGACCAGTGACCGGATCATCGTCGGCATCGACCTCGGTTCGTACGGATCGGGATTCGGCCCGTACCGCAAGTGCATGTCCGCGCTGGCCCGGACGCCGAGGGAAGCCCGGATCGTTCTTGAATGGGCTCTGGCAGTCGGAATGGGACGGCCGAAGCTGTTCAACCGGCTCGGAATGGGGATGAATTGGGAGGCCAGCCCCGCGAATCCCGGAATTACGGTCATCATCGACGAATTCCCGGCTCTGGTAGTGGCGGCCAAGAGCGAGACCTTTGCCGACCCCGAGGAGGGTGAGGATAAGCCGCTCCGGCTGGACGAGCTGGTCAAGCAGATCAACCTCACCTCCGCGAAGTCGGACGTGACTCTGGAGATTGCTTCGCAGGGCGTCACCAAGGACCGGGTGGGCGCGAACACGTGGCTGGCCGAACTCCCGGTCCAGGTGATGTGCCCCTGCGACAAGGACGACATCGTGCAGATCGCCGGCGGCGGCGCGATGGCCCAGGGCTGGAGGCCGGACCGGCTGCTGCCCGCCATGGGCGACGCGATCTACGACGCCTCCGTGGCGTACGTGATGGCGGGCGGCGACTACTGCGAGCCGATCCCGTACCGGGCCTGCATCACCAGCGAGGACGAGGCCGACCGCCGGGCCACCGAGCGGGCCGCGGCCGGGATGTGCGAGCTGGACAAGGCGTCGAAGGCCTTCGCCCCCGGCGTCACGCTGCCGAACCCCGGCGGCGGCGACCCGTGGGAGGACGACGAGGACGAGGACCAGGAGGAGACGCTGCCGGTCCTCCTCCAGGCGATCCGCTCGATCTACCGGTCCCTCGGTGACCCGAGCGGCCTGACGGAGGACGAGCTGTTCGACGCCCTGCACGACGTCCAGCCGGACACGTGGGACCTGGAGAAGTTCGCCACCGGCGACGCGCGGATGACCAAGGGCGCCGTCCTGGCCCTGGTGCTCGACAAGGTCCTCGCCCCACGGGGCGCGAAGTGGGCCAAGGAGTCGTATCGGCCCAAGGGCGCCAAGAGCACGGTCAAGGGCTACCGCCTGCGCGACCTCAAGCGGCTCGTCGGCGAGGGCGACGAGAGCTGATCCGCTTCCGGAACACCCGGAAACATGCAGGTCAGCGCGGGGGAACCGGCCCGGAACAGGGCCGGAACCCCCGCCCCGGGCCGGAACATGTTCCCCCTCCCGGAGCCCTGTTCCGGACCTGTTCCAAGCCTCTGACCTGCACGTTTCCCCCAGTTCCGCCGCTGTTACGCCCTAAAGATCACGAATGTTCCGAAGAGGAGATCCGATGCCGATCAGCCCGTGGCAGGCCTTCAACCCCGACGGAGGCGACTTCTACCTGTTCTTCGAGCGCCGCTTCCGCTACGTCGTCGAGGACCCCGAGCACACGTGGCGCCGGGTGTGGATTCCGACCGTGATCGCCTGCCCGATGTGCGAGGCGGACACCGGTCTCCGGCTGGCCTACAAGGTCGGCACGGACGTCGTTCTGGAGGCCGCCTGCATGGTCGGGCACACCTGGGTCGAGCCCCGCGTCGACGTCTCGCAGTGGATGGCGTACTGCCGCTTCCGGGAGGGTCGCCAGGACATTGACTGGCTGTGGCTGATCGAGGCCGGGTTCGGTGAGGAGCCGCCGCCCCCGCCCGACCTCGTCAAGGAGCTCCGCGGCGCCGCGATCGAGGTCGCCAGGTTCGGCCGGCGGAAGGCGAAGGCCAAGGTCCGCCGGGAGGTCCGCAAGGTCAAGAAGCAGGTCGGCAAGCGGGTGCGGAACGAGGCGATGCGCCCGGTGGCCGCCCTGCTGCGGACGGCCTGGACCATCCAGGCCGGAGGCGTCGAACCGGTCGAGACATCCCGCCGGCGCCCGGCGGAGCCGAAGCCCCTGAAGACGCCGTCGGCGGCGGCCTACCGCAGGGCGTACGGCGTCCAGGCCCCCGAGAAGGGCCCGAAGTGCCTGGTCTGCGAGGACAGCGGTCGCATCACCGCCCCCGGGATCTCCGTCCCCTGCACCGAGTGCGACGGACCGGTCGCCGCCGCCCTGGCGGCCGCCGGGCGCCGCGCGGACCGTGCCCGCCAGGGCAAGGACGAGCGTCGCCCCACCACCAGCACCAGCAAGTAGCCCCGGCGTCCCCGCTGGTCCCGAACTCTGTAACTCCCGTATTCCGGGACTCACAGAGTTCGTGACCCGGCGGGAACGCCCGGTCACCAGACCGGACCCGACCCGACGAAGGAGTCACGCGTGAACGCCACCCTGCTCACCGCCCTGGCCGCCCGCCTCATGGGGAAGACCTGGACGCACGAGAGCGCCGAGCAGCTTGCCGAGGCGCTCGACCAGCAGATTGAGCAGCTGACCAAGGAGCGCATGCCGGAGCACCTGGCCGACGCCGCCAACCTCAGCGGCACGGCCGCCTACCAGCCCGGTCTGATCGGCCTGCGCGGCGACGCCTACGACATGGCCGTCCACCTGGACGCGCTGACGACCACCGCCGCGGCGCTCGGTGATGCCGACCTTGCCGAAGTCCTGACCGAGGCTGGCGAGTTCGCGCACGAACTCGTCTCCCGCCTCGCGGCCGCCGCCTACGCCACGCTCCCTGCCCCCGTCATCCCGGTTGCCCACGCCGCCTGACCAGCGGAAACAAAAATACGCCTACTAAAAGTGGGCACAGGCTAGACATGCCTACAAAAAGTAGGCATCCTATGGGTGTGGGTCCGACCAGGGACCTCGCACCAACCGGAAGGAATCCCCGCTCATGACCGAGATTCAGCACCTCAACTCCACCGACAGCCGCGCCCCGCAGGCCCTGAGCCACATCACCCGCGCCCTGCGCCTGGTGGGCGACCACGTTCAGACCGTCGCCATCGGCGCGATGGGCGTCGCCGTCGCCGCCCGGTTCGTCAACGAAATCGGCATCGTCGAGTTCGCCCCGGTCCCGAACGTCACCGACGGCGTGGCCGCCCTGCTGATCCTGGCCGTGTACGGCGCCGCCCGGATCGTCGAGGGCTTCGCGTACGCCGTCGCCGACCGCATCGACCCCGACAGCTGCGACGGCGACGACCTGCGGGACGCCACCGCGGCGTTCCGGGCCAACGGTGACGACCTGTGGGACGTCACCGCGGCGTTCCGGGCCAACGCCGAGGACATCACCAACGGTGCGGACTACGAAGCAATCCGGCTCGCGCTCCAGGCCAGCGAGGCCCTGCCCGCTCTGCACGAGCTGACCGTGCAGCTGCGCAGCGCCTATGCCCAGGACGGCGAGGTGGAGGAGGTGTCCGCGCTCGACGACACCGCCGCCCTGATCCGCGCGGCCGCCGAGTCCCTTGGACACCGCGACAAGTGACTTCGCCCCGGGGCGGCCGCCATCCCGGCCAAGGAATCAGTCGGCCGCCCCGGGCCCCGAACCCGCTCCAGACCGGAGCAGGGGGAGAACTCATCCTCCCCCATCCCGAAGGAGCCCACGACATGCCCAAGCCCGACGCCGAGAAGACCGCCGAGGCCCAGCGCGTAGAGCAGGTCCAGCAGCGCCTGGCGGCCGCGAAGGTCACCCGCGACCAGCGCAAGGCCGACGCCGAGTTCGACTTCTGGGCGGCCATCGCCGCCGCGATCGGCAGCGGCGAGGTCAAGCAGGCCGAGGCCTGCGACGCCATTGGCTACAAGCGCGAGTACGTCCGCCGTCAGCTGATCGAGCACCGGGCCCAGGTCGCGGCCCGGGCCGCGGCCCCCAGCCCCGACTCCACCGACTGAACCGCCCGCGAGGAGCCCCGATGTTTACTCAGCCCCCGGCCCCCGGCCAGATGCCCGTGCCGAAGAGTCCCGCAGAGTTCGTGAGCGAGCACCGTGCCTACGCGGGTACCACCGTGGCCGCCGGCACGCTGCTGGCCCTGGCCCGGGTCTGGAACGCCCAGGGCGCCGAGCACAGCGTCGGTGCCGCCGGGCTGATGCTCGCCTTCGGGGCTGCCTCCGGCTATTTCGCTATCAGGAACGACGAGGAGACGGTCAGCGCGGTGTTCGCCTCCATGGCGCTGACATTCGGTGCCCTGTCGGTCGGTGTCTACGCCGACCCGATCGCCCCGGCACTGATCATCTGGATCGTCGCCGTCATCGCGTCCAGCGTCCTGATCGCCCGCTCCCGCCGCGACGACCGCCGCGTGGCCACCCAGCACGCCAACGCGATGGCCGTACTCAGGGTGGACCGCACCGCGGACATCACCATCGCGGAGATCGACGCCAACGCCCGGATCGAGGTGGCCCGCGAACAGACCGCGGCCGCCTCCGCCATTGAGGAGGCCCGCGCACACCGCGCCGCCCTCGCCGACGGCCCGCTCGACCCGCTCGCCATGCTCCGCGCCACCGGCCAGCTCCCGCCGCTGCACGTCGTCAAGGACACCGACATCGAGCGCCGTACCGCCTGACCTGTCACTTCGTGAAGGAGACCCCGCCCATGTTCGGAAAGAAGCACCAGCAGCGCGTGCGGCACCAGCGCCTCATGAGCGCGGCGAAGACCCTGGTCGACCCGTTCGCGCTGACCGCCATCCCCGCCGACCTCGTGGCCCTGGCCTTCGGCCGGTACCAGATGGAGATCACCGAGGAGGAGGCCGCCCGCTACCTGGACGCCGCCCTGGTCGAGCGCGGCGAGCGTCTTCCCCGCCCGGCCGACGTCGACGAGCTTCCCGAGCCGGACGCCGAGGCGGAGGCGGTCTCACTCGCCAAGGACACCGACGTCGAGGCCGCGCCCACCGGCTGACCGGTAGCCCTCGGTCCGCGTCCCGTACGTGGGCCCTGGAGATCTGGCCAGCACCACCGCACACCCCACCCGTTCGTTCCATCGTCAGGAGAACTCCGTGAAGATCCGACTGCCCTGGATGAACCGCCTGGACCGGAACCGCTGGAAGGCGACGCAGAGCGTCGGTCAGCTCGGAGGGCTCATGGCCCTCTGGCTGGAGGGCCACATCGCCAGCTGGCCCGGCTACCAGCCCAACTGGGGGCCCGACGAGGAGACCAGCGAGCTGATCCCGACGCTCGCGGCCGCCAACCGGGCCGGGTACGTCACCATCGACTCGCAGCCCGGCGAGGACCCGGTGACCGGGTCCGACGGCCTGATCTGGGAGCAGAGGGCCGCCGTCGAGGGCTTCGTACGCGACTACGACCTGCTGCGCGCCCTGGTCGACGCCGCCGAGACGGCGGGCCTGGACTACGAGGTCGCGGACACGCTGGACACCGGCGAGAGGGGCATCGTCGTCACCCTGCGCGGCGGGGAGCCCCACACCACCTTCGGCGGCTACATCGACGACGCGAACCTGCGGCACATCTGGCCGGGCATCGGCTCCGGCGCCATGGGCGACGTCTTCCGCTCCGTACGCGTCACCCTCGTCGCCCCCGAATACGGCGCCGCCGGCGGCGAAGCGCTGTGGAACTGCCTGAACGCCCTTCTCGCCGCGCGATGGGCCGACAGCGGTGAGATCACCCGCGACGCCGACATGAGCGGGAGCGGCGACGCTATCCACGGGTCCCCTTTCACCCGCACCTTCACCAACCCCGCGGTCCCTGTGAAGGTCGCGGTCCACCACTGGGTGAGCGATGCCACGGGCGGCGGCTATCGGGTAATGCGCTCCTACACGGTCACCGAGGAGGGGGAGCCGAGGATCTGGAACGTGCACGAGGTCGGGTCACTGGGCGCCGGATCGCGTCGGGAGACGCTGCCGACCGCGCTGGTTCTTGCGCGGAGCCTGGCCGAGTGCCTGACCAGTGACGACATCGTCTGGACAGACGACGGCCTTGTCCTTCCGCGCGGTACCGCCGACGCGGAGACGGCGGTCTGACGACTGCCTGCGTCATCCTCCCAGCGCCGCCGCCGGGGCCGGGTGAGGGAGGTCCTGGCCCCCGTCACCGGCCGCGTGCCGACCACCTGATCTGCCGGTTGCCCGATCCGCCCGTCACTACGGGCGGTGAGGGGAATCGCGACAGCGCTTCCACTTCCACCCTGAAAGGACCCATCCCGATGTTCGGACGTAAGGCCGCCGAGAAGCTCGACAACACCGCCGCCGCTCTCCACCGAGTCGGCGGGAAGGCCGGTGACGCAGTCGCCAACGCGGTGATCGCGCCCGTCCGCAACCAGATCAACACCGGCTGCACGCGCTGCGCCAACGGCAAGTGCAGGAAGCACGGCTGACGGTTGCCCGCGTCGTCCGGCCCCGCGGGGCCGGACGGCAAGGGGAACCGGGACAGCCCTGGTCTCCACAGAGAGTCAAGAAGGAGGTGGACCCTATGGCGCACTGGGCGGTTGAGATCCCGACCCGCACCCCGGGCGAGCAGCCCCGAACCGGGGTCCAGGTGTTCACGTATCCGGCGGAATACTTCCCCGGCGGCCGCGGTGACGTGGTCGAGAAGGTCCGGGAGGACGTCGACGCCGAGACGGCGGTCCGGCACCGCAGCGGCGCCGTGGCCGACGTCGACGCCATAAAGGTCATCTGGCACGACTGCCTGATGTAGATCCGCCCCGGGGCGGGCGTCACCACGACCAAGCAATGCGCGCCCGCCCCGGGCCACCCGAACCCCTACAGAGGAGAGGGCACTGCCCATCATGACCCAGAAGACAGACGGAACGCCGACCCCGGTCATCACGATTCCGCTGGCCGACCCGTCGGTGCCCTTCCCGGAGATGACCGGAGGTGAGCCGTGCCGCCAGGACCCGGATTTCTGGTTCCCCGAGCAGGGTGTGAACGCCGGTCCCCCCAAGGCGTTCTGCCGCACGTGCTTCGTCCTGGCCGACTGCCGGACGTGGGCCCTGGCCAACCCGCACCTGGCCGGTGAGGGCATCTGGGGCGGCATGAGCCGCACCGAGCGCAACGCTGTGCGCCGCAACGCGATGAGGCGAGTGGCATGACGAACCCGGCGTACATCGTTCAGGGCCTCTTGGTCCTCGCTCTGGCGGCCGGGTGGGCGCTGCATGTCCACCGACTCCACCGGCGGTTGGACCGTTCCCGCCACGACCCGCTGACCGGGCTGTGGACCCGTGACGGCTGGACCCGCCGGGCCGAGCGGACCATCCGCCGCCCCCGCGCCGCGGTTCTCCTTGCAGACCTGGACGGCTTTAAGGCCGTCAACGATGTGCACGGCCATGCGGCCGGCGACGCCGTCCTGGCGGCCGCGGGCGAGCGGCTGACCGTCTGGTGCGGCGCCCATGGCACGGCCGGGCGGCTCGGGGGAGACGAGTTCGTGGCCGTCGTCGAGGACGACGGCCGCCTGGACGACCGGCTCGCCGACCTCGCCGAACTGCTGCGCCAGCCCGTCGAGCATCAGGGCGTGACGCTGAGGGTCGGCGCCTCCATCGGCGCCGCCCGGCTCGCCACGCTTCCCGAGCCGACCCTGACGGCCGCGCTCAAGGCCGCCGACCAGGCCATGTACCGGGCCAAGGGCCGTACCCGCCGCGGCCGTCGTCTGCTGCTGGCCCCGGCGTTCGCCGTCCTGCGCGGCCTCCCGCAGCGCCTGCGCCTCGCGGCGTGACGATCACCTTCCTCCGGCACCTGCTGGAGGAAGAGGCCAACGCCATCAGCTGACCAGCCCCGCACATACCGCACGACCCCCGGGGCGCGGCCGCCATCCCGGCCAGGAACCCACCGGCCGCCCCCGGGGCCCTCCGAACCCGAGACCGAGGAGAGACACCGACATGAACCAGATCCCCGAACCCTCCGTGATCGTGATGATCGGCGCGAGCGGCTCCGGCAAGTCCACCCTCGCCCGCACCTGGCCCGCCGACTACCGGCTGGGGCTCGATTCCTACAGGTGGGTCGTCTCCGGGGATGCGGGCGACCAGGAGGCCACCGCCGACGCGGTGTTCCTGTTGACCGCCGTCCTGGAGCACCGTCTCGCCCGAGGGCTGACGTGTGTCGTGGACGCGACCCACACCGGGGTCGAGGTCAGGAAGCGGGCGATCGAGGCCGCCCGCGCCCACCAGCTGCCCGCGGCCGCCGTGGTGATGACCGCACCGTTGGGGCAGTGCCTGGAACGCAACTCCCGCCGCCCGGCCAACCGGCGCGTCCCCGACGAGGAAGTACGCCGCCAGCACCAGCAGATCAGCCTCGCCCGCCCCGGCCTGCACGCCGAGGGGTTCGACCACGTCGTCACCGACACCAGGCTGATGCGGATGCGGTTACTGCTCCAGGGTGCCGCCGACCGCATTCACGCCGAGCACCAGGTCGACGGCGACCACACCGAACACGCCCGCCGGATGCTGGCCCACCGGTTCTTCGGCGAGGATCTCGCGGAGACCTTCCACTGGACGCAACTGCGCCCCAACCACGACCCGGTCGGCGCCCTCGCGGTCGGCGGCGACGAGATCACCCTTGCCTACCGCACCGGGTTCCCCGACCCGATGGACTGGGGATTCGAGGCGCAGGTGCCCTGCCTGGGCAGCTGCTCCGGCCCGGCCTGGGTGCCGGTGCGCAGCCCGATGGACCTACTCGCCGTCTACGACGACGACTTCCCCGAGGACGTCGTACGGTGCGACCGCTGCACCGCCGGCGCCACCACGCGGGAGGCGGTGTGAGCACCGAGCTCAACCCCGACACCGGCGACGGGTTCGACGCCCCGACCCCGGCCGAGGCCTACGCCGACGCCCCGGACCTGCGCCGCGAGATGCACGACGTCATGGAGCTGGGCGCCGTCCGCGACGGCCGCCGTGACGGGATGGTCACCGGGACGCCCGCGCCCGGCGCCGTGGCCGCCGAACGCGTCTTCCTTTTACGCCGGGCCGCCCTCATGGACCGCATGGCCGTCGACGACCCCGGCGCCGGGGCCCGTGGCGCCGCCGTTCGGGCCGCGTTCGACCTCGCCCAGGTCGACCACCAGCACCCGGCGCTGACCGCCGGGCCGCACGGGCCCCGCTCGATCGAGTTCGACCCCAGCCAGCGCCCGTACGTCCGCCAGGAGTACGCCGCCTGGATCGCCGCCGGTCAGCCCGGCGCCTGACCCGCTCACGAAAGGTACTGACATGTTCGAGGCTGGAGACAAGGTGCGGATCGTCGCCTGCGCGGACGACCCCCGGGCCGTCGGCAAGACCGGGCGGATCGTCGACGAGGTGGTCCCCGGGGCGCTCACCGGCGGCCGGTGGACCGTCAACCGGATTGGTCTGCTGATCGGCCCGGTCCTCTGCCACGGCCACGAGTTGCAGAAGGTCTGAGTGCCGACGGCGACTTGCCCCGCTCGATATAAGTTGATTGAATTAGCGGTGTCATACGGGGCGGAAGTCCCGTACGGCGCCGCACACATGAGCCCGACCAGGAGAAACCATGAATGAGACCCGCTACACGACTGATGCCGTGGCCCTCGATCCGGACGGCTACGCCCCGGTCGGCCACCCCGGCGTGACCGTGCCCGAAGACCGGCGCTGCTGGTCGGTGAGCTGGCCGGCGTACGCACCGGTAGACATCACGCCGCCCGAGCTGCGGGCCGAGACCCTGGCCCGGCACGTGCCCGGCTGGGCGGCTGACAGGGACGCCACTCCGGACCTGGTGCGCGACTGGGAGCAGCGCCAGGCCGTCGCCCTCGTGCCGTTCCAGCTCGACGGGCGGGGCTGGCCCCTGCACCCGCAGGGCCGCACCGGCCGCACCGGCCGGAATCTCGGGAGGTGGGGCGAGAGCGCCGCCGCGGACCCGATCGTGGTCGCGGGCAGCGGCGATGAGCGCCGCCTCCTGCTGATCACCCGCGACGACATCGAGCAGGAGGCGATCCCCGGCGGCATGGTCGACGTCCATCTCGGCGAGACCGCCCCGGCCGCGCTCGTCCGGGAGCTTCGCGAGGAGACCGGCGTCGACCTCAGCGAGCACACCCCGGTGATCCTCGGTCAGGACCTCGTGGACGACTGGCGAACCACGGATCACGCCTGGGTGTCCTCCACCTCCGCGCTGTACCAGCTCGACGCCACGGTGACCGCCGTCGCGGCCGACGACGCCCTGGATGCCACGTGGTATCCCTTCGGCTCGCTCGACCACCTGGTAGCCGCGGTCAGCGCGGCCGGACGCACCCTGTACGCCGCGCACCGTCCCCTGTTGCAGCGCGCGCTCGCCCACCTCGCCAAGTAGCCCCGCACGAACGGAGATGCCCGATACCGCGCCGCATCGTCCGTACGGCACGACAGCATTGAGCCCGGGGCCGACGGCCCCGGGCTCCACCACGAAGGGAAGTCCATGAGCACCGACAACACCGAGCCGAGCACCGAGGCGTACGCCGCGGTGGAGAAGGCCGCCGCCAGCAACCGCATCCTGTACGCGCCGAGCGTCGTGAAGGAGGCCGCCTCGCTGCTGGACGACATGTGGGCCACCGGCGAACGGCGCGGAATTCCGCGCGGCGAGTGGGGGTGGGCGGTCAACCTGCCCGACGGTGTGCTCAGCGTGACCGCCCACACCCACACCAGCGGGCCGGTCCCCGAACGGACCAGCGAAGAGATCACCGCCCTGTGCAAGGACCTGGTCGCGGCCCTGACCTCCGCCGAGATCGGCATGAGCGTCGAGCCCGGGCCGCGCAAGAACATGACGATCGTCAGGCGGCTGCCCCAGACGCCCCGAGGCGGCCTCCACGGGGACGCCAACCTCATCGTCGGCCTCTACAGCAACGGCGGCTGGGACATCAGCATGAACGCCGACGGCGCGTCGGTCGTCTCCATCGCCGCCCCCGCCACCACCGCTGGCGCCGCCGAGGTCGCCGCCGTCGTACGGGCCGTCGCCCGCGGTGAACTCGGCAACCCCTTCCGCGGCTGAACCCGATCACTCAAGGAGCACTGCAATGTCCGACTGGACCCCGACCACCCTCGTCCGCGTCGACCGCGACTACGACCGCCGCAACGCCGACACCCGCAGCGGCAGCCGGTTCGGCTCGTACGTCAGCGCCCGTACGGCGGAGCTGGACGAGGAGGACCGCACCGACCGCGCCGAGTTCACCGCGTGGGCGTGGCGTATCGCCACGCCGCCGGTGATGTCGCCCGGCTACATCGACATCCGCCCCGACCTGTCGGTCACCTTCGACCGCGACGAGAACGGCGACCCGATCGTGAAGGTCACCGTGCCGCTGCCCCACCGGGCACTCGCCCGCGAGCACCGCCCCGGCTACGAGGTGGGCGACTGGGAGACCCCGTACGGCCGCGGCGAGACGTACCCCCAGCTGTGGGCGCCCGCGTACATCAAGCGCACGGCCGTCCTGGCGTCCGCCACGATGCTCGTGCCCGCCAAGGACTGGGACCTGTTCGTCCCCTCCGACCGCCCCGAGCAGCTGGTGGACGACGCCCAGCTCGCCGTGGAGACCGCCGCCCGGCTCATCAACAGCTACGTCGGCCCGCAGGTTGCCGACCTGCTCGGGGCGTCGTAGGCCGACCCGACCGAGGCGGGCGCCGGGGCCGTGGATGTCGGCCCCGGCGCCCGCCAGGGAGGAAAGCACATGAGCGACCGCACCACCAGCCGCCGCCCGGGGGCGGGGGTGCTCGAGGAACGACGCTCCGCGCCGCGCCTCGTGCACCCCCTCGTCGCCGTGGCGGCGCCCGGCGTTCTGCACGCCGCCCTCGCCGTCTGCCACGCCGGGCCGCTGCCCGCCTGGCTGACGAAGACCTCGCCCCGTTGCGGCACCGGTCCCGGCGGGACTCTGCACCTGGAGGCGGCGGCCGCCGACGAGCTGGCCGACCTCGCGGCGGCGGCCCTGTGGGAGTGCCAGCAGGCCGAAGGCGAGGGGGAGCCGTTCACCACTCTGTTCGCCAACGCCTGCGCCGCCGTTCTCGACTCCCTCACCGTCGCCCGCCACACTCGAACCCAGACACCGGAAGGACCCGCGTGATGACCGCTCAGCCCGTCCATCAGCCCGCACCGCCCCCCTCCCCGGCGGCCGCCGCCCAGCTGCGCGAACGCATCAGCCGGCACGCGCGCGCCGCGCACTGGCTGCCCGCCTTCGAGCGGGACTGGGGCCACGCCCTGGAGACGGCCCGGCAGACGTTCGACCTGACCCCGCTGCACGAGACGATCCGGGAGTGGAGCGGCCGTCTGGACACTGCCCCGGCGGTCGCCGCGTTCCTCGCGGGGGGCATGGACACCTCCGACGGCGTCCCCCTGGAGGACGTCATCGGGTCCCGCGGGTGACCCCGGCCTGGCCCGCCCGGCTCTCCCCGAACGCGTCCGCCGTGCTCGCCCAGCTCCAGCCGGAGGTGCAGGAGATGGTGCGCGACGTGCTCGACATCGCCTCCCGCCAGCCGTGGGGCTGGCCGCAGTGGGACCCAACCGACTCCGAAGGACCGCACCTGCGCCGGGCCGACGTCGGCCCGCTCACCGTCGTCTACTTCGTGAATGAGCCGCGCCGGTACCTGTACGTGCTGGACACCGTCTGGGCCGGGTGACCGCCCGTCACCCACCCTTGTGAGGCGCCCCCGCCGGTCCGCCGGCGGGGGTTTCCTCGTGCCCGGTGGCATCAGCGGCATCACCGGTCACCCACTTCGGCGTACCGTGCTGATCGCCCCCGACCGCGAGAACGAGGAGAGTGCCCGCCGTGACCACGCACGCGGTGCCCGGTACTGAGCGACGACCGGCGATACCCGCCAGCCGCACCGCAGCCGACGGTGACGCCCTGGTCCCCATCCGCGGAGGCCTGCTCGCCTCCGCCGCCGTCGTCGCCGTCAACGCCACCGCCCTCGCGGTCATCGGCTTCACCGGCTCCTACCGCTCGATCCGCGATCTCTCGCTCGACTGGGGCTGGGGCTGGTTCTCCTACGTCTTCCCGGTCGGCATCGACGTCGGGATCATCGGCCTGATCGCCGCCGACCTGTTCCTGTGCGCGATCCGCACCCCGGCCCCGATCCTGCGGTGGTTCGCGTGGGTGCTGACCGTGGCCACGGTGGTCTTCAACGCGTCCAGCGGCTGGCCGGCGGACGGCAGCGCCGGATGGATGGACTACGTCGAAGCCGCCGCGCACGCCACGATGCCCGGGCTGGTCGTGGTCATCACCGAGGCCCTGCGCCGGGCCATCGCACGCCGGGCCCGCATCGCCCACGGCCACGAGTACGAGCCGCTCGGTATCGCGCGCTGGCTCCTCGCCCCCTTCTCCACCTTCGGGGTGTGGCGGCGCATGCGGTTGTGGGAGGTCTACACCCGCTCTGCCGCGCTGGACCTGGAGCGGGACCGGCTGACCCTGCGCGACGAGCTGCGCGAGAGGCACGGCAGGAAGTGGAGGAAGAAGGCCCGGCCGTTCGAACTGCGGGCCATGCGCGACGCGAGCCGGGGCCTGTCGATCCCCGCGCACCTGATCGCGAACGTCGACCTGCCGACCGCGAACGCCGCCCCCGCGCTCACCGTGAACGGTGCGAAGGCCGACCGCGAACCTCTCGTCCCCGGCGGCCGTCCCGCGAACGGTGCGAACGCTGGTGCGTACGACGAGGAGGCGGGACCCGCGAACGACATGTCGATGAACCCGGACGCCGTGAACGGTCCCCTCGTCGACATGGAGACAGCGCGAACGGTGTGGGAACCGGCGAGCGAACGCCTGCCGGTCGCGCCCGTCGAGTCGGCCTCTCGGATGGGCTCTGACCTGTGCGATTCGCACCGCGAACGCTCGGTGGTCCCTGCGGCCGCGCCGTCGAGGGCGGTCGTGAGCAGCGCCGTCCCCGCCCCGTACCACCCGGATGGGCCCCCGGCCGGAGCCGACCGCGAACTGGTGGGCGCGAACGCCGGACACCTTGCCGCGAACACCTCCGCGTACGGACCCGGGCCGACCGTGAACGGTGCGAACGGATACCGCGAAGGCGCCGCCGACGTCTTGGCGGGGGAGACCCGTGAACAGCCCGGCGGCCCGTACAGCGAGGACCGCGCCGGGCGTCGGCGCCTTGCGGAGGACTTCCTCCGGGCCAAGAAGGCCGAGGAACCGGCACCCTCCCAGGCGAGGTTCGCCTCCCTGGTCGGTGTCGCCCCGGCCACGCTGTCCAAGGCCATGAGGGAGTGGCGCGAGGACCACGGCGACTGACCGCCGCCGTTGTGTCGACCCAACAACGCATCCTCCCGCGCCCCCATCCCGTTGTTTCGGCACAACAGGGTGGGGGTGCGGCATTCCGGCCGGGTGTCCGCCGTCGGTGGTGACGCAGGGGGCTCCGCCCCCCACACCCCCCGACCCTCCACAGAGGGGTGGGGGCGCCGTTTTTGATCTTGCGGCCGGTGGGTGGTGGCGGGTGGGTGGTGGCCGGGGGATTCCCTCCGCGGCGGGGCACCCGGAGGGGACCACGGCCCGCGCCGGGCCGCAAGCCCGGGCCGCTTCGCGGCTGATTCCGGGCTTGCCCCCCGACGCGGCCCGCGGTCGGCAGGGCCTGCCCCGCCGCGGAGGGAATCCCCCGACCGGCCCGTCGTGCGGCGTGCGGACGCCGGGCGGGATGCCGAAAAAGGCGGTCTGAGCTGCTGTTTCAGCTTGACCTTACGCCTAAAACTTGATTGAATTAGCAGTGTCGAAAGGGGGCGGGAATCCCCGGCCGACACCAGGACCCCCGGGTCCGCGTCGATCAACCTCAACGAAAAGGCACGTACATGACCATCACCGGCCACACCCCCGCCTGTCGCGTGGATCTCGACAAGCGCCCCGCCCGATACCTCGTCATCGTCGACGACCGCGACGCGTACACCAGCTGGGCCGAGCACAGCCGCGAAGACCGGCTTCCCCAGCGCCGCGTGGTCTACGTCGAGCGCCAGGTCGACCACCCGGTGGTGAGCCAGCTCCGGTGGGACGAGCTGGAAGGGGACTGCCGGGACGCCGGGGGATACCTGAGCCTGCTGACCTACACCGCCGTCAGCTACGCGCACGCCGCATTCCTCGCCCGCCGCGAGTTCGCCGTGGCCGGTGCCGTCGCCCGCATGGGCGAGGTGATCGACGGTCATCTGGAGCACGGCGACCGCGGATGGATCGCGATCCGCATCGCGGACGGCGGCAGCGACGGCGAGCTGTACGACGGCTACGACGCCGCCCGGGCCGCCCAGGCGCACCCCGAGCGCTGCACCTACCTCCCCGTCTCCCCGCTGCGCCCGTGGACGCCCCGCATGTGCGAGGAGCACCTGGAGTTCATGAACCACAGGCAGCACGGCTGCATGGTCCGCGACACCCCGACCTGCCACTGACCCCCGGTCGCCGCCGGTAGCGCGGGCGGGGCGGGAATCCCGCCCGCGCCACCGGCCCGGCCGCCGAACCCCGATCAACCTCAACGAAGGGCACGACATGACCACCACCACGACCCTGGCGTACCGACTCGGTGAACCCGACTGGGAGCAGCGCTACCCCGTCCTGATCGGCACCGATACCGTAATCGGAGCCGTCTTCCGCTGGCACCGCGACTGGCTCACCCTCACCAGCGACGGCGAGAACAACCTCGGTCGCCCCGAGAAGGGACGCCGCGGCGTTCCCCGGGCGGCCGCACTGGCGGCGGCCGGACAGGTCGCCGCCGAGTACGCGGCCGGTCACATCACGGCCATGACCCTGGCCGACGTCACGGCCGCCGTGCCCGTACTGGACGGCCCGGTGCCGCTGCTGCACCCGCGGATGCCGCAGAGCCCCCGCAACATCGAGACCGCAGAGGCAGTCGCGGCCGCCCTGGCGCTGCACCGCTGGAAGCCGTACACCGGCTTCCCCGGCAGCGACAACCCTTGGTGGCAGGAGTGCGAGCTGTGCGGCTGGCAGGGCCCGCGCTACTGGTCGCACCAGCGCGGCCGCAACGGTGAGCTGCCCAGCACCCACCGGCACCCGGCATCCAAGGAGTTCGGGGCGCCCGCCGGATGTGTCGGTGACGCCAAGGTCCGCGAACTGATCGCCGCCTACGGCCAGTAGATTCGCCCCGCCGCCCGCACGGCCAGCCGGACCCGGATCACCCCGGGCCCGGCTGGCCACCGGCCGTGAGGGCGTCGCCTCACGACTGACGAGCCGGCGGGGCGCCGGCCGGAGACGCAAGGCGGCCGACGGGGCGCAAATAGCGTGGGAATCCCGTCGGCCGCAACGGCCCGGCCGCCGAAGGGCCCTCAACGACGAGGCCACCACAACCGAGCGCGTCAACATGGTAGACGCGTCCCGCACACCACCGAGGAGCAGCACCGATGAAGACCATCGACGGACGGCAGTACGCCACCCGGACCGAACTGTCCGCCCGTGCCGGGTACAAGGGCGACGCCACCCTCCGCGCACTGTGGGCGGAGCGCGAGAGCAACGGCCACCCGCCCGCCCGCCGGATCGACCGCGCCCTGTACTGGGACGTGGAGGTGTGGGAGCGCTGGTTCACCGAGTACCGGCGGAAGCGCAACGGCGTCGACTACAGCGGCAGCCCCGACGAAGAGCTGCCCCCGGCGGGTCAGGCCAAGGTGCTCGGGATCGACCTCAGCGCGATCAGCCACTACCGCAACAACCCGCCGCCCGGGTGGCCCGGCCCCGCACGCGAGGAGCAGCTGGAGGGCGGCCGGGTGCGCGAGTTCCGCACCCGGCGTCAGTTGTGGGAGTACGCCGACTCCGGGCCCCGGGCCGGAGCGGCCGGCCGGACGCCGGCGAAGGGTCCGGACCCCCGGGTCGCCCTGGCGGTCGAGGCCCTGGCCGCCGCGCCCGGGCGGAAGGCGGGGGAGATCGCGGCCGCCCTCGCCGAGCAGTATGGCGGAGGTCTGAGCACCTGGAAGCGCGCCGTCACCGAGGCCCGCAGGCAGGGCTGACGTGCGCGGCGGGGCGCCCGGTCGGCGCTGCCTGCGGGATGGGCCGACCGTCGGTGTGGCTCGGACTTGACCCAACCCCCATTACTTGATTGAATTAGCAGTGTTGGGACGGGGCGGGAATCCCGACCGACACCGGCTCTTGGGCCACACCGAACCACCTCAACGAACCGAAGGACTCGCTACCCATGACCAGCACGACGCGACTCGACAGCCTCACGGCCAGCGGGACGAACCACATCTTCGACCGCATCCGGTTGGCCGACGGCCATGCGCTCACCCTCAAGACCCGCCCCGGCGCCGACATGGCGGAGGAGGTCTTCCTGTTCCCGGGCCTGACGGCCCCCGACACGGAGGCGTGGGGGGACGAGGACTCATGGGAGGGGTGGCTGACCGGCGGCGGCCTTGACGGCGGCCCGCTGTACCTGGACGTGCCCGTGGAGGCCGTCCGGGAGCTGATCGAGCAGCACGGCGGCGAACACGACGACCAGGAGGGCGACGTCGTCGCGCCGGACGCCACCGGTGGGACGGATGGGGAGGAGACCGCCGAGGTCATCGCCACCCGCGCCCTTGCCGCATGGGGCATCGCCGCCCACCAGGACGACGACGCCGGGAACACGTGGTTGGTCATCGGGCGCGACCAGACCCGCCGGGGCTTCCCGCGCATGCTCACCGAGCCCTACGTCGTGCTCTACCTCTACAACGACACCGACGCCGACGAGGAGGAGATCACCGTCACCCGGGCGCCGCGCGACGGCGACCGCTGGCACCTGCTCGCCGGTGACGGACTCGGCGCCGAGCGCGAGCTGATGACACCTCCGGCCGATCGGCTCGCCGAATGTGTCGAGGCCATCGCCGAATGGGTGACCGATCCTCTGCCCACGGCGGGCTCCGGGGAGCCCGTCGAGGGTGGCGAGGACGGTGACCCGGTATGCGAGGGCCACAGCGGCGAGGATGACGACCTGCTGCGTGGCGTCGGCATCGGCGAGACGACCTACTGCGACGGCTTGTGCAAGCCGCATCGGCCCCGCTACCCCTTCACTGTGATGATGGGCTACGCCCCGGCCTACTTCAACGACCGTGGTGCCGCTGATCGTTGCGCCGCGCTGTATGGCTCCACCGTCACCGTTAACTGACTGTAAGTGGGTGGCCCGGCTGGCAGTTGGTCGCCAGCCGGGCCTCGCTGTGACCGGACCTGGTGGCGGATCGCCGGGGTCTCACCGTCGCGTGGTTTGTCTCCCGCCCGGTTGATTTCTCCGACGATTCGACGCCGGAGTGGAACGCCATGTGACCTGCGTGAAGGCCTTGACCTGACCCCTAAAACTTGATTGAATTAGCAGTGTTGGAACGGGGCGGGAATCCCGGACCGGCACCACCGAGAACCCTCAACGACAAGGACGGGCCGATGACCGAGACCGACGCGGGTGAGCCCACCCCCGAGACCTGCCTCCGGGTGGCCCGCGAGGCCGCCGCACTCGCCGCCGCCGCTGACGACCTCGCGCTCAGCGCCGCGTGCCGCAGCACCTCCCGCACCGAGGCCCACCGGGACGAAGTCATGCACGCGGTGCACCAGGAGGCCGTCGAGGCCGAACGGCACGCCGCCCGCGCACAGGAGTACGCCGCCGACCCGGAGATGCCGGACAGTGCGCTGCGCTACTGCGCCAGCAGCGCCGTCGACCACGCCGTCCGCGCCCAGGAGGCGGCCGGGGTCGAGACGACGGCCGCCGCACTTCGCCCCGAGCTGGAGCGCACGCTCACCCCCGAGGGGCACGCCGAGCGGGAGAGTGAGCGACGCCGCGCAGAGGCCGAGCAGGAGGCCGCCGACCGCGCCGCCACCGGCATGGATGCCGACAACCGGCACCTGGCCGCGATGAACGCCCATCTCGCCAAGGGCATCGTGCCCGCACTCGGCTGGACCGCCGGACACGTGCGGGTGCTGGAGGCCGCGGAGACCGGCCGCCTGTACGGGCGCGACGGGCAAGCCCGGCAGGCCGCCGAACACGGCGTGTGGAGCGGCGGCCGCAAGGTCAGCCGGGAGCGCACGCAGGCCCTGGGCGACGCCGGATACCTCGTCACGGTCGCCGAGGCCGACGGCGTTCAGCGGCTCGTACTCACCCCCGTGGGACAGGTGGCCCTGGAGCTTGCGCGGCTGCACCCGGAGGGTCTGTACGAGAGCGACAAGGCGGCGTACGAGGCCCGCTACGCCCGCTACGCCAAGCGGCACAAGCGCATGGACGACAAGAAGGCCGCCGCCCGCCGTCTCCCGGCCCTGGAATCCAGCACCGTGCGCCGGTACCGGCGGCCGGTGACGCTCGTCGAGCAGGAGACCCGCGCCGCGCGCGAGGCCGCCGAACAGTGGGAGGACGAGGGCGGCTACTGCCCCGGCGTCGAGGCGCCCCGCCCGGCCGTCGAGGACGCGCCGGCGGCGGCCGCCGCACCCGCCGTGGTGCCGGTCCCGACCGGGCCGGAACTCCCGTCCGGCATGTACTTCCTGCCGCTGCTGTCGACCCGGCTCCACGACTGGTGGACGATCCAGTGCGGCCGGTGCCAGGGCGGCATCCGTGTCGAGCTGCCCGGCAAGTGGTCTGACAAGTACGAGGCCGCTCAAGCGGCCCACGCGCACTACGACGACGCCCACCGTGCGGCCGACGACCTGCTCACCGAGGAGGAGATCACCGAAGCGGAGCGCTGGCCGCTGTCGGACGCGCAGCGCACCGTACTGGGATGGGCCGAGCACGCCGAGCTGGCCGAGTTCGACGACGGGTTTTGGGCCCTGGACTGCGTCCCGGACCGCTGGGACGTCAACAAGCGCGTGGCCCGCACCCGGGTGACCGGACTGTGGGCGGCCGGGCTGCTGGACGTGCGCCTGGACGGCAACGGCCGCCGCCATCTCGTGAAGTCGCCGACCGGTCGGCGGGTGGCCCGTCTGGTGTGGCGCGCGGAGCGCCAGGGCTTCGCCGGACCCGCGGCGAAGGACGCCCGCCTCACCCCGCTCCCGAAGCGCAGCGGCGGCTACCCGTTGCGATCCGAGGGCCGTTACTTCAAGGGTGAGGCGCGGCGCGCGGACGACGCGGCTTTGACGGAGAGCGCGCCCGTCCCCACGGCCGCTGATCCGGCAGCGGCGACGGTACCGGTGACGGCACCGGCGCGCGCCGATCAGCCTCTGTTGCGACGCCTGTTCGCACCGCGCTCCGTCCGCGAGCAGCGGCCCGCCCACGACGTCCGTACGGTCATCCGGCGCCCGCAGCGCATCCTCACTCCGGAGGAGCGTGAGCGGGTGCAGGACATGCCGCTGCTCAACCTCCAAGGGGCCCTGATCATGGGTATCACCGACCCGGTCCCCAACGCGTCGCCGATGCCGGAGGAGGACGGTTCGTGGGTGCGCGAGCACGCATGGCCCGCCCACTTCCAGCCGACGGAGGACAGGTATCCATTCGGCTTCCAGCGGTGGAGCATGTGCGAGCGGGGCACGTGCTGGAACTGCCTCTCCGGGCGGCACGACATCTGCGTCCACCGGCAGAAGAACGGCCCGGACGTTGACGGCAACCGGGACTGGGTGACCAACCACCAGGGGCGCACCGTCGCCGAGTTCATCCCCCGGCCGGGGGGCGAGCCGTGTGTGTGGTGGTGCCGGTGCGAGTGCCCCAAGGACGGCCCCGCACCGGCCCGTCCGACGGCGAAGACGAAGCCCGCTCCGCCGGCGGCGCCCGAGCCTGCTTCCGTACAGGCCGCTGCGCCCGCGCGGACATCCGAACCGGACGCGGTGCAGGCCGCCTTGTGGTGACGCGGGGGGCGCTGCCCCCCACACCCCCTGGCCCTCTCTCCAAGGGGGCGGGGGGACGGATACCGACCTTGCGGTGAGTGGGTGGTGCGGGGTGGGGGCGGCCGGGGGGCTCCCTCGCCGGACGGACACCCCGAGGGGGCCACAGCCCGCGCCGGGCCGCCAGGCCAAGCCGCCTGCGGCGGTCGCCTTCGGCGAGCCCGGCACCCCGACACGGCCCGCGGCGGCTGACGCCTGCCCGACCGACGAGGGAGCCCCCCGACCGGGGCCGTCGTACGGCGTTCCGACGCCGGAGCGGAAACGGTATGTGACCTGCGCGAACACCTTGACCTGACCCCTAAAAGTTGATTGAATTAGCAGTGTCAGCACGGGGCGGGAATCCCGGACCGGCACCACCGAAGACCTCAACGACAAGGGCCAGGGACACATGATCGAGACCGAAGCGGGGGAGCGGGCGGTACTGCCCGAGTGGCTCGCCGACGTGGCGGAGGACCAGGTGGAGGACGCGGCCGCGCTGCACCAGGCGGCCGGGCACCCGGACCTGATCGAGTGCCGTCGCACGGCCGATCTGCTCGTCGAATTCGCGCAGGCGCACCCGGGCGAGGAGGCCGAGGGGTGGGCGCTGGACGCCATGCTCCGCGTCATCCAGTGCGCGTACGCGGTCGTCGACGGCGAGGTCGAGGAAGCCGGGGAGTGCGGCCGCGCGGCCAAGGGTGAGCGGGCCGCGATGACGCTGGACCGGCTGGAGTCCGAGGGCGCCGCCGCGACGGCCGCCGAGCGGCTGGTGGCCCTGGACCGCGAGACGTACGAGCTGTTGCAGTGGTACGCGGGACCGTGGCCGGTGGAGTGGCTTTTCCCGCCGGAGAAGGACGGCCGGGGCCGCGTGATCCGTCCCCGGATCGTGGTCCTGTTCACCGGCCCGGGCGGCCTGACGCACGGCATCCTGCGCATCCTGCGCGCCAACGTCGACGTCGTCGGCGTCGACCTGGACCGTGGCGCCGTGGCGACGTCGACGGCCGCCGGGCACCGCGTCATCCTCGCCGACGTCACCGACCTGGACCCCGAGCACCCGTGCCTCCAGCACGTCACCGGGATCGCGCTCACCCCGCCGTGCCAGGCGTACAACCCGTCGGGTCTGCGCAAGGGCCACTACGCGGGCGCGATCGAGCTGATCGAGCGCACCGTGCTGGAGGCCGCCGCGGCCGCCGGGTTCTGCCCGGTCGTCACCCCCGACGGCGGCGACGTCGCACCCGGCTGCGAGGACGGCTACGCGCCCCGCTCCCGGATGACGTGGGACGAGGTCCGCGAGCCGCTGGAGCAGCTGGAGGACGCCCGCGCCGGACTGATGGCGGAGGTGGTGATCTGGCCCCTGGCGATGCTCGCCCGCGGCGGCAGCGTGGAGTGGGTCGCCGTCGAGCAGTCGAGCGCCCTGCCCGCCCGGATCGAGGCCGCGCTGATGGACCGGCTGGGCGAGGCCGGGTGGCACACCACCGAGGCGTTCACGCTGGACGCGGTCGACTACGGCTCCGCCTCGCACCGCAAGCGCCGCCTGATGGCCGCCTACCGAGGCGAGCGCCCGTTCGTCGACCTGACGCCCACCCAGCCGTTCCCCGTCACGACCTTCGCCGAGGTCGTCGGATGGCCCGCCGGTCGCAACTACCTGACGCGCGGGAACCGCCCCGTGGACCCGATCACCGGCCGGGCCAAGGGAGGCAGCTCCCGCAGCGCGGACCTCCCGTCGACGTGCATCACAGCGACCGCCTACGGGTGGACGTGTGCGGAGACCGGCGAGCGGATCACGCTGGAGGACATCAGCCGCCTGGTCGGGCTCCCCGGCGGCTACCCGGCTCACCACGTCGGCCGCGGCCGCGGGGTCCGAAACCTCACCCAGGGCCGCGCCGACATCGTCTGCCCGATGGTGGCGGCCGCGCTGTTCGGACGCATCCTCGGAGACCCCCGGTGGGAGGCCAAGACGCGGGCGTACGTCGAGGGTCTGTACCGCCCGGCGGAGGCCGAGGAGGGCGGACAGATGCTCTTGCAGATGCTGTTCGCCCACCGCGTCCCCGCACAGAAAGCCGACCGAACGCCCGCCATCTGACGGCAGGCACGACGAAGGGGCCCCGCGCTGCGGGGCCCCTTCGTCGTGCCTGGACGGGTCAGCCGGAGGCGGCGCCGGACGTCACGCCGCCGGGCGAGGAGGCGCCGTCCTGCGACGGGATGCCGCTCGCCGGCGAGGCGGCCGCCGGGGCCGTGCCCGATGCCTTCCCGTCGGTCTTCCTGCCTGTCGGCCGCGACCGCTTCCGTGGCCGCTTCACCGGCTCGTCGGCACCCAGCCTCGCCAGTTCCTCCGCAGTCCATCCCGCCGTCTCGGCATCGACGTACGCCTTGCCGTACGGCTCGTCGAGTTCGGCCAGCTGGTCCAGCAGGGTGCTCCGCTTGGCCAGGACGTCCACCAGCGGGCCCGCGGCCGCCATCCGGCGTTCCTGGACTTCCTTCATCTTCTGCAAGATCTCATCAGCGCTTGGCATGCGGTGATCGTAGCGTCTGTCATTCCGGCGGCCCGCCGGAATGCGGGTGGAATGCCGCGAACGGTAGCGGTATTGACCGCACGTCATGAATAGGCGCCGCCTTATAGGGGGCAGTAACCACAGGCAGCGAGTTGTAGGTTACTGGGCCCAGTAACCGGATATCGCTGGCCGGTCTGCACTAGGTTGGCCGTCATCGATCTTGGTCCAGGGATGGACCGGGAGGGGTAGGAGAGGGGGCGCCAGCGTGGACGAGTCGCCGGCGGATGAGAAGGCGCCGCGGCCTTCGGCGCGACGCCGCGGGCGCGAGCCGGGCGGGGCCCGGTCGCACCGATTCAAGGTCAGCTTCAACGACGCCGAACTGGCGATCGTGCAGGAGGCCGCCGACCGAGAGAACCAGGCACTCGCATCGTGGGTCGGTCAGGCATCCCTGGCCGTCGCCACTGAACAGGTGGTGCCCGTCTCGGCGGACGCCAAGGTTGTCCTCCAGGAACTCATCCGGTCCCGCGGTCAGTTGCGCCGGGTCGGCAACAACCTCAACCAACTGGCCTACGTGCTGAACGCCGAGGGCGAGGTGACCAACGCTCAGATCAGAGCTGTGCTGGCACTGGTCAAGGAGACTGTCCGGCATGTCGACGAGGCCACGTTGCAGGTGATGAGAGAGCGGCGGCCGCGCTCGTGATCCCGAAGGAGGCGAGGCCCGGCGACGACACCGCCGGACTGCTCTATTACCTCTACGGGCCCGGCAAGCGCGACGAACACGTAGACCCGCACATGGTCGCGGCGTGGGACCCCTTCGTGCCCGATCCGGTGAAGTCGGATGAGTTCTCAATCTCAGATCTCGCAATGCTGCTGGACGCACCCGTACGTGCCCTGACGGGCAAGAGACCACCGCTGCACGTCTTCCACGTGGCGGTGCGCAACCCACCGGAGGACCGGAGACTCACCGACGAGGAGTGGGCCCGGGTGGCGCGCGAGATGATGCACGCCGCCGGAATCGCCCCGCATACCGACGACCAGGGTTGCCGGTGGGTGGCCGTGCGCCACGCTGACGATCACATTCACATCGTGGCAACCCGGGCCCGCGAGGACGACCGCCAGCCGGACACGAGCTGGAGCAAGCTCCGGATGCAGGAGACCGCGCGGGGGTTCGAGGTCGAGTTCGGCCTGCGCCGCCTGACCCATGCTGACGGCACCGCCCGCAGGTGGTCGAAGACCGGAGAGGCCGAGAAGGCCGCACGCAGAGGACTGCCCGAAACTCCCCGCGAGACGCTCCAGCGCGCTGTACGCGAGGCGGCGGCCGCGGCCGTGAGTGACACCGACTTCTTCGCCCGGATCGCCGCAGCCGGGCTGCGCGTGAAGCAGCGCGTGGCACCGGACGGCAACGTGACTGGCTACTCCGTGGCCATGCCCGGCGACCGCGACGGCGGACAGAAGCCGGTGTGGTTCCCGGGTGCGAGGCTTGCCCCGGATCTGTCTCTGCCGCGCGTCCGCGAACGCTGGAGCGGGCCGCCGCTGAACTCTGCGGCCGCGCCGGCGGATGCGTGGCGTGCAGCAGCGGAGAAGGTTCGCGCCGCCGCCGACCAGCTCGGTGCCGGGGGACTGCACGAGGGCGCCGGAGACGTGACTGCACTCGGGGACCTGATCGTGACTGCCGCAGTTGTCTCCCCGTACCTGGTACGCAGCGAGATGCGGAAGGCCGCGTACGAGTTCGAGCGGGCATCCCGGGCCCCGGCCGCACGCCAGATGGAGGGTCAGGCACGCGCGCTGTACCGGGAGTCGACGCAGGTCCTCACCCGCTCCGTGTCATCGGTTGGCCGCAATGACACCGTCGCCGCACTCGGCTTCCTGCTCGCCCTGGTGACCGCCGTGGAAGCCTCCCAGCGCTGGCACCAGGCGCAAGAGCACCGCGTCCAGGCGGAAGCCGCCGGACGGGCCGGACGGCTCCTGCACGAGGCCGTCGAGGTGAGTGTCGGAGCCAACGCGGCACGCGACTACAAGCCCCGTCCCAAGCGCGCCGCGGCCCGGACGGGGACCGGGCGTCGCGCGGCCATGGCGCCGGGAACCCGTCTGATGGTCGGCACCGTCCAGGAAGCCGTCCCCGAGCACGCCCGTGACATCCTGGCCGATCCGGCGTGGCCCGCACTGAGAGCACGGCTCGCAGAGGTCGAGAAGGCGGGTGACGAACCGGGCGATGTCCTGGCAACGGTCGCCGCCCGGAGGGAATTGAACTCTGCGGACTCGGTCGCCGAGGTGCTTGTATGGCGCCTAGACGGTTGGCAGCGGCAGCGGGGTCCGGCCGCTGTCGCCTCCAGTAGCGGTACGACTGCCGTACCAGCCGGCGGCTCCGGACGAACTGGCCCGGACCGCAAGCAGGGGGCGCCCTCGCCGACACAAAGGCCCCCCGGCGAGGAACAGCAGCGCAAGGGCCCGAAGCGGGGCCGCTAACAAGGGGAGAGCGCGAGATGACATCACCGACACCAGAGGAGCAGCGCGCAGGGGAGGCGTTCGCGGAAGCCTCCGCCGAGGCGGTGCAGACCGCAGTCATGGCGGCGCGCTTGGTCATGGCTATCGCGGACGCCGCGCGGCGCCACCAGCAGCGCAAGCAGAAGGGGAAGGAAGACGACCTGCCGACTGCCGAAGAGGCAGTGAACGAGGTCGGCAAGGACGTCCAGCGGCTGCTGCCGTCCGACATCTCCGAAGCGCTGATGAAGGAGGCGGACTGGCCGCAGCTCGCGCAGCAGCTGCTCGCGCTGCGCACGGCGGGCGTCGACCTGGACCAGATTCTGCCGCGCATCGGCGAGATCACGGTGAACGTACGCGACCAGGTCGTAGCGAAGGCACGGGAGGCGGGCAGCGACGAGTGGGTACGGGCGGTACGCGAGACGCTGCCTGCCGGACCCCTGCGCGAGGCGATCCTGACTTCTCCGGCCTGGCCGGAGATGGCGGCGACGATGGCCCAGCTGGAGGAGAAGGGCGTCAACGTGCGCGAGGTCCTGGCGGCCGCGCACAATGAGGTGCTGGCAGTTGAGCAGGCAGTGTCGAAAGGACTCGGGGCCATCGCGAAACCGGCGATGAGCCGGGAAGCCCAACTGTCGTACGGACCACTGACGACCGGGCTGGACCTCCCCCGGGACCTCGACCTGTCGGATCGCGAACGGGCGTTCAAGCAGCTGGCCATCTCTCCAAAGGAGAATGAGCGGTACACCCGTTGGGTGCGTGAGGCGATGCCTGGGCACGAGAGGGAGGCGGACCTGTTGGTGGCGTCCCGCCAGTGGCCGCTGCTGGTCAGCCGGATGGCGCAAATGGAGACCGACAGCAAGCCGGTGCGCGAGCATCTGGCCCGTCTGGCCAAGGACACGTCCTGGCAGGACGGGCCGCCCGCACAGCTCGGGACGCGGCTGGTCCGGGCCACCGCTGACGCACTGCACCGTCCGGCCGGGGATGCCCCAGTGGAGTCCCGCGTGAGGGTGAACACCACCGCCGCCCGGTCGCAGTCGCCGAGCGTGGGACCTACTAAGGCGACTGCGGCGAAGGGCGCGGCGCCTACCTCGCCGGCGGTGGCTCCGCACCGGGAGACCGGGCCCGTCGCGAAGGGCGGCAAGACCAAGTAGTCCGCGCCCTGACACACGTGTGCCGCAGGCCCTTTCGGGTCTGCGGCACACGCCGTTTCGGGGTGTAGGTTCCCAACCTGCTTGTCCGGCCAAACGGCGCTGACCGGGGTGCTTGTGACGGCTTCTCACCGATCTTTCCTGGCGGCTTCCTTGCTGCGGTGTCCAGTTCTTGACGGGCCACGGATGCAGGGGTCAGGGGCGGGTCGCGCCGACGTAGTCACCCGCAGGCATTGCCGAGGTGAGCGGTGCGACTCCCACGTTGCGTCCGGTGCGCGGCGCGTGCAGGACGTTGCCGTCGCCCGCGTACATCGCGACGTGGTAGATGAAGCCGCTTCCACCCTTTGCCCAGAACAGCAGGTCGCCGGGTTTGAGGTCGTTTCGGGAGACGGGCCGGTCGGATGTGGCGCCGTACTGCGCTTGAGCCGTGCGGGGCAGTTTCAGTTTGGGCCAGTAGGCGTACTGGACGAGGCTGGAGCAGTCGAAGCCGATGGTCTTGGATGCGGAGCACGTGTCGTTGAGGTAGCCGTTGACGCCGTCGCAGAAGCCGGTCGAGGGGCCCCCTGGTCCGCCGCCTCCGTACGCGTACGGGGTGCCCATCCGGGTGGACGCCTTGCGCAGGGCGTCCGCGCCCGAGCCGGACCCGGAGACGGTGAGGAGGCCGGGGCCCTTGAAGCGGCCCATGGTCGACAGGATGAGCTTCACGTAGTTGTAGGTCTCGCCGTTCGCGAACGTCTTCGGCGGCGCACCGCCTGCCCAGCGTGGTGCCCAGCGCCTGGAGTCACGGCACCGACTGAACTGCCCGCCGTACGGCAGGAGGGCCGCCGGTCGGCCCGGCGGCCCTCCTGCCGTACGGGAGCGGCCCGAACTCCCGGCCCCCTCGATCGTTATTTCTTTGTGCAGGTCACTGCTGGCCAACCCCCTCGCCTCACCCGACCGCATCGAGGATCTGGACGGCTGGACGCTTCACCGGCTACGTCACAGTGCCCTCACGCATGACGCCGAGGATGGCACCCCCTTTGGCGCGTATCTCGGTCACACCCCAGGGAGCCATCCAACGGAAACCGAAAACGCATGCGAGAACCACCGACTAGCTTGACGCATGCGAGAACTAGCGTCATTGTTAACGCATGCGGAAATGTTCCGCAGGAGAATCGAGGGGATGACCATGGGTCGCATCAATGTCTACAGCCGGGACGGCGAACTGCAGGGATGGTTCCGCGAGGAGTCGGCTAAGGAGTACAGCGAGGCGACCGTGTGGGACGGGAGCAACGAGGTCTCCGTCAACCGGGTCGGCGAGTTCGAGCACCAGTCCCTCTATCGTACGAAGCAGGGGCGGTGGGTGCGGTGCACCTGGTCCCAGCGGCAGGGAGTCCAGCCGCTCTATACGTTCATGAGCGACGTGGCCGCGAAGGAATGGCTGGAGCGCAACGAGCACGACGACATTGTGGAGACGTGGTTCGGCCCGGTGGAGGAGGAGGCTGGCCCGATGAGCGTCGGCGGACGCCCCGCAGTGGGCACGAAGGTCGAGGCCCGGCTCCCGGACGACGTCCTGGCCGCCCTGGACGCACGGGCAGCAGCCGAAGGGACCTCGCGCGCGCAGGTAATCCGCAGCCTCGTGACCGCCGGCCTCCAGCTTCCGGGCTGACCCCCACGACGCCGAAGCCCCGCCCATCTTTGGGCGGGGCTTCGGCGTCGGCGGGAGCGGTCCACCATGCAACTCCAGCTCGGCCGCGGTTCCACCCGTTCAGAGTGAGTCCATCACCGCTGGTCGTCGGACTTGACCGTGTCCATGTCCTCCCACGTGACGCCGTGGCCGGGAGTCTGGCGCAGGGCCTTGGCGCGGACGCGGTCCTTCGTGATCCACTCGGTGGCCACCGGCGGGGCCTCGCCCTCGCGGACCAGGCGCTCCAGCAGATCGGCGTGGAAGTCGGCGGCGTCGGCCTCTTTCTGCGGGTCAGGGACCATCTGGTCCTTGAGAAGCCGCTCGGTGTACTTCCTGGTGGCGATCAGCGCAGAGGTGGTGCTGTGGCGCTCCAGGTAGCCGCTGACCGGCTGCTCCCCTTCGGCCCAGGAGTCGTACGGAGCGCTATGGGCGAGCAGCCAGCGATCGAGGCTGGTCGCGCCTTCTTCGGGTGCGCTGGCCGGGTAGGGGATGCGCGGGTCCTCGGGAGTGCCGTCGAGGCGGACGGACTCCGGGTCCTCCAGTGGGGCACGCCACTGCTCGACGACGTCGGCGAACCGGCGGTGCGCGGACTGGCGGGTGACAGGCCCCAGCGCATCACCGATGTCGTCCCAGGAGGTCCCGCGCTCGCGTTCGTAGACCACGGCCCAGCGCAGGGCGTTCTCAGCGCGGCGGAGCGTGCGCAGTGCCTGCTCGGCGAACTCGCCGGGGCGGGCGTGGCTGTCGGCGCCGGGCGAGATCCCGCCGAGCGCGAAATCGGCGGTCTCCCGGTAGGCGTCGGAGAGCATCAGCCGGGCGAGCCCGGTCTCGGTGTACGGGTGTGGCGGATCGGCCGGAGGTGCCTCGTTCGTCGTCATGCTGTCAGCCTAGCGCTGACAAGTGAGTGTTGTCAGCCTGAAGCTGACAACATGGACGAGCCACGCCTGCGGCCGCTCCATAGAGCCAGGGGGCGGAAACGGTCCAGCTCAGAGATCGCCCACCCGGTGACAATCCCAGTCGCACGCCCCGCCGTCGTCGTCCGAGCAGTCGTGCTTGGAGACCGGTTCGTCCTCCCACGGCACCACCACCCGGCGGACCGTCGCGGCTGTCCAATCCAGTCCTGCCGGATCTGTGCAAAGCCAGCAGTAGTAGCCGGAGCCGTGGTCGCATTCCTGAGTAGTACTCATACCTCGCACCTTTGCACCCTCGCCCCGTCGCTCGAAGCACCTTGATGTCGACCCGCGCGGTGATCCAATCCAGCGCGGGGGCGGAATCGGTGCCCTACGCGGGTTCGATCCAGACCTCGAAGTCAAGTCCGCCAATCTCCAGTCGAACCCCGATGTCGCCCCGAGGCGCTTGCAGCGCGGCGACAGAGGTGACCAGGGAGTGCGATGCCAGAAGGTCCACGATCAGGTCGCGGACACCTTCACAGCTCGGTCCCTTCGTCGGCGTGATCCCCAGGTCTACGGCGTCCATCCTGCCTCCACTCGCTGGTCTCTCAGCCGTTCAACGACGGGAGGGTCCACGGGTTAGGGGATCTGGCTTCGGGTTCCGGGCCGGGACGTCGACATCCCACGAGTCCGAGGATCAGCGAGCCCGGCCGGAACTGCTCTCCCGTCCGGGCGCCGGGGGCGTAGCGGGCCGCTGAGTCGGCGATGGAGCCGCCTTCTTCGTAGCCCTGGACAGAGGCAGGGTGGTGGAGCGTTTCCGCGCCGCCTGCGCACTGACCCGAGCCCCTGCGCCCGGCGGTGCCAGCATCGGAGCGGCCAGCTCATCGACCCGGGCCAGCCGCTTACCCCACCTCTCGGGATCTTCCCCGGCGGGCACGGCCACGGCTTCCCGCCGCCGCAGAAAATCCTGACGGGTAGCGGGGTCCCACGGCTGATGCCGGATCTCCTCGACCGCCTCGTTCGAAGGCCTGGAAGGTGACCACGTGCCGCCGGGACCCCGGTACTTACTGAAGGCGACCCCACCGGCGTCGACGAGGTGCAGCGCGTCGGCCAGCCCCCGCTCCTCCACCACCGTCATGATGGCCGGGACTCCGTCGATGATGGCCTGCTGCAACTCCAGAGAGACCAGGAAGCTGTAGCCGGGACCATCACTCAGCGCCTGGCGGTGACGGTCCATCACGCCGAGCTGGGACAGCGCAGGGTGCAGCGCCGTGTACGCCAGCTCGGTGCTGTAGTCGTCGGCCCGGAAGGACGCTACCCGCCCCAGGGTGTACTCCTGGCCTGTGTACGGGCCGATGAACATGATGTTCAGCCGTCGCGTGGACGCCTCGTTGAGGATCGCGGCACGCAGGACATCAACGTCGGGCCCGCACAGGCGTGCCGCCTCCAGGACTCCGTGCTCGCGGGCAAGCGCGTCGTAGTGCGGGTGGAAGGCATAGTGGTCGTCGCCGTCGTAAAACAGGACGTCGCTCAGCCCCAGCTGCTCGGCCACCAGAGGGCGCAGCGTGGTCTTCCGGGATCCCTGGGGCCCGCCAAGGAGGACCATGCGGGGCGACGTCTGCGAAGACAGGCTGCTGAGCCCCGGCAGTACGTCTTCCCGGATGATGTCGGCGAGCTGCTCGTCCGACAGTCGCCGCGGCGGCTTCTCCGGCTCACTCACCGACGCCGCCCTCACGCACGCTGCGGAGCAGTTCAGGCATCCTTCGGAGGATTTCCGCGACCCGCTCCCGGTCGTCGGCGGTCAGGCTGTCCCGCTCCGCCAGCAGTGGTGCGCGCTCCTCGCGCAGGGCCCGCGCGGCCTCCCGACTGGGTGCCGCGCCGATCCGGCCGCTGTAGGCGGCGATCACCGCATTGAGCAGAGCCCGCGCCTGCTCGTAGGCGTCCATCTCCGCCGCCGTCCACCGCGGCGGCCGTGCACTGCTCGACATGATTCCGCTCCCCCGTACCACGATCGTCCCTTCGTCGAGCAACAGGCCTTTCTGTACGGCCCGTTGCTTCTACACTCCCATACGCGGACGTCGGTGATCAGCCCGATTCCTCACCACCAACCACCAGGGAGAATCCCCATGTCCCTTCCGTCGAGCGGATGGCACAAGAGCACCTACAGCGGCGACTTCGAGGACGCCTGCGTGGAGGCCCGGGTACGCCCGGACGGTGCGGGCGTACTGATCCGGGACTCCAAGGACCGCTGCCGCCTCCCGCTGGCCGTCGCTGCCGCGGCCTGGCATACCTTCCTCGCCGATTGCGCCAGGGATGAGCACGGACCGCTGGTCTGACCCCAGTCACCCGGCACGCCGCCGTGGCGTCCACCGCCGCGCGATTCGCGTTCGGCCGTCAAAGTCTGCGCATGGCGAGGGCCCCGAACTACGGTTCGGGGCCCTCGCCGGTCCCACGGTGGAAGTCAGCTGCTGGCCGCAGCTTGCACAGCGGCACACCTCCGCGCTGGCCTACTAGGTGTCGGTGGCAGCTTCGGCCGTGAGCTGGTGGACGGGCACAAGGGCACCGTCGTCCGGCTGTACCGGCAGGCCGACCTCGACCGGGTGACGCGCTCGCCCCGGGTCGACTGGGAGGCCGTCCGCGCGACGAAGAAGGGGCACCAGTCCCTGCTCGCCGCGCTCCCGACCCGCACGGGGTGACCACCCCGACCGTGCGGCGGCCGACGGCCCGGGACACTCCCGGACCGTCGGCCGCCTGTGGAATCCTGCCTACCGACCAACAGAGCAAGCCTCCCGCGAACTCCTGCGCACCTACGGCTGCCACTGAGAGGATCGACCCCATGGAGTTGAAGATCGGCGAGCCGGACAGTTCGAGGCGGGCGGCAAGTCGGTTCGGGCGCCCGGTGATGGGCAAGACGCGGCCTCCCACGACGACGGTGGACACCCATACCGGCTGGACGTGCGAGGCGGGCGCCTCGCTCATTGCCGAAGCCATGACCCCCGGCCCGGGGCGTCTCGGCACCCTGCACGCCGTGATCTACGTGTGCCCAAACCACCGGGCGGCGGCGGAGGAGCGGATCACCGGGGCCGGATACGACCCGGAGACGCGGCCCGCGCCGATGTCTCATCGCTGGGATCCCTGGCCCTGCGGACACGTCACCTCCTACAGCGTGGAAGCGGTAGAAAGTCTTGCCGCCCACTGATCCCCACACGACAGCGACGGCCCCGAGGAGTGCGCAAGCGTGGCCCCTACCGGATCAGAGTCCGGCAGAGGCCACGCTTCGAGGTGTCACAGTACGAGGGAGTCGATTCCCTCGTACCAGCGCTTGAATGCGGCCGGCGGGTTGTCGTGGAGCTTCCAGGCGTCGCGGACCTGGGACCAGATCTTCTTTCGCAGGGCCTCGGACTGCCGTGTGGCGTCGTCAAGGGCATCGCGCGCTTCGCGGGACTCCGCCCCGGCGTCCGAGGTCTCCCACTCAAGACGGGCCCTCTCGACCGTGGCCAGCGCCTCATCGATGCGCGGCCGGGCAGCCTCCAGCACGGTGACGGTCTGCGTCAGGATCTCGGCCCATTCCCGGATGAGGTCCTCGTCATCGTGGAGGGCACCGATGATGACCTGCCCGAGGCTCTCCCGGCTTCCGGGCTCCGACAGGACGATGATCGTGTTGCGCTGCCGGACGCGCTCGGTGGCCAGCACCCAACGGCTCGTGGGGTGAGGCGTGATCTCCTCTTCCCAGGTGGATCGCGTGATCGTCAGCGGCAGGGTTGTGGTCACGGTCGTGTCCTCCAAGGCGGTGATGCGCGCTACCGGCTTCCCGTTGCGGGTCAGGACAACATCGGTCCCCGAGGCGCATACCTCGGCGACGAGTTCACCCAGAATCCCGCGAGCTTTCTCAATCCCGACCTTCTTGCTCATACTCAATACCTTAAGGTCCTTAAGGTATTGAGGTCAAGTCAGATAGGCGCCCCAACTGCCGAGTTGTCCGTCGAGCGCACCGCAGCCGTTCGCGGAAGTGGGCGCCCACTGCTCGTAATCGGCCCGCACGACGGCGACGGCCCCCGAGGAGTCTGAACCACCCTGTCCCATACGTACGGCGACGGCCCCCGAGCACCGTCATCATGCTGTTCGCGGTCATCCCGGGCATACTCGCCTTTGCCGCGGGCGAGAAGATCGCCGATGCGGACGCCGGGCAGCTGCTCGCCGTTTTAGCGCTGCTGGTTGGGCTTCGGGGATGTCTGCTGCTCACCGCTGCGGCGGAGGTGTCCGGCCTGCTCGCTGCCGTTGGCCGACTTCTTCGCCCCCTTCACCGGCCGCTTGCCGGTCGTGGTCGACCGGCCCCTTGCCGCCGCCGCGGAGACTCGTTTCGCCGCGCCGGGCATGGGCCGGTCCAGGGCCTCCCCCATCTTGCGCATCGCCGGAATGTCCACCGTGGTGGACGCGGTGTCCCGCGATGCCGGCGGCGGCCCGCTGCGGCCCCCGCCGGGGGAGCTGTAGTCGGCAGCCGCATCCGCGACGTTCCGCAGCGCATCGGCGGCCGGAGCGTCGGCCTCCTTCCCCTCGCCCCGCCGTCGGAGTCGGTCGGCCGCCGCCTGCGCCCACCCGGCGACCTTCTCGCAGACGTTGATCGAGACCTTGCGGAAGAACCCGTCGACGCGGTTGTCCCCCATCAGCCGGTCGAAGTGCTCCCCGGCCCGCTCCCGCATGACGCGGACCAGGTGGCCGACCGCGCCACGCACCGTCTGGATCTTCTGCCACTCCGGGGAGTCCTGGAGTGCAGCGGCGTGCGCATCAGCCTGCTGGAGGGCGGAGTTGACGGCGGCGGCCTGCTGCGGAACGGGCGCCGCCGTTGCTTCCGTCGACTTCTCAGCGTCGGTGTCCGTCCGTTCCTTGATGGCGGACGGTTCCGCTGGCGCGGCCGGGGTGACGGCCTCGGCGAACGCCCGCTGCAACGTGGTGAGGTCGGCGTCGAGGGCGGCGACCAGGTCCTGCGCGGTGCCGTTCTCCTGCGGCACGTGCTCGTTCCAGGCGTCCATCACCGCCTGGAACTCCGCGCGGACGTCCATCGGTCCGGCCGGAGGCTCCGTTGCTGCGGTGTCCGCAGTCGGGGCCTCCGGGCCGGTCCACAGCGGCAGCTCGCCAGGCTCCGGAGCGGCAGGCTCCGGCTGATCGGCGGCACGGAGAACGTCCTCCAGCGCCTGGTGAATTCCGTCGGCGGCGGCGTCGAGAGCCGGACCGTCATCCTCGGGGGCCGTGGGATCGTCTGGGCTCTCCGGGCCAGGCACGTCTGCGGTCGCCCCTGCTAGGGCTGTCGACGACTCCTCTCGGACCGGGCCGGTGCTCTGTGAGTCCGGGACTTCGGGACTGCCGGACTCTGTGGCTCCCTGCGGTGACCCGGTGTCCGTCGCCGCGGCGGCCCCTTCGTCGCGAGGCGGGCGCCCGGCCTGGTAGTCGGCGAGGTAGCCCCGACTGAGCGCAGCGGTGGCCGCGGCCTCTTCGGCCCGGGCAATCTTCTGTTCTGCCTGCACCGCGGCGAGCGTGGCCCGCACCTGGTCCTGCATGCGCCGGGAGTCGTACAGCAGATTGGCCAGCGGGAAGGCCAGCTGACGGCGCTCCAGGTGGCCCGGATCGTCCGGCAGCACGCCACTCCAGTTGTTGACGGCTCGCTGGATGCCGTCGAGGTACTGCGACATCTGCTGCGATCCGTGGGCATCGGAGACCGCGGCCGCCAGGCCATCGAGGTTGCCGTCCAGCTCCCGGAAGCGCTCGTTCTGCTCGAAGTCGGGGTAGGCCCGGGCGGCCGCGCTGGTTACTGCGTCGCGATGCCACACGGCGGCGTCGCGCAGGTCGGCCCGCAGCACGTCCACCCGCTGCCGGGTCTCGTCAGCGACGGCCGCGCCGGGCGGCGGACCGTACAGGGCGTGGGTGAAGGCGGAGTACATGACCGCAGCGTGGACCGCGGCGTCCTGTGGTGCGTCGACCAGGTACGTGACGTCGCTGGGTAGGGGGTCGGCGTCCAGCCGCGCGAACCATCCCCCCTGGGGGCGCGGGTGGACCGTGGCGATGACGCGGTTGCCCCGCAGTACGTCTCCGGAGTCGACCGGCTGGCCGTCCAGCCCGGACAGGCGAAGCCGGTAGCCCGGGTCTCCGGCGAGCGTGACGGTCTCGAAGTAGCGCTGGGGTGCGGGCGGTTCCTCGGTGGTCGGCTCGCTGGGCGGGGTGGTCATGGTCGGTTCCTCCGAAGCGTCTCGCGCCGTCTCGTCACCGGGGGCGTCCTCGCTCGCCGGGGTCGGGTCAGGCTCCGGCGGCGCGGCCGCCGTGCCGGGTTCCGGTGTCTGCTGGTCGGTGTCCGCCGTCGGGGGGCGGCCCTGCTCGAGGAACGACGCTTCGCGCCGTGCCTCGTGCATCCCCTCATCCGGGACTGCGACTGCGGGTTCCTGGGGGTCCGGCGCGTGATCCGGCGCCGGATCGCCGTCCGCGGCGCCGTCCGCCACGGTGTCCTCCGGGGCGTCGTCGACGGCGGCCGGCGGTCCCTGCGTTTCCTGGGGGTCCGGCGCCGGGCCGTCGTCCGTGACGCTGTCCGTCTCGGTGTCCGCCGTGGTCTGCGCGTCCGCAGACGGCTCCGCAGAGTCGGGGTCGGCGGCCGGTTCGCCGGGTTCCGGCTCGGTGCGGCTTTCCGGCTCGTCGTCGACGTCCACGTGCGCCGGTTCGTCGGGCTCCGTTTCGGCGGCCGCGCTCTCCGTCCCGGTGGTGTTCTGCTCTGCGGAGTTCGCGGCGAGGGCGGCCAGCTCCGTCTCGAAGGCCTCCACCGTCGCCTGCGAGCGGGAGGCCAGGAGGGCGGCGGCCTCCCGTACCTCTCCCAGCGGGCCGCGCAGGTCCTCGCCAACCACGGGCTCCAGGGCACCGCTCCAGACCGCCACCGTGTGGACCTGACGCACCAGGTCGTCCGGCGAGCCTGCCGGGCCGTCGCGCAGGGACTGCCCGGCATCCCGGTACGCCGCCGCCAGTTGGGCGACGGGGTTGGCCGGGTTCCCGGCGCCGTCGGGCCGCTGCTGCAGGTCGGCGTCGTAGTAGCGCTGGACCGTGGGCAGCGCGTCCCACCGTGCGAACGCCTCGCCCAGCCGGTCGATGTCCGCCTGCGCTTCCTCGTCGGTGGTGTACGGATCGGCGGGATCGAGCGGAGGCACGTCCACGTCCAGGAGCACCACGTCCAGCTCCGGCAGTTCAGCGGCGGCCGGTGTCTCAACAGGCTCGGTCGGTACGACGTCGTCCAGCGTCGGCGTCACCACGGCTGCGAGGGGCTGCGGAGCCGCATCCGGAGTCGACGTCTCCGAGTAGTGCGCCAGAGCCAGTGCCTCACCGGCGGGGGTGCGGTCGGCGTACTCGGTGACATCGGCGCGCTCGGTCCAGCTGCACACACACCACGCCTCGACCCAGTTCCGGCCCGGCCCGCCCAGGGTGACGGCCGTCGCGTGCGGCACCTCGTCGGCAACCGCCGTGGCGTGGAGGCGGAGCCGTTCGAGCATCGGCGCCCATGCGGACATGTAGCTGTCGACGGCGGTGCAGGATGCGATCAAGGTCCCCGCTTGGTCCTCGATCAGGAGCGGCGCCAGGTCACTGGAGGCGGTGCGGCCTTGCCACTCCCGGCGGACTGTGTACAGGGCGCCGGTCTCAGCGGTGATCGTCCACGAGCCGTCAGGGTGGTACTGGATTGCCTCGGACTCCCCGACTTCCGGCAGTAGCCACAGTCCGGCGTCATAGTGCATGCGGCGGGCGGCGGTGAACCCGGTGGTCAAGTCCCCGCCAGCCTTGGCCGCATGCTCAGCGACGGCCGCCAGGGCCGCGCTCTCGCCTTCGCCGGAACCGATGCTGATCACGTCCCACCGGCCCGACGGCTCAACGCCGTGCCAGGTCGCCCGCCACATGATCCCCCGCGCGCCCTTGCCCTGGGCATCGTGGGAGATCTCGTACTCGCCAACGGTCAGCCCGGGGCCGGCGACGGCGAACTGATACGAGGACGGCTCCCCGTTGCGGTTCTGCGGGCTGACGGTCAGCGTATTGACGTTGACGGCGGGCGCTGCCTCCTCAGCAGGCTCCGGCGTCGCGTTGCTGCCCTCCACCGCCGAGCCGGCGAGTCCGAGGGTTGCGACGGCCTCGTTCGTCGCTTCCATGTGGGTCGCGCCCTGCCGGGCGACCAGCGCGGCCCGGTCCTGACGTGCTGCGAACGCCTCATCTGCCGCCCGCTTCCGTGCCTTCGCGTCCCCGCCCGCAGCCTTCACCTCCGCTCGCGCTTCGCGCATGGCGCGGTCGTCGCCCGCTTCGCACGCTTCGGCGATGATCTGATCCGTCAGAGCCTGGGCGGGCCACGGGGCGGTCTCTCCGGCATCCAGTGCGGCCGACAGCATCTGTCCGGCAAGCTCAGCGATTCGGTCAGGCCACTGCTTCCAGTGCAGGTCGCCGACCTTCGGGTCACCTTTGGCCAGGGCCTCAACGAGGCTCTGAACGTCGCGGTGATCTACGTTCCTGTCCCCGGAGTTCAGGAGGCGGTGAGACAGGCACCGCGCGCACACGGTGTAGCAGCCAAGTTCGCTGCCCTGGTCAGTGTCGACGGCGACCGTGTACCGGGCACCCGAGCGCTTCGCTGAACACTTGCCGACGTACGGCTGCGACGCGTCGCAGTACGCGTCCGGCGTGTCGGCCATGTCGTCCGTGAGCTGGGCCACGACGCGTAGCCGCGCGTTCGGAATGGTGTCCTGGGCTGAGTGCCAGATCTTCCACTCGGCGACGTATTGCCGGTTGTCCGGGCCCTTCCGGGACCAGTCCTCACCGGTGTGGCCCTGCGCGCCGTCCGGGTCGGTCAGGTGCTCCCAGCCCCACCGGCACGACGCGATAAGGCCGATGCGGCCGAATCGGCGGACCAGGTACACGCCCTCTTCGAGCTGGACGCGGTCCGTGGTCGTCTCGAACTGGGGGGCCTGCGCCGTCAGGTGCCCGTACCGGGCCCACAGGGAAGCGAACCGGGTACGGGTCGCCGAGTCCTCGCGGATTCGCGCCAGCACGGTGTTAAGGGGCCGGTCGTCTATGTTCACGGCCCACCAGTACGAGCCGTCAGCGTCGTGACCGGCTTCCCAGTGATCCTCATCCGGAAGGGGGTGCGTCACAGGGCGTAGCCGGAACGTGTGCCCGGCCGCCGTTGTCAGAATCCAGCCCGCCTCCGGTTCGCGCCGGTCGGTGAACGACACGGGGGCGATCGTCTCGCCCTCGATGAGCTCCGCCTGAAGCTGCGCCCCTCGCCCGTCCTCGGTCATCGCCAACTGGGCAAGTGGTTCATCAGTAGGAACGGCCCTGCTGCCCGTGGCCGTCTCCGGCTCCGCCGGGCCCTCTGCCGGATCGCCGAACAATCCGAGCTGTTCCGTCTCGCCCGTGCCCTGGGAGGCCACGTCTTTTCCTTCCGGGGTGCGTTCGACTGGCTGGTCCTGTGTGCCCTGTTCCTCGGGGGCGGCCGGGGCGGTCTCGTCGGCGGTACTTGTGTCCGCCGCCGGCGCGGCGGCCGCCCGCTCTGCCGCCCGCTCGATCAGGTGGGCGACATCCACGTGCAGCCGCTGGGCCTGGACGTCCAGGTGCTGGCGCAGCCGGTGCAGCGGCAGACCGACGTAGTGGTTGAGCATGTCGTCGTCGGTGGCGGCGAACAGCGCGGCCGCGGCAGCGTCGGCGGCTTCCATCGCCGCGGCGTTGGCCCGGTAGGCGTCCACGCCCTTCGGGGCCGCGTCGATCGCCCCGATCGCCTCGCTGAGCGCCCGGATCTCGTCCTGGGGGCCGGTGCCGTCCGGCCAGACGTGCGTGGTGACCTCCGTGACGGCCGCGTGCAGGTCGTAGGCCCGCTGGGTCTCCAAGGCGACCTGGTTGCGGCTGCTGTGGCGGCCGAACACCGCGGCGACGTCCTGCGGTGCCCGCCGCTCGCGGGGCACGACCAGGACCTCATCCGTGAAGTCCAGGGCGAAGCCGTTGGCGGTGCCCTTGGCCACGTCAAGGGTCGAGAACCCCATGACGCTGCCCCGGCGATTGCTGCCGAACCGCAGCTCGGTGACTGCCTCGCCTCGCGTCCCGCCCTCGGCGATGAGATCGCCCAGGCGGACCTGCGCCACCGT